>JAFEAV010000039.1 GCA_018266215.1 Cyanobacteria bacterium SZAS LIN-3 | reverse complement strand
AATCGTCGACTGCACCGACGCCGCCAACGGCGGAGAAATCGTCGACTGCACCGACATCTTCACCTGCAGCGCCGAAATCACCAACAGCGCCTACGGCACCGACTTCACCAACTAACCCGACCAATCCTGAATCACCCAATAGAACCGTTGAAAATAAACCAAAAAGCTAAAAGGACGACTTAAATCGCTGCTTGAAAAAATGAGGCCTGAGAATTAGTCACAACCATGCGCGGAATAGATAGAAAAAGAATCGTTGGTCTTTTAGCCCTCATAGCTTCTATGGGTGGCGTTCAAGCGCCCGTTTTTGCAAAATCGTTTTTTCATCCGCTTTCTCTGTTGGAAAAAAAAGAGAAATTCAACGTACCAAAGAAGTATGACACTCCGCAGCTACAGGGCTCTGTTTCTGTTGATAGCGCGGCTGCCATTAACTGGCGGCATTTCTTTTCTGATCCTGATCTTGTCTCCCTGATTGAAAAAGCCCTGACAAATAACCAGGAATTCAATATCGCTCTGCAGGACATTGAAATTGCCACCAGCGAAGTGAAGGAAAAACAAGCTGAGTATTTACCTAAAGTTGGCTTGGGGTTTGGGGCAAGTTACATCAGGCCGTCCGAAAACACCACGGAAGGCGTGTTGGATAAAATTACTGAGAGACAGTTTTTTAGATACCCGGATTTCAACCTGAATCTGGGTCCTTCCCTGAGCTGGGAAGTAGATATCTGGCGAAGATTGAGAAATGCCAAAGATGCAGCCAGACAGCGCATGCTCGCACAATACGAGGTCCGGAATTTTTTAATTTCAAGGCTCGTTACTGAAATAGCGCGCAACTATTATGAATTAATGGCTCTGGATACGTCTTTGAAGATACTAGATGCAAACATTAGCATCCAGGAGGCGGCTTTCGTAAAAATGCAGACCCTGAAGCGTTATGCCAAAGCGAATCAGTTAGGGGTTAATCGGTTTGAAGCCCAGTTAAACAAGACTAAAAGTCAGCGGTTTCAGACCATTCAAAGCATTGTTGAAAAAGAAAATTTTCTGAAGTTTCTCTCCGGTATCTATGAGGAAGTGCCAATAAAAAGAAACTCTGAACAGTTTATGGCGATGCCGGTAGATGAATTGCAGACGGGTGTGCCTACTGAGCTTTTGGAAAACAGAGCCGATATTCGTCAGGCTGAAGCGGCGATTAAGGCTGCCAAGCTCGATTTAAAAAGTGTCAAAGCACAGCTATATCCCAACCTGACAATTAGGGCCGGTACTGGCTTTTCCGGGTTTAACCCCCAACTGTTGTTTCGTGCCCCACAGTCGTTGTTATGGAATGCGATGGGTGACTTTACGCTTCCATTGATCAACCGGAAAGCTATTCTTGCACGAATACAGATAGCCGATGCCTACCAGACCCAAACGGTTTTGACGTATGAGCAGACTTTGCTGAAAGCCTACACTGACGTTCTTAATGAGGTGTCGAATATTAGGAATATGCAGCAGGCTTTTGATAAAAAAAAGCGAGAAGTAGTATTGCTAGAGGAGTCCATCGGGACGGCAAACATGCTGTTTAAGTACGCCAAGGCAACTTACGTCGAAGTGCTGCTTACCCAGGAAGAGAAACTGAATGCCGAAAGAGAACTGGTTGAAGTGAAAATGAACCTGGTCGGGTCCAGAGTTGATCTCTATCGCGCACTGGGAGGTGGCTGGCGATGAAAAAATCTTTGCAAATGTTGAGCGGTGGTATCCTCCAGGATGCTGGCGCGCTCTGTGTCACAAAAGTGTCGCCTTCGAGGTACTTTCATATGATCAGAAATCTTGCAGCACTAATAGCGCTCACTGCCGTCTTCAGTGGTTCTTTCGCCCTGAGCACTGAGTCTGTTGAGGCGAAAACTTCGCGAAATAGTACCCGCAAATCCAGAAATTATTTTGTCCCCCCGCCTCCTCCTTACACACCTTCAATGCTCCCGACGGTGCTGGGCATGACGAACCCTCAACAAGTACCGGCGGACGCCTACAGCATGTACATTGTCACGCGCAACCAGGGCGCCATGCAGCAAGCTGTCCAACCCAAACCGCAGGTAAGCTACAACACCGGCGTTGAGCCGAAGGTTCTAAAACAGGTCGATGACATCGATTCTGAGATTTCCAGTATTGGGAAAGGAATCAGCAAATTGCTGAATCTATAATTCGGGCAGTGAGTTTGATTGGGCCGATTCGAACTATGTAGGTTCTGCACCGCATACGGTGCAACCCATTTGCAACATTTGAGGCACGTGCATATGCGAAATCGTCTCTCTAGCTTTTACGCAGCTGCAGGAAGCGACCCGCCTGGAGATGCGTCTGACGCGCTTCGTGTTCTTCTTCCAATCGATAACTGCAGCGGTTATCAGGGAAAAACAGAAAATCCCTAAACCCGGGAGTTTGTATTGATCTGGCGCAAATAGCAGAGCCATGATCGATACGAGAAGAATTTCGTTACCGTGGTTGAATTTGCTTTTGTTGAGCGTCATCTATCGTCCTCCAGGATTGGTGGGGGGCGGATTCCTTGTTCAAGTTGCAAGAGAATCACCAGAGGCGATCTTGCTGACCCAACAATTTGTTTAGAGATGTGACAACCATAACTGTGAATGCAAGAACTGTCAAGGGGTGTAAATATTTACAGGCTCTAATCTAATCGCTTGTAGGAGGCATGACCATCACCGACAAACCGGAGCTGCAAATCAAACCGGAAAATCTAAGATTGGGATCGGTCCTCGATAACCAGTTGGTCAACGACAAGGTCAGCAACAAACTTGATCCGGTCAAGGTATTGGAAATCAGAAAACAGCTCATGCGAATAACAAAATTTGGAAAGTGGGTGGTTGCGTAGAACCACTAATGACTTCGAGACCCAGAGCGCCACTGCCGGCGGCGCTGGTGCTACGATGAAGATATAAGATTGGTCCTACCAGTTCGCCATCGTCTTTATAGGGTCGTTGAGTATACGATCCTGACATGTTTGGTTAGAAGTCTTTGGAATGATTATGCCAGATGAAATGGCACACGATTACCAAGATCCAGCTGGTGACTTCGATGAGAAAAATGGCCTCGCAGCATTACTAGCCGAATTCAATATTGCCTGGCCCATCACAAGTGGCCCCCGCAGCCGCTTACAACTATGTTCTAGCGAAATGGCGGCGGGTTGGACGTTGGTATGATAGAAGCATGAAACAGAGCGCATACCGATACCCAAAAAATTGGGGACGCCTTCTAGTGTTGGTGTCCCTATGCACGGGAAGTTTTCTGGTTTTAGAGTACTTGGGCAATTGCTGGAACAATGGCATATCTGTTCCTTGTCCCTGGCAGATTGGTTGTGTCTGGTATCAAGTCGTTCATTACTGGCCCTGGATTTTTAAACCATGTTCCAGGCACAGCTAGCCCGCAGTGGTGGCGGCGGTGGTACCATGGGACTGTGAAACGAAAACTATACCCGTTCATTAAGTGGACATCCAGGCTAGTTCTTGCGGCAATGACGCTCTGGTCCGGTTTGGTATTTTTTCTAACTGGTTGCTATGCCGTGTGGGGGCATTAAGCACGCAAGCCCGCTAATTGGTGCGATGCTTCTGTTTTGCCGCTGCCAAAATAACTGTCGATATAGCCAGAACAGATGTACAACCGCCAAGTCTTTTGTCATTTTGGTCTAATTCAAGACTGTTTACTGTTACTCAGGGCCCTCAGATTTTTTGGCTAGGCCGAGGGCTAGGCGGCTTGAAAAATCTACCATCAAAGCAAAAACCCCATCTGCTCGAAACGCAGACAGGGTAATTGGTTGCGGGGGTAAGATTTGAACTTACGACCTTTGGGTTATGAGCCCAACGAGCTACCAGGCTGCTCCACCCCGCGATAAAACACTTCCTGGGTAGTGGACCCAGGCCATGTAATCAGAATGGTAACATAAATCGGTCGCGCTACCAGGGCGGTGGTCTCATTCCGGGACTGAAAGCCCGTAAATTACCTCTTGGCATGTTTACTAAAAGCCCCGAAAACCAGACAGGATTGGCGATTCATCTATGAAGGCAGTGTTACAACGTGCTTCACGCGCCAGCGTGACCGTCGAAGGAGAGGTCATAGCCTCATTCTCGGCCCCGGAGGAGCAGGCCGGGGCCGCCCATGGCCGCGCCTGTGGGCTTTTGATCCTTCTGGGGGTGGAGGAGGGCGACACCGAGGCCGACGCTCAATACCTGGCCCAGAAGGCTGCAGAATTGCGCATATTTGATGATGCCGAGGGCAAAATGAACCTTTCTGTCCTGGAAGCCGGAGCCCAGGCCATTGTTGTCTCGCAGTTTACCTTGCTGGCCGACTGCCGAAAGGGCCGCAGACCTGGTTTCACCCAGGCCGCCAAGCCGGCTGAAGGCGAGCGCCTGTACCTCTATTTTGTCGAAGAATTTAAGAAACGTGGCCTGACGGTCGGCACGGGCAAATTCGGCGCCCATATGGAAGTCACGCTCAACAACAGCGGACCGGTGACTATCCTACTCGAGGCCCGCGCCGGCAAGGCTGTGTGATTGGCTGACCAGCTTTACTATTTCCTTGCGCAGCGTTTTTTGCACCTGCTCAATGGGATCGCTGGCGCTGACGATTTTGAAATCATACTCTTCCGCCATGCGATCATATTCAAACAAAATCTGCGATTGATAGAGTTTGAAAGATTGATACAAGTCTGTGGACATGCCGATATCGCGACCTGATTCGTAAAAATCAAGGCCACCGCGGGTGGTGATGATGCGACGCAGCAGAGGTTCCAGCGGCACCTTCAGGTGGAAGACCAGATCCGGCTCCACGGCAAAACCGTAGAGTTTCCGCACCCAGGTGGGATCGGCTCCGCGCACTACGTCGCGTGCGAAGGCGGTGTAGGAATAACGGTCGGCGATGACGATGAGGCCGGCCTGCAGCGCCGGGATAATGACTGTGTTAAGCCTCTCGGCCAGGTCTGTGGCGTAGAGGAGCGAAAAGGTAATGGTATTGAGGGCGTTTTTGTCCTTCGCTTTGTCTATCACTTTGGATATCAGCGCCGATGATTTCCACTCGGTGCGCGTCACGCCATGTCCTTCGACGGCCAGCCAGTTTTGCAGGAGCTGACTGTGGGTGGAGCGGCCGACACCGTCGGTGCCTTCGATCACTATCAGTTTGCCCGGATAGTCGTGGTGCTTTTGTCTGCTTACCGAGGTGGTGAATGGAGATTCGCTCATAGTGCCAGTACCTGCGATGCAATTTTTCGAAACAGTAGTTGCTGCTCGTGAATTGGTTTGACTGCCGGCATGATGTGCAGACCAAATTCATCGACCATTTTGTCGTATTCGCCAATGATTCGAGACTGAAAAAGTTGGAACGATTCGTGCGGATCGCTGGACAGACCCAGGTCCATACCCGACTCATAGTAGCCCGGCGCGCGGCTGGCGGCGATGCGCGAGAGCGAGACTTCCACCGGGACCTGGAAATAAAAGGCGCCGTCGGGCCGGATGGCAAATCCATATAGATTGCGCACCCATTCTGTATCGACTCCCCGGGCCACGTCGCGGGCAAAAGCCGTATAGCAGTAACGATCGGCCAGGACGATCAGGCCCGCTTTCAGCGCCGGGATGATGATGTTTTCCAGGCGGTCGGCAAAGTCGGCGGCATGCAGCAGGCTAAAAGTGGCTGGTATCAGGGAGTTTGCCCGTTTAGCCTGTTTGATTGTTTTGGAGATCAGCTTGGATGAATTCCATTCGGTGAAGATGACGCTCTGCCCCGTCGCCTCCAGATGGTTGCGTAAAAGGTCCAGCTGAGTGGACTTGCCTGAACCGTCAACGCCTTCTACTACGAGAAGTTTGCCGGGGAAATCATGTTTTTTATCTAGGCGCATAAGACAAGACTATAAGGCATAAAGGGCAATTGACGGCTTTTCTTGTGGATGTGAGCAATTTTACGGAGCAGCCGGACAAACCTCGCTATTATATTAGGTTTGCGCAGGGTCAGCGCTTTTGGCCCATAAAACCCTGATGCGACGGCAAATTATGGCTAATCTTAAAAGTCCCAAAATCATTGGTGTGGCTCTTTCTTTGAGTATCGCCGGTGTTTATTGCTCCCCGGCCCCGACTCTGCTGAGCGGCGCTGAGGCCTATTCTTTTGGCCTGGGTGGTCTTAATAAAGTCAAAAATAAGGCCCTGCATCCTTTTGGTGGCGGCGCTGATAAGAGCGGTGCCCAGGGCCAGGATTCAGGCCAGGACTCAGGCCAGGCCCAGGGACAGGCAAAGGATGCGGCGCCGGCCGCTCCCGCTAAGGAGCAGGATGTTCCAACCCAAAATGCCGATGATGAGGAGCCCGCTGCCGAGCTCAAGCCGGAAATAAAGGTCGCGCCCCGCGAGCGCACCGGGGAAATTGAGATCCCCATGATCAATCCCGATGAGCCCGAGGCAGAGCCTGCGCCGGCCAAGAAGCCTGCTGCGGCCAAGCCGGTCAAAGCCGCCAAACCCGCGAAGGCCGCCGATGAGGAGGCCACAGTTGCCGGTGATGATGAGTCTTCCGGAGATCTGGATGTCGGCCGCACCAAGCGTAAACGGGCCGAGGCGCCCGAAAACGACTCGCTTGAAAAACTGGAAGCCGATGTCAGCCATCCTAAAATGGAGCCCAAGAAGTATTACAACGACGAAGGCACTGAGCTGGAAGAGAGTGAGTATCAGGACGAGCTCGATCGCAAGCGCAAAGAAAAGCAACTGGCCGACATGATCGCCCCGGCGGGCGAGCCCGGGGACAATGACCCCGAGCCGCATTTGCTCAAGGCCCGTGCTTTGCAGAAACAGGGGCAGTACAAGCCGGCGCTAGTGGAAATTAATCAGGCGCTTCATCTCAAGCCGCAGTACTGGGAGGCCCACTATCAGGGGGCTTTGATTTTGCAGACGATGGGCCGCGACAAAGAGGCTATCGATCAGTATCGCTACCTTGTTGGGGTCAGACCTGACTATATCGAGGCCCACATCAATCTTGGCGTGCTGCTTACCAGAGAAGGTGAGTATGGCGAAGCTGAGAAGGAATACAAAAAGGCCATTGAGCTAAACTTTTACTCACTATCGGCGCACTACAATATGGCCAATCTGTATATCAAGCAAGAGCGCTTGAAGGAAGCTCTGGACGAGCTCAAGATTTGCGTCAAATTCAAGCCCACCAATGCCTGGGTGCACAATAACCTGGGCGTCATCTATCAAAAGCGCAATTATCTGGAAGAGGCCGAGGAAGAATTTCTCAAGGCTCTGCATCTTGAACCGGCCAACAAATCCTTTGAGGCTAATCTCTATCTCGTCCGCTCGCAGCTCAAGAAAAAACCTGTGCGCGCCGGCACCGTAGGTCCGGGAGCGGCCAGCTAATTAGTTGATCTGGACGCCCAGGTCGTTGGTGAGCTGGACTTCTATTTCCTGTCCTACTCCCAGAGAGACGTTGTCCCCGGAGCGGAATATGGCAATGGCTGAGCCACCAATGGCGGTGGCGATTGCCGGGGCCCCGAGCGTCGCGACGTTGGCCGCAATCAGCGCACCGCGGGCGGTGCCTGTGGAATTCATGCCGGTGACCGATTTGATGTTGCCTTCGACTCTGGTACCAAAATTGGTGCCGGGATCGAGTTGACCTTTTTGATTGGTCAGGCCTTTTTGAAATTCCAGGGCGGCGTCCAGCGGGATCACTTCGCCGGTGGGCGTGACGATTTGCTCGAGTTTCAAGCCAATCTTTGCTGCCCGGCTGAGCAGTCTTGGTTTGGTCACTTCAAAGACCCGGCCGCGTACGAGGCTGCCGCGGGGCAAAAGTAGAGTTGAGCCGATGAAAAGATCGTCTTTCACATGGGCTTCAAAAATATTTCCCGGCACGCTTGTTTTGGCGTCTACCGGTGTTTCGAGTACCAGGCGCAGTCTTGTTTCCACCGGCAGGGTCGTGGAGGCGAGATTGGCCTGCAGGGCCGTACCGGCCCCGGCGTCGCCGCTCTGTCCGCCTTCATTGGCCTGGAGACGCTGTGATGGTTGTGGCGCGCCCTGCATGTTGGCGGGGAAGTCCGGGACGTTTTTCGGGTCCATGGTGCTGTTTTTGAAGCTGCCGCTGGCCGGCGCATATCTCAAGGAGCGGGTGTCGCCCTGCGATTTGGCCTCGACCCCGGGTGCCGCCACAACGGACGCGCCTGTGGAAACCAGGAGAAGGGCGCTGAGTAGAATTTCTCGGCTCTTGTTAGTGCTCTTTTCGAAGCTGCGCAAAATTTTGTCCTCGGGCAACGGTTTGATTTTAACGGTTAACGCAAAGCTTGTGACGTCTGGGCGGCCAAAAATGATTCCACTGTCGCCACATCTTCGGGGATATCCACGGCCGGCGTGCGAATGGCGCCGTCCACAACGACAACTTTGATTGATATTTTGTTTTCAAGAGCTCGCAGCTGCTCCAGTTTTTCCAGATTCTCGAGCTTGCCAGGAGGCAGGAAGGCAATCTTTAATAGCGTTTCGCGGCGGAAAACATAGAGCCCGGCATGCCCCAGATAGTGGCTGTCGGCAATGTTCTTCGGTGTCAGGCGCTGGCCTTCGACCGAGTTTGTCACTTCCACAAAGTCGCGGTGGTAGGGGATGGGCAGGCGGCTGAAATAGAGAGCATAGCCGTCAGTGCCGACGACGACTTTGACCACCTGCGGGCTCTCGATTTCCTCGAGCTTGGTCAGAGGATAGGCCAGGGTCGACATTTCAGCGTCGCCGGTGAGGAGCGGTTCAATCACCCGGTCGATGGCCGCGGGGTCAATCAGGGGCTCATCGCCCTGCACATTTACGATTATGTCGAGCTCGGGGTGCAGCCTGGCTACCTCGGCCAGCCGGTCGGTGCCGGAGGCGTGGTCGGAGCCGGTCATCACCACCTTGCCGCCAAAGGCCCGTACTGCCTCGGCGATACGCTCGTCATCGGTGGCCACCAGTACTTCCTGGGCCAGTTTTGCCCGGGCCGACTGCTGGTAGGTGCGCTCAATCATTGATACACCGGCAATTTTCACCAGCGGCTTGCCGGGGAAACGGGTGGAGGCGTAGCGCGCCGGGATGACGATAGCGGTCCGAATTTTCTGCACGGCCTTTCCTTAATTTTAGAGTTTGGGCGTAAGACTGATTATTATCGGCCCTTGGGGGGAAGAAGAACATTACGCCGGGTTCAAATCTCATAGAGAGGACACTCATGGACCACTCATCTGCCAGTTGTGACTGCTGCGAACGCAAGACAATGAACTCACAGATTAAGGAAGCTCTGGAAGCCTGTGAGGCTGAGCTTGTGGAAGCCGCTCTGCGCATCGTTCAAGGTGCTTCGGATCCCTTTTCCGGGGTGATTAAATTTTTACAGGAACGCCCGGAAGGGGCGACCTTGCATGGCTATCTGGTCACGCGTGTCCTGTTACAGACTTTTGGTTCGATGGATGAAGTGCCGGCTCTTATCCGCGCCCTCACATCCCATGTGCATGAAGTGCAGCGCAAATCAAACGTCATCAGTATCCGCAATGAGCATCCCACGGCCGAGCGCTGGGGCAGCTATACGATCAAGCTCAAAGAAAAGACCAGTTTTGAAATTGGTTTTGAGAAAAATTGTCTGGTGCTGAAAAATATTGTCGGTTGTTTCGGCAGTGAGCACGGTATCGATGCTCCGCTGGAAAAGATTATGGTGCGCTCGCCCAGGGAGCTTGTCGTAACCGTCAATATGGGTCTGCTTCATCCCCAGAGAGTGCTTGAAATTTAGTCCTTGAAATTTAAAGTTTTTGCTCATCGCGGTGGCTGCCAGTGGGCTCCCGAAAATACGCTGCGGGCCTTTACCTACGCCCTTGAGCTCGGTGTCGACGGCATCGAGCTTGATGTGCAACGTTGTGCTTCCGGTGAGCTGGTCGTCATTCACGATCACGATCTGGGCCGCACCACCAATGGTGGCGGCCTGGTAGCCGAGGCCAGTCTTGATGAAATCAAAAGACTGAGTGCCGGTCTGTGGTTTGATAAAGAATTTTACAGAGAGAAAGTGCCGCTCTTGACCGAGGTTTTAGACCTCGTCGCCGGGCAATGCCTGCTCAATATCGAAATCAAAAACGCTCCGGTCAGCTATCCCGATATCGAGGAAGAACTGCTGGCCGTGCTCGATAGCTACAGCGCCAAAGACAAAATAATCATCAGTTCGTTTGACCATTTCTGTCTCGAACGCCTCGGGCGCCTCCTGCCCGAGGGTGATGAAATCAAATTGGCTCTGCTTCTCGACGGCATTTTGCTGGACCTGCCTCAATATGCCGCCAGGCTCAATTGCAGCTATTTCCATCCCAGCTTTTCTTCACTGCGTGAAGACGTCCTGGCGACGGCACATCAGGCCGGTCTCAAGGTTAATGCCTGGACCCTGAACAGTCGCAGCCAGTGGATGCAGGCGGCTAAAATGGGCGTGGACGGGGTGGTTACTTCCGACCCCGAAGAGCTGATGATATTTTGCGGGCGCGCGCTGCCGGCGGGGGCGCCCTCGATCATTCAGGGAGAAAATTAGCGCAGATTGCTGCGGACGATTTTACCGACGACAGGCATATCGACGTATTTGCCGCGCGCAGATTGGACCACGCCCCAGATGCAGGTGCCCAGGTAGACTATCTGGACTGCCTGGAGAACGAAGCTCATAATCATGAAAAACGGCCCTGCCACACCCGCTCCGGCGCTGCCGAAGAGGCCTAACAGACCGCTGAGAAATTGACCGAGACCACTCGAAAGCCAGCTAATAAGCGTGACGATAATGCCCAGCAGCAGTGATTGCATGAAATGAAAGCGCAGAAACATGCTCTGGTTGTTTTTGGCGTTGAAGAGAATATAAATCAGCCCGGCCACGCCCATGGTCATGTAGCAAAGGGCGGCGATCATGCGGATCTTTCTGTCGTCAGCCGAATTATTAAAATACGGGGCCATGGCGCGCTCCATTGAGTCGATCTGAGATGTATTCTAGCGCTAAATCCAGTCGCGGAAGCCAAGTGACCAGTACAATTTGGGCTTTGAACCTGATTATCCTTTAGTATTTGGGGAACATCTTTAGCAGATATGACTGTTAATAAAGCCCCCAACACTGAAGAAATTATCAGCCTTCTCTCGGCTCTTGAGCTGGAGGAGGTCATGGAGCATGCCTGTCACATCCTCAAGGAGGTGCTGGGCGCCGAGGCCTCGGCCATCTTCATGTGGGATCCGGACCTGGAGTCCATTGCCGATCGCCATGTCGCGGCCGAGAAGAACAAGGATTTTAAGGCTCTGGCTGAGGCTTTTGCCAAGTGTTTCGATACTGAAAGTTTTGAGGGTGCCGCTCCTGCGCCGGGCGAACCCAATCAGACGCGAATTGTTGTCAGTGAATTGCCCGAAGACATGGATCTGTCCGTGTCGGCTTCGGTTTTGAAAAACCTGGGCGATATCGCTTGTGTGCGCTTGTTTATGACGTCCAGCGAGGAAGACGGCGAACAGCTCAGGGCTGTGGCTCTTTTGAGCGGCAAGGAGCTGGAGCTCGATAGTGAAAGTTGCGAGGAGGCGCGCCAGGCGATCGAGGCTTATCCGCTTGGTCTGGCACTGGGCCGTGCTTTTGAACTGAAAGAACTGGCCCGCGAAAACGAACGTTTGCGCGGTCAGTACGAAGAAATGGAAGACAAGACTTCTAGCATGGAGGAGCAGACACGCAAGCTCATTCATGATGTCACCGCCCGTGACTCCATTCGTATGAAGCAGCTGGAGCGAGAGCGGCTTGTTTACTGGATTTCCAATGCTGTGCGCAGCTCCGTCCATATTCAGGAAGTGCTGGATATGACGGTGGAAAAGCTGGGCAATCAGTTTAGCGTCAGCCGAGCGGTGCTCTTTCGCGCTGATGAGCTGGGCAATGTGCCCGAAGTGTATGAATTTATCCAGAATGGAGTGGAGTCGGTCAAGCATCTGTTTATGACCGAGGACGGTCAGGAATTTGTGCTCAAGGCCCTGAGCAAGGAAAGTCCGGAGAGTCTGGAAAATCCGGAATTCGACGACCGCTGTACATATAACCGTGAATTTCTCAAATTGATGTCCATCACCAGTGGCCTGATTGTGCCCCTGGTCATGCGCACCCGGGTACTGGGGGCCTTGTTTTTGCAGGACCTCAACGTCGCTCGCGAGTGGAGCATCGACGATATTTCGCTGATTGGATCTCTGGCCGATAACCTCTCGGTGGCTATTGAAAATGCCGAACTGCACCAGGAAAGAGAACGTCAGGCGGTCACCGACGGTCTTACCGGTGTGGCCAACCGGCGCGCTTTCAACGACAGTTTGCAAAGAGAATTTGAGCGCGCCAAGCGTTATGACCAGCCGCTGTCGCTCATCGTCATCGACCTCGACTATCTCAAGAAAATCAACGATAAGTACGGGCACATGGCCGGTGACGAAGCGATTCGCTCGATCGGTCAGGTGCTCAAACAATCATCGCGCAGTATAGACTTCCCGGCTCGCTACGGCGGCGAAGAATTTTGTCTGTTGCTGCCCAATACCGAAATCGATATGGCCGAACAACTGGCCGAGCGCTTGCGGCGCCTCATTAATGAGGTCACCCTAGAAGGGCATGGCGCCATTTCGGCCAGTCTGGGCGTGGCTTCATTTCCCCTGCACGCCGACGACAGCGACACTCTCTTCCTCAAGGCCGATGAAGCGCTGTACGCAGCCAAAACCCAGGGACGCAACCGTGTCTGCACGGCCCAGTCCGGACCAACCATCGGGCATGCCGGACACTCAGAAACGGTCTCGGAAAAATAAAATCGCCGCCAACTATTAGGACTTTGTTTACTAGAGTTATTTTGACTCAAGCAAGGTATAAGTGACTTAGGAAGGGTTTCAGCCGGCAATTTATTGAGGGAGAGAGCCAAACGTGAGCATTATCGATAATGTCTTAAATACGGTAGCTAAAGAAGTCAGCAAGGTACAGTCGCGCGGTTCGGAAATGGTGCAGGGGTTCAACCTGCAAAATCAAATTTCCGAGCTGGAGCGCAAAAAGAACGCCAAGTTTATGGAGATCGGGCGTCTCATCTACGGCAAAAACACCGATGGCAAAGAAGTCAGCGATGAGCTGATTGCCGAACGTTGTGCGGAAGTTACAGCGATATCGCATGAGATTTCGGTGCTGCAGGCCGAAATCGACCAAATTAAGGTTAAAAACGATCCGGACGCCACGCCGTCAGCAAAAGCTGAAGCTCGTGCCGGTTTCAAGACGTCACCCGATTACACCTGCCCCAGCTGTCATGCTCCGGCCAGCCGTGAGAAGCCGTTTTGCCCGGCCTGCGGCGAGTCGCTCCGAGCCAACAAATCCGACAGTGACCCCATCGATGTGGAGCCCGAAACCCACAACTAAAAATCCAGCTATCAGTCAGCAGCACGGGCTTGAGTAATCAGGCCTGGCAACAGCCCTTCTCGACAATGACAATTGCCGGCCCGGAACAGCTCATCTCTGTTCCGGGTCTTGCTGCGTCCGCTGGCGGACCTGTCGAATCAGGTCGAAAAAACGACATATATGGGTATAACAATCTAGGTGATCCATTTGGATCATTGCCTCAAGTCCAACTTACCAATCCGATATCTTCCCTGATTTCAAACTGAAAGTATTTGCTTTCAAGCCGGTGTGTTGATGGTTTCTGAGTTGCAAAAAAATGCGCCGACGAAGGACCAGGGTCACCCACCCGAGGCGACCGAGCACAGCAATAAACCTGCGGGGACTGACGCGCAGACTCCGACTTCCGCTATTCACAGCGATTCCCATGGCGCCGATGCTCTGGCTCATACCCGGGCTTTTAAGCTTTCCGCCGAAAAGCACGATCCGGCCCTGCCGCCGGTTGACCTGGTTGGCGCCGAACTCAAGCGGGACGGCACTGCGCAGCATTATGTGGTGAAAAAGGGCGACACCTTAAGCGATATCGCTAGAAGACAATTACCACCCGACGCTTCTAATCGTGACATCTACAACCAGGTGCGCGAAATAGCCCGGGCCAACCACATCGCCAACCCGGATCGGATTCCCGTCGGCCTCGAGCTTAATTTGCCCGAGAAGCATAGTGCCCGTCCGGTTGCCGGCGGCGCCACCGACACCAGACCGCCGGCTGCCGCCGACACCAGACCTCCGGCCGCGGCAGATACGAATCCTCCGGGCGCCGCCGACACCAGACCTCCGGCCGCCACCGATACCAGACCCCCGGTCGCCACCGACACGAGACCACCGGCCGCCGCTACCACGACTCCAACCGATGCCGCGCCGACTACCGTTGCCCGCGCCGAGCAGCCCCCCGCAGTCCCGGAGCTGACCCCCGAGCAAAAGAAAGCCGCTACTCTCGTCACGGTCACGGCCATCGAGAAGGCCCTGGGCTCTGATAATCCGGATCCGGGCCCCAGTTTTGGGGATGTTCCGGCCATGCCCACAGGGCCAATCACAGACACGCGCAAGATCATGCAGCTGCTTGCGGATAAGTCCCCGGCGGAAATTAAAGCGATATCGGATACGTTTGCTGAAAAATACGGCAAGGACCATGGCGGCCGGACCCTGGAGGCGATCCTGGCTGACCGCCTGAGCGGCACGGACAAATCCAAGGCCATCGACCTTTTCCACCGCCACGACAAGGCCGACGATGCCGGTCGCATTCACACCGCTCTGGAAGAAATGCATGAATGGGGTGGCCGCAGCTCCACCAATTGCCAGAAAGATATTCGCGACACCATGGCCACGATGAACTCAGCTCAAATTGCTGAGCTCAAGCGCGATTATGAAGCCCGCTACGGTCATAAGCTCGAGGATGACCTTGCCGGCAATAAAAAAATCTCAGATGAAACCCGCGCTGCCCTGGCTATATATGCCAAAGGTTCGGATAATCGCACACCGGCCGACACGATCGCCCTGGCCAATATCGCCACCCGGGCCAAGAGTCTGGACATGTTCCAGGAAGCCTTCCGCGATGCTTCCCCCGAAGCGCGCACGCAGTACATGGCGCAGGGCGGTGCCGAGAAGATGAAGACCGCTTTTGGCGGTTGGGTGTCGGACAGCGATCTGCGCAAAGCTGAGGATTATGTCAATTCCGGCAAGCTCGATGTTGTCACTAAAATCAAAGACAACACCGGTGTGTTTTCTTCCAATGACAAAGCCATTGATACCGCCATTGGTGCTATGTCCCAGACCGACCGCGACCAGTACGGCCGGGGCAAGGCTGTGGCCGGCACCTTCCAGGAATACACCTATGACGGCACGAGCGAGATGCCTGTCTTCAACACCGAGGCCTACAATAAACTCAGCGCCGAGCAAAAAGTCGATTATGACCGCTACCGGGCTTTGCACGAGGCGATGCAGAGTGCCGGTAATTCCATCAAGGTAGCGCGCTGGGAAGATATGATCGCCAACAAGGGCGAGACCCTTGCCACCACCCTGGCCCAGCATGGCGGACTGTGGTCGGACAAGGTCGACAAGGCCCTGACCGATATCGAAAAAATGAGCAAGGATGACTTCGACCGCTTGAAGCGCGATCCCGCTTATCGCAAGGAAGTCGAAGCCGCGCTTGCTATGAATTACAGCGGCGACGACCTGAAGCGGGCTCAGGATCTCCTTACTAAAAAGCTCTCGCATGAAAGCTATGAGCAGGGTGGACAGAGCGAGGGCACGCGGACACTTTTGCAGTCGGTGCAGGATAAAGATGGCTTCTTCTCGACCGATAAGAAGGGCATCATCGCCGCCGTCGAACATATGAGCGAAGCGGATCAGCGCCGCTACCGCGAAGATCCGCAGTACAAGAAAGAACTGGACCAGGCCGTCATGTCGGCGCTCGGTCCCAGTCCCGATGCCACCGCGGTGATGCGCATTTTAGATCATGTGTCCAAGGGCGAGGGCGCCAGAGAGGACATCATCTCCAAGCTCAGTCTGCACGTCAACGGCGACAAGAGCACTCCCCAGATGCTGGCTGAAATCGAAGCGGCAATCAAGGAAGATCCCAATTTGAGAAATCGCATTCTCAATCCTGTTACCGATGAAGACAAGACATTCTCCGCACATTTCAAGCAACTGGCCAGAATAGATTTTGGCGGTGACTACAGCAAGTATGTTGAGCCGCTGCTTAAAAATGGCTCTCTGCCCTTTGAAGAGAAGGCCAAACTCTATGACGGCTTCTGGAGCAATGACACCAAGGGTTTGTATGATGCCATCGGCACCGCCACCCCCGCCGAACGCGCCGCCATTGCCGCCGACCCGCACAAGATGCTGCCTTTCCTCACCCCTGAGCAATCGGCTTTGGCCGGCATCATCGCCAAACAAAACGGTGAAATGCGCCCCGAGGATAAGATGCGCGCTGCCATCCTGGGCATGAGCGGGGACAAGGAAATGATCCGCGAGCTGGGCACGACGCTCAAACCGGAGGAGCGGGTCAAGCTTGTCCACGATTACGAGGCCAAGTACGGCGTCAATCTCATAACCGGCCTTGATGACAAACTGAGCGGCTCGGACCGCACCGAAGCCGAGCGCAATTTCCGCGACCTGCCTGACAGTGCCCGGGCCGCTTTTAATGCCGCCCGCGACCAGGAGTATGTAAGCAACGACGGCATCGGTCGTTCTTTTGTCCGGCACTGGGACGGCACCTCGGACATGACCCGCGATGATCTCAACCAGTATGCGGCGTCGATGAGCAATTACAGTCGTGCCTACCAGGAAATGCCCCTGGCCGAAAGGCAAAAAATGACGGCGGACCTGAACGAAGCCGTTGACCTCTACCGCAAATCCAAGGGAGCCGCCGCCGACGCAACGGTCGATGGTCTGATTATTGTGGGCGGTGTCGGCGGTGCTGTCTTCACTGGTGGTGTCAGTCTCGGTCTGATTGCCACGACCGGTCTGGTGGGAGCGACCGTCAAGGTCGGCACCAAAGCTGCTGTCATGGGTGCTGACTATGATTCCAGCCGGGCCGGCATTGATGCCGCCACCGGTGCCGTCGACGCCGTCACCATGGTCGTCGGCCCTGGTGAAGTGGCGAAGATACTGGGCATCGGCGGTAAGGCCGCCGCCACGGCCACCGATCTTGCTCTAGTTGAAGCCGGCACCATTGCCAAAGCCACCGGCCGCCAGATTTTGAAGGAGGGTGCTGAAACTACCCTGAAGAAAGAGCTGACCGGTGAAGTTTCCACCGCGCTCGCCCACGGCGCTTCCGAAATCAACGAAAAAACATTGCAGCGCATGGCCGAAAAATATGCCTCTTCCCCCGAGGACGTGGCCGCAGTTAAGGAGCTTCTGACTAAAAATCTCAACCAGGCCATTGCCACAGAATCCGGGACGGCGCTCAAAGCTACGTTGCGCGAGGTGGCTCTCAATTCCGGCGCCGGTTCGGCGGCCGGTGGCACCTCCAGTCTGGTGCGCGGTGTGAGCGAATGGGACAGCAGCAAATCGGTTGATGAAAATCTTCAGGCCCTGGCCGAAACAACCGCCATGGGTACACTCATGGGTGGTGCTATGGGTGGTGGCGCTACCGTGGGCTTCAAAGCTCTGGGTAAGTCTTTTGCCATGGCCCGCCTGGCCACGACCGAGGCCGCGCGCGCCACTTCCGAGGGCGTGGACATCATGTCCGGTGTGGTCAGGGTCGAGGATCACATCAAGCTGGATCGGAACGGCCGGGTAGCCGAAGTGCACGGCTTGCAAACAGCAAAAATCCAGTACCACGAGAGCGGCTTGTTCCAGGGACAGGTCAGCCGCGTCGATCTGGGCACTGGCACCAAATTTGAAAACATTGGCGAAAATAAATGGCGCATAGTCAGCCACGAGCATCCCGAGGGCCTTGAGGTGGCCGGTAACGTGCGGGTCATGACTAATGGGGAAGTGCACGTAAACATGCAGTCTGGCGACAGGGCCGTCCACTACCCGAATGGTCTAATTACCTATCGCGAAGCTTCGGGCAATGTGCGAACCATTACCGAAGGCGGCAAAATCGTCTCGGTTCAGGCTCGCAGCGGCCACGGGGCCGAGTACGGCTACACCGGCGAAGGAAAATTTGACGGCGTTGAATATCAAAACGGCCGCAGTGTTTTGAGAGATCAAGAAAGCGGTCACTGGATGGTCAAAGAAACGGCGGATGCACCGGCTACAAGATTTGACGGTACCGTCACCGTAGACGAGCAAGGGGTTGTCCGGATGAAGCCTGCCGATGGCGCAGCGGACAGAGTACTGCGTCCGGATGGCTCGTCCTCGATTATTGACGCGGCCAGTGGCAAACCTACTCAGATAAACTATGCCGACGGCACTGTTCGTAAGTTTGAGTACGACGCCGAAGGCAATATTGAAAAATACTTTGATCCCAGCGGCGATATTTACATGCGCTACGGCCCAGACGGTATGTATCAACGCTTTGATGCGGAGGGCAAAGCCCACACGCCTCGCTTCCTTCACCTGAAAGTGGCTGAGGATGGTGTGTTTGAGGTTCACGGTAAGACTCACTTTACCGATGGCCGCACGCTGTGGGTGGACAAACGCAACGGTCAGATCCTTCATGAATCCGTACCGGAAGGTTACTCCAGGGATGGGCGGACACTGGACGCCGGCGGCAGACCCTCCGGTGACGCCGAAGGCATCAAGCGTGCTGAGTATCTGGATGAACATTTCTCTGCCAGTGCATACGATCGCGGTGATTCAATTCGCTTAGTCAGTCGGGAACTTGAGGACGTTAAAGCCATTGGTTTTGACGGCAAGCCCACCTCGGCCTACGACAGTTTGATGAAAGATCCCAGCTTGAGCGATGCGCAGAAGAATAATATCCTCGCCAATATGTCGATTGTACGTGAGCATTTCGCCAGTTATCGCAGTGGCGAATATATGCACGGGGATCCGGAAGTTAACTGGATCCATACCCAGGGCGAAATGGCCAAGGCTCTGGAAGTTGGCCGGGCCAACCATCTTACTCCCCGGGAACTGGAAGACTCACTGCTTGCTTCCATGTACTCGGATTCGATCAAGTTTGGCTTTCCTCCGCCGAAGGGCGCTACCTCCAACTTCTTTACTCATCATCTCGATGGTGCCAACGCCGCTAAGACCGCCCTTGAGGCCCAGGGTTTCCCGCCGGAGCGCGTCAATCTCATTGTCGGAGCGATTAAGGCACACCAGATCTCGCCTCCCAATCTTATGGGTGAGCTTTATCACAACACCATCACACGCAGGCTCAATGAAGCCATTGCCTCACAGCAGATCAGTGCAGCCGAAGGCGAGCGCCTGCAGAAAGTATTGAAAGACATGACTGAGGTGGGAACCGACGGCAAAGCCCGCATTAAAGTTATAGCCAATGTGCGTGAGCAGCCGCGCTTTATGAATGCCGACGGCCATATGGAGCTGTCCCTGACCGATGATGAACGCAAAATCCTGTCGTTTTCGGGCACCGACTCATGGACCGTGCCGTACGACGTTAAACGGGATCCCAATTTCCGCCAACTATCCGCGGCTGAACGTGAGGAGTTCCTCACTCGCCAGCGCGTGCACCAGGCTGTGATCGATGCCGATGGTCTGGATAACTACGCCACTGTCGGCGGTGCCAGCAAATTTATTGCCATTCGTGGTCCGGAGACCGGCTTCAAGGATGCCGTTATCTGGGATTCGCTGCGTTCTACCGATGCCAGTTTCCGTGACAGTTACAGTTTGATGTCCCCCGAAGCTCGTAAGATTGCCGATAGAAACTGGAGCATTCGTACGATTGAAACCAATCCCGAGGGCAGCCCACTCAAAACCAAGATGGAAGACTGGTTGCGCAGCCAGGGTAAGGATCCCTCCAAGCCCATACCTTTCTATAATTCCGAATTGAAGTATCCGACTGCTGATGTCCTCGCTCCCGGTGAGAAAAATCTGCCTGGTCTCAGTGATCAGGAAATGAAAGATTATCTCTTCGCCAAAGAGATCAAGGCCAAGATGGTTGATCTCCTGCGGGCAGAGCAGCGGGTAGACGGCAGCTTGCCCGGTACCTTCGACTCTGTGAAAAGTCTGAGACGACCGGCCGATATGTTCCTTGACCGCTCTCCTTCTCGCGAATTGACCTTCCCCGGCAAGCGTCCGGAAGACATTGCCCCTGGTGAATCCTTCGTTACCGCCGACAAATCAATCACCGCCGCCCGCGCCCAGAGCGGTGAGCTGGTTGTGACCAATCATGTGGACCAATCGGTGCGGCGCTTTGATGCCAACAACAGGATGCTGGAGTTGGAAAACGGTGACCTCAGCCGCAAATTTGTTTATGACAGCAATGGTCGCGTCTCCGAGTTGACCACCACATCTAAGAGTGACGGCAGCCAGACAATATTCAGACGTCAGGAGTCCGATGGTTCCTGGTCCCAGACAACCATTGACGCTGCGGGCAACCGCCATGACGCCGGCCGGGTCCACGTCAATGACATGGTAATAGAGCCGGACGGTTCGTTCCGTCGCTATCATGCGGCTGACTCCCGTGAAGTGTACGACCGCCACAATATTGACGGGTCGATCGACATGGTTAAGACCACTGGTCGCATAGAGTACGTAAAAGCTGATTATGCTCTGGAAAGACAGCGTTTTGACAAAGTCATAGCGCAGCAGTTTGCCGATAAGCCCGAGCGCATGAATCGCATCAACGAACTGGTGGCCAGCTTTGAAGCACATGCTGGGGATAAGGGCCGCGAATTGAGCGTTAACGACAAGGCGCTCTTCTATAAGCAGCTCAATCGCTTACTGGCCGATTCGCCCACGGCCGTCATACCGATGGCCCAGCGTGCCGATCTGGCCGAGCAGGCCCTCAATCATTCGGCTCATCCCTGGACAGTTGATCAGGGCGCCAACGGCACATGCAATGTCACTACAGTTGAGCACCGCAACTACTGGCGAAATCCCGACAAAAATGTGCAGGTCCTGGCTGATATCGCAGAGACAGGACGTTATCAATTTGCCGATGGACGCACCGTTGAGCTGCGCGATATAGCCGGGGAAATCAAACCCGACTATGAAGCCAGATATGCTCTGGCGCGGCAGCACGAAGGCCGCAGTCTGACTGATGCCGAGGGTGCCATCAAAGGCGACGGCAAGAGAGATTATTCAAGCCAGCTCCTGGAGACGGCCATGGCTAATTACGCCTGGGCCGAGCGCACCGAAGTAGTCAATCTCGAAGGCCGCATGCTCAAGCCGGAAGACTACAGGATGCGTTATGACAGTAAAGGCAAGGCCATAGGTATCGTCGATCATCAGCATGTGACGGTCCTGAGCGATAAGGACGGTGTTCCGCTCACTAACTACACCCCGGGCGATGAGGTCTTTGATCAATACAAGCGGCCAATCAAACGAGTGCCGCAAGACAGGCTGATCTTTGACAAGGATAACCGTGCTGTCGGCTTTGTCGACAAAATGGACAACGTCAAAATGGCTTACGACGGCAACGGCAAGCCAATTGGAGATTCGCCCCTCAGTCAACCCGGCTCCGAAGTTTACGATGCCGACGGCAAGCTGATGATCCGTCACACCGTAAAGGGTGAGCTGCATTATGAGAAAGTTCCAGGATCGGCCAGGGACCACGAACGTGTCATGATCGACCTGAAGGGCAACTCGGTGCGTCTGAGAGATAATGACGGCAAGTCGGTCAATCATCCTAACATTGGCACAAGCCAATTGCGTGATATCAGTCGTGGTGTCAACAACAACGAGCCGCGCGCTTTCATCATTGACCGCAATGCTGTGGTTGGGGAGGGGGCAAATCAGGTCACCATCGACAGTGAGGCCAACTTTATCAAGGCAATCAATGTGATGGAAGCCGAGAATAATCTGCCGGCCGTAATGATGGTCAATTCCAGCAAGCCGCCTTTCAATCAGCCCGAAACATTTGATTCCAAAGGTCGCTTTGACGGCTGGCATGTGATCAACGTGCACAGCGTGGAGCATGTCACCGATCCTGTTACCGGGGAAACTCACGACATCATCCACTTCACTAACCAGTGGGGTAGTAAGGCCGACTATCTCGACCGGGGCGTGGATGCCAAAGTGCTCTATGAATCAATGCAAAGGACGCCCGACATCGAAGTCAAGCCGAAGCCGATTGATGAATCTCCGGCCCCCGATGACGGTGCCGACCAGCCGGGCCGCCTGAGAAGACTGTGGAACAAAATCAAGCCCTATTTCACCAGGGGAACGAATTAAAAATGACTAGCGTACTCAATTTAGGCAGCATAAAGCATCTGGCCATTCCCTCCGAATGGTCCTGTCTGCCGCTGGAGCGTGGTCGCGCCCCGGGAGAAATCAGTCAGGTTTATACGCTCAAGGCCGATCCTGAAGTTGAGCTTTTCCTCTATTACCGCGGCAGTGAAGAGCCCAAACTTATTGCCGAGGATTTTCTCAAAGTGCTTGCGGCGCCGCCGCACAGTCTCAGCGAGGATGAGCGCTTTGCCACCGAGTGTGTGATTCGCAATCTGTCTGAGGAGAGTTTTTTCAAGCAATTTTCTATTGCTACCGAGTCCATAAACGGCACAACCGTGCTGGTCGTTGATGGGCAGTGGAAAGAGTCGCAGATGAGAAACCTGGGTGTCTTTATCAACGGTGACGGTAAGGGTGCCGTCATAGATGAGCTGCATTACACGGCGCCACCGGAAAAATTTGACGCGCACTTACCGGCGGTCAGGGCCATTCTTTCGTCAATCAGATTTGGGCAGGGAGAGAGCGCAAAGTCATGACTATTGAAGCGGGCGATCAAGCATTGCAGAAAGCGGTCAGGCAGCTGACCGGCACTGACACCGCAGCAGCCGACGGGGCTGATGCCAGTCGGTCCTTCCTGGCTGAGGTTGCCACCTCGGCGTCCAATCAAGGCAAAAGTGTTTACAACGCAGTCGGGCAACTGACCGAGGTTGTAGGTGTGCGTTTGCCCGAAGCGACCCTTACCGAGCAGAAATCGGCGCCACTGATGAGCAGCCACTGGTGGGCGCAGCAGGCCGGTGGTCTGGCCGTGTCACTGCCCCTGGTGCTGCTCACGCATAAGGGTATCTCGGCGATGACCGAACCGCTGGCGGCCGCTGCCATGCAGCCTCAGAAGTTGGCGTTGACCCGTCTGGCACTGACCGGTGCGGCCTATGAAGGTGTTTTCAAACCGAGCCAGGATGATTCGCTCTTATGGGGCCGGGCCAAGCAAGCCGCAGAAGGTGGCGCCGGATTTTTAGCCATGGGCCTGGCATCAAATAAAATTGGCGGCTTTGTCGGTCGCAGCATAGAAGGCGATGCCGTGGGTCTGGCCGGCCGTTTTGGCCGCACGGTTTTGCCCGGTATCGGTGGTGGTGCCGCCTACGGTCTGACCGAAGTGCAGAGTAAGAGTATTCTCGATCGGGGCAACCTCGCCGGCATGGGCGCCAGTCTGGATGCCATTTCCAGTGGGGCCGTGATGGGGATGACCCTGTCGTCGGTAGGCATGCTCAATACCAGATCCGAGCTCAGCAATCCAGCGGTACAGAACATGACCAGAGCCGGTGATAATGTCCTCACCGGTCTCAAGCACGATCGCACCCTGTCGAGCTCAGCCAGCGATGGCTTGAACGGACTCTCGATCCGTCAGGTTACCGAGGGCGTGAGACTGGCAAAAAATGGTCAGCATCAGGAAGCTGTGGCACAGTTGCAGGAAGGCCTGGCTAATCTGGTCAGGGTGCGTGGTGCCGACCATCCTGAGGTTGCTCAGGTGCTCAGCAACATGGCTCGCAGTGATATGTTCCTTGGCAATTCCGCTCGAGCGGTCCAGTCTCTGGAGTCGGCGCTCAAGATAAACCGCGGCGCCTATGGCGAAAAGAGCCAGCAGGTCTCGGACAATTACGATCAACTCTCGGCCGTATATCTAAAATCCGGCGATTTCGGCAAGGCTGCCGACTCCCTCGGTAAGTCCATTGACTCACGTCAGGGTACGGATAACATGAGGGGACCTGCTGAACTGCGGCAGTCGCTAGCCCAACTGGCCAATCTCTACGAAAAGGCCGGCGATCCGACTAAAGCTGAGGAAGTCAGACGATCCATGCCTGAAGCTCCCGCTCCCCAGAACTTGCCTCATCACTGATAAATGTCTCTAGCTGAAGAAGACACCGACGCACTTTTGAAGCGCAAGCATGCGCTTGATTCCACCGTCATGAGTATGACTGTGGCCGGCATCGAAGTGCCGGCTGAGATGGAGCTGGAGTTCATTGCCGTGCAGCAGGAGCTGATTCGTCGTGGCCGCAATGATGCGCCACTGGTGGCGCGCAACTGGACCTCCTGGCTGGGCAAGAAAATTGGCGAGTACACTATCGATTATATGATTGAAGAGGGCCTTTACTGGTATCTCTTCCATGCGACATATTCGGATGAGAGCGCGCCGGCGATGATCAAAGTTTCCAAAAGCAGTGATTGCTATGGAGTCGAATCGGGCAAGATCCGCTTTCCAACCAGGCTTTTTGCCATTGATGGTGATTTTGTCCGCGAGGTGCAGCCGGCGCAAAACGCCATCATCGAAGCGGAGGTGATTCGCATGACCGCCACCGTATCTGATGCGCTGCCCGTTATTGACGAGGAGTCGCGCGATCCTGTTTCGGGCGTGCAGTATTACCGCTGCCCATATTATCCCGGTGACACTCTACGAGATTTGCTCAATAACGGCGACGGTCCTGAGGCGGCTTTCGGCATTGTTTCGATGTTCAGCCAGATTGCCGGCGTCCTCGATGAGCTGTCACAACAGGACTCATTTGCTTATCACGGTAATCTCAAACCGGAAAATATCGGCTTCACCGCCAGTGGTGTCATGTTCCGGGAGCTGGGCGATTTTGGGCCGCTTCGTTGCACCCAGGCGATGGAGTCGGAGGTGCGCATTACCACGCCCCAGTATTATCCCTGGCTTGATGCCGATGATATCGGCGCTCTGGGCATTTGCTTGTGGGAGGCGCTTATCGGCTACCATCCCTTCGACGACGCCAGGCCGGGCGATGGTGAGTGCATGATCAGTCAGGGGCTGCGAGCGCTTGTGGAGCTGGAGCTGTCCCTGGCCAACATTTTTATACTGCCCCTGCTCAGCATCAAGCGACCGCATCAGCTCGGCATTCGCACCAGTGAAAAACTGGAGACCTTGCTTTTCAAATCGATCAAGCTGAAGGTGGGTGAGGACGGCCAGATTCATGAGGACCCGGGCTATCAATCGATGACCGAGTTCAACGAAGAACTGCTCGATCTTTTGAACGAGTCGCAGATGATATTTTAGATGCGGGCGTTTTTGCCGCAATCGGGACAGAAGAAGAAGGACGGCGCAATTTGCGAGCCGCAGTGCGGGCAGGCGCGCAGGGCTGAATCCTGTTCTTTTGTGGGATAGCGACCGGCCATGATTTCTTTGTATTGCTTGGACTCCGACCATTGTTTGATTTCTTTGGCGCGGTAGACCGAGAGGGGATGGGAGAGGAAGACCTCAAACAAAAGCTTGTAGATTTTATTGAGCGTCGTGTAATCGAGTTCTTCGTAGCTGTCGGCCTGGCGTAGGAATTCCTGGGGATCGATTTCTTCGGCTAGTTTTTTGGAGCCGCAGGCCAGTTTCATATGAGTATGGATGGCGCAGGTGACATTCTGGGTGACCAGCAATTCGGCGCGGTCGGCGGTTAATTCCGATTTGCGATACCAGTCAAACAGGGCTACTTGCAGCGCCAGTCCTGCCACGCCGCGGATGGGCATGAAAGCATCGGTGATGCGGATGAGCAAAAAGGCCAGGGTGCGGTAGAGAACGTGACCGGCTTTGATGTGGCCCATTTCATGGCCGATGATGCCGAGCAATTCTTCCTCGGTGAAGAGGTCGACCAGCGATGAATGCAAAACTATAAAGGGCCGATCGACACCGAAGGTGTAGGCATTGACCACCGGATTGTTGGTGAGAAACACATCCGGTTCGTGGATGTCCAGGATGTCCGCCGCTTCGCGTACCAGTTTGTAGACGTTTTTACACTGCTTGGGCCCGACATGCACGGCCTGTCCGAGTAGCTGAATGCGCATGTAGCGCTCCCAGCCGAATTCCACAAACTTATGCACCACCTTGTCCAGGACAGGTATTTTGCGCAGTGCGTCCAGCGCCGCCCGGTCGGCCGGATGTTCAAAAGCGTTGGAGGACATACGGGGAAAGCGGCGGCGTGTAACTGTCTCGGCGGTCATAGATGAAACCTCACTTGGGTGGTCCACAAGAAGGTTCTACCCAGTTTTTTTGGCCTTTCAGTCAACCAGCGCAAGTTCGCCTAAATCTTTGTTTTCCGTTAATACTTGGCCTTCCTGTGCCACCGGTTGGGCTCCGTCGTCAAACACACCTTCCCAGCGGGCTACGACCACGGCGGCCAGACAGTTGCCGAATACATTGATCGAGGTGCGGGCCATGTCCATGAGGGTATCGACGCCGAGAATGAGGGCCACGCCGGACAGAGGCAGGTTGAAGCTGGCCAGGGTGCCGGCGAGAATCACCAGAGAGGCCCGGGGTACTGCCGCCACGCCTTTGCTGGTCAGCATCAGGGTGAGAAGCATCAGTATTTGCTGTTCGATGGGCATGTGCACGCCGGCCGCCTGGGCCACGAAAATAGCCGCCACGGACAGAT
Organism: Cyanobacteria bacterium SZAS LIN-3; assembly: GCA_018266215.1. GTDB lineage: Bacteria > Cyanobacteriota > Vampirovibrionia > Obscuribacterales > Obscuribacteraceae > REEB67. The sequence continues at coordinate 28,444 of JAFEAV010000039.1, read as the reverse complement.
AGAGTGTGGTTCCATCGAGGTTGAAGGTATAGCCCAGGGGCAGCACAAAGCTGACCACGGGACGGGGCACGCCAATGTCTTCCATGGCCTGGAGGGCCTTGGGCAGGGCCGCCACCGAACTGGTTGTGGAAAAAGCCAGCCAGAATGGTTCCTTGACCGCGGCCAGAAACTTCTTAATAGGTACGCGGGTGAAATAGGCCACAGGCCCGAGCACGCCGACAACGAAGATGGCCAGCGAGAGATAAAGTGTGCCGACCAGTTTGCCCAGTGAGAGCAGGACATCGGTGCCCTGGGTGCCGACTGTCTTGGCCATGGCGCAGGCGACGGCCAGAGGAGCCAGGAGCATGACGTAGCCGGTGTATTTGAAGAGCACTTCCGCCAGAGACTGGCAGAGATTGACTATCTGTGTGGCTTTGGCGGCTTTGACGCCGATGGCGAAAATAATGGTGAAGACAACTATTTGCAGGACATCGCCGCGGGCCATAGCGTCAAAGATGCTGGTGGGGAAAATATGGGTGACGAAATCGGCGGCCTGAGGGCTTTTGCTCACCAGGTCCTGGGCCGCTTCCGCCTGCACATTGCCGAGATTGACTCCGGCTCCGGGCTGCAGCAGATTGACCATAACCAGGCCCACAACCAGGGCGAAGGTGGTGATCACTTCAAAGTAAGCGAAACACTTGAGCGAGAGACGGCCGACATTGTTGCCGTGGCCGTCGGCGATACCCACGACCAGGGTGGCGAAGACCAGGGGGCCGATGATTGTTTTGATCAGGCGCAGGAAGATGTCGCAACCGGGGCCCATGGCCTTGCCCACTTCGGGGAAGAAGGCGCCCACGGCGATACCGACTACCAGACCAATGAAAATTTGGGCCGTCAGCCCCGGTGCTTTCAGTTTCACGTTCACAGACTTAAACCCTTAAGTAGAACTCAGCCTAAAGTCACTATTTCAAGACCGCGTCCGGCAAGCACTGCCAGCTGATCTTTGATGGTTACCGACGAGACGCCTTCAATGACAGACAGGGTGGAAACTATCTGTGGATTTATTTTGTTGGCGAATGTGACTATAGATGCTACGTCTTTACCGTCTAAATTACGACCGACGGCTACGGCCCTATTGCCCGAAGCGGCCAGTGCGACGCCATCGCTGGGTAAATTAATTGAACCTAAGAGATGGAGGTCTTTGTCATCTTTGCTCAGTACAAGGAATGAACCCTTCGAATTCTGGTCCACGGCGGTGGCCACCAGGACGTCCTCGGTGATGGCCAGGTCGCGAATGGCAAGATTTTCAAAATGGGCTGCGCCGACCAGCTCGGGTTGATTGGCCGGGGTGGAAGCTGTGCCGGCCGCAGCCGTGCTCGCACCACCTGCGGTGCGGTAGAGGGCCACTTCGTTTAAGCCGGAAAGCAGCAGCAGCCCGCCTTTTGCCTGGCAACGGTTGAAGATGCCAGGCAGTTCAATCGGTTTGTCCACTTCCATTTTGTCGGCATAGACTTTTATTTTTGTCACCCTCGTAGTCTTGTCGAGGGATTTGATGGCGAAGGCCGTTTTCTGGCTGCTGTCAAAGCAAAGCTGTGAGGCCTGGACTTTGACCGAGGCTACTTGATCGCGCAGTTTGTCCATTTTGCGCAGGCTGATTTCTTCTTTTGACAGGCACAGTACAAAAGACCCGGCCCCGACTATTGATTTGATGGCAAAATCGGGATCGGCCCAGTTGATCAGAGACGGCCTTTCCGGCCGGGCGATATTGTAGAGCTGCAACTGCGCGCCGGCCAGTACGACCAGATCGCCCCAGTTGGCGACGCCGGCCGCCGACAGACGCGGGATGTTGTAGGTGGCACCGAGTGCCAGACCGGCTTTGCTGCGCGACAGCATGGTCACGCCCGACCAGCCGGAGGCGACATAGACGGTGTTTTCCTTCATCACCACGGTGCCTTTGCCGCCGCTTTCACCCTTGCCGCTGGGCAATTTCAATACCTGTTCCTTGGCCAGAGAGCGGCCTTTTTCGCAGGCCAGGAAAACGACCACGCGCTCGCCGCCGTTTTCACCCAGCAGGACAAAGTGGTCTCCTTTAGCCGAAGCGGCCACCGACAGCACCGATGTTACATCGGGCACGGGCAGGGACGCCGCCGTCTGATTATTGGAGGATAAAAATTTCGCTTTTGCCGTGCATGCGTTTCTTGCACCCGCACCGGATTCGGTGCCGGCCACAAGCAGGGTGTCTTTGTAGCGAGCCATCGTGCGGTAGTCGCCGTTCAGTGCGATGCTGTTGCGGATATCCGGGGCGCTGGGGTTACTCAAATTGACCAGGTCTATTTGCGAATTGCCGCCGCTGGCCGAGGAAAGTACCACAAGCTGGCGATCCTGTATGTCCACTTTTCTGACCGCATTTTTCATGGTCAGGCTGGCTATGTAGGTCGGTTCGCCGCCGCCCTTGCGCGCACTATATATGGAGGCAATGTTTTCGCCGGAAGATGATGTACCCGAGATGCAGAGCATGTCATTGCCGAAGCAAATGGCGGAGCCCTCGGTCATGCGGTTGATCACTGTCTGGCTGATGATGGTCGGTTCGCTTGCCGGAGTGAGCGCCACCGTTACCAGATAGACTACCGGTTCCTGGTTTTCGTTTTCTCTGTAAACCAGTCCATAGGCTGTTTGCGGACCGAAGGCAAAGTCGACGATCTTATTGCCGATGCCGTTCAATTCGCCGATGATTTTGACCGAACTCTTTTCCGCCGCGCCTTCGCCCCTGGCAGCACCGCTGTGCAGGTCGACAATTGCCAGCCGGCCGAAGTCATCGGTGAAGCAGAGATAGCCGCGGTCCACGATGCCGACGTGATCGGGCATGATGGCCGGCGCCCAGTCTTCTCGGGATATGCTGTGGGGCCCGCTCAGGGTCTGCACCCGGGGCGTTTTCTTGGCCGCGACACTGAGTGGTATCGCTATTTCGTAGGCCGTTACCAGACTACCGAGTGAGCCGATGAGGAAGGAGCGTCTGGAGACCATGTTGGGATCTTATTTAATAGTAGCTGGGGAGTAGGAGAGCATTGAGGGCTTTTGCCAGTACTTGCAAAACCACGCAGAGCACAATCGGCGAAACATCTATATTGCCGATAGGCGGGACGATCTTTTGAATCGGTGAGATAATTGGTCGCACAATATTATCAAGTAAGGCCCACGGTTGCTCGCGGCGGTTGATATTGGGAAACCAACTGAGCAAGCACCAGATAAACAGTGCCATGCTGAATAGGTTGAGCACGCCGTTGAGAATTTGCACTATGGGCAGCAATGCGTTCATTTCGTGACCTACACTGAGAAGCGTCTACTACTGGCAGATTGTATCACCTGGATGCAAAGATTGGGATTATGACCGGCGAGCGCGAACTAATTAAGAAAATCAAGGATTGGACCGCCGACGCCGGTGGTCGGCGTATCGGCGACGACTGCGCTGTGCTGGCAGGGCAGGACCTTGTCAGCTCCGATATGCTGGTGGAGGGCCGCCACTTTGACCTGCGCTACACCGATTTTGAGAGCCTGGGCTGGAAAAGCTGTGCCGTAAACTTAAGCGATATCGCCGCAATGGCGGGGCGGCCCCGTTACCTGACGGTCTCCCTCAGTTTGCCGGCTTATATAAGTGAAAGCAATCTCAAGAGTTTTTATCAGGGTTTTAACGCCTGCGCCCGTACCTATCGTGCAGAAATAGTCGGCGGGGATCTGACCGGCGGAGACAAACTGGTCATTGCCGTGACAGTTATCGGTGAGTCTCATGAAAAGGGGTTGTTGCGCCGCAGTGGTGCCGAGGTCGGCGATGTCGTCATGGTCACCGGTTCCTTCGGTGCCAGTGCCCTGGGGCTGCGTTTGCTGGGGCGCTCAAGCGATATCGCTCAGAGTAAAAATCTGGCCATAGACGCCCACCTGCGGCCGCTTCCGCGTTTGTGCGAGGGTTACAGCCTGGTGCGCAAAGTGGGCTCGCGCGGGGCACTGATTGATGCCAGCGATGGCCTGGCCGACGGCCTCTTTCAAATCTGCGAGATGAGTAATGTTTCAATGAAAGTTAATCTCGACGCCATCCCGGTTGCCGCCGAGGTGCGGGCCCAGGCCCTGGCTCTGCGACTCGATCCTCAGGAGCTTGCCCTCTACGGCGGCGAAGACTACGAACTGGTTGCCTGTGCCGATCCTGCTTCAATTGATTTTTTTGAAGCGCATTTTCCTTTTGTGCAAATCGGTGAGGTGATTGCTCAAGTTGAGCCAGGCAAGCCAAAAGTGACACTTGTCCCCGGCGAGCAGCGCTTGCAATCGGGGCAGTCTTGTGTCGACTTAAGCAACTGCTATCAGCATTTCTGGTAGATTGTTGCAATCTTTTCTATAAGTAGGTATTACCGTGGAACAAGCTGTGCTCTCTAAAAAAATTATCGACGGCAAACAGGTCGCTAAGGACGTGCGCGAGGAACTGAAAGTCCAGGTCGAAGCGGCTACCGCAAAATACGGTCGTAAACCGGGACTGGCTGTCGTTCTAATTGGAGACAATCCGGCTTCCCATACCTATGTCAAAAACAAGGTGACGGCCTGCAAAAATGTGGGTATCGAGAGCTTTTTGCTGCAGTACGATAAAGACGTTGATGAAAAGACTGTGGTCGAGATTGTGCAAAAGCTCAATCAAGATCCGCTTGTAGACGGTATTCTCGTCCAGTTGCCCCTGCCCAAGCATCTGCCCACCCAGGAAATACTGGCCCTGATCGATCCGGCCAAAGACGTAGATGGGCTCACAGCCATCAATCTGGGTCGCCTGGCCCGCGGCGACGAAGGGCTTTTCCCCTGCACTCCGCTCGGTATCATGCGCCTCTTGAGCGCGTACAAAGTGCCGGTCAAAGGCAAAAATGTCGTTGTCCTCGGACGCTCACATCTGGTCGGCAAGCCGGTCGCCCTCATGCTCCTGGCCCAGGATGCAACTGTCACTATCTGCCACAGCAAAACCGCCAATCTGCCCGAAGTCTGTCGCCAGGCCGATGTACTGGTCGCCGCCTGCGGTCAGCCCGAAATGGTCAAGGGTGACTGGGTCAAGCCCGGAGCCGTGGTCATCGACGTCGGCACCACCAGGGTGGAAAACGCCGACGGCACCTCGTCCCTGAAGGGGGATGTGGCTTTTGATGCTGCGTTTGAAAATGCTTCTCTGATAACGCCTGTCCCGGGCGGCGTCGGCCCGATGACAATAGCCATGCTGCTTGTCAATACGCAGAAGTCATTTGAAATGCGAATGCAGTCCAGGGCCTAAATGAGCGAAGAGTCGCGCGTCAAAGCTGCATCTGTTGTACCTGTTGTGCCTTTGCCCAGATGGGTATTGATTCTGGCAGCCATATCCGCCCTGTCGCTCCTGGGTGGGGCCGCCGGCGGCGTCGGTGCCATTGTTTATTTCCGCCGGGCCGCCCTGGATTCAATCAATCCCGCGTATATAACCGAGACATTGAAGCGCATCGGCGGATTTCCAGATGCCGCCGCCGGCGGTTACCATCCGCAGGTGGCGATTCGAGTGCCCGGGCTGGTTGAAGGCGTGGGCTTCGGCGACAACAAAGACAGTTTGCAGTTTGATTTCTTCACCGTTGAAAGTGACAGCTCGGACCCCGATCCGGCCGAGCAGATCGATCTCTGGTACGAGCGGCCGGTCGTTCTCCCTTTTGCCAACGCCAAATTTATATCGGTGGCTGATAAGGGCAAGGCGGATGTAAACGGGCGCGAATTTGTTTACGAGGTTGGCGTCCTCAAGGACGTCGCCAACGGTCAGACCCGCAAAGGTCTGATCGGCTGCCTGGTGCACGGTCGCAAGGTACTGATGGCCGTGGCCATGGCCCCGCCGGGTCAGCCCATGGATGTTGATGCCGTGGTCGCTTTTTTACGAAAAGGTCAAAGCTTTTGACCATTCTTATTTAGCCGGGGCAGCCAAGTGCTTATACTAGAAAGCGTCAGGCCCAGAAGGAGATTTTTTAGACATGAGCGCAGAGCCTCATCAGGACCCCTCTCAGAAGTGGTTGATCTTTTTCTTTTGCTGTTTCGCCAGTTCAGTTCTGGCTATCGGCGTCTGGGCGATGTTCTGCTACGACGTCAATAAGGTCGAAGCACCGGTTGCCGCTGGTGGCCATCACTAAGTAAGGACAGACGTGGCTACAGCTGAAGTTCTTTGCATTGGCACCGAGCTTCTTTTGGGCGACGTGCTTGATACCAATTCCCAGTTTCTGGCGCAGCAATTGGCCCTGCTCGGGATCAATTGTTTCCACCGGGTGACCGTCGGCGATAATCCCGAACGCATCCGCGAATGCATGCGCACGGCCCTTTTGCGTGCCGACATATTGATAACCTCAGGCGGGATAGGACCCACCGCCGATGACCTGACCACCGAATCAATTGCCCAGGTTTTTGGCGCTCCACTGGACGTCGACCAGGAAGTCCTGGCCTTCATTGAAGGATTGTTTGCCGCCCGCGGTCTTAAAATGCCGCCCAGTAATGCCAAGCAGGCTCTGCGTCCGCGCGGCGCCAGGATTTTACCCAATCCCGTGGGCTCGGCTCCGGGCATTATCTGGACCCTGGGGCCCGCCGAGCTGGCGGTCCTGGGCCTGCAAGACGTACAAACGGTCAAGTCGATACTGACTTTTCCCGGGGTGCCCAGTGAGCTCAAGGGTATGTGGGCCGGCACCGCCCGGGGCTATCTGGAAGAAACCTATGCCGGCGGCACAATCTGGTCTAAAGAGCTGAAGCATTACGGCATCGGCGAATCGGCCCTGGCTGAGAAATTTGCTCATCTGCTCGACCTGGCCAATCCCTCGGTCGCTCCTTATGCCGGTAACTGGGAATGCCGCCTGCGCGTTGCCGCCAAGGCCGCCACTCTGGAAGAGGCCCGGGCCCTGGCCCAGCCGGTGATTGATGAAATCAAGCAAGGTAGCGGGGTGCGCTGCTACGGAGAGGATAGCGATACTCTGGAATCGGTTGTGGGCAGACTTTTGACTGAACGCGGTCTGACCATAGCTCTGGCCGAGTCTTGCACCGGCGGCATGGTTTCGGAAAGATTGACGAATATTCCCGGCAGCAGTCGCTACATCATGCTCAACGCCGTCACCTACAGCAACGAGGCCAAACACCGAGTGCTGGGCGTGAGCGAGGAAATCCTCAATACCCAGGGGGCGGTCAGCCCCGAATGTGCCAGGGCGATGGCGCTGGGGATACGACAATTAACCAGTTGTGATCTGGGCTTGAGCGTGACTGGCATCGCTGGACCCGATGGTGGCACCGAGGAAAAGCCCATTGGTCTGGTCTATCTGGGCCTGAGCGCCCGGGGCGCCGACAATGAAGAGCGGTATTTCGCCAGGACTCTGCGCCTGGGTAAGCGTCTTGGCCGCCACGAAGTGCGCTGGCGCACCGCCCAGGAAGCACTGAATATGGTGCGGCTCTACTTGATCGACCCCCAGCATCTTGAAAGCCCATAGATTTAGCCTTTCGACTGCGAGTGGCTGGTAATTTAGAATATTGATTTAGAATCCCTGTATTCTGGGTATTAAAAATTCGGAGTCTCCCGTCCCATCCTCCTTACAACAATCGAAAGTTTTTATGCCGCAAGATCGAGGACCCGATAGAACATTCATCCGTGACGGCGCATTTCACCGCGCCATTGCCAATGTACGCAATCAGGTCTGGACCGAAACAAAAATGTCTGCGCTGAGCAAGGCTAACGAGCCTGGCGTGCGCGAGCAGGGTGATGTCTTTGCCCATGTGAAGCCGGAAGAAGATCCGGTTTTTTCCGATGAGGACATCGAATCGATTGCTTTTTACGATGGTCTGGAAGGCTGCTACAACCTGCGCTATCTTGTGCGCAAGCTGGTTCATGAGTTGAAGCGTTCCAAGCGCTACAATCGACCCACGGCTCTGGTCATGGTGGGCATCGACGGCTTTGACCGCATCGAGCCGGAGTATGGTGAACTGGCCGCCGACAAAGTTGTCTTTACTGTGATCGAATTTTTGCTCGGAGTTGTTCGTTCCGATATCGATATGGTCGGTCGTCTTTCCGATGACAGATACATCCTGGTGCTGCCGGAAACCCCCGGCAAAGGCGCGGCTATAATGGCTGAGCGCACTCGTTTGCTTTTCAACAATACGATCGAGCTCAAGCACAACTGGCACCGTCTGCCGATTACATTGAGTTTCGGAATCACATACTTCCCCGGTCATGGTGAAGATTCAAAAGAGCTTATTGCCCGCGCCGACCTGGCCTGCGAGTTTGTGCAGAGCCGCGGCGGCGATGGATTTGCTTTCGCGCCCGAGCAGTAAAGCCTTCCCGGTGGATCTTTGAAGTGGTGTCGCCGGCGGTGCTACGTTATTTTTTGTCGTCTATGTGAAACTCGGGCAGACCGTTGGCTACATTGAATGCCGGTCCTGCTATCCAGCTTCCGGGCTTTCTGCCGTCATAATTGTTGCCGGGCGAGGGCGCAGCTGAGTCGTGGGTGAAAGTAATGACTATTTCTTTTTTGTAGCGCTCGAGTTCAAGGGCCTGAGCTTTGTTGAAGGCTTCCACCTGCTCCTTGCGTTGCTGTGGAGTGATAGCCATATCATGGTTGAGAGCGGTGAAGAAAAGTTGTCTCTCGTTGTCCTGTTTTTGCATCTTCTCGCGGATGTCCTGCTGACCGTGGCCAAACCAGTTCATGTCATAGCCCCTGGTCTTGTCCTCGTTGCGCATGATCGTGCGCATCAGGTCCATCATGTCTTTGGGCGTCATTTTTTGTGCGTCTTCAATGAGCATGGCCCGGGCCTGCATCGCTCTGGCTGAGTCGTAATTTTTGCCGTCGATATGCCAGTGCGAATTCTCGTTACCGTCCAGCTTGGCGATGATTTTGGCAGCTTCTTCCTGTACGGCTTTGCTCGGCTCATCCTGCTGAGAGCGAGTATTTTGATGGTGTTCGAATGACATTGGTGTTGCCTCGTGCTTCGGGAGATGCTGCAAACTTACGGCAACTAAATAACACTCAGATAACAGTCGCGGCGAACGCCCATTGAATCTCGCTTGAGGCGCTGCTTTTTACTTTTTAGCGAATCATCATACCCATGCCGGCGCTGTGCATGCTGTCGTTGTGTCTGCATTCGGCAAAAATCGGGCGGCTGGCGCGGTAGCGACGTCTGACTACAAAAAGCTCGGGGAAGAGAGCGCGAACAGCCAGGAAGAGAAATACGGCGGCGAATTGGAGGGCTAATAAAGTAATCATGACTCGGCTCCTTTCTGGATTGAATTTGTTTAGAGGTTCACGGGGCGATTGATTGCCCCCTCGATGTAATAATAATAGACCGGTCGTCTATAGTCGTCAACTACCCCAAAAATATATTCGGGTTCGGCCTATAACTATGAAATAGCAAGGGATTGATCACAATTTCTTCCATTGACTATTGTCTTAGCCGGGCTTAATATTGCATCCACTGGTAGTCAAGAAGTCGCATCCCCCACGCAGACTACCCCGAGAGAGGAAATATGGATGGAAGTCCTTTAGAGGCCCCGGAAGGCGGCCGCGTCAACTTATATGGAAACACTGATAATTCGTCCGAGCGGCTCAATTCAAAGCTTTTAGCCGACGCTTCAATACCCTTACCAGCCCAGCCCGCTATCCAAGACAAAGCCGTTGCGGCAGACAGGGCTGTTGCACAAGGCAAGGCTGACGACAATTTTTTGAGCAAGATTGCCGAGAATACCTGGTTGCAGATCAACGGTGCTTCCTATCACTTTGATCGCAGTCGGCATTTTAATGAGCGCAACTATGGATTGGGACTGATGTATCGCATCTCTCCCGATAAAGCCGTGGCCGTCGGTCAGTATGAAAACAGCATCGGCCACCGAAGCCACTACGCCTATTTAGACTATGAACCGCTCAAGATGGGCCCGGTGAGAGCCGGAGTCTTAGCCGGTGTGGTCGACGGATACTATTTCAACAAAGGCGGACCGATTCCCATGGCTGCTCCCACCGCATCGATCGAGGGTAAGCATGTCGGCGTCAGCGTCTTCTATATCCCGCCCATGCCCCAGATTTCATCGGTCATCGCCCTTCAGGCGCGGATAAAGTTCTAGCCTCTATCTAACCAGACTCAAATGTCTGTATTGTTTTCTCGCCCTGTTTACCGGGATGACATCGGCGCTTGTGCCGCGGCTTTCCGCCTTGACCGCGGTGAGTCTGACTTCTGCCGCCAGATTGCCGAGCAGGCTGGGTGAGAGATTGACCAGGTGAGTGGAGAGGGCGCGGATATGAGATATATACTGCATTCTCAAGCCGGCGAAGTGCTGGAAAGAGTCTTTCTGTGCCCGTACTTTGTAACCGGCGGCGGCCAGCAAAGTCAGAGCCTGTGCGTATTCTTCTTCCGTGATCTGGCTTTCTTCCTCGACTTTTAGATTGAGGAAGCTGGCCAGGGACTGCACTGTTTTTGTAGCCAGTTCAAAAAATAGCCTTGCTTCACCTGTAGCTTCTCCGGCTGTGGCTGCGATAGTCAGAGCGCTGGCGTCGAGCAGGGCACCGAGTATGGTGACCCAGGAGACACAGGCTTTAGCGGAGCGAAAATATGAAAGCAGTGGGAAAGCGCGGTGGCTTTCCAGTACTTCGGCGGCCCAGAGTTCCCACTGGTTGAAGGATTCGCCCAGTTTATGAGCGAGGTCGAGTTCTTTGTAGCGCAGCATCAGACCGAGGCCGGTGGTGGAAGATCCAAGGCGACTTTCCAGGGTGTTGACCATGGTTTCGCGCTTCTGTACGGCTCCCTGCAGTGAAAATATAAATGAGACAGCGACGGCCATTATAAGGATGCCGGTGAAGGCCGCGGCAATTGCGGTCAGTCTGGCCGTGCCCGATAGTGCTACGGCATCGCCTGAGCCGAGGGTAAGAATGGAAGAACCTGCGGCGTAGAGTGCTGTCGGCAGGTCGTTGATGGGTGGCGATACTTCGCTGCCCTGGGCCAGGAAAATTAGACCGAAGCCTAAAACCAGGAGAGCCATCCAGACAAGAAAAAGTGTGACGAAACCAAAGGAAGCGAAGCTGCCGAGCATCACATCCTTGAGGGGGCAGGTCTGACCCACGGCTACCTTGCGGTAACCTGGCCAGAGCAGGCGCCCCACGATAAATGGAGCCAATCGGAAAGTAGAGGGTTTGTAGCGCGGGACGACAATCGTCTGGTAAATGTCAAAAAGCACAAGGCCGATGAGTGAAATACCCGAGAGTGCTGCAAACATTGATGTTTTCTCCGGAAGGACTGCGATGACCTTATTATTAGACCGGTCGTCTAGTTTTGTCAACTACCCCCATATATCTCCGGCACATTGACTCAAAACGCTGATAATTTGAGGCTACACGGCCATTGACGGGCAGTAACTAACTGGTCTAATATAGAAGAGTATTACCCCCTTTAGTTGTCTGGAGAGCAAAACATGGCCAAGCAGTCGGGAACCAAAGAAGTGACCAAAACCGCCTTACTAGAGGCCGGCTGCAGGATCATGCGCGAAAAAGGCTACAGCAATACGGGCATACAAGAGGTTCTGGACTCCACTGGAGTGCCAAAAGGATCCTTCTACTATTATTTTGACAGTAAAGAAGACTTCGCCATCCAGATAATCGATCACTTCGATAAAACATACAGCGAACAGCTGCGCGTCTATCTTGAAGACAAGTCGCTCAAGCCCCTCGAACGGCTTAAGGCCTATTGTGAGGAAGGACGCAAAAATCTGGTGCAGAATAATTGCAGTAAGGGTTGTCTTGTCGGCAACCTCAGTCAGGAAATGTCGGACCAGTCCGAAGTGCTGCGTGCTCGCCTGGAAGAAGTGCTGACCCGCTGGCGCAACCGCTTTGCCCAGTGCATCAAGGAAGCTCAGCAGGAAGGCAGCGTCGATAAAACCCAGGACAATGTCGAGCTGGCCGAATTTTTCCAGAGTGGCTGGCACGGCGCTATCATGCGCGCCAAGACCACTAAGACCGCCGTACCGGTCGATGCTTTTATGAAAATCATGTTCGAGCAAGTGCTCGTGCCCTGATAGCGGGACCTACAAAATCAGCATGGCATCGCCATAACTATAGAAGCGGTAGCGTTCGGCTATCGCTTCTTTGTATGCGGTCATAATTGTTTTATGTCCGGCAAAGGCGGCCACAAGCACCAGCAGGCTGGAGCGACTGAGGTGGAAATTGGTCAGCATGGCGTCGGCAATTTGAAATTTATGACCGGGTTTTATATATAAGGAAGTGCTGACATTTTCGCCGGCAATTACCGTGCCGCCGGCTCCAGCGCTCTCCAGTGTACGCAGGCTGGTGGTGCCCACCGCAATTACCCGCCGGCCTTCCGCCCGGGCTTTGTTGATTGCAGCGGCCGCTTCGGGGCTGACCGTGTATTGTTCGGATTCTATCGTGTGATTGTCGAGACTGTCTTCAATCGGTTTGAATGTACCGGCTCCGACATGCAGCGTAATGCGCACCAGATCTATATTTGCTTGTTTGAGTCTGGCGATGACGGCATCGGTAAAGTGCAATCCGGCCGTTGGTGCTGCCACCGCTCCTGGTGCGGAGGCGAATACCGTCTGATATTGCAGCAAGTCTTCCTTGCGGTGCGAATCATCAGCCCGGTAGTCGCGATGTATATAAGGAGGCAGGGGCGCAAAGCCGACCTGGCTCAGGAGGTCGTAAACACTTTCTTTCGGTCCCAGATCAACAATCAATCGCTTGAAGCCGTCCGGTCCGAGGGTGAAGTCGATAATTGTAATTTTGTGAGAGGCGCTTGCATCCTGCGTCTGCTCCTCCGCCAGATCGCTTACCACCTCCACCACTTCGCCCTGCTTCAGTCGCTTTATTGGCGTCACAAGAGCTTCCCAGTGGCTGTTGCTGGAGCTTGTGGTCAGTGGTTTAAGCAGCAGCAATTTGATCGTGCCGCCCGAGTGCCTGCGGCAGATTATGCGTGAGGGCAAAACTTTGGTGTCATTGACCACAAGCAAATCGCCCGGCGTGAGGATATCAGGCAGGTCGTAAAAATGTTTATGGCTCAGGCTTTGTTTCTGTCTGTCGACAACGAGCAAGCGCGACTGGTCTTTCTGCGCCAGCGGCTCCTGCGCGATCAGCTCCGGCGGCAGGTCATATTCAAAATCTTCAATTGTCAGTTGCGGTTGCAGCTTTTCAGTTTCCATGGGAGACCTATTCTATACTTGACTGCATTGGTCTGGCGAGGGTAAAGGGCATAAGTTTGCGGCTCAAAGAAACAATTGTCGAGATAGGCCGTGAGCTGGGCTTTCACAACATAGTCATCGGCGGCCTGGCGCCCATGACGACCGCCGGCGAAATCTACAGCGCCTGGTTGGATAAGGGTTATGGCGCTTCCATGGACTATCTCAAGCGCGATCCGGTGGGGCGGGTATCGCCGGCTCTGGTGCTGCCCGGCAGTCGCAGCGTCATCATTGCATCGGTCTCATACTATACCGAACCCACCGCCGCGCCCCCGCCGGTGGCCGGTCGGGTAGCGCGTTATGCCGTCGGTCTCGATTATCACCCCACAATCCGGGCCAAGTTGAGAGATTACGCGGCCTTGATAGAAAAGGAAATTGGCAGACCGCTCCTGCGCAAGCCTTACACCGATGATGTGGCGCTCTTTGAGCAGGCCCTGGCCGCCAGGCATGGACTGGGTTTTGTCGGCAAGAACAGTCTTATACTTGGCCCGCAGCTTTCGGGCTCCTATAATTTTATTGCCGAGCTTTTTGTAGACCTTGAGCTGGAGCCGGATCAGCCCTATGTCGGTACCTGCGGCAAGTGTTTCCGCTGTGGCGATGCCTGTCCCACTGCTGCCATCAAGGATGGTGCTATGGTGGACAGCAATCTTTGTATTTCTTTTTTGACCATAGAAAATAAGGGCGGCATAGACCCGGCTCTGCGACCACTTCTTGGACAGTGGGTCTTTGGCTGCGATATCTGTCAGGAAGTCTGTCCCTATAACAGTCGACCCCAGGAGGCTCCCTGGCCGGAATTTTTGCCTGCGGCCGGAGTGGGACACCATCTGGATTTACTCGACCTGCTCACCATTGAAGACGACATGGAGTTTCGCAGGCGCTTTGAAAAATCGCCGGTGCGCCGACCTAAGCGGCGCGGGCTATTGCGCAATGGCCTGGTCGTCCTGGGTAATCACCTGGCCGTCGGACACGGCCACAGTGATGAGATTATCCGCGCCCTGCGGCATTTTCGCTCGAGGGAGTCGGATTCTATGCTGCTGGAGCATGCCGATTGGGCCCTAGCACAGGGGCAGGCCAGAGCGTGACCCTGAACTTACATTCATTCATAGTGCCTTTCTTTGTCCAAAAGTTCCCTTTAAGATGGGCCAGTATGCCGCAGTTAGCCCCAGCTTCAAATTCACGTTCTGCGGTTTCAGCCGGCTGCCGCTGGGCCGCCCTGCTCCTTTCATTTGCGCTTTTTTGTGTTGTTCTGAGTCCCGCCGCCAGTTCTCATGCCCTGGGGGAGAGCTGGGCTTATGTGGATAAGACTGGCAAAAAGGTCATCCCCGGACCTTTTTCGAAGGCCAGTTCCTTCTGCGATGGGCTGGCACGGGTGGAAAGTAAGGAAAAATGGGGCTTCATCGACAAAACCGGTAAGTTTGTCGTGCCGGCAAAGTTTGACGGGGCGCAGGATTTCGTCGATGGTGTGGCGGTTGTGCAGATGGGTGAACTCTGGGGCGCCATCGATAAAACCGGCAAATATGTGATCAAACCGACCTTCAGGGGCATTCAAAATTTTGACCATGGTTTGTCGACGGCCTGTGGCGACTCAGATTGGGGGCTGATTAACAAGCAAGGCAAGTTTTTGTGCAAGCCCTGCTATACCACTATTGGCGATTTTCACGAGGGCCTTGCCCCGGCGGAAAATCAAGGTTGGGGCTTTATAGACCGCCAGGGCAAGCTAGTGCTTGATTTGAAGAGTGAGTCCGCGCGGGATTTTTCCGAAGGTCTGGTGGCCGTACAGAAGGCCGGAAAATGGGGATATGTAGACCGGAGCGGTAAGTGGATCGTCCAACCACGGTACAACGATGCCGGGGACTTTGGTGAAGGGCTGGCCTGGGTTGAAGAAGGAGAAAAATGTTTTTTTATCGATAAGAGCGGTAAAACTGCAATCACCTTGCCGCCCGGCGCCGTCTGTCGAGACCGTTCCCACGACAAGTTCAGTGAGGGGCTGGCTTCTGTTTCTCTCAACAGAAAGTTGGGCTATATCGATAAGACCGGACGCTTTGTTATTCAGCCTCAATATGATCAGGCAGGGCCCTTTCATAACGGCGTGGCTTTTGTCTTAAAGGGGCGACTGTACACAACAATCGATAAAAACAATAAATTGCTTTTGCCCCCCAGTTTCGGTATTCCGCAGGGGTTTTGCGAGGGTTTGGCCCGGGTACAATTTGGCAGCGGCTATGGCTATGCTGATGCCTCCGGTAAATTGATAGGCAAGAGCAAGTACGTCGAATGCAAGCAATTTAGTGAGGGCATGGGGGCGGTTCGGGAACATTGAGAATTAGCACCGCCTTGCGTCTTTTACTTTGCGCCGGTCTCTCTCTCTCTGGTGTCCCCCTGGCTGGTTTTGCTGCCACTGCCGGCGCCACCGTTGAAACTTCCGCCGGCACTGCCGTCTCTTCGTCATCATCTGTGTTGGCGACGATGGACAGTGAATTGCACCGCTCGCTGACGCGCCTCAAGAACGCCGGCAAAGCGCCGGTTTATTATCTTGCTTACCGCCTCTATGAGGGCAATTGGGATTCGATTGCCGCTTCCAACGGCGCTCTGCTCGACTATCATTCGGGCGGCAACTGGCGCATGTTGTCGGTTGACTTGCGCGTTGGTAATTGTCATTTTGACAATACGCATTTTTTGCGGGGTAAAAACTCGGCTTCGCCTACATTTTGGGAAAAGTCCAGCAAGCTCGAGTCCATCTTGCCGGATAACGGTGCCGGGCTGCCGCTTGAGCAGTGTCTGTGGATGACGACCGATGAAGCCTTCAAGTCTGCACAGCAGAGATATTCCGAGCTGACGGTGAACAATGAAGTGATGTCGGCCGAGGACGATAAGTCCGACGATTTTTCCTTTCAACCGGTGCATAATTATCAACCGCCGCTCAAGACAGCCCATCTTGATCGCGCAGAATGGACTGCTCGTGTTAAACGTCTGTCGCAGCTTTTTTTGAAGCATCCAAATTTCAGCTCATCCAAGGTCTCCCTCACCGCCGAGCCCACGACTCGCTACATGGTCAACAGTGAGGGCTCAAAAATTGTCGAGCAGCACTTCAGCTATCGCATTTTCATTCAGGCTTCCACACTGGCAAAAGATGGCATGCAGCTTACATTGTGGGATTCCATCAATGCCCTTGATCCCACGCTTTTGCCCGATGAGGCGACAATCGCTCGCCGCGTCGATAAGCTTGCTGAGTCGCTGGAACAGCTGCGCAAGGCACCGGTGGCCGAGGCCTATGTCGGACCGGCCATACTTTCGGGACGCGCCGCCGCTGTCTTTTTTCATGAGACTTTCGGCCACCGTGTAGAAGCGGTGCATGAGAAGAGTGAGAACGAAGGTAAGACCTTCGCGCGCAGAATCGGCTCCAGTGTTATGCCGTCTTTTCTTACCGTCATAGACGATCCCACCGCCGTAAAGGGTGCCGGGGAATATTTAAACGGGCACTACGCCTATGATGATGAAGGAGTCCCGGCGCAGCCCGTAACCATCGCCAAAAAAGGTGTGCTCACATCGTTTTTACTTGGTCGCACTCTGGTGCGCGGATTCAATGCTTCCAATGGTCATGGCCGTTGCGCCCCCGGCTGGAATCCTGTAGCCAGGCAGGCCAATTTATTTGTCGTCGCCGACAAGGCTAAGCAGGTTTCGCCCCAGGCCCTGCGGGCCTTGCTCATTAAGGAAGCACGCAGACAGCATAAATCCTATGGCCTACTCTTTGATGAGATAACAGGCGGACTGACTTATACGTCCAGTCATTCGGATCAGACTTACCTCGTGCATCCGCTGCGGGTCTATAAAATATTTGTCGACGGTCGGCCGGACCAGTTGATACGCGGCGCTGAGATTGTCGGCACGCCGCTGGCGGCGCTCGAGCGAGTAATCGCCGCCGGCAACGACACGGCTGTTTTCAACGGCACCTGCGGGCGGGAGTCCGGACCGATTCCTGTTTCCGCCCTCGCGCCCAGCCTGCTTATCCAGTCCATAGAGACCAAACGCACGGCGCGTTCAATTGAAAAGACACCGATACTTTCCGACCCGACCATTCAGCACGTCGAACCGGTCGCCACCATAGAAGGTGACAAGAAACGATGAGGGTCAGTTATTTACCTGTGAGAGCTATTCTGGTCGGCCTGCTTGCGTCCGGCCTGGCATGCTTCGGGCCGGTCCGGGCAGCGGACTCTGATGTCGTGATGTCGGCTTTGACCGACGAGATGAATCGCTCGATGAAAGAGCTCAAGATCGATGAGCATCCCGCTCCGTATTTTATTTCGTACACAGTAAAGGAAGTGGACGAGGCCACCTACTCCTCCTGCCTGGGCTCGCCGTCAGTATTTGACCACAGCCGTGAGCGTATTCTTACGCCCATTATCCGGGTTGGCAATTACGATCTTGATAGCTCGTATCCCATATCCAACAGACCTGAGACCTCCTTCCTGCTGCCGGTCGATGATAATTACGCCGCCGTGCGCCGCGGCGTCTGGCTGGATACCGACCGGGAATACAAATACGCCGTCCGGGTGCTGGAATGGAAGAAGGCCTACCTGAGCTCCAACAATGTGGTCGATCGGCTGCCCGATCAGACTCATGAAGAGCCGGTTGTATCGGTAAGCCCCCTGTCACCACTGGCGGTGGATGAGAAAAAGTGGTCGCAGCAGATAGAACAGTTGTCGGCAATTTTTAAGAAGTATCCGGCACTGCAAAAGTCAAAAGTTACTTTCACCGCGCGTACCATTAATCGCTGGATCGTCAATAGCGAGGGGACGCGGGTGCGGGAGTCTCGCAATCAGTACGCCGTGCGCATCTGGGCCACGGCCCAGGCCGCCGACGGCATGCCTTTTGAAGATTGCGAAATGGTAGCCGGCCCGGATCAGTCCAAGCTGCCGGACCTGGACAAACTGAAGCAATTGACCGAACGTCTGGCTCAGCGCCTGACCGACCTGCGCGTGGCCCCCAAGGGTGAGGAGTATTGCGGTCCTGTGCTCTTTGAAGACCAGGCTGCCGCTGAACTCTTCAATCAAGTGATGGCGCCGAATTTTGGTTTTGCCGAAGAATACATGGGAGCCGAGGACTTCACCAATCCATTGAAGAACAGGCTCGGCCGCAAGATTATGTCGAAGCAACTTTCGGTGATCGACGATCCGCAGGCCCGGGATAGTGACGGCAATCTTCTCATGGGCACCTATAAATTTGATGACGACGGAGTGCCGGCTCAACGTGTAGAGCTTGTCGAGAATGGTCTGCTCAAGGGCTTCTGCCAGAGTCGCATACCGACCAGGCACTGCAACCACAGCAATGGTCATTCACTGGGCGGCCATGGCGTGTATAGCAATCTTTCTCTTCTCTCCAGCAAGACTTCAAGTCCCGAGGAAATACTGGCTCTCATCAAAGAGACCGGTAAGGATGCCGGTCTTGATTATGTGCTTGTGATATCGCGCATCGAACAGGATTACCAGATGCTCGAATATCCCTCCTCGGACAGTCTTAATAAGCGACCGTATGCGACACCATCGCATTCTATTCAGCCCAGCAATCCGCTTGTTGTCTATAAGCTTTACTTGAAGGATGGACATCGAGAACTTGTACGGGGCCTGGAATTTACCTACGTCTCGTTGCGCACTTTTCGCGATGTGCAGGCCGTCGGCAATGATTCCAGACCCTATATAGTTGAGCCTTCTGATTGTGTGACTCGAAGTTTGATAACTCCCTCCTACGTCATAGGCGAAATGGAGCTGACGCCGGTGGCGCCTGAACACTCCACTCCGCCTATTTTGCCCAGTCCGCTACAAGCCTCCACCTCCTTGCCGGGCAGACAACTGGACTGATTTCTTCGGAATAGTCACGGTCAATACTCCGTTATTCATCTCAGCTTTGACATTTTTTGTATCGAGATTGTCGGGCAGGCTCATTGACTGACTGATTGATTGTTCGGAGAAGGAATTGCTTTTACCATTGTCGGTTTTTGATTCCTTCTTTTCCGCTTTGATGGTCAGTATGTTGTTGCTGACATCGACTTTGACGTCTTTGTCGCTCATGCCCGGCAGGTCGGTACTGAGCGTATATTCTTTGTCATTGCTGCTGCTGCGCATCCTTGAAATATTCATCGACGGTTCAGGGAAACTGGGCAAATGAAAATCCAGCTCCGGGAAAATGAACGGGTCGAAAAATGAGACCAGGTGCGGCATCCAGAAGGTCGGGAGACTAACTGAGTTAAATGGACAGGCCTCCCCGAGATTCTGGGTGACTTTTATCGGCACCGACTCACTTGCCCTGGCGGCATTGTGCTCCAGTAGTTTGTTGCTGACAAAACCGCATGAGAAGCCAAGCAAGAGGGCGCAACTTGATGCAATGAGTATCTTTTTGTTTGTCCTCATAGAAGTTACCTCAGCTTTGCATGGCAAGATTGAACGACTGTCCTGTACCTCCTTTTATGATGGAGAGGGTCTTCCAGGCTTCATGCCTGACCCAGGCATTGTCGTCTTCCGCCAGTTTGGCTAACAATGGGAGCGGCGCAAACACGTCCTGCGCAATGCCGTGCCGGACGATGATGTTGTCATCCGCCGCCAGGGTGGCAATGACCGAGTCCGGGCAATTCCGGTTTGTCGCCACTGCCACCCGTACATCTGCTTCGCTATCGACAGCCAACTGTTCCAGCACTGCCAGCGGTGTGTTTTCGTTTTCGGCCACACGCTGACGTACCTTGCCGCACCAGTGTCTGGCTAGATGCTGCAACCTTGCTGGAGTCGTCTTGGGGCTGCCGGCAGCGATATAGTCAGAGAAAAACTGTCTTTTAAAATAGCGCTTTTCCACAATAAAACACCTCCAAATCTCAAACTTGAAAGCTAGTCGTATTGAAGAATACAATCCCGTCAGAGAGCTATTCTCTCTCGAGTTGTTCTGTTATTTTTTATAGCAAAAACTGAAATTTTTTGCTGAATTTTCTAATGAAATTTTTCGATTTTTTTCGGGTCAAGCACGCTTGAGTATACGTTGCGGCCCCTTGATTATGGTCTCGCGACTGGCACTGGCAATGCCTTTGAGCATTCCGGTAAAAACAAAGTGGTGCAGCGGTGTAACAACCCACCAGTAAAGGACACCCAGTAAACCCTGCGGTTGAAACCTGGCAATTTGCTGCACTTTTGTGTTGCCGTTTGGCATCGCGCTTATGCGAAATTCGAGGAATGCCGTTCCCGGCAGAATCATTTCAGCCGTCAATAGGAGCCGACTTTCGGGCTCGACGGCTATCACCCGCCAGAAGTCCAGGGCGTCTCCGACAAACAATGTTTCTGCGCTGCGCCGCCCGCGCATCAGGCCGACACCGCCTATCAAACGGTCCATGTAACCGCGCAGTTGCCACATCCAGTTACCGTAGTACCAGCCGGTCTTGCCGCCCAGGCGCATCAGCCTGTACCAGACCTCGGCGGGCGAGTCTTTCACTTCTACAAAACGGTTGTCTTCATAGTAATTGCCGCCGGCCCAGCCTGGGTCCCCGGGGATGATCCACTCAGGTGGAGGCAGCACCCCGGCGTCGGTCCAGCTGCTTTCCACCGATTGATGTTGAATGCGATCCAGTGCTATATCGATAGCTTCTCGGCAGGTCAGAAGTTGTTGCGGAATAATTTTCAGAATTTCCTGGTCTGTGCACAAGACCGGGTTGCGCAGCCCCTCAGCCAGTGGCCGTGCTATATACGACGGCACCGGGGTGACGCAATGAATCCAGTAGGATGACAGCCGCGGCGTGAAAATCGGAACGGTAATAATGATTCTCTTGCCCAGCCCGGCCGCCACCGCATAGGTCTGCATCAGCTCTCTGTAGGTCAGTATCTCCGGCCCGCCGATGTCAAAAGTTTTGCCCACTGTCTCATCTTTTTTGAGGCAGTCGATCATATAGGTAAGGACGTTTCTGATCGCTATCGGTTGGCTGGGCGTCTCCAGCCATTTTGGCGTGATCATGACCGGCAGGCGCTCGACCAGGTAGCGCAAAATCTCAAAAGACGTGCTTCCCGAGCCCAGGATCATGCCCGCTCTCAGCACTGTCACCGGTACCGGACCTCTCTGTAGGATATCGGCTACTTCGGCCCGCGAACGCAGGTGCTTGCTCAGATTGTCGGAGCTCTCGCCCAGGGCGCCCAGATATATGATCCGTTTGACCCCGGCGGCTTCGGCCGCCTTAGCCATCAACTCGGCGGCGTAGCGGTCTGATTTTTCAAAATCGGTAGTGCGTCCGTTCATCGAATGGACCAGATAATAGGCCGCCTCGCAGCCCTCCAGGGCTTGAGTGAGGGCCTTCTCGTCAAATATGTCGAGCGCTACCAGCTCCACATCCGGATGCTTCGCCCAGGTCCGGCTCTTGAGCTTGTTTAGTGAGCGTCCGGATGCGCGTACTCTGTAGCCGGCCTCCAGTAGTCGCGGCACCAGGCGGCCCCCGACATAGCCTGTCGCACCCGTGACCATAACTAGCGGACTTTCATTGCTCATACAGCAATTATGGTCCTACTTGAGGGAACTTGGTGTGAACTGTGTACTTTAGCCCGCTTCTTTGAACATCATTTCCCAATCAAAAGCGTCGGCGGGTTGATCATGGAAGGCCAGAAAGGCATCGGCGATGGCATCGGGGCTGTAGAAGGTACCGGGTTTGACGAGGCCGCATACGGTCACTGTGCCGGCGTGGATGCCCAGGGGGCCCAGCTCTTGATGCATACAATTAGCCAGCGCCCGCAGCCCGGCTTTGCCGACCGACAGGGCCGTCATGCCCTGGAAGGGCGCCAGCGCAAAGCCACCCCCGGTGAGAATGATCGTGCCTTTGCCGGCTGCCTTCATCTTGGGGATCACCTGCTGGGCGGCGGCGAGGGCGCCGGTGATGTTGACCTGCAGGGTGTCTCTGAGGTCGGATGGTTTGAGCCTGGTGACGCGACCGGGGACGGCCATATAGGCGTTGTAGATGAGGACTTCAACCGGTCCCTGACACTCCTGGATCTCGGTGAAAGTCTGAAAAACCTTATCCATGTCGGCGGCATCGCAGCTCCAGGTAGTGATTCTGTCGTTACCCAGCTCTTCTTTCAGGCCAGCCAGCTTTTCGGAGTTCCTGGCCACCAGTGCGATATCGTAACCACGGTCGAGAAATTTCTTCGCCGCCGATTGGCTGATACCGGCTCCCGCCCCAACTATTGCGCAAACGCTCACTGGTTTTTCCTCCTCAAGTCTATTCAAAAGATTCTGGCTGAGAAATTCGTGCTGTGACACCCTTTTCTTCTTTTGTTGCCGGGTTATAATTGCGCCCCAAATTGCAGTCTACCTGCAATCGTAGGCCTCACCCTGCGAATCATTCTTTTGATACTTGAAAGGGGAGTTTCGAAGTATGGTTGGAACGGTCAGGATAACGTCTTCCCTGAGCTGAAGTTCTTGTTTCTCTAGAGTAGCCGCTTTTTCTGATGCTTCTTTGCTCTCTCGGATTTGGCCGCCATCCTTCAAGAAGTGTGCATAGCTTTTCCAGATGATGGGATTTCTATCCGACCGTTTGAAGGCTTCTTTGAAAAACTTTTCTGCACTGTCCCCCGCTGCCCTATCCACCTTGGTCTTGTCTGTGTACCAGACAAGAAGCATGCCCCAATATTTTGTTACCAGTCTTTAACTCCGAATACTGCGGCGCCCAACCTTGCGATAGATGCCACTCAAGCAATTCATCCGGCGACGGAAGGTGGTCAAAAACAGCGACCGCTGTTAGATGACCAACTCAAGTAACACCGAGCGCGAGATAACTGGACTCGCCAGAAATTGGAAAAACCAAATCCTGAGTAAATTCATCGAGAGGTATTTGCTCCATCGTGGCAATATCGTATCCAATGGAGGCAAGAAACCGAAATCCCTGCTCTAGGTTGACACAATTGGCGAGTCCAATCAAATTCGGATAGGTCTGCGAAACTTCCTCAACAAATTCGGCGAACTTCATAAAATATCACTCCTTCACTGCCACATATCCAGCGACTCGATAAACTTCTTCGTATCGGCCGAATCTACCCGCGCACCATCACCGGTGGCACCAATTATGACAATCGTCTTGCAAGGATAGTTGCAAAAGAATCTCAACTTAAATCTGCCGGCACCGTCTTTCAATCGGCCGGTTATTTCGCGGCCGCTAAAAAGCCCGCCTTTGAGAGCTAGAGGCAATGTCTGTTCGGCGCTGGTGCCGTGCTCGGTGAGCCAGGAGCGCGACATGCTATCGAGGGCGTTCTGTATTTTCAGCGGCACCGACTCATCGTTGTTGAAGCCGGCAGTACTGTTATTTCCTGTTGTGTCCAGGGCGGATGGTCCTTTGGCAAATTGCTCCATGCCCGAATTGCTCGCGGCAAATGACAGCACGCCCGCCGCGCCAGATGGGCCGCCTGCTGCCAGCGGTGCCGCCGGTATGCTCAGCTCGGCCAGGTAATAGACCTGTTTGGCATCGGCCATCACTTTTGTTTCGCCCGATTGCAGGCCGTTGTAGAGTTGCTGTGCGGCCGATGGTGCGTGCGGTTCACCGGGGAATCCGGCCTTGCAGTGGGAGTGCGGCAGGGCGTAGGTCTTCAACGGTTTGCCCTCGAGACTATCGGCGTCTACGCCGTGCAGCATCGCGGTGGCCGAGTTTATGTAAGCCGTGATGGCACTGATGTTGAAGCAGACAAAGCCTGCCAGTGCGACAACGACCACAAGTATAAAAATGCCCTTCATAGAGCCGTCCTGTTTAAGATGGCGCTATTTTATTTCTCTGGCTCGTCGACGGGCCGCTTCGTAAATAGCTTCGTTTTTCTTTTCGGTCTCGCGCTGTATTTTCATTGCCCGTTCATGGTCTTCTGCTGTGGCATCGGGTGCAAAACTGGCGCGACCGCCATTGCCGATTGCTGTCTCATTGAGAATGGCGTTCATGGTGCGATCACGATTCAGTTGTGCCTGTCTGCCTGCGTCATCCAGGATGGCCTGTTTCTGTTGGATCAGATATTGATTGCGACTGCGATTGGCATCGGGATCGTTGTATGAGGGCATACTTGTGGTGCTGGCCGCGGCCAGCTTGCTGACGATTTGCTCACAGGCCGCTTCAATATCCGGTGTCGGGCGGCAGGCCTGACAGAGCCTGTATTGCTCATACGCCTGGTCGCGGTCGCCGAGGGAGAGATAAGTATTTGCCAGATAGTAATGGCCTTGCCAGACCTTGGGTTTCTTCTTGACTGAATCCTGGAAATATCCCAGGGCCTTGTAGTACTGGCCGGCTTTGTACAGCTGTATGCCTTTGGTCAGGTTGTCGACGGGAGGCGCCGCCAGGGCCGGCAGAGCCATTGCCAGGCAAAGTGCTGCGCCTGTCAGTCTTTTCATCTATCGCACCCTCCACGTCCCAGCCATCTAAGACATTATGCCCCAAGTTGGTCTCTCAATTACGCGCTCCAGACACTGCCGCGCTCCTTGACTTTCCATATCAGACCGTCGAGCAGATAGTGCGTTGACTGCGGCAGTGCCAGGAACGGTACGATTATAGCCAGCAGCAGCGGGTCTGCCTGGTGGGGGATGCGCCAGAAGGGGGCGAAAACCGCCCAGTGTTCGCGCCAGACGAGGGAGTCCCAGAAGCCTTCTTCTATGTAGGCCAGGAGGACCATAGATGCGACAAAAATGAAGGCATTGGAGATAAGCAATTTGCGCCAGCCCCGGCCCCAGGCTGAGACCGCCCCCGGCGCGCTCATCTCTTTTTCCCGCGCCGCGCGGCCGTGGTAGAGCCAGACCAGCGCCATGTAAGGGACGCCGTGGCTGACCACGTTAGTGATCGTAAATGCCAGGTCGGAGTTGACAGCAACGATGCAGGTCCACCAGCTGTATGCCGTTGTGAGCAGGAGCAGATTTTTTGGAATGTTGATCTGGCCCTGTTTTGCCAGGAAAATTTCTTTGCTGAAATATGCTGCAGCGACAAGTACATACGCGGCAAATCCTATTTCATTGACAAAGGCCGGCACACAGTCGAAAAATTCGGTGGCACCAAACCAGCTGAAGTCGCGCACATGCGTGTGCCAGAAAAGCAGTGGATAAACCGTTGCCGTGTAAATAGCCGTGTGGTCGAGCCAGCGATATTTCTTAGCCGCAGCTGAGTCTCTGCGCCCGTAGAGCATCATAAAACCAAATTGTTGACGGATAAAATGAAACACCGCCAGATAGACCAGACCGCGCCAGAAGTACTGATCTCCTATCCAGTAAAGGACAGTGCCGCCAAGCCAGGCAACAACCGGCATCACCAGCAGCACCACTTTGTTTTTGCTGAAAGCCTTTGGATCCAGATAAGTGCGGAAGAGGCTGGCATAAACGTGGGCGACATCGACCATCAGGATGAAGCAGACCCAGACCCAGAGTGGCACACTCTGGCAGGCTTCCATTTGTTCTTTGAAAATGAGCGCACAGGAGGCCGAGATAAGCGCTGGTCCCAGTATCCAGGTTGTATCCCAGGTCGGCGAAGATAACCACGGCTGCCCCAATGACGGAGTGGTTTTCTCCGCTTTCTGGGTTAACGTTGTGATGGGTGTCATCCAGCTTCTACCAGGGTTTTTGTTTCTTGTTGGGAATTCCTGAAGGTCCGGAAGACTGGAGTCGTCGAGCTGTTTGTCGCCAAAGTTTTGCGCCCTGAGTTTGCCGGCAATCCTCGCATAGCCAGGCGTTTTATGCAAGAAGGGCAAAAGGCTCTGGCGCTGCACATTGCATGGCGGGGCTAACTAGCCTCTTCTGTAGATATCACCAAAAACGCCCTTGAGGGCTGCATCCAGCATGTCCTGCGATTGCGCTTCGCCGCGATGGGCATCGGGGGCGGTATTATCGGAGGGCCAGCCGGCCCAGGCTTTATTGAATAAATTCATCTCGGCTTTCATTATAGTGTTGAAAGCGTTGATTTCAAAATTAGCGATGCCCTTGTCGGCGGCGGGGAAGTGGGGACCAAGTTCGATGTTAAAGGGGCTGCTCATGATTTACCGTTCCGTTTCGTGAATAGTAAGTGGGGGGTCACGACTTAATATTCGCGCGGAGACGTGACCGATGTTGGGCGGTCACATTAATCCTTGAAACTCAAGCCCGACTGGTCAGTTCTTGCCAGGCCGGGTGTCTGCCTATCTCGGTCAGGGCCTCCTGCAGGAGCGAAATGCCCGGTTCCTTTTTAAACCAGGTGGATGCGCCGGAGGGGTGGGGCAGGGGAATGACCTGGCAGTCGACGCCATAAAGGGTCTTGGCGAAACTCCGGCCGATGACGTCGACGAGCTGGCCCTTACCCAGGCTTTGCTCAATCGCCAGTTTGCCTACAGGGATGACCAGGTCCGGGCGCAGTATGCGAAACTCCTCGGCCATCCAGCCGGAGCAGTTTTCTATTTCGTCCGGGGCCGGCACACGGTCTCCGCCGCTTTTGGCCTTGCCCGGGAAGCAGCGGCAGACGGCCGACATATATGTAAGGGCGCGAAACTGCTCTTCGTTCAAGCCGATACGTTCAAACCAGCGGAATAAAGTCTTGCCTGCGGTCCAGGCAAAGGGCTTGCCCGCCGCGCCCTCATGCGGGCCCGGGGCCTGCCCTATGAGGTAAACCTTAGACAACACCGGAGTGTGCGTCACGACCGGTCCGACCATGAGTGGACAGCGTTTGCAGTTTTTGAGCGCGTCTATGTGGGAGGCAATCTCGGCCTGACTGGAGATTCTGGTTGCGCCCACTGAGACCCCCTGTGCCGCTGCTGCGGCTTGAAAAGAAAGTAAATTATATCAAGTCGCTTTGATGCCAATACCCCTGCTATATTGGCCTCTTATGCAAAAGCTCGCCGACCATTTGAAAAATCCCGCCAGAGACGCCGAGCCAATGTGGCCTGCCTTTCTGGCTCTTGTTGCTATTGGCGGCCTGAATCTGGCACTGCCGGCTAGTCTCTTGTTCTTTCCGCGTTATTCTTTGATTAGCTTGATGGCCATAACAATGCTTGTCGGTGAGTTTTATCATCGTCGGGGCAAGCACAGTGTCTGCCGCGTGCTGGGATATGTGTCGCTGGCGATTGTCACAGTGGCCCTGGTTTGGTCTGTGATATTGCTCATCCATGCCATTCCCCTGCACCTCGAGACACCGGTGGAGTTGTTGCGCTCGGCTATGGCGTTGTGGACAACGAATATTCTTGTTTTTGCCACCTGGTACTGGCGACTTGATGCCGGTGGTCCGCATCGGCGC
This sequence comes from Cyanobacteria bacterium SZAS LIN-3, assembly GCA_018266215.1. Classification (GTDB taxonomy): domain Bacteria; phylum Cyanobacteriota; class Vampirovibrionia; order Obscuribacterales; family Obscuribacteraceae; genus REEB67. The sequence continues at coordinate 1,019 of JAFEAV010000039.1, read as the reverse complement.
GACGCGCGGGAGGAGCATGATGACGGGGCTTTCTTGTTCCCCCAGATGACATTGCCACAGTCGAACAGCGAAGACGGCACCACTACTAATTTTGCCTCGGCAAAAAATTGGTCGCCGCGCTTTGTTGACTATTTATTTCTCGCTTTCAATACGAGCACTGCGCTCTCTCCCACTGACGTACCGGTGCTCTCGCGCTGGGCTAAAGGGCTGATGATGGTGCAATCGACGATATCACTGGCGGTGATAGCTCTGCTGGCTGCGCGCGCCGTCAATATTTTGTAGTCTTGATAAAAACAGGAAGGACTGTTCATCATGGTTGAAAACATTGATTCCGACTTGCTTACAATGGGTGAAGACGAGCTGCGTCAGGAAGTGCGCAAGCTGCGTGCGGCCATAAGAGAGCAGCGCGATCAGAAAGGTCATGATCTATGCTGGTATGTGCCCGAGTTGTGGAATGTGCTGCCCGAAAAAATCGAACCGCAGCCACCCATCCCGCCCTGGCCCGACTTTATTCAGCGCTGTGCCGCTTTCCGCCAGTCTCTCGAGGAGCAGCAGTCGGACTGAGCGCTATTTTTGCGCCAGCAGTTTGAGAAATCTATCCGGTCCGACAAAGCCTGTAATTTTCTTCTTCAAATTACCGTCGCCGTCGAGCACCAGAACCGTAGGCAGAGCCTGAAATTCAAATTTGCTTGAAAGTATCTGAGCATCTTTGTTTTGCTCATCCAGTTTTACCGGGATGAAATCTGAATTGATGCGGGCTACAACATCGGGCTCGATAAATGTAGTCTGATCCATTTTGCGACAGAATACGCACCAGCTGGCTGTAAAGTCTACCAGCAGCGGTTTGTTGCTTTGCTTGGCCTTCTGCAAGGCGCTTTGATAGTCGGAGGACCAGTTTATTGAGGCGACATTCGCGCCGCTGAGATTTTCACCGGTCAACAAATTTTTAATTCGGTCGGTGTATTTCTGGCCGCTGATGCCGAGATCCGGGCATAGCATTTGCGGCATGTATTCCTCGA
>JAFEAV010000038.1 GCA_018266215.1 Cyanobacteria bacterium SZAS LIN-3 | reverse complement strand
TTGGAGTAAGCACCTAGAACACTACCAGATGCAGCCCACAGTCAGGTCCATCACTAATTTCAACTACATATTTGACATCCTCTCCATCGATTTTTCCGTCCCGCTTACTGCTATAAGCCATAGTACCAGAAAGCAAAAAGAGTAATGCAAAAGACAGGGGGCGATAGTCTGCCCCCCGCCTTAAGCTCAAGAAGTGTCGTCGGAATTCCTGTCAGGAAGCTCAGCTAGTGAGCGCCCTGAGAGAAACTCAACGGATGGACGACAGGATACCGAAGCCCACAAAGAGATAAATCGCATACGAAAAGACCAGAATGCCCAGGTTGAATTTGGCATAGTCTTTCAGGGTGCGGGGAGCCTCCGGCGGTGCAGGAGCGTACTCCGGCGGCGGCGCCTCACTGGGTGGAAGCGGAGGAGACTGACCAGCGATGGCCCAGATGGTCAAATTGAGAAGGGCCAGAGCCAGAAGCCACCAGGGGGCAGCCAGGACGAAAATAGCGGCGTAGACGCGGAGGCCGAGGAAGGCATCCCCGAAATGACCGGCCGTGTAGTACGAGGTTGTGAAAAGTGCCGCGGCCGTGAAGGCGAGCAGCAGGACAAGATAACGAAACATGATTGAAACGCCTTTCTGATTGGAGGTTATTGAATGGTTTGCTATTCACTGCGTAAGACCGTTCATACGACCCAGTCGCAAGAAAAATAATCGACAAATTAAACTGGGTTTGAACGGGTCGGTGAAGAGCTCCGAGATTTCTGGGATGGGTTGGAATACCCCAAACTGCCATTTATCAAGGGCGTTATGAAAGCCCTTTGTGCAAGATAACCGATAAAACAGTAGCGCGAGCTATGCCACCGCCTGCGATACCAAAAAAGCAAAAACCATGACTGACAAGTCGATGATCGACACGTCAGTCATGGCGCAAATTGGAACGGCTCAATGTTAAACGCGCAACAGGGCAGCGCCGTGTTGGAGTTATGACATGGCGGTGACGGCGGTGCGCACTGCGGCGATCACCATTGTGAGACAAGACTCTGTAATGGTAGTGTCATTTTTGAGGCGTATAACAAGTGCATCCCCCCAAAAAAGTTTACGAGGCAAGACAGCCGCCATGGCTTTCCCACCCCGACCAGATCTTGAAGAAGCCGTAAAAAACCTGACAGCTCCGCCGCATCAGCAAAATTTCTTTGAGGATGCCTACAACCTGGCTAAACGCGGCGTAGTGAAAACAGTTGAAACCGTCGAAGAACATCCGGGTATTGCCGCCGCCGCGGCCGGAGCCGCAGTCTTGCTTTACCTGACCCGCGGCAAATCACTAACGGGCGGCATCGAACGCGCCTCAACGCAGGTGGCGGCCGAGACCCTGACAGAGGCAGGAGCCGCGAGCAAACTGACGGTGCAGATGGCCGAGCGTGAAGCTGTACTCAAGCAAGTCGGCTCGATACCGGACGTGGCTCGCCCCATGCTGGACGCCGCAGCAGCCCGGGCCGTGCCCGAACAATTTGCCCGGGCGGCGACCGAGTACGAAGCCTCACTGAACAGCCTCAAGCAACTGCCCCTGACGCACAGAGTCGGAGCCGGACAGGACATGGAAGCTCTGGCCAGAGAAATAATGCAGGGGCGTTCCGCTGTAACCGGAGAGAGATTGTTTCCCGATACGATTGCCGAAGAAGCGAAACGTCTCACTCTTCGCAATCCCGCCCTGGAATTGAAAGAAGGTGCGACGCTGACCGTCTACGCCGAAAACGATCTGGCTAAACTGGCGGAAAAAACCCAGTTCAAACATGTGCCTCAGCTGGGCCAATTTTTGAAAGAGTTCGGCGTCACCGAAGAACAAATCACCAGAGCCCTGGATATTCAGAAGGCCGAGCCCCAGGCGACCAAAAGACTGCTTGGTCAAATCCTGACAGACGAAGGCCTGGCCACAAAAGGACAGGTCGATGCCGCCTTCGGCAAACAGGGAGCCCTGAAAAAAATCCTGGCCGATGTGCGTAAAGCCTCAGGTTTTTAAGGCGTTTACAAACTCGCTCCGAATTTGTATTGGCTATAAGCCGAGCAACGAACCAGCGACAGAGTGTGCTTAGACTTTCCTCAGTTGTACTATAACGCACAGTTAATAAGTTCCCAGAAAAACAACGAAGAAATAGCAGGAGAACAAATCAATGTTCTCCCGCTATTTCCTCAGTTGAAAATGCATTTTTTCCTTATCGGGTCCTACACTGAACAGCCGTGTTCAGCGCCGGGGCTCTCCAGGTAAGTCACCACCGAATCTGCAAGTGCAGAGGCCACTTTGTCTTGGTAAGCAGGGTTGTTCAGCTTCGCCCGCGTGCCAGGGTTCGTTATGTACCCTATTTCCGCAAGCGTCGCCGGCACACGATTGCCGTCCAACACAAAGAGGTCCCGAGAATGACTCCATTTGGCAGTTTCATGCAACTGCGAAGAGACCGTATTGAGGACGACGTTGGCCAGATTCTGACCGCGGTCATCGTAGTAGTAGGTCTCGATGCCGGTGATGCTGGGCTTCGATACGGCGTTGACATGGACGCTGACGAAGAGGTCCGGACAGCTGGTATTACTGGCGGCAAGCCGATCCGGCAGAGGGATAAAGACGTCGCTGTCGCGGGTCATGTCCACCCGGGCGCCGAGATTTTCCAGGCGGGCGCGCAGTTTGAGCGAGACATCGAGGGTGATGTCTTTCTCTTCGACACCGGCACGCATAGCACCAGGATCGGTACCACCGTGACCCGCGTCGACAAGAATCCTGCGACCGGCTAAGGCAGGCTTGGGTTTCGGCGCCGGCTCTTGCTTGGCTGGGGGATTGCAGGACTGGTCAGCGAGCGACTGAGTGGTACCCGCGGAGGAATCTAATGCGATCGTTAATCCAAGCAGGAATACTCCTAATAAAATTTGATGTTTTGTCATGGCAAGTTCCTTTCTAGCACCTGGATGACAGGCCAGGCTTGGTCTGAGATACACGGCCGGGGCTACGACTGAGTCATAACCACCGGCCGTGTATTGCGGCCAACGGAGGGGAAGCTATCCCTCACCGTCGACCAGGGAGTCGATGCGCTCGGAGCTCACCGCCAGACGAGGATTCTCGCGCGCACGTTGCAGGACCCAGGCCCATGCACCACGTACGTCGATATCGGTCGAGCAGGCTTCTTCCATCATGCGCACCAGCGAAGCGGGCTCGGCTTCGAGCACGCCCAGGGCAGTCTCCAGCACGCAGGCGTCGAGGAAGACACCGGTGATGCGAAACAGGCCCATGCCGAAGCCGTTCTCGTAGCAGGCTTCCAGCAGTTCTTTCGAACCGGAGGGAGTTTGCTTGCTGCGACGGACGAATCGGTCGTATTTGCCTTCGAGAAGCTCAACGATGGGTGAAATCGTCTCGCCCAGGCGCCAGGGCTTCATCTCCAGGAGGACAATGCCCCACCCCATTTTCATGGCGTGTTTGACCTGGCGAATGACTTCGTCCACTGGCGGCGTCGAGGGCCCTTCCCAGTTGTTGAGGAACCGCTGTTGCATGTCCACAACAACCAGCGTTGTGTCACCCCCGATGACCTCATGCGACGAGGCAACCGAAGACGACAAATCATGCCAGTACTCTGTTCGGCGCAGGGCGCGATGAGACAGAGCGGCACCACCTACGGTGGCGCGATCCATGAGTTTCATATATGTCTCCGGTTGGTTCACGTCAATCAAGCGACCTCAACACTCGTTGAAATCGGAACAAAACGACCAGGCCGTGAAAGCCGGGTGTATCGCTTGAAAGCTAGTGAGGTAAAACTAGATCGGGGGTGGAAACCAAATAAATTAATCGGGAGTGTTGATACTCTGTCTTATCAAAAATGAGCTCATAGATACGACTAAATAAAAGCGCGCTGTCTGAATTTACATATGTTGTGGCTTTCGTTTCAGCACATTAAGCGCCGCTAACCCAGCTCCGCTAGGCTTTCCGCCGCGTCCGCTCAATTTGAGCCAAAAAGCCCACCAGCGCCGTAATACAACGGCCGGAAGAGTGTGATATTCTTACCGGCCCGGCTGATAAATCCGGGCCGTTTAATGAAAAAGCACATTCTGTAGAGGGGGATTTATGGCTGTATCAGTGGTCAACGATCTGCGCGAGTCGGACAGGGCGTATCACCTTCATCCCTTTACAGACCACGCCGACATGCATAAAAGCGGCACCCATGTTGTGCACTCGGGAGAGGGCATCTACGTCGTCGACGAAACGGGCAAAAAACTCCTCGACGGCCTGGCCGGCCTCTGGTGCGTCAATGTAGGTTATGGCTGCAAGGAAATAATCGAGGCCGTCACCACCCAGATGACCAGGCTGGCCTTCTACCCATCTTTTTTCAATAGCACGACCGAACCGGCAATCATGCTCAGCGAGCGCCTGGCCCAGCTCGCGCCGGCAAGACTAAATCGGACATTTTTCAGCAACTCCGGCTCCGAGGCCAACGAAACCGCCCTCAAAACCATCCGTGCCTATTACAAACTGCGCGGCGAGGAAGCACGCCACAAGATCATCAGCCGCAAATTTGCCTATCATGGAGTGACCATGGCCTCAGCCAGCCTCACCGGTCTGGCCAACTGTCACGGCGCTTTCAACCTGCCGCTCCCGGGCTACTACCACGCACCGGCTCCGTACCCATATTTTGAAAACAGCGACATGGACGAAGAGAGCTATGGCAAGTGGTGCATTGAAGAAACTGAAAGACTCATTCTGGCTGAGGACCCCAAAACCATAGCCGCCATTTTTGCCGAGCCTATCCAGGGTGCCGGCGGCGTAATCGTTCCCCCGCCCGGCTATCTCCAAGCCCTGCGCCAGCTGGCTCGCAAGTACAACTTGCTCTTCGTCGCCGACGAGGTAATCACAGGGTTTGGTCGCCTGGGTGACTGGTTTGCCAGCTCCTTGTTCGAGCTCGATCCCGATATCATGACACTGGCTAAGGGCATCACCAGCGGCTATTTGCCTATGGGCGCCACCATGGTCAGCGATGAAATCGCCGAGGTCCTGATCAAGGGCGGCAACTTCGCACATGGTTTCACCTACAGCGGACATCCCACAGTCGCCGCGGCGGCCCTGGCCAATCTCGATTACATCAGCAAGCACAATCTGATTGAGCACGTTAAGAACGAAGTCGGTCCCTACTTCCAGCAAAAACTCTGGGCTTTGAAGGACCACGCCGCCGTCGGCAACGTGCGCGGCTATGGTCTGATCGGCGCTCTGGAACTGGTGCCCGCCGGCGGGCGCGCCGCCATCGTACCCAACAGCTACATCGGCATACCCGCAGCCAACCTCTGCCGGGAAGAAGGTGTGATTGTCCGCGGCATTCGCGATGCTATCGCCATGTCACCGCCCCTGGTGATAACCAGGGACGAGATCGACATCATGTTCTCCGGCATAGAGCGAGCGCTGGACAGGTTTCTCGCCGGATGACAGAAGATCCGTCGACCGGGCCGCCTGCGGTAAAGAACAAAAACAATAAGAGCCTGGTGGCCCTCGGCCTGGGGATTGTCGCCGCGTGCGCCGTGGTCGTGGGCGTCCTGAACATGCCGCTGCCGGAACGCGAAACGACCAATCAGGTGCATACATGGCCGGTGCCGAAACAATCCGCCATTGATCTGCTGCGCAGCGACTGGTTTAAGGAAGCCGGCGAAAAGCCCGCCGCAGTTGCACTCGCTCCCGGATCAATCGAGCAGAGACTGCTGGGTTGCTGGAAATATCGCAACGGCCGCCTGGGCAATTTTGAGGGATCGCTTGTCATAAGATCCTTTGATGGTGAGCGGATCTTCAAAGGCTTCTGGAATTACGATCGGGGCAAAGCGCTGCCCCTTATCGGCGAATATCGAGTGCTCAGCGGAGACAAACCGCAAATTCTGGTTGACCTGAAAAACTCAGCCGGTGCCAAATACGGCCAAAACCTGCTATTGAGAGGAGATGATCAGGGCACGCATAGCTGGCTGTGCAAGGCAGAGAGCGACCCCTTCGCGGGCAACGATTTTCGCGCGGTCAAAACCAGTCAATCGCTGCGCCCGGCCGTAACAGCCCTGAGTGAGCCCATCCTCCCGCGTACCCTGTCGCTACTGAGCGGGCGCTGGCACGCAGCCGAGGGCAAGACCGAACAATTTGACATCGAGGAAATTTTTGACGACGGCACATTTGCCATCAAGCAGCCGGCGTCAAACTCGGCCGATATGGCTCGAAGACAGGCGGACGGCGGTTTTATCGGCGACGGCCAGGAAATCAATATTTTCTTCGCTGACGAGGCTTACTTACAATTACACGCAGCGCAGAGCGGGCCCCAGATTACACTCAATGACGGCGACGAAAAACCCGTCCTGGTAAGAGACCCCGCCCCGGCTGACAGCAAACGGGCGGGCGGTCACAAAGCCGGGTCGATGTGGAGCGGCATTATGTCTTTAATTCAGCAGCACGACGCACCATAAGGGCGGGCCCAAACCCCTTGAAAAGCCGCTCGGCAGCCAAAAGTCCTGGCCGGAATTTTTTTTATTTGGCCTTATAATGTCTAGGCAGGTTTCGCGGATTCTATCGACCGAGGTTTTATGCCAGTTCAGCCAGTAGCCAGACTTGGAACGCTCCTACAAGAATTTGGTGTTCTCAGCCCTGAGGCATGCACCAAAACCGAAGAACTATCAGCCCACAGCGGCCTACCGTTCGGCAAGTGCCTGATTTTGCTTGATCTAATCACCGACAACGATCTCAAGGCCGTTCTGGAAGCGCAGTCTCTTTTGCGAGACGGCATTTTTGAAAAATCAGCCCTATCAAAGGCCGTGCAAAAGGTTTGCAAGGGCCACATCCCCCTGTCCGACGCCCTGCAGTCGATGGGTTTGCAGGCTAAGACCACCCGCCGCACCAGACTGGGTGAGCTTCTAGCCGACGCTCAGGCGATAAGCCCGCAGCAACTCGATATCGCCTTGAAAGCGGCCGACTTCTCGGCGCTCCCCCTGGGCCATATCCTCACCACCTTCGACGCCCTCGAACCGGCACTGGTTGATTACGCCCTCGATGTTCAGAGCCAGATTCGCAAGGGCAGCCTGGCCCGCGCCGCCGGTATTGAGCAGATTCGCCAGGCCAATCTCCAGCTCAGTATCAAAATTTCGGCCGGCAGTGGTCATTTTGCCCTGGGTGAAATTTTGATTTACAGCAAAATCTTGACCAGCAAACAAATTGAAGACGCCATCGCCGCAGCCCGCGAACGCAAACAGCTGATCGGCGAATATCTTGTGGAAAACGAGCTGATTTCGGATGAGACCCTGACGGCAGCTCTTTGCGTGCAAAATTTGATTGGCGCCCACTTGCTCTCGATAGAAGCAGCCTGCGACGTCATATACAGTGTCGCCAAGCTCAAGGAACCGAAGCAAAACTTTGATGGACTGACCTTCCAGGATTTTCTAAAAGCCTCCGGCTACCTGACCAACAGCAAGCTGCGCGTGGTTATGGCGAAACTCTCCAGCGATCCCAACCAGACCCTGGACGCCTTCAAGCACTCGCTTGAAGACACCAGTACCCTGCGCGAACTGCTCTCCGAGTGTTTCCCGGACGAAGTCTCGCTGGTCAATGCCGGTGCCGTGCTTTATCAGCTTTTCCACCTGCAAAAACTGAGCCTCAACCAGGCGCTGCTCACTTTCGCCTTCCGCAAAAACGGCGTGTCCATAGCGACAGCCGCGTGATGAGAAACATTAGCGCGAGCTAACCTAACCCAAGTTTACAGCCAGAACCTCGATTTAATGTCAGGAATCGAGTTTACAGGCCATGTCTCATATTTCTATGCCCCACAGGCTCCTGACGGGGCTTGCATGCCCTCGGCTCCTTTCATTAGTCTCAACTCACTATTTATCCTCTAAGCCTTTAAAAGACCAACACACAAAAACATTACCTGAGCCACTGTTCCGCCGACCTTTCCCCAGCATTCTTTGCTGATCGGTCGCGCACGCGCAAAACGCAAGAACAGCTAACAAGGTCGTGTCTCGTGTCAGGTCTTTTTCTGCAGCCTCACGTGAGGCAGTCACCCTGGTCTTTGCACACCCATGGTGAAGCTGGAGTTCGGTAAGTAGAAAACCATTTGTTTAACGCGATGAATACCCAGAGCCTGTGCAGGTCTCCGGGCGTTCACACATGTTCAAAAGGAGCTACCATGACAAACTTCACCCTCAAGATCCAGCGTCCGGCCACCATCGCCAGCAAGCGCACCCCGGAGCCCGGCCACGAGCACCACACGCAGATCGACAGCACCGGCACCGGCACGCCGGACATGGAAATCGATCCCAAGGTGATCGTCGACAACGCCATGAAGCGTGCCGCCAAGGCCGAACGCCGCGCCAAGAAGCGCCTGAAGAAGGCCGGCAAGGACGTCAGCCCGTCCTCCAGCTTCATCAGCGTCCGTGGCAGCAGCAACATCGTCGGCAAGATCGTGGTCCCCAACATCGCTCCGGTCGTCCCGGCCGGCGAGACGAAGGAGACCTACATCCCCGGCAAGAACCTCCTCACGGCGGCTGACGGCATGCAGGGCATGATGATGAACCGCATGTTCGACGGCTACTACGAGGAGCGCTTCGGCGACCTGACCACGATCGCGGCCTGGGGTTCCACCAACCTCTCGGCCAAGAAGCAGGACGCCGCGAAGAGCCTGGCACGCCAGCTCGACAAGGCGAACGTCGCCTACCGCAAGGCGCTGCCCGACCTGACCAACAAGCTCGCCAAGCTCAACCCGAAGGCCCCCATCCAGGCGGTCATCGCCAAGGCCGTCGAGCTGATCGACCAGGAACTGGCGCGCGTGCTCTACGTGCTCAACATCTACTGCGAGAGCATCAAGCAGCTGCGTGACGGTCGTTTCGCGACCGAGCTGTCCACGGTGGAAACGTTCTTCGACGACGCCTTCCGCCTCTACTTCGCCGGCGACCTGCACTGCGGCCAGGACGGCAAGCCCGTCGACCAGCAGCTGCCCAGCTCGACCTACAAGGTCGGCGACGTCTTCATGGCACGCGTCACCGCCAGCGGCCTGGCCACCATCCCCGGCACCAAGGGGCCGATCGGCGCCAACGCTCTCCAGCTGCCCTTCGAGATGCTGGACATCCTCATGCTCGTGCTCCCGCTCCTGGGACACGAGGCTCGCCACAACGTCTACCACGACGTGCAGGGCCTCGAGGAAGAGATGCTGGCGGCGGTCGAGAAGGCCATCCGTGACGCGCACGCCGCGGGCACGCTGAAGTTCGAGAAGGAGGACATGCAGCTCGGCGATCAGACGGTGGCCACCATCGACCTGGTCGTGAAGCTGATGTGCGACTGGCTGAGCGAAATCGACGCCGACGTCGTCGGTGGCGTGCTCTTCTCGGGCCCGTCCTTCGGCGACAACATGGTCATGTCCTTCCCGGCCATGATGGTGCGCGACGGCAGCGTCTCCTCCAAGACGAAGCTGATTCGCACCGAGTCGCGCTTCGACCTGGTGCCCCAGAAGGACGGCTCGACCGGGCTGATCTTCGAAGAGCATCCGGTGGACTACATCCGCATCAACATCGTGGCCGCTGCCCTGGAGGAGATCGGTTTCGCCGAGCCGGGGAAGAAGCTGCGTCAGCTCGCCGACTTCGCCGTCGGTGACGAACTGCCCAAGGAGATCGTCTACAAGGACGCCGAGGGCAAGTCGGACCTGGTCATCAAGTTCTCGACGGCGGACCTGATCGCGGTGGCACCGGTGGTGGCGAAGGCCATCATCCGCACCAAGATGGAGTCGCAGCTGGGCAAGAGCTGTGGCGACCTGGTGATGTGGAACGACAAGCGCCAGGCCAAGGTGGATGTCCTCACCGACCTCCTGGCGGCGGGCGTCTCCGACCTGCCCACCGACAAGGGAAGCATCTTCGCGACCTACGTCGGCGCCGCCGCTTCGCAGGCCTACCTCAAGCTCGTCCACGAGGGCAAGATGGAGGCCAAGGCTGCGGCCAAGCAGGTCAACGGCGCTGCGCTGAAGATGATCGCCTCGCTCTCGAGCCTGGCGGCCAATCAGTGCCCCGTCGTGACCGCCACTTCCGAGCCGGCGACGGCGACGAAGTAACAACTCTGTCGTGAGTACTCGGGCGGTGGTGGCGAAAGTCACCATCGTCCGGGTCTTGCACGGAGCCTTTTTTCTAGCAGTTGACACGAAATAAACCTGTTTTTCATACCCTGGAGAATTACCATGCGCTCTGACCAATACATGGGCCTCACCGCCCGCGCCAAGAAGATCGTCGGTCGCTCGATCCGCGTTCGCGAGATCGGCGTGACCATCATGCCCGACCAGAGTGTGGTCAAGTTCGACCGCACGCTCGACAAGCCCCTGGCCGAAATCACGGTCATCGGGCAGATCGAGGGGCACTACCTCGAACCCGGCGAGCACGTCGCCAACCTGCACCGCTACACCTTCCCGTCCGGGGTGGTGTACGAGGAGTACGTGCAGTGCAAGCCGTGGCACGGTGGTCCGTGCTACTTCATCGCCCTGCGTCGCCCGAGCGGCAAGTTCCTGAAGACGAGCCTGTGGTCCCGCAAGGACACGGGCATGTCCGAAGACGTGAACAACTACGGCGCGACCAAGGACGAGTCCAAGCGCGACGACCAGTAGTCGCCGGCTTCTGTTCCGACGATACACCCCGGTCGGAGTGATTCAGGTGCTCGCACCTGGTCGCTCCGGCCCGGGGGTGTCGTTTCTGTTTAAACCTCCACCGGTCGGTCGCGGTGGCGTAAAAACAGGCTCCCGACCAGAGCCCAAGAGAGTAAAACCATGAAATGTCTAACAGCCCACAATGGCACCGTCAGCCAGGGCATCAAACTGTTGCGCGAACCCGCAACCACCCCCGACGGACAGACCCGGTTTTTCCTGCACGTGCCCAGCGACTGCTACCTGCTGGTCAGCGATGACCTGCTGCGCAGCGACTGCGTCCGCCACGAAGGGGACGACGTCATCCTGATGCGCTGCTCCATCGCCGCTGGACGCCAGATCGTGCCGGAAACCGCCGACGACGCAGCCGACAACAAGGCCTTCGTTCTCGGCGTCATCGACGGCCGCATGGTGACCTTCACCGATGCGCATCCGGAGCCCGAGCACTACCGCACGGCCCTCGGCCCCAATTCGTGCTGCCACTGGCTGTACGAAGCAAGGCACCTCAACCGCGGACCCAACGGCCACACCACCGGCCACGAAGAGTTCCGCTTCCTCGCTGTCCTGGCCGACGGCGACAGCATGAAAGGCACTGTCAGCTTCTACGACGAAGAGGGCAGCCGCCTGAAGATGCGTGCCGACGGCACCATGCTCAGCTTCAACGCCGGGCAGCTCAACCATCACCGTCCGGTGGTGGCGACGAGCTTCTAAAAGCAGCGCCTCTGTGGCTGCTGACAAAATGCATCCGGAAGGGGAGCCATCCGGCTCTCCTCTCTGGTGCGTTTTGTTTTGCCCGCATATACTATTCTATATAATATTAACGTGCTAGGCGAGCGGTATGGAGGAAAACCGGGTGGCCAGAGCCTCACAATAGTGATTAGATGGTCCGATGCAAAGACTGAGGGGCCAGGCAAGAATGAAGAAGACCACGTTTATAATTCTGCTCATTGGAATTCTTGGCGTTATTGTCCTGAGCTGGCTTTATGGCTTCAGCACCGGTCCCCACTACGAACGCTGCTGGAAAGCCTTTTATTATTGCTCTCGCATAGGCATCGCGGTCTCCTTTCTTCCGTCCCTATTTCTCGCACTGAGCTTGCTCAGAGATCAAAAGACGACGGGAGCGAATCGCCACCTCACCTCTTTTGACCCACTTAAAGTACCTGGCCGATAACTGCCCGTTTCTCCTGATAGGTTAAACCTGGAGAAATGCTGCGGGCATTCTTCAGGCAACCCCAGAAAAGTCGTGCTACCACTTGCGGTGGCACGACTTTTTGCGCATCGACGGCAGCGAAACACCCGACAGCAGCCACCAGTGCCAATTGTAAAGCACGCGCTTATCGTCCAGCGCATAACAAGGTCAGGATAGATCGTGGGACTCTTACGCTATCTACTCCTGTCACAGTGTTCTTTTTCTCGCGCTTATTTGAGTATGGTTTAGGCCTCTCTATCAACCAATTCTCCAGGCACAAACAAACCTAAAGACAAACACACTTCCCCCTACCGCGCCACGAACCGCCGACAATCGCCGGCCCAGGACCACACTGTCCACGTTCTAAGCGTAATCGCACCAACTCTTCAGCACATGGAAGGCTCATCATGGAAGCTCTGTTTTTCATCATCGGTACCCTCGGCATCATCACCGCACTGTTCTTCGCCTCCCGCCGCGCCCGCAAGGATGAGGCCACCCGCGCAAGCAACCGCCGCTCGAGCAGCAACAAGGGACTGGACCTGCTTTTCGCCCTGGCTCTGATCTTCTTCATCATCCCGGCGCTCTTCGGCGGCAAAGGGAACAAGAGCGGCGACAGCACCGGTCTGGGGATCCTCATCCTGCTGATCATCTGTGGCGGCGGCGCCGCTCTCTGGTACTTCCACTGACCTCTTCACTCAACTGTTGATAGGCCAAACATGCACACTCAATCTCTCGCTACCGTCATCACCGCCGTTGCCATGGGTGGTCTGGACCATCCCCCGACCTGCCTCTTCGCTCCCATCCGCGGTGGCTCCAGCCTGACGACCAAACTGGAAGTGCTCCAGGCCTGGCGCGACAACAAGACCTTCGGCAGCGGCGGGCTGTGCCTGCCGATCACGCGCAAGCAGATCGAAGAGCGCTGGCCGGACCTGAAGGCGGTCAACTGCGAATGGCACGAGGGTCGCTACGGCGGCAGCTTCCAGTTGCACATGGAAGGACCGCTCGTTCGCCGCAACGCCACCTGCGTCGGTGACGGCCATTTCGCCACCATGGCTCAAGCCGTGGACTTCATCGAAAGCCACTGGCAACGCAATGGCCAGTTCCAACTGCTGGGCGGCGAGACGCTGACAGCACAAGAAATCGCCGCGCTGCCCGACTCGTCGACCCTGTTCAGCGTCGCCGTGTTCTGCCGTGACAACCGTTCCTTCCGCTGGGGCGACGGCAGCGCCTGGGTGGCGATCGACATCGCCAGCGGCAGACGCTTCCGCTAGAAGGAAACTGACCGCTCGGCTCTGACCACCAACGGGCATCGATAGAAACATCTCCGGAAGGGCAGGTAAGCCTGCCTTTCCGGAATCTCTTTTTTCCGTCAATATACTACTTTGTTTAGTATATCAGTGGTTTTGAAAAGATGAAGAGGGCACCAGTAGCCCTGTCACCACGAGTGGTGCCAGGGACAAACCGGTGCCCGTTCAGGTTAGGGTCAGACGGCCCTGAGGATCAGATAGCTGCCGCAGCAGACCGCGATCAGGGCGAGCAGGCGACCGTACTTGAAGGTGCCGCCCGGACCGAAGCCGCCGAACAGACCAAAGGACTTCTCCAGCTTCGAGAGCGGAAAAGCCGCGAGAAAGCAGATGATGCCGAAGATGGCGGATTGCAAGTTGCTCATGTTTGGTTCCTTGAAGTTGAAGGGTAGAGGTTTACTTCTTGGGGCCGTCGATGAAAGCCTGAGCTTTTGCGGCACGGCGCAGCCGGAAGGCGTATTCCACCGCGAAGAACGCCGGGAAGGCCAGGATGGCGTACTTGGCGAAGGTCACCTGCAAGGTGATGAGGAAGAGCAGGGAAGTGAGCAAGCAGGTGAAGAAGCTGGCCCAGAACGACTTGGAGAACACCTTGACGGTGTGCCTGCTGACTGAGCTGCCGGCGGTGCTGAGGATGCCGCCGTTCAGCACCAGACGCACGATGGCGACGACTTCCAGGACCGACAACGCAAGCACACCGGATGGTGCATCACTGGCGGCGAAGTAGGCGTCCCCGAGACCGAGGAAAAAGAGCGTGTAGGGCACAGCGTGATTTGCACGCTTGCTCGCCAACAGCAGGAAGAGAGCGGCAGCGACATGCACACCGCAGAAGATGTAACCGATGATCGACATGTGATTCCTTCAGAGGAGATTGTTGAACGGCGGGTCAGGCACCAGGGGCAATGGCATCGTCGGGGAGCCAGCGCAGCTCGCCTTCGAGGTACACATGGCACAGGGTGTGGCCAGGCTGGTTGGGGTAGTTCTCGACGAACTGGGCCATCGGTTCCAGGCGCACAAGGAAGCCGGCGGGCACGACGGTATCGGTGGGTCGGCCGTGCACGTCGAGGGGGATGACGTCACGGACGGTTTTTCTTTCGATCATGAAGATCCCTTCGCAGGCGGTTTCGTCCAGGTAGAGGAGATCGGTGATCATGGTGACGCTCGCCGGGCTTACTTGCTGCTGCCCAGGGCCTTGATCACCATGTTCACCACGAGGATGATCAGACCGGCGCCGATGGCGGAGCCCCAACCGTCGACGGAGAGCAGGCTGGGAGCGAGGTGCGCGGTCCACATCAGGGCGACGGCATTGAGCATCCAGAAACCCAAGTAGACGACGATGGCACCGAGGCCGGCGGTGAGGACGATACCGAGGAGGGCGAGCACGGCCGTGAGGAAGGCAAGGCAGGCGAAGACGATGCCGCAGATGACGCCGTTGGGCCAGAAGCTGCCGTGCAGCATGACACCCGGCACGATGAAGGGAACGACGTAGGCCAGCAGGAAGGCGATGACCAGAACGCGAAGGGCAAAACGAATCATGGTGGACTCACTTGGTTAATGACATTGATGGATGGTATGCGGCCGCACACGAGACAGCCGACTGTCGAGGGGGGAATGGCAATGGGCGCTTACATGGCTTTGAACTATGTGATTGAACGCTCCTGAAAATGGTTGAAGAATGAATAGACTTAAAGACTATAAAAATGCCATCTCTGCACACAAGAGAATTAGAATTATCGCGCGCAGTTAGCGCCACTACACAGCTTGCGCAGCGCCACCATATACGGTATCACCAAGCGACAAAACGCACCGCGACTCAATATCGCGCTGCGTATCATTTAAATTTCCCGGGACATCTATCTGGTGTGCTCAGCGGTTCTTCGCCGACCAGGTGACTGCATGCTAATCTGCAAAAATGGCAATTTGGGGTCAGTTTGATTAAAACCGACACAGGCACACACCTTACCAGTGAAGCGTTTCACCGTCTTCAGCGTAGTTCGCCCATTGACTGCCCCAGCTCGCGCGACAATACTTAATGTCGGCAGTACTTCCCCTCAGGTATCACCAGGCAGCAACAAACACATCGTCCCTGTTCCCCCTGAGGACCGCATTTGAGAAATACTGAGATCAGCTCACAGACGAGCGCCGACAAAGACAAAGCCGCAGATCAAGTTACTGGGGACCAGGCAAAAACCCCGACACCGATCGTCATTGAACAGCAATGGAAGCTTGCTCCAGAGAGCGTGGATAAGGCCATCCGCGACCAGGTCTCCCATTCACTCTATATGGACAGTGTGCCTCCTAATTTTCGCCCCAAGAGTCCGGTTGGTAAATACGGTCCGCAGCAGGAAGAAGTAGATCTGAATCATCCGATTCTCAAAGGCAATGCCGACGGATCGATGAATCACGTCGACAGCCGCGCAAAGATGGACGAAGAAGTAAAAAGAGCCGAGCGTGACGCCGAACTCTATGGACCGAGTCGCGGTCTCCCCGGATTTCGCAAGCAGGACATCTTTACCGAGAGTCGCCAGCGATTTAGCGATCAAGCAGCCGATATGATTTTTCCAGGCTTCGGTCGCATCGAATCAAAAGATCCAAATAATCAGTGGCGCCTTGATTATATCTACTCCTCTCGTTGCCGCACAAAAGGCCTTGGACTCTGCTTCTCAATGAAGCTGCACTAGTCAAAACCTCCATCTTATCCATGCTTCGCGCTAGCCTGGCCACGGCTGTCCATCCAGGTCGGGCAGAGATAATGCGCGTGACTGAAATTTGCCCTGGTATTTAATCGCTTTTGCGTGGTAGCAAGACTTATCTTCACCACTAAATATATTTCTGGTTCCTAAACCTCAGCATCAAGCTTCACTTCATTCCCGCGTTTCTAAAGAGCAACTCCTCGTTGCGCGCTCTTCTTCGACTTGTTTTTTTCACCAAGCTCAAACTGCCTGAAAGGAACTTTCGTGCTGCACATCAACGCGAACATCGGTGATGAACTCGACGTCACCATCATCAAAGCGCATCGCGGCGTACAGACCCAGGAACGGGTCAACGCGCGGCGGGTCTTCATCTCCGGGGAACACGACTTCGCCAGACCGGGCAATCGCTGCCGTGTCAAAATCACCGGCGAGAATCCGACTCGGACCGTCTACTTCTGCAAGGTGCTGCGTCTGCTCAAGGTGGGCGACGGACAATCGTCGCTGCTGGAAAAGGCTATCGCCTTGATCGACTGGCGCGAAGGCCTGTACCGCTTCGACCCGGCAGGTACCGCCAAAGCTCTGGAGGTGGCTACCGAGCACTTCGGCACGGACCGGCTCGGCCTGCTGGAATTTCTGAACGACGTCGTAGAACACTACGGGCAGGAGGATTCCGGGCTCAGTCCGCTGCTCGACTACGACATGGTATGCGCCACCGCCGACCGCATAATCCTCGAAGAGCTGGCCGACAATGCCGCGGCAAAAGTCGTCGCCTACGTGCGCCTCGCCCAACTGTGCGCCCTGAGCCAGTACATCAACTTCCACTTGATCCGCAATCTCTTCGGTCGTGCGCTGATCATCGCCGAGAGCCAGGCACCGGAGCTGACGCTCAGCGTCCTCGCCCCGATGGAAGAATGCCACAGGGATCACCGCATGGACCTGAGCGCCTCAGTCCAGCAACGCCTGCTGGCTCTGCAAGAGAAGGACACGGGGATCGACATTCGGCGCCGTCTCAACATGGCCAGCCAGAAGCTGCGCCAGGGCCAGTTCGCCGAAGCCCGTGAGTACCTGACACCGGCGCTGGCGGCCCTGGCCCCCAGGCCTGACCGCGACGTCGACCATCTGACGGCCATCTACACCATGGGTTGCGCCTTCCTCGGACAGGGGGATTTCCAAACGGCGGAGGCCTGGCTGATGCGAGCCCAACAAGCGGGGAAAGTGGGGCTGGAAGCGGAACTGGCCAGGGCCTGCCACGGCATGGGCGCATACCAGCGGGCGGCCGAGTACTACAGCATCGCGCTGCAAGAAAGAGACGAGGAACTCCAGTCCCACTGCTGAATCCGAGGCCAAGAAGCAGACCGTTCAGGGCGAAGGGTGGCGACTCTGCATCACCGCAGGGCGTCCCCTTCTCCATGTTTTTCAAGAACAGAAACCCGGGAGGGCCCTGCTTTTGAAAAATTTTCCGGGCTACTACTATACTTTTACGTATATTCACATCACCCGTTACCGCAAGGAAATCCTCCTAACGGGGAGCTGGTATCACTACCTTGGGGGATGGTCGGCTTGTGCTTGGGACGGCTATGGTGGGATCAACGGCAAATGCCAATTCCCACCCCTAAGCGAGAGTAACCATGACTTCAATTTGCTGTGTCGGTGACATTCTCAAACCCTTCCAGGGCGTTTTAAGAGCACTCTCTAAAAGACAGGGCAGCGCAGTGCACGAAGCAGAGGAAACCCCTCCTGCGACCGACGAGAACGCGGCCTCAGCCAATATAAATTTGAAATCCATGCGAGCAAAGGCAAGCAGAGAATTTCACGTCTGGGATCGAGTCAAAGAAACGGTGACGACACCGGGACGTCTGAGCGCCGATATGCAACAACTGGCCAGTGCCGTCATCCCGATTGAAAACGAGAAAGAAGAGCTGGAGCCACTTCCCGATACGCAGCAACTGGCGCGCGAAAGAACGGCCCTGGCCAGAGCAAAGACGACGCACTCAAGATTGAAATCACTGGAAGTCTATCTCAACCAGTCCCCGTCGCCCGTTAAGAACGGCCCTTAGCGCTAGATATCGAAAGCTGCGCAACACTGCGCACAGGCAGAGCCTTATGGTGGCAGCGCTTCAAACAGGCGCTGCCACTACTATTTGCACCTGGTAACAAGATGTGAAGCACGGCAGTTTACAATTCTTCTGATGAGTTGAGAGACGTATTTCTGCTACCAAGGACTTATCTCTCCCCCCGTTCAAATAAAAAAGAAGTTTACACACTCCCCCTCACCGTGACTTCTGATCCAAATGCTCTTCCAGCGACCGCTGTCGCGGAGACGATCACGCACTCACGGTCCTCGTTCAAACATTCCCTTCAACTTGGATTTTTCAAGGAGTCTCACATGAACAGTCATCTCTCCATCACCGTCACCACCGCCGAAGGCCAGCCCACCCTGAAGCTGCCCGCGCACCTCTCCCACCTGGAGATCCAGGAGCGCGTGCGCGACCAGTTTGGCTTCCAGAAGCCCAACGGCGCGGTCGCACTGCCCCACAGCTACTGCGGCGGTCACGTCCCGCCCCTGCCGCACGAGGACGCGCCGACCGGCCACGCCGGCTTCCAGTTCCTCACCCGCCCCGGACATCTGCGCGTCGTCTGACCCCAGAGCAGCCGGCTGAGCCCAGGAGATGGTTTGCACATCGAGCCCTCTCCTGACTTTTCTTCAGCTACACATGAAGCGAGCCGACAGAAGCTCGCCTCAACACTGGAGTAGACAAATCATGAAAACCAACACAACAGGAGCCCGAGTCCATGTCGTGACAAGCATCGTGGTGAAAACCTTCGTTGGCACCCCCCTTGCCGTCACCGCTGTCTTTGGCTCGAACACCAACCTGGTGCAATCCACCGTGCTGCCGCGCGCCGAAGGCGAACTCGTGGAAGAAGTTTCCCTGCACCTGACCGAGGACTTCGACCTCGACAGCGACTACCTGGTCGCCGTCACCCGCTCCGGCGTGGACGGCGAGCACTGCCAGTACACCTTGCTGGCCGGTGTCGCTCCCCCCTGGTTCGCACATCCGGAGCAGGAAACGTTCAACCCTCTCTGCGGTTCCGACTGCATGGACATCGGCCCGCGCCTCATCGTGGCACTGCCGCTCAGCTTCATCGCCGACCGGCTGGCCCACGAAAAACCCCGCGTCTGACCGCGACAACTTTCTCAAAGGAAACGCATGTTTTACCTCTCGCTATTTGCCATCTTCTGCGGCACCCTGGGCGGCATCCTGTCGACTTCCGTCCTGGAAAAAGGCCGCCCGGCCTACGCCTGGCTCGGCGCCGCACTGCTGCTGCCCGTGGCCCTGATGGCCGTCGGCTGCATGCTGTGCAACTTCACCTCCGGTGAATTCGTTGCCGCATCCGCAGGCGCCATCCTGTTGTCACTGGTGTTCAACACCACGCCGCAGCATCCTGCCCATCCAACAGTCGGTCGCTAGCCTCGCTGGAGGGTAGCGGCGCGGCCTCTCTCAGGAGGTTCTATGAGCCCTATCCAAGCTTTAGTAAGACGCTGCACCCTCCAGTCAGCACTGATCGCCCTTGCCACCGTGCTCCTGCCTCTCATGCTGGTGGTTGCATACAGTCGACTTGCCGACTTCCTCTCACTGCACCCAAACGGGTATGTCACCGCGCTTGCTCACAACGTGCCCGCGCTTGTGGTACTGGCCGCCGCCACCACGGCTTTCTTCGCCCTGCTCAGTCGACGGAAGGTCGATGGAGGAAACAAGCACAAGCGGCTGAGGAAAGCGGCAGGCGGCAGACATACCCCGGTGCTTGTCGAAGCGATGCAGGAAGACGTAAACGCCCTGGCCACCGCAGCCGGCCTGAGCGCACCGCCGAAAGTGTTCTTCTACGGCCCTGATTTCCGCCTGGCCTCCATTGCCCAGTCTGACAAACAGAAGGCAGCAAGCATCTACGTCTCATCGGCAGTGATAAACATTCGCCTCAATCGGCAGGAGATGCAGGGACTGTTCGCCCATGAAATCGGCCACGAACTGCTCGGCACCGCTCGCTGGGACGAGGTGATGAGACTGCTCGAACCCTTTGGCCTAGCACTGCTACTGGTGCCGGTCTTCGACCTGACCTGCTCGCTGACGCTGCCGCTCATCAAGAGCCTCGGCGCAGCACCGGCTCTGCTGATCGCCATGGCGGCACTCTTCCTGACCGGGGCTCTTCTGTGCGCCGCGCAGCGGATGTGCGAAGCACTGCTGAGCCGCGTGCATGAAAACACCGGCGACGACATATCGGCGGCTCTGACCCTCCCGGGCAGCGTGGCTTCCGTGCTGCTCAAACGCGAGCATTACCTGCTGCGCTACGGCTTACGCTCGCACGGCAAGATCGGCTGGAGCATGGAAGGTCTGCGCAATCTTCTGCGCCGTCCTTTCGCCAGCCACCCAACTCTCTTTCAACGCATCAAGCGCAATCGTCGTCCCATCGCGTAAACGGCGGGGCAGCTTTCGCAAACCAATTTTTTTGAAAGTACTCCATGAACATTCTGCAAGTCAATTCCGAAGAACACTCTGTCGTCAGCGGGCTGGCGGTGGCCGGCGGCAATGCCCACATCGACGCCTACAACAGCAGCACGGTGATACTCTTCGACAGCGCGCGTTGCAAGGCCTGGCACGAAGCGGACGTCACCGCCCGCGGTGACAACTTCGTGCGCATCTACGGCAGCGCCCAGGCCGATGTCGGCGGCACAAGCGATCTCCAGGCATTCGGGCACAGCCACTTCACGGCCCGTGCCAGGACCACGGTGCGAGCGGGTGAGCAATCCACCGGTTTCGTCCTGGAGCATGCCAGTCTCCTGGCCTGTGACAGCGCCCGGGTGACCATGATGAGCGACGGCGAGCTGCGCGTCTGCGACAGCGCCACCGTGGTCTACGCACCGCCGGCCCGCGGCATCTGCTGCACGGTGACGGCGCACCTGATGCAGCAGCTGGCGTCGGGCCTGAGCAAAGCGCGCGGCGCAAGCCTCGTGCTCAGCTACGACGAAGCAACGACCGCCTGCCTGGACCAGCTGCGGCGGGCCCTGTTCGACGGCCAGGCATCGAAAGCCTGGCAACTGATCATCAACAACGAGGAAGGTCTGGGCCGCTACCAGCACCTTGTCGAGGTCCTGCGCCGCCACGAGTTCTGGCGCAAGAGCTGAGAGAAACCAACTCCGTCCAAATCAATTTTTTCCCGAGGAACTGATTATGAAATGCTTCCAGCTCCACAAAGGCGACATCATCACCGGCCTGCCCATCGTCTCCGGCTCCGGCCGTCCCTTTGTCCAACTCGGCCGCAATCGTGCCTACCTGTCGAACGAGCTGCTCGAGACCAACCCGGGACAACGCCTGCTGCATGCCGATGTCGAGGCTTGCGAGAAAATCGACGACAAGGACGCCGGCGTTCGCCTCATTCCCGAGAAGAACGCCAGCTGCAGCTCAGTGCTGATCAGCTACTACAACTACGGCGGCCTCATCCATCTGGCCAGCGAAGCGGTCGGCCATACCGGGCCTGACTGCACCATTGTGCTGGCCGAATGCGATTCGAGCCGCTACACGGGATACGGTACCCGCCTCCACTCATCCACCACACTGGCCCGCCTCGCACCAGGCGGCCGCATCGATCTGCGTCGCACCTGGACGGCCAGGGCCCCCGCTGCCCCCGGCTGGCGTCGCTTCATCACCAAGCGTCCCTGGGTGCAAAAGACCGAAGTGGTGGAGTTCCTGGAGATGGCAGCCGACGGCACTCTGTCGGTCTCCGCCCACGCCTCGATTTCCTGAGGAGACGCCATGCTCGCTTCAGCAATCAAACGATTGAAAACCTGGCATCAAAGACGCACGGCGCAGGGCAGAGTGCTCGCCTACAGCTCGGTTTTCCAATCGATTGCTGAGGCGTCCAGCACCGCGGATGTCAAAATGGGCTTGCCCTCATTT
Source organism: Cyanobacteria bacterium SZAS LIN-3 (assembly GCA_018266215.1). Taxonomy (GTDB): domain Bacteria; phylum Cyanobacteriota; class Vampirovibrionia; order Obscuribacterales; family Obscuribacteraceae; genus REEB67. The sequence goes on along the minus strand of JAFEAV010000038.1, from coordinate 33,809 downwards.
GACAGCGATGGGCAGCTGCCGCCAGGCATCTACGCAATCGACCGGACCGCTCTAGTCACCACTTTCGGTGGCAACGCTCGCCGGCGCAAACTGCTGCAGGGACTGAAGGCTCAGCTGGAAATCCTCAAGCAATGCGGCTGCAAGCAAGTCTATCTGGGCGGCAGCTTCGTCAGCACAAAGGAAAAACCGGGCGATTTCGACGGCTGCTTCCTGCTGCAAGACGTCGACCAGAACAGGCTCGAAGCCCTTGAACCACGGCTTCTGGGCACAAACCCAGACGATAGCCGCCGGCTCGAACGCCAGTACGGAGGCGCGTTTACGGCGCAGGATGAAACCTGCGGCCGGGACAGCTTCGGGTACCTCGAATTCCTGCAGTTCGATGACCGCACAGGCAAGCACAAGGGCATCGTTTTACTTTCTCTCTGAGACCTCAACTGAAACGAAAGGACTGATCATGCAGTCATCTCGTGATACTCTCCGGCTCACGGGCCTCCTCCTGTTTCTGAGCATCCTGGGCTTCGCCGCCAGCGTCGCCGAGGACGTGCTCACCTCGCACCACGTGGCCGCTCTCAGCGCCGCCGTACTGTGCCTGGTCGCCATGTGCGGTCTGGCGGAACGCTTCGACGGCGGCATGCCGCGCTTCTACGAAGACCTCCACCGTTCCGACCGGCACTCCTGAGCCAGGGACATTTCAACAACCAAGTACTCCACACCATCATGAATCAAAAATCCATCAATCTTCTCTGCTTCGTCGGCGGCCTTGCAGCCGGTCTCGGAGCCGATTTTGCCATGCAGAACACCGTCGCCGGGGCACCGTTCCCGCTGGCACTCTATGCACTGGTGGTCGGTCTGGGCCTGCTGATTTTCGGTGCGCCGCACCGCAATCCCAGGGTAGGCTACGTCGGCTGGGGCGCCATCGGCACAGGCACCGGCATCTTTGCACCGCTGGTCCTGCTGATGTTGTTCATGGTCGGCTAGAGCCGACACCATGTTGTTCATGGTCGGCTAGAGCCGGCACCATTGTCCGAAAGGGGCCGCAGCAGCGGCTCCTCTTTCGGCTTTTATTTTTGCTCCAAAGTAGTTGACCGGTCTACTACAAACGAGCAAAAAGAAAAGGCCGGGAAATTCCGGCCTTTTCCAACAGTTCCACCAGCGACAAGAAATGCCGTCAGACGACCCCGTCCACCAGCACGGGTTCGACGACCGCCGGTTGCACCTGCATGGAGACGATCAGGGCCTGCAGTTCGTCGGCCTGCGTCTGCTTGCGCGCAGCCTTTTCACTCAGGTACTGGATCTCGGCCTGAGGCCGCTCCAGTCCCTTGCGCTCGGCGGCATCCGCCAGGTGCCCGGCACAGAGCAGCTGTGCTTCGATGGCAACGAGTTCGGCGTCGAGCGTGTGCTGCTGCCGCAGCAGGAAGCTGCAGTCGCTGGGGAACTCGCCGCGCCGACGCACCAGAGCCTGACCGAGCGTGACGGCATCGCGCTCGACCACCTGCGCGTCGTACTTGATGCGCGCCAGCAATTGCACGCGCTGCTCCATTGCGGCCGCCGTGGCCTCAATGGCGTCGAAAGCTGCGGCACCAGCCGGAGCCTCCACAGCCGTCGACGCAGCCTGGCCCTGCAGCAAGACCTGGCCGGCACGGTTGAAGGTCTCCTGCACCATCATGTAAAGGCCATGCACCGCCTGCGACAGCCGCGGTTTGAAAGTGATGACAGACATAGGCAAACTCCTTGTTCGATTTCAGTTCAGTCCACCACCACAGGTGCGGTGAGCAAGTCGTCGATGGACTCGCTGCCGTCGGCGGAAGCCCCGCAGCCCAAGCCCAGCTCCATCACGCGTGCCAGGGCCAACTTGGCGGCCAGCGTGTGGCCCAGACGCTTCTCGACGTGGTAGTGAAGCGCATGCACCTGGCTGAGCAGGCGCGGATAGTATCCGCCCAGGCCGTCGATGGCCGAGAGTGTCTTGCGCACCATCGCGGCGGCTTCGCAGCAGCGGCCGAGCTTGTAGTAGCAGCTCGCCAGTTCGATGCAGCACAGGACATGGCCCAGCGTAGCGAAACCGTGCGTCTGCTGCCGCAGTTCACGCGCCTTTTCGAAATGCGGCAGAGCCAGCGGGGCCAGGTCCGCGCGTGCCAGCGTTACGCCCAACAAGCAGTGCACCCGCCAAATGGTTGTCCAGCAGCGGCTGCCATCGGGTCTGGTACCACCGACGATGACCATCAACCCGGCCAGGGCAACTTCAAAAGCCATCCTGGCGTCCGCGGTCTTGCCGGCATCGCGCGCGCTTTCACCGCCGGCGATAACGGCGTCGACCTGGTTGAGCAGGACTGTAGAGGCAATCGTATGAGACATGATCAGATCCTTTCGGATGTTACAGAGGCTCTATCGTGGTCTCGATGTGGCAGCGGCCAGTAGTCGGATCACGATAGGTTCCCGAGAACGCCTCGGGAAACCGAGCACAGGTATTGACCGCACGCTGCGCGGCGTCGGGACTGGTGAAATGCTGAGCATCCTCCTTTGTGAAGGCCTGCATGCGCTTGCTCAGACCGCGATACCACTCGACATGGCCGCGACCGTCGCTCATTTTCACAACATACAGCATGGGTTCTCCTTTCCAAACAACAGTTGAAACCAGCCGAAGGCAATGCTCTCCGAATACCTTCAGCGGTGTTGCCTGCCCCCGATGAGGCTGCAAAGGCGCAGCAGCGTCGGAGCAATCAGGATGAGCAGGGCGAGCAGGTATCCCGCTCCCACAAGCCACCACTGGCCGACATCCACAGCGAAGGCGTAAACGAGCAAGGGCAGGAGCGTGACCAGCCCGATGCCCAACTCATAAGCCAGCTGCACCTGCCACCAGCGAACGTGCTCCTCATGCGAACGCATCAAGTACGGCAAGTGCTTGATGTTGTCGGCGTTGGCGAAGATCCGGTGCAGACCGCCCAGCTTGCGGATCAAGCGTCGGTTGCAAATCACTCCCGAGAAACCGGCGAACACCGACAGCGAGATAGTCGCCAGGGCGATAACGGCGAGCAGTTCGATGTCGAGGGCCAGCTGAGAGACAAGGGTGTGGCCCAGAAGGCAGAGGGCCAGAAGACGAATCACAAAACTCATATTGGCTCCAGGTAATCAGGTCAAAAAAGCGATGCAATTGAGACAGCCTCACACGAAACAGAGGACTGTCCGCGAAGGAAACGTTGATCGAAGGTTGTTTGATGTTCTTGGAGGGGAGATGTTCTTATAAGAGAAAGGGGAAAGATATAAAAAAAATCCTAGTAAATAAGCGCATTAACAATCAATCATGAGTATTTATCCCATCCTCTACGGACACAATCAAAGAACTAGTGCCGGCGCGGCTCTCGCAGGCACAAAACAATTTACGCAGCACGCATACAAGCACAAATAGTCAAACGCGCAATTAGCGCAGCGCCACTACCCACGGTGGCACTCAAGCAGCACAAATGCACCAAAACCTCAGGAGGTTTTGATGCGCAAAAAATCCACTGAACTGAAACCTGTGCAATCCTAAATCAGCAAACCGGTCAAATTAGGGCCAGACCCCTTAGCCCACAGCCACAGCCCCAACCCTCTTCTGCCAGGGATTTGCCACAGCTTAGCGCAAGCTATCAGGGCGGGCAAAAGCCTAAGATTTGATCATATTGACAACATGAGAAAAGAACCATGTCTCTCTATCTTGATAGGTTCCACAGCTTACTCGTTTCTATCTCATTATGAGAGATCAATCAGGTGAAATAGATAATTTGCCCGGGCACCATGCGACACACCTAGGGTGAAATAGACATCCTCACCCATCCCCTCCCCAAAAAAAACGCAGCCACCAAATTCTGCGCACATCTCGTTGCCTTTCTTTCGCACCCTGCGTGCGCGGAGAAACGCCGGCAAGATGTTACAGCGGCTGGGTCGCTCGGATGCAATTTTCTAGTTTCTCGTTGGCCAACCGGCCTCCACAATCGAAAGTATGGAACACTTATCATGCTCAACATCAACGTCGCTGCTCTCGTAAGCAAGCTGGTGGCGCAAATGGACAAGGTCGTCATCGGCTACAAGCCGGTCAAACGTCTCTCCATCGCTGCTCTGCTGTCCGACAATCACGTTCTGCTGGAAGGTCTGCCCGGCACCGCCAAGTCCCTCTTCGTCGAGGTCTTCCAGGCGGCTGTCGCCGATTCCCGCAGTGGCCGCATCCAGATGACCGCCGACGTCAAACCGATGGACATCATCGGCGTCAAGGTCTTCAACCAGGCCACCGGCAAGTTTGAAATCGAGCTCGGCCCGCTGCCCAATCGCAATTTCGTCCTCGTCGACGAAATCAACCGGGCCCCGGGCAAGAGCCTTTCCTCCGTGCTCTCCGCCATGCAGGAACGCCGCGTCTACATTTCGGGCCAGGAAATCGTCCTGCCCGACCCCTTCTTCATCATGGCCACCCAGAACCCCGTCGAGCAGGAAGGTGTTTATCCCCTGCCCGAGGCGGCCATCGACCGTTTCGCCGTCAAGCTGATCGTGCCCTATGCCACGGCAGAAGATGAAGAGCAGATCCTGATGAACGAAGCCCTCGATATGCGCGACCCGCAGAGCGTCGTCGAGAAGGTGATCAACATCAAGGAACTGGCCGAGATGCGCCAGGCGATCAAGAAGGGCGTCTATGTCTCGCCGGCAGCGGTGCAGTACATCGTCGCACTGATTCGCGCTACCCGTCCCGGTCTCGCCGAGCACACGCGCGTCGCCACCGCCGACAAAGAGTTCGGCAAGCTGATCGAAGTCGGCAGCTCGGTGCGCGGTGAGCTCGCCCTGCGCGGCATGGCTCGTGTCCTGGCCGCGATGGCCGGCCGCAGCTATGTCCTGCCCGAGGACATCCAGGAAGTGGTCGAGCCGGTGCTGCGCCATCGCATCGCCCTCAACTTCGAATCGATCGCCGCCGGTCACAGCTCGGAGTTGGCCATCGCCGCCATCCTCAAGCACACGCCGTTCAGCAAGGACACGTCCAAGTATGTCGCGCAGCCAGTCGGCTGAGTAATTGCAGGCTCTGGACCAGATCCAGACTCGCTTATTTAACCAAACTGGAGATATGCCATGAACGTCGATCCCAAAACAATGGGCATCGTTCGCGAAATCGCACGTCGTGTAGCTTCGGTGAAAATTCCGGTAGGCAGGATGAAGTCTCACCAGAGACTTCCCGGCGACCGCAGAAGCATTCACCGCGGCGAGGGCAGCGATTTTGACGGCCACGAAATCTACGTGGCCGGCGACGATCCCCGCACTATTGACTGGAACGCAACGGCCATGACCGGTGGACAACAGGTCCTGGTCGCACTGTTCAAAGAAGAGTCGCACGTGAGGAGCACCATCCTCTGCGACGTCTCAAAGTCGATGCATTTCGGCAGTACCCGTACCAGCAAGCGTCTGCTCTCCGCCGAGCTGGCCGCCTGCGCCGTGCGCTCGCTGTCGCTCACCCACGACCCGGTAAACCTGGTCGTCTACTCCCGCACCGGCATCGAAAGGCGTGTCAAAACCGGCGCTTCGGCGACGATGATGCTGCCGGTCCTGTCTCACATCCTCAGCTCGCAAGAGACGGATCGCCCCGGCAGAGACAGTGGACTGGGCAAAGGGTTGGCTCTGCTTTCCCGCAGCCCGTCGATAGTCTTTGTCATCAGCGACTTCCTCAACACCACCGAAGCTGACTGGGAGGCGCTCAAACGCGCCGGCCGGCGGCACAAGGTATTTGCTTTCTACGTGCAGGACTTGCGTGAACGCGAACTGCCCAAAGCCGGCCTCCTCCCCGTTCTCTACACGGTGCAGGACGCGGCCGGTCAAGCCCGGGACATCTGGGTGACAAAGGGGACAGCGCGCAAATACGCCGCCGATTTCCAGGCCCACCAGGCCAGGGTGTTGGAGAGACTCAAGGACTGCCGCGCCAACACAACCATCGTCAGCACCGAGGAAGGCGACAAGGCCTCCACTCGCGTGCTGAACTTCCTGCAGGCACCGACCCAATGAAACACATCATGAACCTGAAATGGTGTGCCTTCACCGGTGCACTGATGCTACTGTTTGTCGCCGCAACGTTTGAACACCACAGCGTGGTGCAGGACCCTCCGGGCGTCCATACGCGCTGGTGGGACGGCACGACCGAAATGAAGGAGATTTTCTACCCCAGCGGCAAGATCAAGAGTCGCACCACCTACGGTGAAGACGGCTCAACGATCCTGACCCGCAAAGAGTGGTCACCAAACGGTCTGATCACGGCGGAGCTCACTCGTCGAGACGACGGCAAAGTCTACCGCAAAGAGTACATGCCCGACGGCAAGCGCACCTTGAAGGAATCTCTCTGGGAGCCCGACATGATGTACTTCCTCGCCAGCCGCGAGTACTATCCCAACGGTCAGCTGGCTCTCGAAGAGACCATGACCGAAGACGGCACCGCCATGACACTGATGCGCTCCTACGATGAGCAGGGCCGAGTGACCCTGGAACGGCGCGTCCTCGACAACGCGGATCAAATCGCCAACCAGTTTGACGACGGCCACATCGTTCGTCGCGAAATCATGAAGGCAAACGGTGACAGCGTCAGCGAAGTCTTCTTTGACGGGACAGACGTGGTTTCGATCCGGCAGACGCAGATCCGTCTCGACGGCACCGTCATCACCGAATCCTTCAACAAGCAAGGTCAGCAGCTCTACCGCCGCGAGAACAATGCCGGCAAGGGCACGACCAGCGTAAGCCGCTTCACCAACGGCGTCATGGTCCTGCGCCAGACCCTGCAAGAAGCCGACCTTCAGACGATCGAGCAATTTGACCCTGTCAGCGGCAAAGCCACCCGCACATTGTCACTCGACACCGAGCAAAACGTAACCTCCGTCAAACTCTTCAGAGCCGACGGTACGGTGGCCCGGGTGAAGCAGTTCAAAAACGGTGTCGTGGTCCATCAAACCGACTACGACAGCGCCGGCCAGGAAACGGCCGATAAGAACGGTGGAGAACCGGAAACGATCGACCGCTCCCTCTTCGACATGATCGCAAGACCCAAGGAAGAATGACTATGACATTCGCCCAACCATTATGGTTCGGAGCGCTCATGTTACTGCCTCTCCTCTTCCTGCTGAAGAAGAGGGGCTATCTGGGCTTCTCCGACAGCCGCCTTCTGGGCGGTTCTTCCCGCACTCTGCGGTGGCTCTCCCGGCTGCCGCTCGTTCTCGCCTGCCTGGCCGTCACACTGCTGGTGGTGGCGCTTGCCCGGCCGCAAGTGCCAGGCGAGCCGGTCCACAAGACCGTTCCAGGGCGCGACATCATCCTGGCAGTGGACATTTCCTACTCGATGACCTTCCCCTTCAAGGGCAAGCTCGAGCCACACCAGACCCCAGCCGAGCTGGAGTTCAAGACGCCCTACCTGGAGCGCCGCCACGTGGAAAAGGGCCTGCAGTTCGTCGCTCCCAAGGAGGGGCTGCAGCGCATTCATCCCCTGCAAAATGCTCTCCTGCGCTTCATCGAAAATCGCTGGGCGGAAAAGACCGGCGACCGCATCGGTCTCATCCTCTTCGACGTGCGCCCCCGTTACGGCTGGCCGCTCACCGATGACCTGCGTCAGCTCTATCGCAAAGCGCAGTTCATCCAGAACAACCTGGGCACCGGCACCAACTTCGGCGATGATCCGCCCGGTCCCGTCGACCTGGCAGTGGAACACTTCCAGGAGTCGGGCCAGGCCAAGTCCAAGGTGCTCATCCTCGTCACCGACGGCGAGGACAGGATCACCACGGAGACCAAGGCGCACCTGGTTTCGCTGCTGACCGAGAACAACATCCGGCTCTACCTGGTCGGCGTCGGTGAGACCCTGGCGACCAAAGACGTGGACATAGTCAAAGTCGCCGACAGTGTTGGCGGCAAAGTCTTCCGCGTCGAAAACGCCGGCGCCATGGCCGATTGCTTCGCCGCCATCGACCGCATGGAAAAGTCCGAAGTCACCGTTTCCGAAATGGAAACGCGTGACGACATCTTCTTCTACTTCGTCTGGGCCGCACTGGGAGCCTTCCTGCTCTTCCTGCTGTCCGAAGTTTTCATCCTCACGAGATAGAGGTAACCCTATGTATAAAATCGCAAAAGGTCTGGGACGGCTCGCGCTCTCCCTGACCATCGCCTGTGCATTCGGTTACGGCTTCTACGGGCTCGTCACCTATGCCTGGCCCCTGTCACACGACAGACTGGGCGAGGCGCGTGCCAGCCTGGTCGCCGATGAAACCGAAGTCTTGCTCAACGGCGCAGCCAAGGCCTATGACGAGTCCATCCTGCCCAACGGCAAGGTCGACAAAGCTCGTCTGGCCGAGGCCAGTCGCGTCCTTGAAGTCGAGCTCGACAAGCTGATCTCACAAAGCGGTCGCTACCGATTGCTCGACAAATCCAAACTGACGCGCGTGTATTTCCTGCTCGGCAAGGTTTACCAGCGTCAGGAAAAGTTCGACAAGGCCATCGACGCCTACGAAAACACCCTCCGGCTCGACCCCGACCATCTGCCCGCCAAGTACAACCTGGAGATGCTCCAGATGCAAGGCGGCGGCGGGGACGAGGGTGGCTCATCGCCCAAAAAGGGCCAGCAGCCGCACAAAATCTAAGGAGAGCTATATGTTTTATCTAAACTCACAACTGCTCTACTTTGTGCCGGTGGTGGCAATCCTGGCCCTGGCCATGGTGCTCGCCAATCATCGTCGCAAGCGGCTGATGCAGGAAGCATACGGCGAAGCTGCACTGCTTGCCGAAACATCAAAGCCGCTCACGCGCGGGCGCTACATTGCCCGCGCAGTTTTCGCCGCCCTGGCCGCCGCAGCACTGATGCTGGCCCTGGCCAGACCGGTACTGCAAAACGGTTCACAGACAATCGCCCAGGGCTCGGTGGACGTGGTCGCCGCAGTCGACGTCAGTCGCAGCATGGCCGCCATGGACTACGAGGGCAAAGTGCCGGCAACGGCCGTAGCCAAACGCCTGATTGAAGTGCCGACCAAGACGCGTCCCCTGGCGCCGCCCGCCACCAGCGACAAACCGGAAGACACCGGCACGAGACTGGAAATGGTGCGGCACATCATGCTCGACTACATGATCGCCACCCTGGACGGCAATCAGCTGGGCATCGTCAGCTACGCCGGCGAAGCCTTTCCCCAGGCCTTCCTTGGCCGCGACCTGAGCGCTCTGCGCTGGGCCGTTGATCGCGGTCTGACCATCAGCAGCGCACCCGGTGAGGGCAGCGGACTGGTGAAAGCTCTCGTACTGTCCGGGGCAATGTTCGACGCCGACTCTCCGGCCGGCCACGAAAAGCTTCTCGTTCTCTTCTCCGACGGCGGCAGTGATGACGACCAGGCCAAGTTGATGGAAGCTGCCCGCGCGCTCAAAGACCGGCACATCAAACTGCTGGTGGTGGCACTGGGCAATGTCATGCCGTCCAAGATTCCCGTGAGCAAACTGGCGGCAGATGACGATTTCGCCCGCTCTCTGCAGAGCAACGGCAAACGCTGGGTGGAAATCGACGGTCAGGTGGAAAAGACCGGCATGGATGTGGCCCTGCTTCAGAATCTGGCCAACCAGGCCGGAGGCACCTTCATCCATTTGCAAGACATGTCGGATCTCAATCTGCTCAAGTACCTGGGCCAGAAGTCTCTGACCAATGTGCCGGGCACGATGGAGCTTTTCCCCTACCTGCTCGTGCTGGGCTTGATCTGCCTGGTCATGAGCTTCGCAGTCACAAACCAGTGGCAGAGGAGGAAGACGTGAAAATCAATATCTCTTTTGCAAAAACGCTGAAAGTGGCAGCAGCTCTGGCTGTTGTCGCCGCGCTGGCTATGGGCGGCTACTTCGGCTACAAGTGGTACCGGGCACCAGCCTGGCCCGAATTCACACCGGCCGCCAAAAGCGATGCGGTCGCACCACAAGCCCTGGTCACGGTCGCGGGTCGGGACTACGCCTATCGCACCGCCGACCTGGTCCAGGCCCATCTCTTCGTCAAGCAGCCCCCGGGGCTGGTTGTCGATCCGCAAACCTTGACGGTCAGCGGAGATTTCGAACTGACCCCCGGGCCCTCGGTGACCGTCAAGAAGCTCGATGACGGTTCAGTCGTCTACCGCTTCGACCTGACTCTGCAATCCTTCAAGGTTGCACCGGAAGTTGTCATCGCCGGCACGGTCAGCTGGAGACAGGGAGATGTACGCAACGACCTGCCCATACCGGCAACATCGGTCTACACCTCCAACACCTACGACGGCAGGCCAAACCTGATGGAGGGCCCGGACGCCCGCGTCTCACCCTGGTGGTACGGCAGTCGCTTCGCTCTGGCACTCCTGCTCAGCAGCGTCGTCTACGCCATCCTGCTGCGCCGGGCACTCCAGGCCTATCTCCTCTCCCGCATCAAGCCGGTGGTAATTGACCACGCCCGGCTGCGAGCCGTCGCAATCGTCGCCGCCATCAAGAGCGGCAGCGCCGGCAAAGCCGAACACCTGGAGCTGGACGGCCTGGTACGCGCCCGCTTCGATATCGGACCGGTGCCGGTCAGCCAGTTGCCGGAAGCGATTGTGCCGACCTGGTTGATGACTTTCCTCAAGCTCAACGAACCGGCCATTTACGCCCAGGATGCCCTGGACGAAGCCGGTCGAATCGAGCTGACGGCGCAAGCCGAAAGAGTGCTGCGTTCCTGGACGTAAGCACCCCTGAACCCTCGTTGGAGACCGGCTGCAGCATGAGAGCTGCAGCCGGTCTCTTTTTTTTAGAGGATTATAGTAGACCGGTCCAATACTAATCAAAACAGAGGTTGTGTAATTTGGGTAAAACATAAATTGGCAGAACCTGATTATGATTACAGTCGCAACAGCTCACATGCGCAAACAAAGCATCTTTCTCCTATCATTTCTCATAAGCCTCTCAACTGCTTCTCATCTCAGTTGCACAGTCGCTTATGCCGACAAAGGCGTAACCACTTACTTCCCGTCACCGGAAGCACCCTATCCCAGCCCGAAACCGCTGAGCGCCGGTGTCAGCCAGAATGGCCCATTGCAAGGCGGCATCAAGCAGGAATCACCCTTAAACCCGTCGCTGCGGCTGACGCCACAGTATCAGGGACGAGTTGACAGCAGCGCCATTCACGGCGGCCCCTCCCTCAACCCGATGAAAGGGCAGTACGTGCCGGAGCAGATCAGAGGCAGCGTCCACACCGGCGGTACAGACGGCGGTATCTCGGATGGACCGGTGCAATTTCTGGGCGATACCGTTCGTGGTGGCAACAACGGCATGCACGGCGTCATCTCACCCATTTCCACCTACCACCGTACACCGGCCAGCGGTGTCATAAATTACATACCGGGAACGAGTGCGTCTTTTGCCGGCGAAGACATCAGTCAAAACCGCGACAATCTGCCCCAGCACTACAAAACAGTGGGGCGCGGAGTAGTGGTGCTGGACCCGGCCTTAACGGTCTCCTCCATGCCAAAAACACCGGCAGTGCCTATGTTTGGCGGCACCATGCCCGGCTCGGCGCTCTCCTCCATTCAACAGACATTGCAAAATTCCATTCAAATGGTCGGCCCCGGAATGAATACCGCTGCGGTGGTAAGAAGCAGCTTGCCAGGCGACAATGAAACGCACTATGTCACCAGGAATGGTGTCACCACCGCGCCCGGATTTGAGGTCACCATCACTCCGCCGGGCCTGACCAGAGAAACCCTTGGCGGTCGCTGGTCGACAAACCCGCCGATTTCCGCGGTACCGGTAGAACTCAGCGCCGTGCCGGGCACCATGCAATCACAGCACATTTTCACCCGCATCGAGCCGGCGGCGGAAGTAGCCAAAGCCGGCGTCCTGGCTCAGTTTCAAGCAGGCACATGCGAGACCTGGCCGCAATGGTATCGCGCCATGGCCAGGACGATCTATACGCACTGGCAGATGGTGGACGTCTGCCCCGGTGCCACCAAGCTTGAGGTGACGGTTAAGGCCGACCACGAGATCAGCGGCAGGGTAATAGAATTCACGCCGGCGGCCGACATCGAGCGCAATGTTCCGCGCGAGACCCAGTTTAGAGAAACGGCCGTGCAGATAGTCAATCAGATAGGCTTCTTTGAGGTGCCTGACTTCCCCAAAACACCCAACAGTCCCGCAACCAATCAGGTCGTCTTCGACATTGATCTGAAACGCACCGTCGACGGGCCGACCGGCATATCAGTTGTCGGTGTACCGGCACCGCCAAAGTCTCAGAAATAGCGGCCAACTGCCGCTCGGCTCAGCCCCCTCAGCCAAAGCTGCCGCCACCGCCCCCGCTGGCGCAACTCTGCGCCACAGCCCCGGCGATTCCGCCCTGACCGCCATAGGTGCGATTGGCCGCATAATATGTGAGCGTGTCCTGACCATACTGCGAATAACGCCGCAAATTGACGTCCCGGCCGTAACTGAGCACCCAGCTAAAATGCCTGTAGGCCAGGCCCACCTGGTTCAACCCCTGGTAACAGAGTCCAAGATAATAGTGGGTCCACTGGCAGCAACCGCCGTGCGTATCAATGTATTCCAGCTCCTTGATGGCATTGAGATATTTGCCTTCTTTGTAAGCTGCGCAGGCCTTGATGAATCCCGGCAATTTGACCACGGTCTGATCGACTGAAGACCTGGCTTTCTTCTTCACGGCCGACTTTTTTGCCATGGCTGCCGGCGCCAACTCAGCAGGCCCCAGTGCAGGAAGCAAAAGCACCATAGTTACTAATCCGGCATAGAATCGCTTACGCATAAAGACACATCCTTAATGGGCGCCACAACTCACTAAATCAAGCCTAGCACAGTGTCAAAAATCGAATTCCTGCCGGTCAAACATAACCTTTTCCGGCGTGGTCCTGGCGTAATCTTTTGGAATCTCAAAAAACGAAAATGGAACGGATGTTTTGCGAGTGGAACGTGTACCGAACGCCATCATCGGCTTATTATGCCCCTTTTGAAAAAACAAAGAAACATGTCCAAAGCTGGGCAAGGACATCTGCGAGGCCAAAATTTTACAGGCCTGGGTGGAGCTGCGTATGTCGGGAGCCTCTAAAATTTTGTAAGCGCCCACGCCTCGCGCGGCAGCAATTTTCTTTTGCACAGTCCATTTTTCACAATTGTGGCCGCAGTACATTTCATTGCCGCTGCGCTCCCAGCCTTTTAGTTTGTCTGGATTTTCACTACCGACGAAAGCCGAGCCGATAATACTCATACGATGGGCCAGACCGCCGTCATAAGTGGCGAGGGGCTCAAATGAAATATTCTTGCGTATCGTCGAATAATGAATCACAGTCCAGTCCGGAGCCTTGGCAAGAACACTAAAATGCCTCAGGGGATCGTCTATGCGGATGGCGCTTTCATTGATCCAGACAGTATGCTGCCCCCAACCGCTGATTTCCTGGCGCAATTCCCAGACGGCAACCTGCTTACCGCCCCGGGCAGGCGCGGAAGAAACGATGCAACACTGCAGTGCCAGCGCCAATAAAAGGGCACAACCAAATCGATTCTTGACCTGAAAAATCGCCTTGAAACCTTTCCTTGCCATTAATAGAACCAGAAGACGCCACAGCTATTTTTTACCACCGCATCCAATTTGCCAATCGCCACGACAATTCATAAATTTGACCGAAAAATGCCATACCTATCGCACATGATGATAGGGATGTCGGTGACGCATCACCGACAGCGGAACCTCTCTTAAAAGTAAATTTGCGAGCGATACTGCCCCCGGTGGCAGTGTCGCTCGTCTTCGTTTGGGCAAAATCAGCCTGTGCAGCCGCTCCGCTAAGCATGAAGGTCAGAGCTAAATGGGGTTAATACGTTAAACATATTCGCATCAAGGGAGAGCTTTTACTAGTTTGAAAGAGTTATTCAACCCCAAAACCATAAATCACTGAGGTAGCTCCCCCGCCCAGAGATAATCCCCCCGAGCAAAACTCCAGCTGCATGCGCCCCCGGGCTCAGGCAGAGACTCAAGCTCGACCAAAGTCGCTGTATCCGCACCTGATTTCTTTTCACCTCCAACCTGTTTCGAAGCGAAAGGATCCAAAATGGACTTCATGAAAGTCGTTGTCTTCTTCATCTTCGTCGTTCCCACGATGATGCTGGTCGGCGCCCTGATGGCACTCTTCGGAGTCGTCGGCAGCTTCAGCTACGAGCTGGCCCTGCATGCCGGCGGTTCGGTGGCGGTAGCCTCCCTGGTGTCAGGCCTCACCGGCCTGGCCCTCGTCGCCGCCCTGCGCTACGGCGTCTTCCGCCGCCTGCCCTTCAAGCGCCTGGAGCTCAAGGACGTCTACGGCTGGTACATCGCCTTCTTCGTCGGCTTCCTGGTCTCGCCCTACCTGGCCACGGTGGCCATGGCTTCCTTCGGCCACCTGGTCGGTGAGGCCTGGCACTCGGTGCTCAACTACGTGCTTGCCGGTTTCGTACCCGTCGCCCTGGCCTTCGGCCTGGACAAACTGGACATCTGCAAGCTGCCCTCCTGGGACAAGGACCGCAAGGACCCCTGGAACAAGAAGTAAGACCAAGATGGACCCGCTTTCCCTCTTTCTCGGCGCCGTCTGGGGCTGGTTCTCCTTCCTCACCTTCCTCCTGGGCCCGGTCCTGATCGGCTCCTGGGTCGCCTGGTACGCCAGCCCACGGCAACTGCGACAAGCGGCGGCTGCAACGGCGGTGCTCCTCGGGCTCTGCCTGCTGGAGTTCTTCTTCCCCCTCAACGTAGAATCCATCGGCCCCCTGGGCCTCTGGTTCAAATCAATAATCTTCTTCTTCGAGTTGCTCACCTTCGCCGTAGGACTGGCGAGCGGCAACCTGATCAAGCAGATCCACCACCACAGCAAGGACAAATGAAATGACCGAAACCACCATCGTCATCGACGGCAGCGAAATCCCCGTGGCCCTTGTCGCCCACATCATGAACAACGCCGTCGGCACCATGGCCATGCATTCGCAGATCTGCGACCAACTCGCCGCCGTGGACGACCAGCTCTACCGCGCCCGCATGGCCGCCGCCTTCTTCTCGGCCAACACGGCGGTGACGCTGACCAAGCTCACCCTCGCGGTCCTGGAGAGCCTGGACGTCGAGGCCTACCAGGCCTGCTTGGTCCTGAGCGGCCACATGAACAAGGCGCACAAGGTCATCTGGGACGAATTCCAGGACGCCTTCGAACACAAGGACAAGCCCCTGCCCGACGACATGGAGACGCGCCGCGCCGCCCTCGCCGGCCGCCGCGACCAGCTCGCCGCCGCGATCAAGGCCCTCAACGAAGCCGCGCTCCTGCTCCCGGTCGAAGGAGCCGGTGTCGCCTCGGGCCTGAAGGTGGCCAACTTCGCCTCGGTGGCGCTGAGCGAAGCCAGCTCCAGCATCGACTTCGCCCTGGGCACGGCCACCTTCGCGGTCTCCGACGAGCTCCTGAAGTCGGTGATCGACAGCAACGTGAGCGCCATCACCTCCCAGCTCGGCAAGAGCGAGGACGAGGCCCGCGCCATGATCGCCGAAAAGCTCGGCGCCACGGCCGAAGAGCAGAAGGCGACCATCGCCAAGCTGCAGCTCGCGCCGCTGGCTCCCGAGTCGGAAGGCACCAGGAACGGTGCGCTGCTCTCCGCCGAGCAGGAGCTGACCGTCGCCGAGGAAGCGCTGGCCAAGGCCAGGGAGATGCTGGCCATCAAGTAAACGGCTGAGCCGTTCGGAGATGTGCTCGTCCTGCCGGAGGCAGCGAGCATGTCTCTTTTTCTTTTTGCAATTATTTACTACTTTATACAGTATACAAAATTCAAACAAATTTCAAATCATCGCCAGCTACAACCGAGCTCACTCAGCCATTTTGCGCCATTCTTGCAACTGCTCGATAGTGAGATGCGAATATTTGAGAAACTGCGCCAGCACTTCCACGTCCACCGCACTGATAACCGTATCCGGTCCGGGCTCATCATCAGCCAGATTACAGATGGTCTCAAAATACTTCTCCAGCACTTTGAGCATCAATAACTCTTCCGCTGAAAAATTAAAGGGCATAGTTTCAGCGCGCTTGATTTCGCGCATCGAAACGCCCCCACCATCAACATCGAGCTTGGCAAAATTTTTCACCAACAAATCAGCCAGTCGCTCACCATCCATGACCGAAGGAGGCTTACCGGTGCCGCCGGCGTTGCGGAAGTCACCAAAGAGATCTTTGTAGGCACTGGCCGCCATAAGCCTTCTTTTTTCCGTCATTTCAGACCCACCTGTTCTGAGCGCACCCGGTACTGGCGCTATGATATCGCATGAAACGCGAAAACTTTTAAACGGCAGCGCCGGCATTAGCCGACAAGAAAAGGTGCCTGGCAAAATTGACATCATCACTGTGTCTGTAATCATCACGCAAATGCGCGCCTCGTGATTCATTGCGCATTAGAGCGGCCCGCGCTATGAGCAGGCCCACCTGATAAATATTGCGGGCGCTGAGCTGCTCTATAGAGAGTTGCCCCGATGCCGAAATATTTATAGCCGGCGTTCGCAGGAGCCCCTCGAGTCCAAGCCGGGAGCGCACCAGACCAGCGTGTCGGTACATCTGCTTCCGGAAATCTTGCAAGTCGGAGGGAATCACAATTTGCCCCGCTACCGACTGACCGACAGCGCCCACGCTCTTGTCCCTGGTGCTCAACAAGAGATCAGCCAGATTGAGAGCCATCACGCCGGCTTCCAGAAGAGAATTGCTGGCCAGTCGGTTGGCACCATGCAAACCTGTACAGGAGCACTCGCCGATAGCATAAAGACCGGCCACCGAAGTACGTCCACTAACGTCAGCCCGGATACCACCCATCATGTAGTGCGCTGCCGGAGCAATCGGCACCGGTTCAGAAAAAACATCGATGCCATACTGCGCACAGGTTTTGACAATGTTGGGAAATCTCTCAGCCAGCGCCTCAGCACCGATCGGTCGCAAGTCCAGAAAAACCTGTTTCAATTCGTATTCGGCCATGACCGTATGAATAGCTCGCGAAACAACATCACGCGTAGCAAGCTCACCGTCTTGATGAAAGCGCCTGACAAAGCGCCGACCTTTATGGTCCAGCAAAGTGGCACCGGCCCCACGCGCCGCTTCGCTGATCAGAAATGCCGGGGCATTATCCAGGCGCAGAGCGGTCGGATGAAATTGGACGAATTCCATATCCGCCAGTTCGGCTCCGATCCGGTAAGCCAGCGCGACACCATCACCGGTGGCCAATGCCGGATTGGTCGTACGCTCGAAGACCTGACCCAGGCCGCCGGTAGCAAGCACAGTATGCGAGGCCCGCACTTGCTGTACACCATCGTCGGCGATGAATTCCGCCCCGACACAAACTCCGCCCAGAGTCAAAAGATCCGCAGCACAAGTGTTTTCCAGGATTGTCAGCCGCCCGCCGACGGCAGCCGCCCGCACCCTGTCCGCCAGCGCCTCAACGATGGAGCGCCCGGTGGTATCTTTGCTGTGCAGCACCCGCGCCTGTTTGTGACCACCCTCCAGAGCCAGATCAAAAACTCCGGCAGGATTTTTATCGAAGGGCACGCCCAGCTTCGCAAAAGCGTCAATCAGCCTGGCGCCGCCAGAAACAATACTGGTAGCCGCCGCTACATCGGTCAGCCCGGCACCGGCAGCGATGGTATCAGCCAGATGAAGCTCCGGCGAATCAAAGGGATTGGCACCGGTAACGGCCGCCACACCGCCCTGCGCCCAGGCACTGTTAGACTCACCAAGGGCCGCTTTGGAAGCCAGCACTACTTTCACCTCGGTAGACGCCAGCTGCAAAGCCAGCAAAAGGCCGGCCAGACCCGAGCCGATTATGAGCACATCAGCTTCAATACTGGAAGGCCAGTCTCCGGTAAATAGAGAGATGGACGCCGACATTTCTTTTCTCCTAAAAAATGGAGATCATGCGCTCGATAGCAATACGGGCTCGGGAAGCGGTTTCCTCAGGTACGGTAACCTGATAGACATCCTGCGAAAGCGAACGGTGCAGTTTTTCCAGCGTAATCATTTTCATAAACTGGCAGCTCATCTCCGCACTGATCGGCAAAAATTCCTTCTCGGGATTCTCTTTTCTCAGCCGGTGTAGAATGCCTATTTCGGTGGCTACAACAAACTTTTTGGTGGGTGAGGAACTGGCCAGATTGATCATGCCTTCGGTGGAAGCCACCTTCAAGACATCCTTGCCGTTACCACCGTTGCGCACAACCCGATCGAGATAGGGCGTGAGGCAGCCGCATTCAGGATGAATCAAAAGATCGGCATCGGGATGCTCTTTCATTTTTTCGTCAATTTTGCTCGGATGCACGGCGGCATGCACATGACACTCGCCCATCCATATGTGCATATTCTTGCGCCCGGTGACCTTCTGCACCCAGGAGCCCAGAAACATATCGGGCAGAAAAAGTATTTCTCTGTCTTCCGGTATGGACTGCACAATCTTCAGAGCATTACCGGACGTACAGCAGTAATCGGATTCGGCTTTGATGGCAGCGGTGGTATTGACATAAGAAACAACCACGGCTCCAGGATGCTCAGCCTTCCAGGCCAACAATTGATCAATATCTATGGACGCAGCCAGGGAACAACCGGCCTCAAGGTCCGGGATCAGCACTCGCTTTGTCGGACACAAAATGGCCGCGGTCTCGGCCATAAAATGCACGCCGCAGAAAACAATCGTCTCAGCATCGGTCTTCGCCGCCTGCTGTGAAAGCCCGAGCGAATCACCGACAAAATCGGCCACATCCTGAATGATCGGAATCTGATAGTTGTGAGCAAGGATAACGGCGTTGCGCTTTTTGCTCAGCTCTTTGATTTCATCAATCATTTTCTGGGTCTGATTGTCTACAGTCGTAACTGTGGCCATGTGTTTTCTTTCATCCTTGGAGCGAATAAACAGTAAACGTACAATATACGTTATAGCATGAACTATTTGACAATCTACCAGATTCTAATAAAGGGTCAAATGAATCCTGCCATTTCATCGACAGGGCTTCACCAAGGGGATTCCACCGGGCCTGTACGCTTCAAGCCGAAATGCCCACCTGCGTTGCAATTACGCCAAAAATACGAGCATATAAATGTACAAATAACGGTAACCGATTGTAAATCGAGGTCAACGGAACCGTACCAAACGGGCGGCAGGGCCGATCACAGTCAGGGCAAGTGCGCGCGACCCCGGAACACAAGCCCAAAATCAAAAACAGAGATCTCCACCGGCGCGGTTATCGTTTACAATACGGTTACTCATAGACCGCGCCTCAGAGCCCGCCCCCACCCACGGCAGCCAGCCGGAGCAAAAGCTAAAAATCATGTCCCACGAACCAATCAAAGTAACCGTCGATACCGTGGCTTTTGCAGTTCAAGAGGCCCAGCTTGAAATCCTTCTGGTCAAACGCAAGCACGACCCATATAAAAACCTCTGGGCACTGCCCGGGGGCTTCCTCGATGAGCAGGACACAACCGTCGAACAGGCGGCGGCGCGAGAGCTTCTGGAAGAAACAAATGTCGGCAATGTCTACCTCGAGCAGCTATTTACTTTCGGAGATAAGGGCCGGGACCCGCGCGGGCGGGTGGTGACTGTTTCCTATCTGGCACTGCTGCGCCAGGACGATCTGGAGCTAAAAGCCAGCTCTGATGCCAGCGGCGTCGCCTGGTGGCCGGTTATGGATCTGCCTAAACTGGCTTTTGATCACCGGCGAATCGTCGAGTATGCCCATCAGAGAATCAAATACAAAATCGAATACTCGGCGGCGGCCTTCAGCCTGCTGCCCGAAAAATTTACCCTGCGCGATCTGCAGTCGGTCTACGAAGCGGTCCTGGGTAGAACCATAGACAACCGCAACTTCCGCAAAAGATTTCTCAAGCTGGGCGTCCTGAAAGAACTGGACGAAACGTCTCAACAGGGCTCATTCCGACCGGCAAGACTCTATTCTTTTGCCGAACAGGAATTTGAACAACTGCCCGACCGTCCGGTCTTCAGCTTCTAAGACGGACCGCCCATCGGCAGTGCGGCCAGCGCCGCCTTCAAATCCTTATACAGGTGGGGCAGCCATTTCGGCTGCCTGGAAAAATCCACAAGCGGGGTCTTCGCGGCCAGATTGCAAGGCGCGAAAATCAAATCGATCTTTTCACAACCGACGTCGTGCGCCAGGACAAACAACTCAGACATGGCATCATGATCGATAACGGCACAGCCGGTGGAATAGACACCCTCGTGAATCTGGATACTGCCACCAAGAGCGGTGCGATGCTCCAGACGCGCATTGCGCCTGTCACTGGCATTAGGATAGTTTACCCACAATGACAGATGGGTAAAGGCATCCAGCCCTGTCGGCTTGTAGAAACCCTCGGGCATTTGCAAGTCGCCCTCCTTGAGCTTCGGACCGATCACGCCGCTCCAGGAAACCAGCGGATAGGATGCGATCTGCTTCCAGTCCCCGCGGGCATTTCTGGCAAAAACGAGCAGCTGCCTTTCATCCTTGAGACAGACCCAGGTCGTCCGCTTCGGCGGATATGGCGCCTGCACCCGGCTGAAGCGCCCGACAATGCGATCCCTGGCCTGCGGTCCATATTTCTTCAGGGCCTGCGTAACGGTCAGACCAAGCGGCTTCGGCCGGCAGATTTCCACTTTGCGGGGGGCGGCGGCAAAGCTCTCGCAGGCAATGGAGAACGGCAGCAGCAGCGCAAAGACAACAGGCGTAGTACGTTTCAGGATATTAAACACTTGAGGCCCCTTCAGCAGAAAATGATAACAGCAGAAAAGGTCTTTGTTTTAAAGTGTGACATCTCACAGCCTCACTCCCGAAACGGAACGACCAAAGGCCTATCATTGAGGCGACTGCGGAGACACCATAGATGAAAATAGAAAACGTCCTCAAACAGCCGTCCATGCCTATCGCCGGACCGAGCTACCCACCCGGGCCCTATCGTTTTGTCGACCGCGAATATTTCATCATCACTTATATCTCGGATCCCGAAGCCATTCGCGAAGCAGTGCCCGAGCCGCTGGATCCGGACGGAAGCAACACCGTCCTTTATGAATTTATCCGCATGCCCGACAGCTCGGGATTCGGCGACTATACTGAATCAGGAATAGTGATCCCCTGCACATTCCGCGGTGAAAAAGTCAATTTTGTCGCCCAGATGTATCTCGACTGCGAACCGCCCATCGCCGGCGGCCGCGAAATCTGGGGCTTCCCCAAGAAGCACGCCAATCCAAAATTGATTGTCGCCAGCGACACACTGACCGGCACACTACAATACGCCGGGCAGCAAGTGGCTCTGGGCACGATGGGATACAAACATCAGGATCTGATGCGCCAGGCGGACTCCGCTCATGCCGCGCAGGAGATGATGGCGACAAAATTGAGCAAGACCCATGTCAATCTCAAACTCATTCCCAATCCGGACGGTTCGCTGGCAATAGCGCAGCTGGTCGCTTTCAACATGGTGGACATCCACGCCAAAGGCGCCTGGAGTGGTCCGGCGCGGCTGCATCTGGTGCCCCACGTCAACGCGCCGGTAGCCGATCTGCCGGTCAACAGAATCGTCGGCGGCAGCCACTTCATCGCCGACCTTACCCTTCCCTACGGCCGGGTGATCTACGACTATCTTGATGAAAGCGACAGAATGAGCCTGATACAGAGCCAACGCAGTCAGCCGGCAGCGGCTCTTTAGAAGGTCAAATTCGTGCACTATGTATCGGCCGGTCTGACTATATTTGTGGCTTTAAGCCATCTGGCTTTTATGTACATAGAGATGTTCACATGGACAACGGCGCGCACGCGCAAATCCTTCGGCCTGACCGAAGAATTTGCTGTCGCCTCCAAAACACTGGCGGCCAATCAAGGTCTATACAATGGCTTTCTTGCCGCCGGCTTGATCTGGTCATTGTTTGCGCCTGCGCCGACGGGCTGGCAGCTGGCCCTGTTCTTCAACGGCTGCGTGCTGGTGGCGGGGGTATTCGGCGGGCTCACCGCCACAAAGAAAATCCTCCTGATTCAGGCATTGCCTGCGGCTCTGGCCATTGCGTCATTGATACTGACACCGCATTGAAATTTAGAAGAGAAACATGAACCGCCAGCAATTCAACAAGTTTTGCCAATCACTCCCACAAACGACCCATGTCGTGCAGTGGGGAGACTGCGATGTCTGGAAAATAGGCGAGAAAGTTTTTGCCATCGGCGGCTGGAATGACACAGGGAAATCAGATCCGGTTCTGGCAGTGACTTTCAAAGTCAGCGACATGGCCTTTGAAATTCTCAGCGAGCGACCAGGTTGCCGACCGGCACCCTACCTCGCTTCCCGCGGCTTGAAGTGGATTCAACACTACGACAAGCGGGGTCTGAGCGATGCCGAATTGAAAGGCTGCATCGAACGCTCATATACAATGATAGCCAGAGCCCTGTCAAAGAAAAAGCAAATGCAACTTGGCCTCAATTTGGTCGAGGAGAAAGAATCGCTCTGAGCCTTCATATGTATTCAACTATATGTCCTAATATAACCAAGCAAAAAGAAATGGCGCTGAGCGCCAAAAAGGCGAGAGGAGAAGGGTGCTTTTGGCACCGCTTCTCCTCCCCATTTCAACAGTTGCTGGCTGCCTGATCTACTTGTTCGCCTGCGCCGCCAGCCAACTCTGGTAGTCGGCCTCGGTCAGGTCACGGTAGCACTTCAAATCGAAGAAGCGCGCCGGCATGATCGGATCCAGGATGGACGTCCCGGCGCCGAGCAGACCGGTACCGAAGTACCGATCCAGGGTGATGCCCATGCGCCAGAGCAGCTCCTGCACCGAACCGATGCAAGTCCAGCGGTTCATCTTCACCCGCCCCAGGACCAGGCCGAACCAGTCGTAACCGGTGACCGGCATGGTCTTCTGCAGAATCACGCCAATCAGCGACGTGACGACGGCAGGCAGCGGCAGGCTCTCCAGCATCTTCGCCCGCGCCTCGCGAGTGCGCACGACATACTCCTTGTTTTGCCGCAGCATCGAACGGGCCTGCAAGAGCGAGTGCTTGCACTGCTCTTCGGTCCAGGGCACCACCGGCACGCGAGCGACGGTGATACCACGCTTGGCGCGCCGGGGCAGCACTTCTTCCAGCGGGTTCATGACCACACCGTAGGCCATGTATGTGCTGAAGGCCCACTTCTTGTCGCCATCGGGGATGACGATTTCGCCGTGGCCGACAGCTTCACCGATGGCTTCGGGGATGCCGGTCATGAGCAGGATGGCACCCGGCGGCAACATTTCAGCCGGCGGATTGATCATGATGCCCTTCGGCAGCACGCCATAGCCCCGCTTTTCAAACTGCTTCTTCTGCCGCAGGTACCAGCCGAAGACGCAGATCCAGGACGCGACGCAAGCGAGCGCGGCGGCTGCCACGGCACTGCTCTGCGACGACCAGAGCGCGGCAGCGCTCAGACCCAGACCAAACCACATCGGCAGGATCATCTGCAGACGCGAGAGGATGGTGACGAAACTGCGCATCAGGAAGTTCATCTGACACACCGTCAGGGCCAGCCACATGAAGCTGAGCGCCAGACAGCCGGCGCTGAATTCCAGCCCGAAGCCGTGCCTGTACCACTGCCAGGAGAGCAACAACATCGCGATATTCGCGACGGCTTTCGCCGTTTTCAAAAATCGGAACATGAGACCCCCTTTCAGGTGGAAGATTTGCGGTGGGCGAAGATGTTGGTGCTGTACTGCACCAGCCGCTCCACCGCCCGTTCAAAGTCCGGATCCGGCGGCACCTTAGCCGTGGGCATGCAGGTCGGACAATCCCGCCCTTCAGCCAGCAGCTCCGGCACCTCGGCATTGCGCACCAGATGCAGTGCCTCGTCAGCACGCAGGTCCTCGGTGTTGGGGATGTCGAACCAGCCGGTGCGCAGGCCTGCGGCGCCGTGTCCGAGACGCACGACCTCAACACCGGAGCGACGCATCACCTCCAGATAGACGACATTGCAGGTCCAGTGATCCGGAGCCCGCCGACCGGTGTAGCGACCGAGCCAGTCATAGCCCGTGACCGGAAACTTCTTGTCCAGCCAGTTGCGGAGGAAGGCGGGCAGACGAGCGCGCCGGGCTTTCAGTCTTTCGACATAGGCCGCGTTTTGCTTGATCATCGCCCGCACCACATACTCCATCAGCTCCACCTGGTCCTGCCTCAGAGCCGGCCTGCGTTGCAGCAGGTAGTTGGGGTATTTGGGATCCGGCTTGAGGATGCGCGGCACCTCGTTGAGGAAGGCACCGTTTTCGAACCAGGAGCTGAAGAGCATCAGCTTGCCTTCCCAGGGGATGACCGTCTCGGTATGAGCAACCCCCTGACGCAGGAGCCTGGCCATGAGGCCGCCCGTACCGATGGCGTCACCGGGACGCGGCAGCTCGACGGGAATGCGGATGCAGGTATCGACCGGCACCGGACCCGCGCCCTGGATTTCGTAGCGTGCCTTGTTGGCCCGATAGCGGTAGGCGAAGTAGAGCCAGGCCGCAAGACTGGCAGCGGCAAGCGCCGTCAGCAGGCCATTGGCGGCGGCAAACAGTGCCACCGCCGATAGCGGCACCCCCAGCAGCAGGCCTTCCATCGCCAGGATGCGAGTGAAGACATTGCCGTAGCTTCTGAGGATGTGAACGAAGAGCACATAGATGACCGTCAGGTAGATGCCGCTGAGCACCAGACACTTTCCCGCGAGACTGAGGGTGTCGATGGCAGCCGATCCGCCTGCCCCTCCCATTGCCTGGATCAGCCAGCGGCCGGCCAGGAAGTAGAAGAGGACATGTGCCGAGAAGGTGAACATCTTGCGTATTGGGCGCATACGTTCCTTTCAAAGTTGGGTTATACGAAACAGCAGAGTCATTGCGGCGGGTCCTTCTTCTTACCTCCCAGATGCCCCGGCAGGAGCACCATGAAGAAGACGAAGGCGCCGAAGAAAACACCGGCATTCAGGCCATAACTGGCGACGAAGTCCACCATCTGAGAATGGTGGTTGGTCACCAGATAAGGCAGGAGTGCGGCGCTGATGCCGTAGCCTGCGGCGAAGAAGGCCATCAGCCCGACCACGAAACTGGCGAAAAAGCGGCGCTGGAAGAAGTGCGCGCCCATCAAAAGCATGAGCAATGCACCGCCGACAAAGCCGATCATGGTGAAGGCGATTTGCACCTGCGCCGAAGGCTGCACCAGGTTCATGAAGGTGTAGACAGTCCAGTGCTCGGACTGCGGCGCCGTCAGGTAGTAAGCCACACAGGCAAAGGAGAGACCAGCCAGCGGTGCCAGGAAAAGGCGCACCTTGAGCCAATCATGCTGCCAGCGGTGATAGAGCCAGAACAAACCCGCCGCCACCAGACCGGTACCCGCCGTGATGGCGTAGCCCAGGTAAACGGGGAAAGTGTCCTTGAGAAACGGGTTGTACGTCGTCGACGTCAGGACATAGGCCAGACCGGCAAAGACCAGCCCGAACAGTACCGACCAGAAAACACTTTTGTGCACATCGTTCATAGATGCTCCTCAGCCGCCGCGGCCCGGGCGAAGTAAATCGGCTCCGGCTCGAAGAAAAGCGAAGCATAGGGATGCAGTCGCCAGTTTTCGACGGCGCTATTGACCGAAGCCACATAGCGAGCAACGTTGTTGCCGTCGCTGGAGGGGGCATAGACCGGAAGGATTTGCTCCACCGTCAGGCAGGGCTTCTTACGTGAGCAAGTAAAACCCTCGGGGTTGGTGAAATTCAAGCCGCCATCGACGTAGCTGCGCTTGATCAAGCGAAACCAGGCTTCCAGTCCGTCGTCCCAGTCATCGAAATAAGTCCAGCCACCGCGACCGGGACCGCGGATGTTGCCGGGATTCTTCGTCGTCCTGGCCCAGCCGAGCGTGCCGAAACCGCTCTCGTGCTGCCAGAAGGCCATGGCATAGGCTGGGTCTATGCCATGTTTGAGACCGAGAGCGTAAATGACCTTGCCGTGACCGGCAAACGGTGACTGATGCTTTGCCAGAATGCGGTCGATTTGATCCGCGTTCATGGTAGGCCGCCCCGCAACAGCGTGGCTGCCTTTGATGGGTTCAGTCGTTGTCGGACCGACGGGGAAGTAGGACCAGGTGAGCACGGCTTTCAACCCGGCTGTCACCATCCACGATACCACCGCCGCCAACACCAGACTGACGAGAGTTAGTCGTCCCATAGAGTAGTCCGGTAGGAATAACTTGAATCTGCCTCAGGAGAGGCAGGCCTGTATCACAAGACTGCAAGAAGCTCCGTCAGATTCGTCACCTCTCTTGACGGCGCAGGGAGCGCAAACTTCTGGCCGCTGCGATTGATCAAAATCGCCGACATGCCAGCCGCAATGGCACCCTCCACATCGGACTTGAGGCTGTCGCCGACCATCACACAGTGATCAGCGCTGACTGCAAATCGCTTCATGGCCGATTGAAAAATCCCCTTGTCGGGCTTGGCCACCCCTTCGGCAAAGGAGTAAACAAGGTGCTCAAAGTGAGCGCCCAGACCCAGATTGTTGAAGATGTGATCCACGGGGAACGGCCAGAGATTGGAGACCAAACCCAGGCGTTTGCCGCGTTTCTTGAGCTCGGTGAGCACCGCCACGGTATCGGGATACAGCTGCACCCCGTTGCGTTCCGAGGCAGTGAGAGCCGCAAAGGCGGCCGCCACTTCAGCTGTCGCAGTGACGGAGTGCTCTCTGGCCACGTGTGCCAGGAAAGCATCTTCGGCTCTGATGTTGGTGGTGAGGCAAGTCCGCGCAAAGGCGGACGGCTCAGCCTCCGGTGCCAGGAGCAGACGCAAATCGAGGATAGGATCACGCGGAAGTGAATATACGAGAGTCATCCACAGGTCGAGCAGAACGACAGATGCCGGTCCGCACATGAGTTACCTCCTGTTGAAGTGAAAAGCCAGCCGGCGGAATTGCCGACTGGCCTCAGGCGCTGGCAAAGACCTTCAGCAACTGGCCCAGTGGCATTCGGCGATAGCCAGGTGCATATCGCCGAAACCCGAGTCCATGCGCCTCTGGATCGAACGCCGGGCAAAGTCCGTGTCCCGCCGCACACCCTCAAAGGTGGGCGAACGGTACATGACGTGGACGATGTCCAGCTTGTTGTTGCGCTCGTCTTCGCGGCAGGCACGGGAGTGGGACTTGACGCCCTTCTCCGCCCGAGCCCGGCAGAGTTCCTTGCGCAGACGGTGCTTCTCCAGCACCCGCTGCACATGACGCATCGAACGCGATGCGTACTGGATGTCCTGCTGCCGCACCAGCACCTCGTCCATCGTCTGCGGCTCGGGGCCGACGGGATTGAACAGGGTAGGCATGAAGACGCGCTTGTCGAGGTTCGGATTCTGCTCCAGCACGATGTCGATCACCGTATTGCTGCAGCAGCCGCCGTCCCAGTAGAGCTCGCCGTCGATGCGCACCGCCGGGAAGGCCGGGGGCAAAGCGCCGCTGGCCATGACATGATCGGCGGTGATGCGGGTCTTGAAGTTGTCGAAGAAGACCATCTCACCCGTCGTCACCTTGACGGCGCCGAGGAAAAGACGGATCTTGCGCGCGGGCGAGTTGATCAGATCGAAGTCGATCAGCCGCTCGAGGGTGGCCTTGAGCATCGACGTGTCTTCGAAGGAGACCGCCTCCGGCGTACCGGCCTTGGCCAGCCAGGGATTGACGTACCGCGGCTTGAAGAAGTTGGGCTGGCCGAACATGAAGGCCTGCCAGACGCCGAAGCCGTGTTGCCAGGCATCGAAGAAGGGATTGCCCGTGGCGAAGGGTGACGCGTCCGGGGTCGGCCAGCTCACCGTCTGCCAGAACTCGAGCAGTCGCGGCAGACGATTCTCCGGCGTGTTGCCGGCGATGATGGCGGCGTTGACGGCACCGATGGAGATGCCGGCGACGACCGTGGGCTCCTGACCGAAGCTCTTCATCGCCTTGTAGGCACCCACCTGGTAGGCACCGAGGGCGCCACCACCTTGCAGCACCAGAGAGATCTCCGGCGACTTGCTGATTGCTTTAGCCATAACAGAACTCCTTAGAGTTTGAGGGTTACGATGTCAAAACAGCGCTCGGTAACAGGGAGTTTGTCCCGAGCGGCGCCGACAGGTCCGAGATCAATCTCGGCTGCCAGGGCGCGTAGCGCATG
This sequence comes from Cyanobacteria bacterium SZAS LIN-3, assembly GCA_018266215.1. GTDB lineage: Bacteria > Cyanobacteriota > Vampirovibrionia > Obscuribacterales > Obscuribacteraceae > REEB67. The sequence continues at coordinate 5,698 of JAFEAV010000038.1, read as the reverse complement.
ACGACGGCAGCCTCGCCGTCGTCATAGTGAGCCGGTTTGAACTGCACCAGGGTGAAACCCAGATGTTCGTAAAGCTCCCGAGCGCGCATGTTGGAGACACGCGCATTGAGAGTTACCGGCCGGCCGACCGACGAATCGCAGGTCGACTGAATCAGGGCACTGCCAATGCCCTGACTCTGGTGAGCGGGATGCACAGCCACATGGGCCACATGCACCCGGTCGTCGTAGAGTTCGCAGAGGATGTAGCCGACGACGACCCCATCCAACTCGGCAATGACGGCCTGCACATCCGCCCGGAGACTGAAGAGGAGAAACTTCTCCCGGTCCCAGGGCCTGGCGAAGCCGGCTCTTTCGATGTACATCATTGCCGTCAGATCACGCTGCCATCGCACGGGACGAAAACGCAGGCGGACCGGTGCCGTTTTATTTCCGATATTTTTTTGCATAGCACCTCGGTAGAAGTTAGATTCAGTTGCGTTTTCTGGCCCCGCGCACAAGCCGGATGTTCGCCGACATGGGGAAGCTGAACCAGTCGTAGGGTTCGGGCGGGGTGCCCGTCTCGCCAAAGCTGACACAGCCCCTGGTGACGATCTCCACCAGACTGCGGCGGAAATTGAGCGCCAGGTCCCGGCCGGTCGCCGTGATGCAATGGTCGGAGTAAGCACCGCAGAGCTGGAAGATATCAGTACCGAAGCCCTGCTCGCGGCAGGTTTTCGCAACCTCACCCACACCGCTCTGCTCGTACTTCTTCACCCGCACAGCGCGCGGATAGCCATCGACCAGCTTGAGCAAGCGCTCGATGGTGTCTCCGTAGCGACCGAAGAACTCCAGGAAGATAATGGGCCAACCGCGACGGCGAGCCCGCAGAACCAGCGCCTCCAGCTCGAGGAAGTACTCTTCGCTCGCACCCTTGACGAAGTCATTCTGCGCGTCGACAACGACGAGCGTGCGCTCGGCGCTGTCAGCCACAAGACCGTGCAGCAAATCGCCCGCACCGGCAGCAACCGACGAGCTATCGGCAACCCGAGCAGATCTGCCCGCAATCACTTCCAGCTGTCGTTCGCGCTCGTCGAACAATCTGCGCAACAGACCGGGGCGTTCTTCCAAACACTCCGGCCTGCGGCCGCGTCGGTCGAGCAAGGCCTGACGCCTCTCACGCTCGACCTTCTCTCGACGCCCCCGGTACCAGGCCCGGGCGACATCGACCATTCCACGTGGCGAGCCCATCTCAGGACTCCACGGCACCGAAGGCCGACTGGTAGGGCGCTCCGCCGCGGTTGAAGGGCGGGGGCACGACCGGCTGATCGAGGGTGCCGCCCAGGAGGTTGAAGAGAATGGCACCCTCGCGTCCGTTGCCGTCCGCGCAGGGATGAATCTCCTCGTATTCCTGGTAGAAAGCGCCGGGCCCGACAGAATCCTGCACCGCCAGCAGTGCCTCGAGTTGACGCTCGATCTGGTGGTGGTTGGAGAGGACGCTGCCGTCGCCGAAGCGCACAGGCGTGATGCGGAATCCCCGCGCGTTGACGACCGGCTCGATCAAACGGGCCAGGGTCCGCAGGTGATCGAGCTCGAGCTTGCCGCCTCCGGCGAGAAGCGGGGCAAGCTCAGTGGCCGCGTAGTTGTAAGCGTTGACCATCCAGCTGACCGATGTCGGTCCGCTGTGTTGGCGCTCGCATTCTTCGGCGCAGAAGCGCACGACCGCGAGCTGTGTATCTGTAAACATAGCGGTCTCCTTTCTTCAGAGATCGTTGTTAGCCCTGCTCAGCGACGGCGCAAGAGCAGGATGATCAGGATCAGGAGCAGGATGGTCCCGCCGCCTACCGGTGCGGTCAGCACGCCGAAGAGCACGCAGAACAGGAAAACGACGACACCGATGAACAGCAGTTCAGCAGCGAGGCTGAAACCACCGATGAGCAAGATGATGAGGAGTATGAGCAGTCCGGTATGCATGGCAGTACCCTTTCGATTCAGGTTTGACGGAGATCCGAGCCGAAGCCGGATCGCTTAGAACAGAGAGACGAGAAAGACGACGGCGGCGGTAGCGCCGAAGCCACCGCCGACGAAGAACAGCCCCTTGGAGCCTTCGATGCGCACGAACCAGACGGCCAGCGCGACAGCCAGGACCAGGGCCAGGAGCTTGCTCAGAGCGAAGACGCCATAGAGAACGACTCCGATGAGCACAAGCACGACCAGGATAAACTCGATGAAATAGAGCATGGTTACTCCCTTAACAAGCTCCAGTTGATGGGATTAGCAGACGAACAGGACAGCTCAGCGAAACTTTTCCTGAGGCGCCCTGCGGGTCTGCACCGAGATGCAACGACCGAGACGGTAGTGACAGACCAGATAGCTCCCGTCGTGGGCCTGCATGTTGACGGTGCCGTTCCAGATCTCGAGCGGCTTGCCGCCGTACATGTCTGTGCCGCCCACGAAGTGCTGCATGCGATGGCGCGTGCCGTCGGCGAAGCTGGACCAGACGAAGCCGTCGATGACGAAGGGTTGGTTGGTGTACGGATGCAGGCCGTAGAAGGGCTCAGGCACGACGTTCCAGGGAGCCGGCAGGGGCTCGTCCGGTTCGACGCCGGCCGAGATGTAGACCACCTTGTGCAAAGCGGCGAGGAGCTTCTTGTTACGGAAATCCTCGGCGCGTTGACGCAGCTGCCGACAGAAGAGTTCTTCACCGCCGGGTGGATAGGGGCGGGGGTTCAGGGTGAGGGTGTGGCGCTTGCCATTGAGGTGCGACATGGCATAAAACCTCCTTTCGGGGTGAAAGACAGAGTTTTCTCTCTGCGCGCGCGCAGGGAGAAGTTGGGGGTTGAAGCAAGAGTTACTTGGGCTGGAAGCGATTTACTCGAAGAAAAATAGAGTGTGTAGAAGACCCTCTTGCTACCAGAGCTCTGGCCATACAGGCACGACAAGAATTATTGAGAAGCACCTCTTTACATCCAGTAACAATCTCAAACTGAGAGAGTGGAGAGAACTACAAATTCTCTTCTCGATTGCTGGTACGAAGCTTTCGAGACTTTCATTTAGGAATTTGCCTGAAATGGCCGCGGAATTATTAAGCGACTATCATTAACAATCGCTCAGCTAGCGCGAGGCGCCTCTTTTTAATCCCTCGAGCAAAATCACAGCCGAATTGATCCAGGAAATTGCCGGTTATTGCTGAAATCCCGCATGCTGGCGAAGCTGCGCGAGGGAAATTAAGCGGCGCTAATTTCGCAACATCGGGGTGTAGCAAAAATCTTTTGCATAAGTCCCTTAGCCGCTTGCGTCATCGGCGCCAGATCACTATCGCGATCTAACGCGTATAAACCGCATCAGATCAAGGTCTTTATCAATACGAGATATAGACCACAAAGAAGAGAAAAAATTCTATTCAATACCCCGAAAAGGCCCATCCGACAGGGTTTCAACCACCGCGGGCGGGCATTGCCGGGGGCATGGCCTGGAGGCATTAACGGGGCACCAGCACTTGCCTACCTGAATGGGAACTCATTAGTATCAACTCATATCTAAAAACCAATTTCAAACAACGAGCATTTTCCCTAACCAATAACCAATCCCAGCAGTTCCCTCATCAATTTCAACCAGTGCGCACAGCGCACAGAAAGGAGCCAATTATGGCTACCAGTATGTTGCAGGTCTCCGAGGGTCGGTCTCCGGTTGTTTCCGTCATCCTGGCGGATCCGGAAAGTTCGCTTCGCAGCACCATCTTCGCTTCTCGCGAAGGTCTTGCAGTCGCCCACAAGGTGGACGATGCATTTCCTCAGCAGGCGGTGAAAGTGGTGATCAACCTGGACGCGATCGCTCCGGGCGACTTCGTCGTTCGTTCGTTCATCGCAGGCTCGCGGCGCAAGCTCGAGATTCTGGCGATGGATGCAAACGGCGACGGACTGCGTCAGCTCCTGGCAATGACCAGACAGGATCGGCGTATGTACGTTGACCTGAAGGGCATCGAGTTCGCCAGCGGCGACACCATGATCAACTTGCCGGATGCGGTCGTCGTGGCCACGTTCAAGGGCAAGTAAGTCATTCACTTCTAAAGCAATCCTCTATCCACAGCCATCTGTGGTGGGGCTGGGTCGCGTGTGTCCTCTATTTCCGGTCACGGATTTATGACACATGCGGTCCAGTGCTGGTCATGCGGAAAGGCGCATGACTGGGGAAACAAACGTTCCCAATCAACCGTGTTTTAACAGCTAAAAGCGAGGAAAAAATTATGAGAACCAATCACAAGCAGAGGCCGACCCGCTATCGCGACGTCAACCTCAACGGCACGCTCAGTGCCATCTCCGGTCCCTGGGACCGCACCGTCTGCTTCTCCGACATCCGCAAATGGATGCAGTGCCCCGGCATGTATCTGATGTGGAAGGAAGGAGACGCCATCTACCGTCGCTCGCTCTCGCAAGAGATTGGCGACCTGGTCCACCAGGAAACGGCAAAGCCGGCTCAAGACAGACTGCAGGACACGGCGGAAATCGCCGCGCGTCTGAAGAATGTCCGGCCGGAAGAGCTGCAGGTGGTGGCCCAACAGGTCAAGGCACTCATCGCCAAGGCGGTGCGCGTCAGCGACAAGGAGAGCATCGATGCCATCGCCACTCAGCATGAGCGGCTGATGGTCTGGTACGACTCCTACACCAACACCTTCTGGTACGCGCAAGCGGACAAGATGGAAATCCTGGAAGACCGGGATGGGAAGTACCTGAGCGTCGTCGACCAGAAGACCGGCACCTACCGCAAGGCTCTGGACGTCAGCGGCGCTTTCTTCTTCGGCTACGTGGCCAAGATGACCAAAGCTCTCAACTTCGATGGTCCGATCAAGACCATGGTGCGCTACCTGAAGGACTTCCGGGGTCAGATCCTGGCCAGGCCCTTCGAGCGCTGGGAGTGGATCGGTCGTCACCTGAAGCAGGAGCAGAAGGACATGCTCTGGAGCATCCAGGAAACGGTCAAGCGCATGGACGCTGACTGGCAATCGGGCGAATTTCGCTTGAGCCAAGGCAATCACTGCCGCGGCTGCCAGTTCCGTCACACCTGCCCGGTCAACAAAGAGCAGTTTGCCGAAGAACTGCGCCGGGACGCCGAAAGGCAAAAGGAGCGCGAGACTCGTCTCAGTCTCGTGGTCATACAAGGTGGCATCTCCACCCCGGTAGCCCCCATGGCCCCACCCATGGTGGCAACTACGGGTGCCATCATCAACGCGTCCACCAACGGAGACGGCAGCAAAACTGCCGCTTTCGCATGATGGCTTTCTTTCAACCAACCAAAAACAAAGGAGAACATTATGGACGGACACGGAGGTGATCACGGCCATGGCCACGACGGTCATAGCCACGGAGGATTCGGACACGACAAGGGCTTCGCCCACAGCGTCTTCGACCTCAACTTCGGCCACGGGCATCACGCCGGGGCCACAACGTTCGACGCCATCGTCGTAGGCCATGCCTTCGGCGACTTCGGGATGCACTCGCCGCACATCGACAGCCATGTCTGCGGCCATTCCGACTTCCACGCGGCGCCGGGCACCATGGATGGCAACGGGCCGTCCTTCGAAGGTCCGATTGACCTCAATCGGACCAACATGGCCATCCTGGTCGTGGGCCTCGGCCTCATCGACTGGGAGACGGCGATTCGCAACAAGCTGATTGCGCTTGGAACGGCTGAATGCTTCAACCTGCAGCCGCCCAATCCGATC
>JAFEAV010000037.1 GCA_018266215.1 Cyanobacteria bacterium SZAS LIN-3 | reverse complement strand
TTTCGATTGTGTCGATGACCGGTGAAGCCACCTGGGCCGGAGTGTGATACTGGGTGCTGAGGGCGATATTGGTGATGCGTTGCGCCAGGGCGTCGTAATCTGTGCTGCTGGTGCCGGCTTTGGGGTCGGTCTTGTCGAGGTCGAGGCTGACCGCCATATAGGTGCGCGGGGCCACCCGGGCCTTGTACTGGATATGTCTGATGATTGAGATCGGGCTGTCGTCTCCGTTTTGAGGGGAGGCCAGGGCCCCGCTCTGGACCATGATAATGGGCAGACCCTCCTGGCGGAAGGCCAGGCGCACGTCTTTCAAAAACGATGAGAGAAAAGGCTTGTAGCTGACGGCTTCCTGCAGGTCGCTTCTGCCGTGGTACCAGATCAGACCCCGCACCGAATATGGTGTGAGGGGTGCGACCATGCCATTGAAAAGAGCCGAGGCGCTGTTGCGCAGCAGGGGCGAGGGAAGCGGTCTGGCTGCGGGCTCTTTGCCTTCGGTCAGGGAGGCCTGCCAGTTTTTAACGCTCTCTTCGTACTCGCCGTTTAATTTGTCGAAATCTTTGCTCTGCATGGTTGATTTATTTACGGCACCGGATGTCTCCGGTTTGAGCAGCAGGGTGCCCTGTGAAATCCATGAGCGAATCGGTGTCTCCGGGCATGTGACCTGAATGATGGCAATTGGCCCGCCTACCTGCTTGGCCAGATCGCAGCCAAATCTCAGGCCAAGAGCGGAAAAAGCCATGGCACCGGGGGTGGTGGCATTTAGTTTGAGCCAGCGACCGTCCAGCAAACGCACGGGCTTGTGAGCGAATCGCACCGGCACCTTAAAGAGCTGCAGCGAGGGCGGCAGGTCCGATTGCTCCAGCACGGCTCCGCTGGAGAGCGAATCTTTATCCATGTCCGCGTCACCGGCGACAATCCAGACTTCGCCCAGTTGCAAATTTTTGACTTCTATCAGATTTTCGCCGGCTACTTTCAAGGTAAAAGGTCCGTCTCCGCTGGGAGGCGCCAGGGAGACAAGGAAATTGCCGCTGGCCGGTACGATGCAAACACCCCGGCTCTCGCCGATACCGCAGGTAACCATCTCGCCTGGTTTGGCCGTGCCGAAAACATTGACCGGTTTGTCTCTTTGAATAATGCCTCCGTCGACAAATAATTTTGACAGCGTTACTTTGGCCGCTGCCGGCTGCATATTTGCCGCGGTGACGGCAAATAATGTCAAAAGAACAAACAGAAAATTCCTCATTTTTATCCTTTTAGAACGGGACTGCTGTAGCGTTTTTCGACGTAGTCGTTGACCAGCGTGATGAAATCTACAGCCAGATTGGGGCCCGATAGTGTGGTGACATGGCTGCCGTCAACATATACCGGTGCTCTGGGCTCTTCCCCGGTGCCGGGCAGGGAGATGCCGATGTCGGCATGCTTGGACTCACCCGGTCCATTGACTATGCAACCCATAACGGCGACTTTTAGAGATTCGACGCCGGGGTATTTTTCCTGCCAGATCAGTCTCTGGGCACTGAGATGTTTTTCAATATCCTGGGCCAGCTCCTGGAATACAGTGCTGGTTGTACGACCGCAACCGGGACAGGCTGTCACTTGCGGCGTAAAGGAGCGAATGTCCAGCGACTGCAAAATTTGCTGACAGACCCGCACTTCCAGATCGCGATTGGCCCCGGGCTCGGGAGTAAGACTGACCCGGATAGTGTCGCCTATGCCTCTGGAGAGCAGGATGGAAAGAGCCGCAGTGGAAGCAACTATACCTTTCATGCCCATGCCTGCTTCTGTCAGTCCCAGGTGCAGGGCGTGATTGCACCGAGCGGCCAGTTTTTCGTAAACGACAATAAGGTCACTGACTTCGGAGACCTTGGCCGAAAGAACGATCTGGGATGCCGGCAGTCCCAGTTTCTCGGCGGCGGCGGCCGAAGATACGGCACTTTCCACAATGGCGTCGATGAGCACCTCGTGGCCTTCGCGGGGCTCCTTGAGGGCGGCGTTTTCATCCATCATGCGAGCCAGCAGATCCTGATCAAGCGAGCCCCAGTTGACGCCGATGCGCACCGGCTTTTGCCACTGGATAGCGGCCTCCACCATTAATTTGAAATTTTCATCGTGCCTGTCTCCGCGACCGACATTGCCCGGATTGATGCGGTATTTGGCCAGGAGTCGAGCGCAATCAGGATATTGTTTGAGCAGCAGGTGGCCGTTGTAGTGAAAATCTCCGACCAGCGGTATGTTGTAGCCGGCCTTTTCGATTGTCGAGACAATAGTCGGGACAGCCTGGGCCGCTTCTCTGGTGTTTACCGTAATGCGAACAATTTCGGACCCGGCTTTATACAGTTCGATGACCTGTTCGGCCGTTGCCCGGGGATCTTCGGTGGGCGTATTTGTCATGGACTGCACAAGGACAGGATGATTGCCGCCTATCCATTTGTCCCCGATTTGTACACTGACCGACTGGCGCCGTTTCTCTTTAGTAGCCATGTGCGCTTCCACACCTCATTTCTTCCAGATCATACTTCTTGCCGCCGCTCTTTAGCCTGGATTAGACCGCTTGTGACAATGAAATCTCCTGAAGCTTCAGGATCGGATCAATCACGGCTCCACAGCTCGGGGTGGTGCTGGCGAATGCTGTAGATCTGGGATGCAATTGAGTCCGTTGAGGGGATTTCCGGTCCCAGGCTGTCGGGGCCGACAATTATGTGGTCGAGCACGCTCACGCCCATGATCTGTCCGGCCTGCACCAGTTGCCTGGTCGTCTCCAGGTCCTCGGCCGAGGCCTTGAGAGCCGCTCCGGACGGGTGATTGTGACAGACAATGATGGCGTAGCTGTTGGCAACCAGGGCGGCTTTGAAGACTTCGCGGGGATGCACCAGTGATGCTGAAAGTGTGCCGTGGGAGACTTCGTGCAGGCCCATCACTTCAAATTTTGTATTTAAGTGCAGACTGACGAAATGTTCTTCACTGGCGAAGGTGAGCGGCTTTAGCAGGCGGGCTGCGTCCTCGGCCGAGCTGATACTGGGCCAGGGCTTTTGCACCCGGGCTTCATTAACCAGATAGAGTTTGATGCGCGGTATTTCATAGTGGAGTTTCTGCGACCAGTCCTCCTGCTTGTGCGATTTTTTTGCTGTTTTGCCGGTCCTGGTTGCCGTTGCCATATAAACTAACCTCCGCCCTGAGCGCTGCTTTACAGAGAAGCAAACGCTTTTGTGCGGAGGTTAGTTCAATTTTTCTGCGATTTTTTTCTCAGACCTGCTGACTCTTCCAGACTCCGGAATGGAAGCGCTGAATGGCCATCAGACCTATAAGCGAGGACGATATTGCTATCGCCAGCCAGATGCCGTCGGCACCCATATGGCAGGTCGTCGCCAGGACATAGGCCAGGGGCAGCCTCACACAGGTAAGACCGACTATGCCTATCCACATCGGCCACTTGGTGTAACCGGCACCGGTAAGCGCTCCGAAGAGAATGATCCAGCAGGCGACCAGGGGCTCGGACAGTCCGACTATACGCAGATAGTCGGCTGTGGAGGCCAGCACTTGCGGATCGCTCGTCATCATGGAGGCTATCGGTTGGGCGAAGACATACATGGCCAGGGCCGTGGGCAACTCCAGCACAAGGCCTATAACCGTGGCCTGCCAGCCGGTCTTTACCGCCCGCTCCGGTTTTTTCGCTCCCAGGTTTTGACCGACAATCGTGCCAATAGACGCTCCCAGAGCGTGCAGGGGCAGGGTGCAGATCATTTCCTCTAAACGAAATCCGATTGTCCAGGCAGCCTGACAGGCCGTCGGGTACTGGGTCATGGCGAATATTTTGAACATGGCGAAGTTGCCAAGCACCCAGGCCAGATCCTGAATGCAAGTGGGAATGCCCACTTTCAAAATGCGCCAGATCCACTCCCGGGTGCGGGGCGAAAATCCTTCTCTGATGGCCGGTCCGACAATGAGTGAATCTTTGAGGTCCGAGCTGCGCAGCAGGTAGAGATTGAGCGCCACGCCGACGCAACCGGCTACCACCCAGGACAGGGCGATGCCTTCTATGCCCATATGGGTAGGGCCCAGGCACAGTCCAAAGTTCAGGCTGATGATGATTATGGCCATCGCCAGCCAGATAAGCATGGGCGCGCGGGAGTTGCCTATGGCCCGGAACATTGAATGGCAGGTCCAGACCATGGTGAAAGGCAACTGCGACATCAGATCGACTTTGAGGAAGCGCCAGCCCAGAGCCTGCACGGCATCAGTCGTACCGGTCAGGGCCAGGAGCGGTTTGGCCGCCAGCAGGCCGAGCACGGTCGAAATAGTACCGAATATGAAGGCGAATATCAGGGATTGGCGTCCGGCCTCAATCGCCGAGTCGTAATCGCGGGCGCCCCAGAAGCGGCTGATCAAGGCCATTGTGCCCGATGAGAGCGCAATGGTCATGAGCACCATCAGAAACCAGACCTGGTTACAGATGCCGATGGCAGCCTGAGTTTCAGAACCTAATTTACCGGCGACAAAGACGTCGGAAAAGCTCGCGGCGGAGATGATCAGCATCTGCACCAACATAGGCCAGCTCATGTGATAGATGGCCGAAAGAGTAGAACCGCTGACGATCAACTCGTCCAGCGATTTCGCCTTGAGCTCTTCCTGGTCCAATACCGAAGACACTGTCCTGCACCTTGCCCGTTTGTCCTTTTTCCTGAATGATCGGTCTTTTGGGCCGATCTGTTTGAATTGATAGGGGGAAGTTACTAGACTATATGTTTTGGGCTCACAGGCATAGGGTTAATTACGAAGTTTGACGCAGCAAGGGATCTGTTTTAATCAAGCGAGTGAAGGTGAATTGAAGCTGGCAGCGCTCAGGCAGCTGGCTTTTGAAGAGCCTGTCAGTCGTCTGGCCCGGTTGAAGAAAACGGTCCAGAGGCAACTGGCACGGGCCGAGCGCGACCGGGTAAGAGAACTTTCGCTGCTTCAGCTGGCGGCCCTGCACGGCGAAATCTTTGGTTCGTCGGCCGGCGGCGATAAATCCGCGCTCCTTTCTCTTCTCTTCAGCCTCGCTCTGGCTCTGGAAGATCTGCGCATTTATTCCTCCACCGCTTTTTCTCCCATTCCCTCAATTGCCCCTGCTGACGAAAAATCCGACTTGCTCGCTCCGGCGGCAAAAGATTTGATTGTCGTAGCCGACAAGATAAGCGCATTGCTAGAGCTCGGCCCCGAGCGTCGGGCCTGGTTGACCGTATCGCTGCTGGCCAGCGTCGACTGGGTCGCCGCCTGCACCTGGGCCGGTGGGGAGTCATCCTGGCCGGAGGCTGTGACTGAAATATTCTCGGCCGAAAATTTAAATGTCCAGAATTTGAATATTGATTGTCAGAGCCTGGCCGAGCTGGCCAGCGGTGATTGTCAACGCTTTTTGGCGGCGGCTGAGGAAGTTGCCCTGCGCCTCCGCCATGGATTCAGGCCATCGCTGGTGGTGCTGGTCGAAGGTCAGTCCGAACTGATTGTTCTACCTCATTTTGCGCGTTTGTGCGGACGGCCCCTGGAGGCTATGGGCGCGCATGTCATCGCCAGTGGTGGCGCCAAGCAGGTGGCGCGTCGTTATTTGACGATGAAGGATGTTTTGAACATCCCCATCGTCTGTGTCTTTGACGGTGACGCGGAAGATTCCTCCTCGGTTATAGAGGAAGATTTGCGTGAGTGCGACGGCCTGGTGACGCTTGAATCGCGCGAGCTGGAAGATTGTTATTCTTATGAGCAGCTTTTGAAAATACTCAATCGCCAGTTGATGCACAGTGGCCAAACCCTATCTTCGGCGTCCTTCGATATCCCCCGGGAGGGGCCGCGTAAAAACGCGCTCAATAAGCTTTTCCGCGCCCGCGGGCTGGGAGATTTTGACAAGATTGCCTTCGCCCGCAGTACCGTCGATCTGGCCTCAAGCGAGGAAGACGTGCCTGCCGAGATGATCAGAGTGATTGATTATGTCGCGGCAAAAGGCAGGCGCAGCGCCGCTCGATCGGTCTCCAGCTATGGCTAAAAGTAAAGCTCTGATTCCGACTGTGATTTCTACCGTACTCTGGGTCTTGAGTATCGTTCTGGCCTTTGTGATCAAACCCGGCAGCGCGATGGCTTTTGTGCCCGATGCACTTTTACTGCTCGGTTTCTTTCCCCTGCTGGTGCTCTGGCGTCAGGGCTGGCTGACTTTTCTATTTGGTCTCTTCAATACTCTGATCGGTTTTTTCCTTTTGATTTTGCAGTACATGGACGACGCGCCTTTTGTCGGCTCCATGAAAATGATGCGCGAGCATCTGATCACCATGCACAGCTGCTGGACCTGGATCGTGCTGGGCATTGTGCCTTTGATCTGGGGACTGGTCAGTATGATTTTGAGCCTGAGCCGCTGGATAATGCGGCGGGCCAGAGCTGAATCTAAAGACTAGAGTTCTTCGTTGTCTTTTTTCTTCTTGTGGGCGATTGGTTCAAGATCCAGCTCGTTACCGGCCGTCGGATGTCTGCCTATCGTCACTTTGACTGAACCGTCTTCCGGAATCAAAACGCGTTCGAGAAATTTCTTTTCTTTCTCAAAGCGTTTGGGGACAGCTCCGGTCAGTTTGTAGAGGTGGTTGTAGCCCTGCTGACCCTGATCGGCAAATTCAGCTGATTTTGCGATGAAGAGCCATTGCTTGGTGCAAAAGTTGAAAAGCTTGGGATCGCGGTCTTTCTGGCGCATCAACTTTTTCTCCAGCGCTTCCGCGTAGAGAATACGACCGTCCATGTCACGCGGTGCCAGCTCTACCGAGCGTTGCAAAACCATGATCGCGCGGTCTATTTTGCCCATCTTCATGGCCTGTTCGCCTTCGATGCGCAGGGCGTTGGCCGATGGGACGCCGAGCTCTAAAAACTGGTCGGAGGTGACAACACCGTGGCTGTCTCTGCCGATATTTGAGGTGTCGACTACGTAGTCGTCATAGGCCTGCACAGGACCGCCGACAAAGATCGTCGCGGCAACAACGAATATAGCGGCGGCCAGTTTGGCGCCATTCTTGCCAGGCACTCGTTGGGCCTTGATGTTTCCGGCGTAAGACATGTCAGTCATTCTCCTTCTACCTTTATTCATTATTTGCGCACCGTCTCGGCGGCCTGGGCTTTTAGCTCAGACACGGCCTTATTAATGTCGGGCGCTCCATAGACACTATTGCCAGCCACTACCACTGATGCCCCACTCTGGGCTACGAGTTTGGCGGTCGCGGCTGTGATGCCGCCGTCCACCGAAATTTTCGCCGCTTGATTGCCTGCTTCATCGAGCATCCTGCGCAGGCGTTCGATTTTGGGCAGGATTTCGGCAATAAACTTTTGTCCGCCGAAGCCGGGGTTGACCGACATCACCAGGACCAGATCGAGATCCTGCAAAACATAGCGCAGTGTTTCTTCCGACGTGGCCGGATTGAGCGCTACGCCCGCTTTTTTACCAAGGGAGCGGATATGAGCCAGGGTGCGCTGCAAGTGGGTGCAGGCTTCCTGGTGCACGGTTATATAGTCGGCACCGGCATTGGCAAAATCCGACAGATAGCGGTCCGGATCGGTAATCATCAAGTGCACATCGAGCGGCAGATGGGTACAGCCTCTCAGGCTTTTCACCACGGGGGCGCCGATGGTCAAATTGGGCACGAAATGACCGTCCATGACGTCGACATGAATCCAGTCGGCCTGGGCGTTTTCGGCCCTGCGAACTTCTTCGCCGAGACGGGAAAAATCAGCAGATAGTATGGACGGGGCGACTAAGAGGGACATTTCACATCATCTTGACAGTGTACTAATGATGACAACGGCCGCCCTGATGGTCAAGTGCATAGTGGCAACAATTGACCTCAATGCCGCTTCTTTATGTGAACTTTCTTTCACCAGTGCCCCGGAGAGCCCCATTCAAGCACTGCTTTGGACATACGATCGATGCCAAGAGAAGTGTCCCCTTTTTTCCTAATAAGATGCTAATTAGCCTCTTGCGTGAAGCGGTCGGCTGGACAGGCGTAGTAAGCTCTAATCTGTGGAAAACTGGCCCCAGAGCGGTTCTCTCCAGTTTCTTGCCTGTCCTGGTGTACTCATTCCCTTCTCTGCGAAAAGTAATGCTCAATCACAAACTAACCGGCGATCAACTCGAATATCAAAAACTGGCCCGCGATTTTGCCGAGCGCGAACTGGCTCCTAATGCTCATAAATTTGACAGCAGTGCGGAGTTCCCCCGCGAGATACTGTCCCGCGCTTTTGAAAGCGGTCTGCTCAATACCCAGGTGCCTGAAGCTCTCGGCGGTCTGGGGCTCTCAACCTATGATGGCGCGATTATTGCAGAAGAGCTTGGTGCCGGTGATTGTGGCATCGCCGGCAGTGCTGAAGCCTCCACCTTCGCCCAGCAATTTTTGATTGATTTCGGCAGTAAGGAACAGCATGACGAGTATTTGACGCCGCTCTTGGACCAGCCTGCTCTGGCCGGATATGCGGCCGGCGGCGGTATCAAATCCAGCCGTGTCTTTTTCCGCCGCGAAGGCGATGAATATATTTTGAGCGGTCGTCACGGCGCCATCATTAATGGTGGCGTGGCCCAGTGGTATCTTGTGCGGGCGCAGGAAGACCGACGCGAAACCGAGGGGCGGTCCAAGGGCGGTTCTTCAGCCGATAAGGAGAGCTTCAGCTACTTTATCGTCAAAGCCGATGACGACGGTCTTGTCTTTGGTGAGCGCAGTGCCCTGCTCGGACGTCGCTGCATGGTGGCTACCTCGGCCCGATTTGAAGAAATTCTCCTGCCTGCGACCAGCCTGCTTGGCACTATCGGTCAGGGTCTGGAGATACACACCCGCTGTCTGACCAAGACCTATCCCCTGGCTGCCGCCGGCATGGTCGGTGTGGCTCGGGCCTCTCTTGAACATGCCATCAAGTATGCCAAGGAGCGCACCACTTTTGGTGTGAATATCGGCAATCATCAGGCCATCGCCTTTATGCTGGCCGACATGGCTAAAGATGTGGAAGCCGCTCGCTTACTCGTCTATCAAGCGGCACAACTGGCGGATCAGGGACACGTCTCCACGACCGAGGCGGTCTGCGCCAAGGCCTTCGCCCAGGATATGGTGATGCGCACCACCTGCGATGCGGTGCAAATTTTTGGCGGGTATGGTTTTTCGCGCGAGTATCCTGTGGAAAAATTGATGCGCGACGCCAAGGTCTATCAGCTCTTCGAAAATACAAGCGAGAGCACCAAGGTGGAGTTGGGGCGTGAGCTTGTAATGTCGGTCTGAGTGCTGGTTTTATTAACCTTTGCAGGCGTCAGTTTGGGTTTTGATCAATGCCGCAAAATCTTAAGAAGGGCCAGATACTGGTCGTAAAAGTACCTCCGTTTTTTGACCAGGAATACTTTTACGAGGTGACCGCCGCCGGCGGCAAAGAAGTACGGGTATCGCTCTACAAATCACCCAAGGTGAAGAAGCACTGGTCGGTTGAGGAATACGGCCTCTTGTGCGAGCACGGTATGGTGCGCCCGGCCGACAAGAACGATCTCGAGCGCCTCAGGGCCCAGGAAGAAGCGAAGCAAAATCTGATCGACGCCGGTGATGACGGCGAGCGAATCTGCGATTGACCCTGCCGGCCAATTTAGCCATGGGCTCGTCTTAACCGCGGTCGGATCTCTTACCCGACCGGTTTTTGCCTTTAGCGCGTTTTTTGCCGCTGCCGCTTGCCTGCGAGGCATCGTCGGCGGCTTTTTTGTCGGCTTTTGCCGCTTTTTTGCCGTCGCCGAAATCACGAATGCCTAAATTAGTGAGCACCTGATTGAGCGGAGCTATCATCCTGTCTTTGCGCGAAATCAAGCCGCCGTCAAGACTGAGTTTGACGGCGCAGAAAAAGAGACAGATGCCGACTGTAATGGAGACGGCATTGAGCGAGAACCAGCGCATCGTGCGATCGACATTGGTCGAGCGTTTCGATCGGCGGAACCGGGCCACCGTCATCAAATCGTCCAGCCTTCGCGTTACGTCGGCCGGCCTTATACCGGATCTCATCCCACTGCCGACCTTACCGGTATCGGGACCGGCAATCGGACGCCCACAGACTACGCAGAATTTAATTCCGTAGTTAAGTTTGGCACCACAGTAGGGACAGGATCCTGACATTACGTTTTAAGGCTCACTAGTTGATTTGTGTCAGGTTGACTGCGCACCATTTTCGGTGGCGCAATATCTCTCGACCATTTCGGAGATGGACGTCCTGTCGTGTGCAAGGGTCTCCTGCTTACCCGTGAGTTCAACAATTCGATTTTTCAGTTCTTCGATTTGTTGTTGAATGATTTTTATTTCTTCGGTGATTTCCGACTCAGTCAAATTGAGTGCGTCGGATAATGTACCAAAAGCCTTTTCAAGCTCGCTAACCGCCATGCGAGATACCTTTCTCCAGCTAGGGAAGGAACACAGATTTATTCTACCCGCTTACCAAGTTGAATCTTCACGTCAAATGCCAGACCCTTGCAGAAAGACATCAACCGGGTCACTGCCGCCATCGTTTTGCTTGACCGTCGGATAATTTTGCCCTGACAGAGACCCGGTCTCCTCGCGGTCGCGCATCTTTTGCTGGAGCCGCGCCAGTTTGGCTTCTACGGCCTCAAGGTGCTCTTTAAGACTCTTAATGGCCTGCAGCTCCAGATCCGGCGCTTCTTCGACAGGACACGGCTTTTCGACCTTCTGGCCGTCCTGGTAAATGACCCGTCCGGGTACCCCGACGACTACGGAATTAGGTGGCACGTCCTTGAGCACAATTGAACCTGAAGCCACCCGCACATTGTCTCCCACGACAATTGCCCCCTGGATTTCGGCGCCGCTGCCGACTATCACGCCCTGGCCCAGGGTCGGGTGGCGCTTGGTGTCGCGGGACATGGCCCCCTGTCGGGCGGCGGCGCCGGCCCCGAGGGTGACGCCCTGATATATGACAACATCGTCACCCACTTCGGCGGTTTCGCCTATGACCACGCCCATGCCATGGTCGATGAAGACGCGGCGGCCAATAGTGGCGCCGGGGTGGATTTCTATGCCGGTGAAGACCCGGCCCAGGTGAGAAATAAATCGGGCCGGAGTGCGTATATTCTTCAGCCAGAGAGCGTGGGCAAATTTATGGAAAAAGAGAGCATGAAAGCCCGGATAGCAAAGAATGACTTCCAGCTTGCTTCTGGCTGCCGGATCCTTCTCCAGGATATTGTTTAAACTCTCGCGAAGATACATAGTTTGTAGATGGGATGCCGCTTTTAGCCGAGGCTGTCCGGGAATGTGCTGTTTGACGGAGACGTCGCCAAGCCTCTTGACAACGGGCTTTGCGGTAATTACGAGGTTTGGTCCCGACTGCCCGCGGGGTATAGAGAAGATGGATTTTACTGAGGTTTTTTTCTCTAAACCAATCAAAAGGTATCACTTCGGAGGCGAGATCAGTGGGAATTCCCCCACTTGTTACCGCTAAATTTCCCGCTTTTGCGGGGCCTACGCTTCTTAAAATATGAAAAATTTGTCAAAATACTTGGCAACCGGTATATACCCAGGAGCGTTGGACAGACAGGTTAACCGTCGAGCAGAAAACAGCAGGCAATGACAGACGTACCCCATCAACCAGGAAAGACTCCGGAGGCCACCAAGCCTGCGGAAGATATGATGAAAGAGCTGGCCAGCACTCTTTCTCTGGGCGCTGGCGTGCCTGGTGGGACTCATAAGCCGTCCACCGCCCTCGATACCCGGACTACGACCGAAGGTGCGGTCCAGGGAGCGACGAAAGTTGGAGTTGATACCATGCTGGGCGTCGCCAGCATGCTGGGTGGCAAAAATCGCTCGACTCAAGACGTTATAAATGATGCTGCTCATAATGCCGGCACAATCCACAGTACCGGGTGGGTTGAAGGTCTCGGCAATGCCCTGTCGGGCGTGGGCCATATCGTTACCCATCCTTTAGAGACTGCTTCGGCCATTAAGAAGGCCGGTGTCCAGGCCTCCGAAACCATGCAGCACGGCACCGCCGGGCAAAAGGGTGAAATCATCGGCGGCACCGCGGCTATTTTGGGCTCTTTGCTCCTGCCGGCCGCCGGCAATCTGGGCAAAATTGGTACCGAAACCAAGGCCCTGTCTACCGCCAGCACCGCTCTTGATGAAGCTAATGTTGCCCGTACGGCCGTCAATGCTTACCGCGACAATACAGCCGCGGCCCGAATTGCGGCCCAGGCCCAGGTTGACGAACTGGCCGCCGCCCGAGTGACCAAGGCAGTCAGCAATACCACCAAGGCCGCCGAGGCCGTCGAAGCAGTCCAGCCCGCCGCTAGTGTCGGCACCCGCTTCAAACTGCCGACCATCGAGCCCGTCGTAAAACCAAGCGCTTTCACTACCGAGCTCAAGCCGCAGACCTATACTTATCTGGGTAATGACGCCGCCGCCGGGCAATCCACCCTGGGCCGCTTTTCGCCCACATTAAAAGCCGAGAGTCCGGCACTCAAACTTTCCACCCGGGTGGACGGTCTGGTCACCGGTGAATCTACCCCCGGCCTGCTGCATCCAGCTGAGCGTTTCAATCCATTAAAAACCCGGCCTGCTTTTGTTGCCGAAGCAACTCCTATAAAGGTACCGGGTCTGACCTCGGCCATTGAAACTCCTCCCACCGCTCTCAAGGGTGTCGCCACCAGAGTCGAGACCGAGGCCGCAGGCCTTGAAACCGGCACCGCCGCTAAAGTTGAGCGGACTGTCGCTCCGACCAAAGTGGAAACGACTGCCTCGGGCGTGACGGGCAAGCACACCGAGACGGTTTCGCCACAACACGTTGAGCCCGTCAAGCCACTCCAGGGCGAGACTGTTAAGCCAGTGCACGGCGAGACGGTTCAGCCCCAGCGCGTCGAGACCGTTCAGCCGCAGCGCGTAGAAAATCGCTTCGATGGCACAGGCACTGCTTCCGCCGGCCGCAAAGCTGAAGTAGTGAGCGAGCCGGTTGTACCGTCGCAGGTCCATCCGCCGGTGCCGACTGAGACCAACCTTGGCGGCAAGCGTATCGTCAATGAGCCTGCTGCCGGCAGTGTTGAAAGTGCCGCCACCAGAGGCCCCGATGCGGTTAATGTACCTGTGCGTGAGCGCCCAGTTGCAGCTCTCAGCGCAACCGGCGAAGCACCGGCTGTGATTGCCAACAAGGCCGAATCTCATCTCCAGGTATTCACCCGTGCCACCGGTGAAAGTGGCGTCACTCTCACGCCTCAGGCGCAGACGAGCCTGAAGGAGCTGTCCACCCAGCTGCAGACCATATCGCGCAGCGGCGAAGTGGCGGTGCCGGTTGCTACTCGTCAGGCAATGGCCGAAAACATTGCCACAATTGAACGCTCTCTTACCGCTTCCGGTGCCGATGCCGGTGTGACCACCAAGTTGAACCAGCTCAAGGCTACCGTGGCTGAGCTTACCCCCGGTGCTGACGTTGCCGTTGTTAAAGCGACCGAGCCGGCTGTGAGTGCGGCTTTGACCAGGACCGGCGAAGCGCCGGCCGTAATCGCCAGCAAGGCCGAGTCCCATCTTGAAGTATTTACCAGTGCCACCGGCGAAAGCGCTGTCACCCTCAATCCGCAGGCCCAGAGAAGTTTGCAGGAGCTGACTACCCAGCTCCGTACGATCAGCCGCTCGGGCGAAGCTGCCGTACCTGTGGCCACCAGAGAAGCAATGGCCGAAAACATTGCCACCATCGAGCGTTCGATGACGGCCTCGGGTGCCGATGCCTCGGTCACCGCTAAGTTTAATCAGCTCAAGACTACAGTTAGTGAACTGACACCGGTTACCGAGCAAGCCATCGGTAATGCCGTCAAACCGGCTGTGACTGCAGTCCTCGAGCCCACCGTCGTCGCCGGCAAGGCGGCTGAGAACGTCCAGGCCATCACTCGACTTAGCGGTGAAGGTCGCGTCACTCTGACGCAGGAAGCGGAGCGCAGCCTGCAGTCTCTGGATACGCAGCTCAAGACAATTGCTCAGCAGGGTTCCGAAGGCGTTACCCTGGCCGTCAGAAATGAAATGTCCGAAAATATTGCGGTGATTGAGCGCTCGCTGGCCAAATCCGGTGCCGATCCGGTTGTCGCCCGTGAACTCAATCAGCTCAAGTCGACCATCAATGAGATGGCTCCATCTCGCGTAGCGCCTATTGCTCCGGTTACCGAAGCTCCGATTACCCTGGCTGCCAGAGCTGGTGAAAAGGTTGAAGTAATCAGCCAAAATATTTCGCAACGAGGACTGAAGCTCGGCACCGAGGCTGAACAGAGTCTGCAGTCGATCAACGCTCAGCTCAAGGTTGTGGCCGAGGGCGGCACTCCGCTTACGGCTCAAGCCTCGCAAAAACTGGCTCAGGAAGTAGCTACCGTCGAGCGGGCCGTGGCCGCTTCCGGCACCACCGACGCCACCGTTACCACGGCAGTGCGTGAGCTCAAGGCTACTGTCGGTGAAATCTCCACCGCTACTGTTGAGCGTCAGCAAATGACTGCTGTGCAGACCGGCCTTACCGCCCTGGAGTCTGACGGCGCCAAGCTCTCAAGCAGCGTGCAGAAACTGGCTAAGGAAATTCAAGAGTTGCCGGTGACCACCGCCGCCGATCAGCGCGTCGCTTCCACTATTTCCCAGAAACTCGAGACTCTCGAACAGAAGCTCACTCCGGGCCGTCTGGCCGAAACTCCTGTTTACACAACCGGAGAAATCCAGACAATCGTTCGCGAACTGGAAAAACCGGAATACAGTCGCTTCTTTGCCGAAAACCCGAGAGCCGCCCGGGCTCTGGAAGAAGTGAAAGCTTCCACCACCGCCGTCGTCAATACTTCCGGTCGTGTGGAAACCGCGCAGCTTGGTATTGCCCGCATCAGAGACGCTGAAGTATTCCAGACCGGCGTCGATGGTATGGTGGCAACCACCCGCGAAATCCGCGCCACTGCTTCGGCTGCTGAAGTAACTCAGCCGGTTGCCGCCGCGCTCAAAAATATTGAAACCGAGCTGGCCACGATTAAGACCGGAGCTAATCCGGAGGCCGTACTGCGTAATGTCCAGGTCAGCATCGAACAAATTGAAACTGCCGGCGCCCGCAACATTGCCAGAGAACTGAAGCAAGGACTGGGCGAGCTGGAAAACACCAGCACGGTAGTCGATCGCACTCGCCGTATTGAAGCCAGCGTTGCCACCATCCGGACCGAAGGCGCTTCTCTGGAAGCTCAGACCAGCCGCCTTTCTAGAACTTTTGCCGACGAAGCCGTCACCGCTCCGTCAGCTTCCGGCGCCGCGCTTTCGACCAATGCGCAGGTTTCGGAAAATCTGCAGTTCATCAGCCGTCAGGCTAAATTGCTTGACGCCGGTGAAGCCGGCTCCAACGCCGTGGTCAAGATCAAGGATGCCTTCACCAAAGTTGAAGAGCTGACCGCCGGCCAGCTTTCCGCTGACCAGAGCGCCGCCCTCAATAGAATCAGACAGACCATTTCCACCATCGACCAGGCTTCGGTGGAAGCCACCGGTCTGCGCCGCTTCGAAACCAATGCCGCTCGCATTGCCGAACAGAGCGGCAGAGTGGAGTCCATAACCGCTCGCGTGGCCCAAACCGTCGATATGACTTCGCCGGCCGCCCTCGACGCCAGACTTGAACAGAAGCTCTCCAAAATCAATTCCGCCGCTCAAGAGATAAACACCGCTAAGACTCTTGATCAGCAAATTACCGCTCTCAATAAGCTGACCAGCGCTGTTTCCGAGCCTGAACTGCAGGCTGTGCTCAAGGGCACCAAACAGGGTGCGCGCATATTTGAAGACCTGCAAGTTGCATCTGCCGACCTGCATGAGTCGGTCAGTTACCGTGCTCTTGAACGGTACAAGGTTGTCGCCCAGGCCGAAGCCGAAAACGCCGCCGCAGCGGCCCGTGCTCTTGAATCGCGTATCCAGAGTGATGTCGCTCTTTCCAATTCGCGCAGCCTGCAAACCGCCGCCAGCGACTATCGCAGTGCCGCTGAAGCCTTTGCCAAGGCGCCGGATAAGAATATCGCCGCCGCTCAAATGCAGCAGAAGCTGGAAGTACTGCAGACCGAGATCAAAGCCACGACCACCGCCTCGTCGGTTGCCCGGGGCGAGGAAATGACCACTCTGACCCGCGCTCATGCCGGTCTGACCGAATCCGTAGCCGACGGCGAGCTTATGACCCGTCGCTTGATTGACCGTCGCCTGCCTGTTGTTGAAAGCGGCTTCGAGCAGATTGGACGCGTCGGCAGTTCTGTCGTCCAGCGCGAAATCATGAAGGACCTGGGTAACCAGATTCAGACACTGCGCTATCTTGAGGCTCGCACCGGGGTTGGTGCCGAGGCCCTGGATCAGGCTCAATTGCAGCTTATCAAAGCCCAGAACGACCTTGAAGTCGCCACCTATCGTCGCAGTCTGATCAAGCTGGCCGCGGCCGGTGACCAGGCCGCTACGGACAAACTGCTTGTTTCCGGTTTGACTTCAGACGGCTACAAGGCCAGCGCCATGGCCAACGCTTCCGGTCCTGCCGCTCGTCTCTTCGAAGACTTCGTCAGAAATCGCACCAATCTTGCCGGTCTGCTTAACCGTGATGGCTACAGTGTAGGCAAGCTCGCCGCCAGCGATCCGTTGTTTGTGAACAACCCCGGCTGGCTCTCGGCCAAGGCCATTAGAAATACCGGCTATACACTGCTGGGTACCGGCGGTGCCACTTTTGGTGTAGGTGCCTACCTCAGAGCCGGCGAGATCCGGGCTGAAAATAGCCGTATTGAAAATAGCCGTACCGGTGATGCTAAGGTACAGCCGCCGGTCGAAAGCACACCTGCCGGAAAAGTTACGCCGGTCAACGCAGCCGGTGATTCGCAGGCTGCCCCTGCCGCAAGCGGCGAAGCAAGCTTCAACCGCGTGACCGGACATTCGGCCGGTGAGCCGCAAGGATTCTCAGCCAACGGACAGACTATTGCCCGCAATGCCTATGCTCAGGACATTACCTCGCAGGCTCTGCCCCGCAATGCCGCCACCTTTAACGGTAATGTTGTCGGCGATGCCGCCGGCGCCACGGTAGTGCCCCTGCGTCCTGCCGTCGTATCCGCCGGTCCTTTCATCGTCCTCAATAACGACGTAGATCGTGATCGCAAGCTCTATGCCCTCAGTTATTCCGGCACCATGTTTGGTGTCAAGAAAGGCGCGGATGCTCCCACCGCTCCGGAAGTGAAAGTGCCTTTCGCTACAGCTCAGACATTCAAGATCAAGAGCGGACCGAGCAAGTTGGATACACCCGTGGACCTCAATCGTCCCGGTTCTACTCAGTTCAACACACCTTCAGCTTCGCTGGCTTCTCCCTTTGCCCTTGGCCTTGGTCAGAAGCAGCGTGATGTCCTCACTGGTCGCTCTGTCGGCGGCAACTATGGCAGCTCCAGCGTAACCTCAAGAACCGGCGATGCCAGCATGAAGCTTGCCAGCTTCAGCGAAGTTGATGCCGAAGAAGGTGGTACCGGTGCCGGTACTAAGCATCTGAAAAATGTTGAGAGAACGGAGTCCTCCGGTATCGATTCCAATGCCGCACACTCCGGTGGTGCTGCCGTTAACGCGCAGGCAAGCAATTCCATTAACCATGACGACGATGACGAACAGGGTCACGATCCCGGAGCCGCCGGAGTCGTACAGGGTCACGGAAATGATCCTAGCGGTTCCAACGATCCCGCCACCAGTGTCGCGGCCACCTCGCCATCCGCCGGTGCCGGTACAGGTACTAACACCAGCGCCAGGAACGGCGCGCCAAATTCGGTAGGCGTGCCTCCACGCAAACGTCCCGATAAGAATGCTATTTCCGCTTAAACCAGGCCTCGGCCCTTAAGCGTATTTCTTCAGGATCATGACTGTGTTGTGACCGCCGAATCCCAGCGCTTCAGCCATTGTGTAGTTGATCTTCAAGTCCCTTGCGGTGTGGGGGACATAGTCCAGATCGCATTTCGGATCGGGGGTATTGAGGTTGATCGTCGGATGCACTTTTTGATCGCGGATACTGAGAGCGCAGGCCGCAACACCTATGGGGCCGGCGCCGCCGAGCAGGTGGCCGACCATTGATTTTGTGCTTGAGACGGCCACTTTGTAGGCATGCTCGCCCAGAACAGTCTTAATGGCCATCGTCTCGCGCTCGTCGTTGAGCGGTGTGGATGTGCCGTGGGCATTGATATAGTCGATGGCGGTGGGATCTATCTCGGCGTCTCTCATCGCTTCTCTCATGGCCATAGCGGCGCCCGCTCCAGTCTCATGGGGAGCTACGATGTGCGAAGCGTCGCAGCTGGCACCGGCACCGGCTACTTCTGCGTAGATCGGAGCGCCGCGCTTGAGGGCGTGTTCCAGCTCTTCCAGTACCATCACGATACAGCCTTCACCGAGGACGAAGCCGTCACGGTCGAGACTGAAAGGACGGCTGGCGCCTTTGGGGTCCGAGTTGCGTTTGGAGAGTGCTTGCATATTGCCGAATGAGGCAAAGGAAAATGGATTGACGGTGGCTTCCGTGCCGCCGGAGATGACAACGTCGGAGCGATTATCGCGGATGTACATGAAGGCATCAAAGAGGCTGTCCAGGCCGCTTGCGCAGGCTGTGGCATCGCTCTTGGCTCGGCCTTTGGCACCAAACTCGATGGCTACTTGACCGGATGGAGCGTTGGGCATGAGCTTGATGATCGAGCGCAATCCCAGCTTGCGTGGCCCACCTTGCACAAGCTTGATGTGATCGGCGGTGGTTGTGATCAAGCCACCAACCCCGGTGCCGATGAAGGTGCTGATGCGGGGAGCTTCCTCTTCGCTTATTTGCAGGTGCGAGTCTTCCAGAGCCAGTTTTGCCGCCACCATGGCGAACAACGTACAGCGGTCCATTTCCTTGAGGAAACCGCCGACTTTTCTTTTGTCCGAATAGAAATCTTCAATGTTGAAGTTTTTTACTTCGGCGGCAATTTTGTACTCAAGACCAAAATCGTCGGGATTGAACTGGGTAATGTAGTCCACGCCTGACTGACCCGCCAAAAGGGCCTTCCAAAAGTCCTGATGACCGATGCCGACGGGACTTACGACTCCCAAGCCGGTTATGACTACTCTTCTAACAGCCATTTAAATTCTCTTTTGTTTGAGGGCAAAGTTTATTCTAACCCTTTGCACTGCATCTCCAGGATATTTCTGACCAAGGGTTGCGAATAATGGACAAAAGGGCGCATCTTGGCATCGGCCGGGAAGGGCGAAGACGCTCAGTAATCGCCGCCGCTCATTGTGCCGTAGAAAAGATCAAAGTCCCCTTCGTCTTCGTATACATATAGGTCTTGAGCCTTATCGACCTCAGAGGAAGCGTCAAAAATGCAGCTAGTCTGAGTCGGTTCCTGTTCCGCTTCTTCTTCGAGATCAAGATCGAGATAAGCGGCGTAAGTTTCTTCCGCCTGGGATTCTCCGGCTTTGAAGAACAACTCCTTCGGATCTCGGTGCAAGCCGAAGCGCTGGCTGCCCGGCTCTACATAGCCGTGATTGGGCGTCCAGATTATTGATTGCGGCGTCTGGCCGCCGTGACTGTTGTAGAGCTTCAGTTGCTGCTGGTTTTGAGCCGGGCTGCCGCCGTTGCTGCGCGCTTTGCGCTTGAGTGAGCGCAGAGTTTTTTCGTGTGATTCGACATTTTGTTTGAAGGCCCGGTCAAGCGAGACGCCGATGTCTTTGTACTCGGGCTCAAACTGGCCGACCAGATGCCAGAAAGTTTTGTTGTGAGAAGCTTCCAGTACATGTGCCAGTTCATGCAGTACCAGATATCGCCTGCCCCGCTCCGGCACATTTTCAATGGCGAAGCGCGAAAAGGTGATAATGCGCGTCTTCAAGTTTATTTGTGCAAGACGCGAGTACTTGGCGCTGCCGATTCGTATACCGGCAATCGGTACGCGAAACGTTGCGTCGTTTATGCGCGTGACGTATGACTGCATAAACGATTTATATAGCCTGGCCGTTTCTTTGCTGAGAGATCCGTCTTCTTCGATCAGGTTCATCGAGTAGGCAGTAGAACCCTGACCGGCCGTGGTTTTCCCAAAGTCGGAGCTACCGGGTTTTGCTTCAATCGAGTGGTCGGAGGAAGACAATTTTTAAGATGACTAAAGTATCAAAGGTAGTGGCGCAGCTGTAGAAATATGATTCACACATGCTAGCTTAAGTGGTTTACTTGTATAAGGCAACCAGCCAAACAGAAAAATAAAATTTGAGAGTAATCGCTTGGCCAATCCGATTAAAAAATTGACGCTCATCACCGGTGGTGCCAGATCCGGTAAGTCTAAACTGGCCGAGAAGCTGGCTCGTAATGCTCATTTGCCGGTCGTTTACTTGGCAACTATGGGCAGGATTGAGGGAGACAGCGAGCTGGACTCGCGTATCGCTTCGCATGTTTCGCGCCGGCCAAAGGAGTGGACGACCATCGAAGAGCCTCTCATGGTCACGCGGGTGGTGGAAGAACTGGTCCCCCCTTCTGTTGTCTCGATTAAATCCAGATCGGTCGAGAATAACTTCAGGGCAATATGTCTGATCGATTGCCTCTCGCTATTTGTCTCTAATTTGCTGCTGCAGGGATCCTATACTTTTGATTCACCGGTTGTGCGCCAGCATCTGGAAGACCGGGTGCTCTCAGAAGTCGACGAATTGCTAAAGGCAATCAAACTCCGTCAGGACCTGGCTTTTATCGTCGTGACCAATGAGGTGGGCATGGCCGTAGTGCCGGAGAATGCCCTGGCGCGCTCCTTTCGAGACCTTCTCGGCCTGGCCAATCAGCGTTTTGCCGCCTCGGCGCAGGATGTGCATTTCTGTGTCTCCGGTCTGAGCTTGCGCCTGAAGACGCAAAAAGATTCTATAAAGTAGAATAGTGGCAAATGGAATCGCAAGCGATAAAGCCGACTTTTAAACCGATGGTGCTGTTAAAGCTTCTGCGGCCGCGCCAGTGGACGAAAAATTTTATCGCCTTTGCCCCCGCCCTTTTTGCCGGTCGTCTTTTCGAGCCCCAGGTTATCGCGCATCTCTCATTGTGTGTACTGGCGCTCTGTCTCTTATCCGGCGCCATCTACGTTTTCAACGACATTCTTGACCGGGAAGCGGATCGCAAGCATCCCACCAAGTGTTTGCGTCCACTGGCCTCGGGGGCCGTCAGTGTGCAGACCGCGCTGATTGTGGCCGGACTCTCTTTAACCCTCAGTTTTGTTCTCGCCTATCTTGTGAGACCCGCCCTGGCGCTGGTTTTTCTGGCCTATCTGATTTTGCAGATTGCCTATACTTTCAGGCTGAAAAAGCGAGTAATTCTCGATGTCTTTTGTATCGCCTGCGGTTTTGTCCTGCGGGCACTGGCCGGCGGCGCCGCCGTGCATGTTCCGCTGTCCGCCTGGTTCTTGCTCTGCACTTCTTTAGGCGCACTCTTTCTGGCTCTGGAAAAACGACGCCAGGAATTCCGCGCCCTTGGTCCGGAGGCGGCTGCGCATCGCGCTGTCCTGGGCAAATATTCCCTCGATCTGCTGGATCGCATGGAAGCTGTGATTGTGCCCACCCTCGTGACTGCCTATGCTTTTTACAGCTTCCAGTCGAGCTATGGTCAGTGGATGATGATCACTGTGCCCATGGTCCTTTACGGTATTTTGCGCTATCAAGTGCTGTCGGTGCGCGATAACAGCACAGGCACTCCCGAAGAGGTCCTGCTTAAAGACCGACCGATTCAAAACACCATCGTCGTCTGGATTCTGGCCTGTATGGCGGTTGTCTACGGCTGGCTGCCCAAACTCGCTACTTGGTTGGTAGCGACATTTGATTCATTTTCACTGCGACAGGGGTGGTTTTAGCGCTCTCTGCCCAGGGTCCCATGCCGAAGAGCTTGAGCAGCTTCGGTGAGGTCAAGGCCAGCGCCGGCTGTGCCGTTTTTTTCGCGCGGTTTGGTGTCGGTACTTTTGCCTTATCCGGGTCCATCGAGAGCAGCAGTCTGTCCTTGTCTGCAGGGGAGGCATCGAGATAGCGGCAGCGGAAAGTGGCCCAGGTGAGATCGAATTTGCACATCGCTCTCTTTGCCTCTATATTTGGTGCGTCGTTATAGCGCTGACGAATCACTTCGGCAAACATCTGGCGATTGTCGTCACCTTCAACACTGTGCTCCGGGTGGCGCTTGGCGTAGATAAAGCAGGTCATGTCGTTATAAGCGTTGATCGCTTCTTCGGTCAGAACCGGTGGCCCTACTTCGGCTATGCGCGTCGGACCGAGCAATTCCTGAATCAATTCCGCCTGGACGGCTGTCGGTTCCAGTCGATCTACAGCGTGTCGCAACAGGGCGCGGAAGAGCAGCCGATAGCTTTCTTTGTAGTCCAGATCTTCGCTGATTTTTTTACTGATTGGTATCCAGGTCGGGCCGATACCAATGTACTCGGGCACGTTCTGCTCGATTTTTTCGAAGGTGAATTTTTCCAGTTTTTTGCGTGTGTCCTCGGCCAGTATCTTCAAATTGAGGATCTGGCTGCGGTCGTCTTCGGTGGCCGAGGAGGCGGCCAGGGCATATATCTCCATCCAGCTCTTCAAATCGACCACTTTATTGCGGGCGGCCAGCTCGGCCGGAGTGGGCGGCACTGGTTTCTCCGGGCTTAAGGAAGTTTCATCCGTAGTTGGAGCTTCGGACCGGGTTGACGCCGATTCGGTCTGGGCGGCTGGAGTGCGACGCGTGGCTGCACCCCTGGCCGCCGGTTTGACCGGCCCTTTAGCTCTGGGAGCGCCGGTCCCGGGCGATTTCGTAGGTGCAGTCGGTGCCTCGGCCGGGTCGTCGTAACCCCAGTCGGCGGCCAGAGTCGGCGCGGCCAAGATTAGAGCGCTTAAAGCTGCAAGAGGACCACAGGTTGCGCGTTGGCTGGCCCTTTTAACTGCTGGCATGGCTGGTTTTATCCCGAGGCTGAGGGGGGTGCGAGGTTTCAATCTTTCAAATCTTAACAAGGGTGTGCTAATATCGGCTAAGAAGCTCATTACCGCTTATTCTATAGATGTTAGGCTCTATTTTTAAAGACCCCGCCGAGCGCGATGTGCTTTCAGGTCAGAGGCAAAGAAACAATGGCATTATTGAAGCTTAGATACTACCCCGATCCGGTGCTCAAGCAAAAGGCGAAGAAGATCACTATGATCGATTCTTCCATTCGCAAGCTTGCTCAGGACATGCTGGACACGATGTACGACTCTGATGGAGTCGGTCTGGCCGCGCCGCAGATTGGTGTGTCTAAGCGCTTGATGGTCATCGATGTGAGCGGTGAGGACGATCCGCCCAAGCCGATAGTTTTTATTAATCCCGAGATCATCGAAAAGGAAGGCGAGGGTGAACTCTGTGGCCAGGAAGGCTGTCTCAGTTTCCCGGATGTCTTTTTTGAAGTTAAGCGCGCCAACCGCGTCACCGTGCGCTTCCAGGACCTGCGCGGCAAAATGCTCAAACTTACCGCCGAAGGCAATCTCCTATGTCGGGCTATTCAACATGAGATTGATCATCTTGATGGTGAACTCTTTATCGACAAGGCTACTTCCAAGCTCAAGGCTGATCTTGAGCTGACCAAGCATGGCTTTATGGAAGGCGATGTGGCAGAAATGGAAGAGGCCCTTGGATTGCAGATTTCCGTCCCGGTGACTGAAGCGGCCGCGCTCTAAAGTTGAGGTTTGTTCTATGTTTTGGAGCCTGAGGGAAAACCTCTGCGGCCTGAATCATATGGGCAGACTGGCTGCCAGAATTGCGCTGGGGCGCAGTCGGATGTACTACGTCGAAAAGCTTAAAAAGTCTGGTTTTGCCGTTGAGGCGGTTCTGGATGATCGGGGAGAGCCCCTTAATTGCAGGCTTTGTGGCTTTGCCAACCTGCGCTTTGCCCTTTCTCCGGGTTTTGAGATGACCGCCTGCTCTTCGCTTGCCCGCAGTGTCCTTCTGCACCAGGACCGGTTAAACTTATGGTCCAGTGCTCTGCCAAAAAACTCCCGGGAGGCCATGGCCGGGGTCAAGATCGGTGATAATGCCGAAGCACAGTCGCATATGCCTGTTGTAAAGGGAAGTGCCGGGTCCAAAATATGAGCACCAACCACAATCTCAATGACGGTCACAAGAAACTACAAGTAAAAGTGGTTTCCTTCGGCTTCAAAAAGAACGATGTGCCCGAATCCAATTTGATGTTGGACGTGCGCTTTCTGAAAAATCCTCACTGGGTTGAGGATCTGCGACCGCTCACCGGTCGTGATGCCAGGGTGCAGAAGTATGTAATGGACCAGAGTGAGGCCCAGGAATTTCTGGCCAATCTCAGACGGCTGGTGATGCAGTTTATACCGGCCATGCTTGAGGCTAAAACCCATATCGTCACAATCGCCGTCGGTTGCACCGGTGGACAGCACCGCAGCGTGGCTGTGGCTGAGGAGTTGTCGCATTTTCTGGCCGATCAGTATCCCCAGTACCATGTCACTATCTGGCACCGCGAGCTTGATGTCGATGTCGTTTGTGAGCCTGCTGCGGCGGCCGCCGGCGATCATCGCAAAGCCGAAGGCGGTCATCAATGAGTATGAATAGAGTGCCGCAGCCGAAGCCGCGCTGGATTGGTCTGGCAGCCATAAGCTTATTCTTTCTGCTCTGGGGAGTGCTCTGGTTGCTTGGTGTACATCCATTCGAGCGTCTGATTGGCACCCTTTCTGACTTCGTGAATGACCCTGTGTCTTTCGTGCCCAGGCGCCTTGCTGCCCTGGTCTTGATAGCAAGTTCCCTGGCAGCTTTTGTGTATACGGTTCATCGGATGTACAGCACGCTCTCTGAAGCGCAAGGCGGTCATCAATGAGCGAAAGCAAAAACAAAAATTCGCTCGATTATCGTATGCGCCGCATGATGTTGCCGGGGCTGAAACGCTGGATCGGCCTTGCTCTCATCAGCATCTTCTTCATTATCTGGGGCGTTTTGTGGCTGCTCGGGGTGCACCCTCTGGAGCGCGCCATGTCCTTTGTGCGCGAAGTCCTGTTCAACGCAGCCGATGCCCTGCCACGCAGAGCCAGTGCCATTTTACTGATTGTAGTTTCATCGGTTTCGCTCGTTTATGTGATTGTGCGCATGCTGCGCTCCATTCTGGGAGCGTATCTGCCTGATGACAGAGAAGCGCTGCCCGACGTGCTTTACCGCAAGCGTCATCTTGATCGCGGACCACGGGTTGTAGTCATCGGTGGTGGCACCGGTCTATCAAATTTGCTGCGTGGACTCAAGCGATTTACAAACAACATTACAGCTATCGTCACTGTGGCCGATGATGGCGGTAGCTCCGGCAGATTGAGGCAGGAGCTGGGTGTGCTGCCTCCCGGCGATATTCGCAACTGCATCACAGCTCTGGCTGACGAAGATAAACTGGTTACCGAACTGTTCCATTATCGATTCGAACACGGTGAGGGACTGGAAGGCCACAACTTCGGCAATCTCTTTTTGACCGCTGTCTGCGCCATTACCAAGGGCGACATGATCCAGGCCGTGCGCACCGCCAGCCGTGTTTTGAATAGCTGCGGGCAGGTGCTGCCTTCGACTCTGGAAAACATAACTCTTGTCGCCGAGCTGCAGGACGGCAGTCAGGTGCGCGGCGAATCGACCATCTCTCACAGTTCCACTGGTCTCAAGCGCATTAGAAGGGTTGTTAGCGACCCGCCCAATCCGGCCGCTACAACCGAAGCGGTTGAGGCAATACTTTCGGCCGAGCTGATTGTGCTTGGCCCCGGCAGTCTCTACACCTCAATTGTGCCGAATCTGCTCGTGCCCGGCATCGCCGCTGCTGTCAGACAATCATCGGCCTCAAAAATCTATGTCTGTAATGTGCTGACCCAGCCAGGCGAAACTACTGATTTTACGGTGGGCGATCATGTCGAAGCTCTGATGCTCAATTCCAATACGCCGACCGGTGAGGGACACAGACTGATAGATACGGTTCTGGTCAGCGACATTTCAAAGACTTCTCCTGAGCGGCTGGCGTCCTTGCCCGAGGGCATGATACCGGTAAGATTCGACGCTGAAAAAGTGAAGAGCCTCCAGGTCGGTGCCATCTCCAAGGGCTTGATCAGTGATACGGCGGTCAGCCATCACGATCCGGTCAAGCTGGCCCGGGTGATCATGATGTGGTTCTTCCGTCACAAAAGCGGGCGCAAACCCATTAAGAAGAAGCCCGCGGCCCCCGGTGCCACTGCCGGTAACGCCGGTACCGTTGCCGCTACCCCGGTTGAACCGGCAAAGGCTGCTAACTCCGGCAACGCCGCCGAAGGTGGAAAAGAAAAGGAATTTGTCTCCAGTCAGTGAGGCTGAGGGATTTTGTTGGTAATAGTTTCAAGGAAAAAGCAAGAGGACAGTTAATGAGCACCGCCACCACCACCGAGCTGAAAGCTAAGATAGGTCCCGCCCTTGGCCGGGTCGCCAGTGGAGTATTCATAGTCACTGTCGGCCACGGTGAGACAAAAGACGGCATGATGGCCAGCTGGGTTTCACAGGCTGGATTTGAACCGCCCTCTCTTGTTGTTGCAGTGAACAAGTCCAGACCGATCATGAAGGCCCTGGAAGTGGGCGCGACATTTGCTGTAAATGTACTGTCCAAGCGCAATATGGATATTTTTAAGGCCTTCGCTAAGCATCATAACGAAATCAAATTCGATGGTCTCGAATTGCTCGACTCTGTTGCCGAAGCTCCGGCCTTCAAGGAAGCGGTATCGTATATGGTGCTGAAGGTAAAGTCTGTCAGCGATGCTTCCGACCATGTGCTGGTGCTGGGTGAGATAGTCGACGGCGCCCTGCTTCATAACGAAGACGAGCCTATGGTCCACCTGCGCCGCGATGGCTTTCAGTATTAGAGCTAGGCTATTGCCTGGGGATTAACTTTCACCGATTCCACGGCGCTTGTGTCGAGATTGACTTCGACTTCAACTTCAGCGCTTTCTTCGTTTTTGATCAGAGCCAATTGCTCCTGAGCATCTTCAAATCCATGGCGAATCAGTCGGCGCGAACGCTCGGGATCGATATCGAGCAGGTTTGTATTGAAGCCGCGCTTGGGCTGGAATATGCGGATTTTGACTTTCTTGCGGCCCTTCGATTCTTCCGAGCCCGAATCGATGAGACGGTTGTAGAGCTCGGCTGATTGGACTTCTTTGCGCGCCGAGGCGTCCAGGACAATATCGAGGCAGCGAATCAGGACCTCAAACATGTTCACCGGGCAGACATTGATGCTCTCCGGGTGCAAAAGCACCATGTAAACCTCGTCCACGCCCATGTGAATGGCTGTTTCCATAGGTGTGTTGCGCACCAGGCCGCCGTCGATCCACAGACCCTTGCCATGGATGTGGCGGGGCGGGAAGGCCAGGGGCAGGGCGGAAGTGGCCATGAGGACATCCACCAGTTCATTGGTGGACATGATTTCATCCACGGTAATCATCTTGGTCTCAAGGCTGCAAAGGTCGGTTGTACACCAGCCCAGCTTGGTTTTGCTGGCTTTAATCTTCTGCAGATTGGTCTCGCGCCGGATCAAATCTTCCAGGGGAGTCGTGTCCAGGAGACCCAGTTTATGGCCCAGGACAAGCCGACCGATCTGGTGCGCCGAGGGCAGGCCGAAGACATCTTTGCTCTTGATTGAGCACCACAGGTCTTCCAGTCTGGACTGGTCGCCCTGGGCGTAAAGTGTGGCGTTAATGCCGCCGATGCTCGTGCCGAAGGCCAGGTCAAATTCAATACCCGCAGCCTTCAGTGCCTTGAGAACACCGACTTGATAAGCACCGCGCCCGCCACCGCCCGGCAATACCAGGGCGCGCATGGGGCGCTTATTTTCCTGGACAGATTGGCCGTTATTTGTGCTCAAAATGGTTACCTCTAACTTCAGTCTATCCTAAATTATTTCTACCCGACTGGCAATCTTCTATAATGGCTCAGACCCCAGGGTGGGTTGGGTCAGAGCATAAAGTGAGGGTGGACGTGCAAGAACAGCATAAGTCTCAGTCTGAGCAGTCAAGCCAATCGGAGGTTTTGATTGTAGGCGCCGGGCCGACCGGGCTTACCCTCGCCAATGACCTGCTCAGTCGCGGTGTCAAATTCAAGATCATCGACAAGTCCCCGCAGGCTACGACAGTTTCAAAAGCCATCGTCGTCCATGCTCGTACCCTGGAGCATCTGGCCAATCTTGGATTTACCGATGACTTTATCGCCCATGGCCTCCCCCTGCGAGGCAGCAACGTTTATGCCGGCGGTAAGCGCATCGTCCATCTGGATCTTGATGAAATAGACTCGCCCTACAAATTTATCCTCTCCATTCCGCAGAGTGAAACTGAGCGCATACTGGCTGATAATCTAACCTGTGCAGATATTGCCATTGATCGCAATTGTGAGCTGGTCAGTTTTACCCAGGACAACCAGGGAGTTGTCGCCCGTCTGCGTCGCACCACCTCAGGTGGCGCTACCAGTGAGACCGAGGCCCAGGTCGAGGAGTTTGAACATCGCTGTCTTTACCTGGTCGGCTGTGACGGCGCCCACAGTACAGTGCGTCACCAGGTGGGTTTGAGCTTCGATGGAGCTCCTTATGCCGATGGCTTTGGGGCGGCCGACGTCAAAATAGAATGCGATCTCAAAGACAATGAAATGCATGCCTATTTTAGTGAGGAAGGCGCCTTGATTCTTGTGCCTTTCGGTGACGATCGCTGGCGTATTATTTTTGAATCCGATGACTCCGCCAAAATCAACAGCGGTGAACCCCTGGAATTTCAAACCGTGGTCGATACTGTGACCAGGCGCATAGGTAAGGCTCTGACCAAGCTCAAGATAAGCGATCCCCGCTGGCTTGCCTGGTTTAAAATCCACCGCCGCTGCGCTCCCACCTATCAGGTTGGCAGAGCGTTCCTGGTCGGAGATGCTGGCCATGTGCACAGTCCAATCGGGGGCGTGGGCATGAACACCGGCATGCAGGATGCTTTTAACCTGGGCTGGAAACTCGGCCTGGCCTGTCGCGGCCTGGCTGGAGAAGGCCTGCTGGAGAGCTATACAGAGGAACGGCATGCCATTGGTGTGGCGGTGCTGAAAGGCACCGATCTGGCCACTAAAGTAGTGACTCTCAAAAGCCCGATCGCCCAGGCTGTGCGTAATGGCTTGATGTCCTTCATGTCGGCGCAGGAAGTAGTGCAGCAGCGCATAATCAAAGCCGGCAGTCTGACCGGCGTAAACTATCGCGGCATGCGCCTTTCCCAGGAGAGTGCGCAGCCCCAGGTCGAGTCAATCAGCCGCAGTCTTTTCCCCCTGCCTTTCAAAAAAGTTACGGGCGAATTGCCCAAGCTGGGTTCCTGGCTGGACTTTACCGATGCGCCTATGGCGGGTGATTTTGCTCCGGACGCCGAACTCGATGACGGGGGCTTCCGTCTTTCGCATCATATCGGCTCACCGCGCTTCAAACTCCTGCTCTTCGACGGTTATGAGTCGACCGAGCAGGGCTATCAGCAGATGTACCAGTTGGAATATAAAGTAGCCAGCCGCTTCTGCGACTGGATCGATATTTATGTCGTCGTGCCCTTTGCCGAAGGCACAAGGACGCTGCCAAATTATGCATCCGTTATATTTGACGATCAGAAATATCTGCATGAGTACTATGGCGCCAGCTCAGAGTGCCTCTATTTGATCAGACCGGACGGCTATATCGGCTTCCGCAGCCAGCCTGCATCGTATGAAAAATTGGAAGAATACCTCCTGCGTATTTTTAAACCGACTCTCGTACAGACCCCGACCCAGGCCAAACCTGTCTAGTCGCTCCCTTAAGGGGGGCCGGATTGCTCGTATGGGCCCCACATACCGGCGAAGATGCCGTTTTGCCAGTAGTACTGGAGCTGATTGTGCAGGATGTAATCGGCTTCGGCTTCCTGTCCGGGTTGAATGCCGTAGGCGCCGCGGAAGAAATCTACGATATTGCCGCCCGGGGGGATAGCGCCCATGAAGGCTCCGGTGTGGGTGTTTTGTACGCCGACGTAGCCCGGGGGCAGATCCGGCAGACCGACGTCGCCGCCGCCACCACCACCACCACCTCCTCCTCCTCCTCCGCCTCCGGCGCTGGGGAAGGCTCCGCTGCCTCCGTTGCTGCGCAGGAAGGGCATGTCGCAGGAGTTGAGATTGACCGACCCGGTGGAGACGACCGTGAGGTTATAGACACCCGTGGAGGTTATGGGCAGTTTGGCTGTGTTGGTGGGAGCGGGCACGACATCGGCTCCGTTGAGTGTCTGGGCGATGGCCGCTCCCAGGGCCACCTGACCGGCCGCTCGGTTAATGCTCGTCATATCAAAGTTTTGCGCCCTGGCGGCATTGCCCGAGTGGCTCATTGAAGCTGTCAGTGCCAGCAGCAAGACTGCGGCACTGAGGGCTTTTTGGGTCAGACTCAGTAAGTTGGTCATGATCGTCTCTCTTGCATTTGCGGGTCTGGGGCCGACTGCCTCGATGCCGGTAATCTAACAAAAGGTTCTGGCATAAAAGGGACAAAGTTTTGGCATATTTTTGGCGCGAGCGTTTAGACTAGATTTGTCGAGCCTTTTGAGAGGCGGCAGGCGAACGATCTCACTGAAAACCGGAGCAAAGTGGGCTGCTACAACAATTTGATTTATCGCGCACCCTGTCCTAATTGTGAGCACGAGACCGACCTGGTCTTTCAAATGCACGCGGTCAGTTCGTTTAGTGGTGATGATTCCGGAAGATTTTGTCAGAGATCATTTCATGATGGCGATAGATTACCCTGGTGGCGGTCTGCTCATCCGGCTTTTTCCACTTGGGGCGACCATCTCGAACCTGAGGAGATAGTGGCCTTGGAACCGATGTCTGTTAAAGAGTTGTGCTATGGGTCATGTCCAATCTGTAGGATTCAACTCGCAGCTGTCGTTTCCATACTGGATTTTACGATCAAAGGTGTCGAGAGCATCAATCTTTGTTCGTGATCGTTGTGAGCTGGGCACCATAAAAGCAAAGAGAGACGGCAATTGCGCCGTCTCTCTTTGCTTCTGTCTGTTTCTTTGACTGGCTTATGCCTTGGCCGGTTGCTTGAGGGCTTCGGCTACTTGCTTTGCCACTTCATTTGGTGTCATCGCCACTCTCACGCCGTTAGCTTTGAAAGCTTCGAGCTTGGAAGCGGCTGTACCTTTGCCACCAGATATGATGGCGCCGGCATGGCCCATGCGTTTGCCGGGAGGGGCGGTTTGACCGGCGATGTAGCCGATGACCGGCTTCTTGATGTTCTTTTTGATGAAGGCCGCAGCTTCTTCTTCAGCGCTGCCGCCGATTTCACCAATCATGACCATCACTTCTGTGGCCGGATCTTTTTCAAACATCATCAGCACTTCTTGATAGTCGAGACCCTTGACCGGGTCGCCGCCTACGCCGACGCAGGTGGACTGACCATGGCCGCTCTCGGTCAGAGCCAGGGCGATTTCATAGGTCAGGGTACCGGATTTGCTCACCATGCCGACCGGGCCGGATTTGAAAATCTGACCGGGAAGGATGCCGATGAGCGACTGACCGGGGGTGATGATACCGGGACAGTTGGGTCCGATTAGCTTGGCTCCCTTGGCTTTGACGGCGGCCACGAGTTTGGCTGTGTCGAGCGGAGGGATGCCTTCGGTGATCAAAACGAGCAGTTCGATACCGGCTTCCAGTGCTTCGTAACCGGCGTCTAGCGCCAGGTAAGGAGGGACGAAGATGCAGGAGCAGGTAGCGCCGGTTTTTTCCACCGCTTCGGCGACCGTATCGAAAATCGGCACGCTGCCGTGAATTTTTTCTCCACCCTTGCCCGGTGTGACACCGGCAACGATGTTTGTACCGTAGTCGAGCATGCGCTTGGCGTGGGCCGAACCCATCTTACCGGTGGCGCCCTGGACTACTACTTTTGTCTTTTTATCAACAAGAATCACTAGAGTTATCTCCCTCGGTTAGGCTTTGGCGCCGACTGGTTTTTTGCTGCTGTTTTTGGAGCGGGCAACCGCTTCCTTCACAGCTTCTTCGATGTCCGGATAGAGTTTGAGACCGGAGGAGGCAAGCATTTGCTCTGCCTTATCCTGGTTGTTGCCTCTCAGGCGGACAATCATTTGACGCTCGGGGTACTTCTTCATGAAGTCCACAAGCGCGCCGGCTACTTCGTCGCAGGCGGTGATGCCGCCCAGGATATTCAAGAGGATGACGTCAACCCGGGGGTTTTCGTTGACGAGTTCGAGGGCGGCCAGAGTCTTCTTCTGGTCGGAGCCGCCGCCGGCGTCGAGGAAATTACCGGGATCGCCGCCGAAAGCTTTGACCATGTCCATGGTGGCCATTGTCAGACCGGCGCCGTTGCAGAGGATGCCGATATTGCCTTCCAGCTCGACCAGGTTGAGGTCGGCCATTTTTGCCCGGCGCTCACGCACGGAGAGGTCCTGCAGGTGAGCCTCTTGCCAGCCCTTGAAGTAAGGCTGACGGCCAATCGAGTCATCGTTGACGATGATTTTGCCGTCCAGGGCCACAACGTCGCCGCCTTTGGTGATGATCAGCGGGTTGATTTCGGCCAGGTCCAGGTCTTTGGATTCGAAGATTTTGTACAGTTTGTTGGCGATGTCGGCTACCTGGGTCAGATCAGAGCCGGTGAGGCCCAGTTTCTTGGCCAGATTGCGGCCGACATAGGGGTGATAGGGCATGGGAATGGGCTCGGTGAGCACATTTTCCGAAGATTCGATTTCGATGCCGCCTTCGGCCGAGGCAATGAAGATCGGGCAGCCGCGGTCGCGGTCGAGGGTGATGCCCAGATAAAGCTCACGGGCGATATCCATGGCCGGTTCGACCAGGAGGCACTGGGTCTTGGATCCGCCGATAGTCATGTCAAGAAGAGTCTTGGCAATTTCCTTGGCTTCGGTCAGATTTTTAGGAAACTTGATACCGCCGGCTTTGCCGCGGCCGCCAGAAAGTACCTGACATTTGAGCACGAGGGGGAAACCCAGGTGTACTTTGGTCAACTCTTCCGGTTTGGTGATGCGCGCCGATGGCGGCACATTGATGCCCCCTTCGGCAAAGATTCGCTTGGCTTCGTATTCGTACAGATTCAATTTGGGACCTCTCTGAAATTCAATTCAATAGAATCGCTCTAGGGTCTACTAATGTAGGACAAGACTGGCTAAATCCCCTGGAACTTTATGATTCTTAAGTGTTCCAATGGCCCGAGGTCGCGATCAGTATACTTACCGAGAGATTTTGAGAGTGCTTGCCTGGCAGCGCCTCTTGTGATCCGTGTTTCTGTGCAGTTTAAAAGGTTTTGAAAAGATGCGAATCGGGATTCTCACTGGAGGCGGCGATTGCCCCGGCACCAACGCTGTTATCCGGGCGATTGTTCGACGCTCGATCAAGGAATACTCCTCCGAGGTTGTGGGCTTTCTTGAGGGCTGGCGCGGGCCGATTCAAAACATAGTCATGCCCCTGACGATGAATGCCACGGGTGGCCTGATTCACCGCGGCGGGACGATACTGCGCACATCCCGCACCAATCCTTTCAAAGTCGAACGCGGGCCCGAGCGGGTCCTGGAAAATATGGAAAAGAATCGCCTGGACGCGCTCATTGCCGCCGGCGGCGAAGATACTTGCGGCGTGGCCAATCGCCTGCATCTTGAATACAATTTGAACGTCGTCTGTGTGCCCCAGACAATCGATAACGATCTCAACGGCACCGATTTCACCTATGGCTTTGATACTTCGGTGAATATTGTGGCCGAGGCCCTGGACCGTCTGCATACTACAGCCGAGTCGCATAACCGCGTGCTGGTCTGCGAAGTAATGGGCCGCCACGCCGGTTGGATCGCTTGCTACGGTGGCATTGCCGGCGGCGCCGATTTCATTCTTGTGCCCGAAAAACCAATCAATGTTGCTGAAGTCGTCGGCGCCATCAAGCAGCGCCACGCCCGGGGACGTGATTTTTCAATTGTAGTTGTTGCCGAGGGCTCCAAATTTGAAAATGAAGAAGTGTCCCCCGACGCTGTCCGCGATGCCTTTGGCCATGAGCGCCTGGGCGGTATCGGCGACAGGCTGGCTAAGATAATTGAGAAAGAAACAGGCTTTGAGACTCGGGCGACAATACTCGGACACATCCAGCGCGGTGGCTCCCCTACTGCCTTTGACCGGGTGCTGGCCACGCGCTTTGGTGTGCTGGCTTCGGACCTTGTGCACCAGAAAAAGTTTGGTCGCATGGTGGCCTTGCAGGGCACTAAGTTGACCGATGTGCCTATAAGTGAAGCTGTGGACAAGCTGAAGACGCTGGACATGGACCTCTACAAGACGGCGGAAGTATTTTTTGGCTAAAGTTGACGAGATCAGCGATGACGAGCGCTATATGCGGCGTTGTCTGGAGCTCGCTTCCCGCGCTGAAGGTCAGACCTCTCCCAATCCCCTGGTTGGTTGTGTCGTTCTTGATAAAAATGGTTTGCAGGTGGGACAGGGCTATCATGCCCGCGCCGGTGAAAGCCATGCCGAAGTTTATGCCCTGGACATGGCCGGTGAAGCGGCAAAAGGCGGGACACTTTATTGCTCGCTGGAGCCCTGTTGCCACCATGGTCGTACACCGCCCTGCAGTGACAGGGTTATAAAAAGTGGTGTCAGCCGTGTGGTGATCGGCCTGGGTGATCCCAATCCCAAAGTCGACGGCGGCGGTATAAAAGCCTTGCGGGATGCCGGTATCGAAGTAGAGTGCGGTCTTCTGGAAAAGGAATGCCGCTTTCAAAATCGTGCCTTTCTCAAAGCAATTACAAAATCAATGCCCTGGGTTTCGCTCAAGATGGCGGTTACTCTCGATGGTCGTATAGCTGATCGCGAAGGGCACAGTCAGTGGATTACAGGCGAGGGCGCCAGAGACCATG
The DNA here is from genome assembly GCA_018266215.1 of Cyanobacteria bacterium SZAS LIN-3. Lineage (GTDB taxonomy): Bacteria > Cyanobacteriota > Vampirovibrionia > Obscuribacterales > Obscuribacteraceae > REEB67. Next base: position 21,033 of record JAFEAV010000037.1, on the reverse strand, counting down.
TGATGCTTTTACGCAGTCAGAGTGACGCCATCATGATTGGTGCCGCGACCGCCCTTGCCGACAATGCCAGTTTGACTGTGCGCCTGGCTCCCGCTGACGTTATCCCGCCGGAATGCAGTCAGAATCCTGACTTTGAACGCATTCCGCCGGCAAAAGTTTTGCTCGATCCCACTTTGTCGCTGCCTCCTGACGCCAGGCTATTTGATCCCTTGCCTCAAGAATGCAGGACGATAATATTTTGTCTGGATGATCAGCAATGGCTCGATCGCGCGCCATCTGCCTATCCGTCGCATGTCGAAGTGATGCCTGTCGCCCGGGCCGAAGCTGAGGGAGGCAGTCTCGAGCTGGCCGCCTGCCTGAGAGAGCTGCATAAAAGGCGCATCAATCGTGTCATTTGTGAGGGGGGAGGCCGCCTGGCGGGACAGCTTCTGGCCGGCGGTCTTGTCGACGAGCTCTACTGGTTTGTCGCCCCGAAAATCCTTGGTGACAGTCAGGCCCGGCCATCGGTAGCGGGAGAGGCTCACCGCCGCCTGGCGGATATCGCTAATTATCGAGTTGTTGCCCACACTGTATTTGGTCCGGACATACTGATTCATGCCCTGGTCAATGAGCCCTGAGCGACCGCCCCTGGCTGGTTGCTACAATCCTGCTGGCAATATTGCGCAAGCGCATAATAATTGTCCAAATGCGCTATTTTTGAAGCACATATAAAGAGTGGGCATCTCGGTGCAGGGCTTAATCGACAACCTAATCAACCTGGCTCTCAAAGCGCGCGTTTTCACGGTAATCGGGGCGCTGCTGTTGATTGGCGCCGGGCTTGTGGCCTGGAATCTTCTGCCGATCGAGGCCTACCCTGAACTTTCCAATCCGCAGGTGCGGGTTATTACCCTCGTGCCGGGTAAGGGTTCGGAGGAAGTGGAGCGACTGGTCACCACTCCCCTGGAAAAGGAAATGTACGGGGTGCCCGGACAGACGGCTCTGCGGTCGCTTTCGCTCTATGGTCTTTCGGTAATAATTTCCACTTATACCGACGGCACATCCACCAATGTTGCCCGACAGCAGGTCCTGGAGCGCATATCGCAGGCCAACATTCCCTCGGACGTGGAGCCGGTTCTGGAGCCGGATGTCGGCTCCCTGCGTGAGATTTTCCGCTACTCGCTTTCCAGTCCTTACATTTCTGCCATGGGCCTGCGAGCGATTCAGCAATGGGACCTGGAAAAGCACTTCCGTCAAATACCCGGTGTCATCGGCATAGTCAGTGAGGGTGGGCCGACCAAGACCTATCAGGTGAACGTTGACCCGCACAAATTGCGCTCCCGCGGCATCACTCTCAAAGAAGTCTTTGACGCGGTCGAGCATTGTAATGCCACGACCGGTGGTGGCTTCATCGAGCATAACGGCAACGCTCTCATTGTCAGACAGATAGGGCTTATCAAGTCGGAAGAAGACCTGCGTAACGTTACTATTTCCAGCACCAAGGACGGTATACCGATCAAGGTGCGCGATGTGGCCGAGGTGGAAATCGGCCCCATGGTAAGACGCGGTCAGGTAGGCAAAGACCAGGAAGACGACTGTGTCGAAGGTATTGTCCTTTTGCGCCGGGGTGAAAATCCCTCGCGGGTCCTGCAGGCGATTAAAGATAAGTTGCCCGACATCCGCGCCACTCTGCCGCCGGAGGTCAAGCTCAATGTCCTTTATGACCGCGAATGGCTGATTAAGCAGACCCTGCTCACCGTCGGCACCAACGTCGCCGTCGGCATAACTTTGGTCGTGGTGATGCTGGCCATTTTTCTAGTTGACTTGCCCTCGGCTGTCATCACCGCCTGTGTTATTCCGCTGTCGATGCTGATAGCTTTTATTGCTCTTTTGCTGCTGGGAGTGCCGGCTAATCTGCTCAGTCTGGGCGCCATTGACTTTGGCATTCTCGTTGATAGTGCCGTCGTCATGACCGAAAATATCATTCGTCGCCTTTCGGATGAAGGTCAGGATATGACACCGGCTGAGCGTCTTGTCCTGCTCGGGGCCTCGGCCCGGGAAGTGGCCGGACCGATTGTTTTCGGCATTATCGTTATTGTGGCGACCTTCCTGCCCATTTTTACTTTTAGCGGAGTGGAGGGCAAATTGTTCCGGCCCCTGGCGGCGACAATGGTCTCGGCACTGCTTGGCGCAGGAGTACTGGCCCTGGCTCTGGTGCCGGTGCTGGCCTCATTTTTCTTGATCAAAAAGCCCCTGCGCGAACACCAGAGTTTTATTGTCACCGCTCTGCGTGCCGTTTATGCCCCCACTCTCAACTGGTGCCTGCGGCATCCCTGGCCCGTAATTTTGTCGTCTCTTGTGGCCGTCGGCGTCGCCGGTGTCATGTTTATGCACACGGGCAGCGAATTTTTGCCGCATCTTGAGGAAGGCAATATCTGGCTCCGGGCGACGATAAAACCGGGTAGTGTGACGCTATCGCAGGCGGTGCACAATGCCCATGAGATCCGCGACACCCTGCTCAAATACCCGGAAGTTAAACAGGTCCTCTCGCAGGTGGGCGGGCCCGATGACGGGACGGACCCGGCTCGTTTTGCCGATCAGGAATTTTATGTCGATCTGAAGCCGGCCAAGCAGTGGCGGCCTGAATTTAAAGAAAACAAAGAGCTGCTGATTGCCGCTATGCGTAAGGATCTGGAGTTAATACCCGGGGTTGGTTATTACTTCACCCAATATATTCAGACCACTCTCGATGAAGCTCTGTCCGGTGTGCAGGGCTCCCTGGTGGCAAAAATTTCGGGCAGTGATCTGGCCGAACTGGAGAAGATTGCCCAGAATGTCGGCAATATCATGTCCCAGACTCCCGGCATTGTCGATGTCATTGTCGATCCCTTGCTTGGTCAGCCGCAATTTGTAATTGAGATAAACCGGGCTGAGGCCGCTCGCTATGGCCTGAACGAAGCGGATCTGAAAGAGCTGACCGAGACCGCTATCGGCGGTACCCCGGCGACGACGGTGATTGAAGGCGAGAAGCGCTTTGCCGTGATTGTGCGTCTGGCGCCCAAGTATCGCTCCTCGGAAGAAGCACTCCATAACGTTATCGTCGACACGCCCTCTGGTGCTACCGTCTCTCTGGCTCAACTGGCCACATTGACCGAGGTCAACGGCGCCAGTCAGATCTGGCGCGATGCCGGCTCACGTATGGCCACCATCCGCGCCAATGTCCGCGGTCGCGACCTGGCCACCGCAGTTGAGGATGCGCAAAAAAGGGTGCAGGCTGAAATCAAATTGCCCACCGGCTACAAAGTGCAGTGGTCCGGTGAATTCCAGAGGCAGCGCGAGGCGGCTCATCAATTGATGATTGTCCTGCCTATAACCCTGGCTATCATCATCACCATTCTCTATATTGCCTGCGGCACTCTTGGTGGTGCTGTCATTATGTTTTCAGTCGTGCCGCTAGCTGCTATTGGAGCTGTTTTTGCCCTCAATCTGACCGGTACGTATTTTTCTATTTCGGCCGGTGTGGGTCTGATTGCCCTTTTTGGCCTGGCGGTAAAAAATGGCATTTTGCTGGTGTCTTTTGTTAATGAGCTGCGTCACGATGGCCTGTCGGTCCGGGAAGCTGTTTTTACCGGTTCTCTCACGCGCATGCGCCCGGTCCTGATGACGGCTACAATAGCTGCTGTGGGTCTTTTGCCGGCGGCACTCTCCAATGAAATCGGATCGCAAACCCAAAAACCTTTTGCCATTGTCATAATCGGTGGCCTGCTTTCCTGTACTGTGCTAACACTGTACGTACTTCCTGCCTTATACTTAAAATTTAGTCCCAGTCCCGGCCGATCGAGAAAAATCTCTCAAGAAAACACCACTGTTCTGGAACCGACCGCACCATGAAGCGCCTGCTCACCATACTGGCAATATCGACTTTGACCTCCGCTTGCACCGAGGTGCCTTCCCCTGTGCCGCCGGCCCCGGCCCAGTCCAAGTCTTCGCAAGCTGTTGACACCAATGAGCCCATCGGCCTGACGCGGGCGCAGCAGGAAAAAATTGGCATCACCACCGAGGCTGTGGCGGTTAAAACCCTGCCGGTCATAGCCGAGGCCACGGGTACTGTACGAGCCGATACCAGTCTCACCACTCCGGTCATCTCGCTGGCTCCCGGACGGATTGAAGAAGTCATGGTCCAGCCCGGCGATCAGGTGAAGAAGGGGCAGGTCCTGGCCAAAATCCGCAGCGATGAAGTGGCGCAAATCCAGTCCGAACTGCTGACTCACTTGCTGGAGTTGCGCTCGGTGAAAAGGCTGGCGCTTTTGAAGCAGGCCCTGGCACAAAAAGTTTTTGACCGCAAAATGCGCCTCTGGGAAGAAAAAATCGCAGCCAAGGCCGATGTTGACCAGGCCGAAAGTGAGCTTGAGCAGGCCAAGGAAGAAGTAATAGCCACCGATGAAAAAGAGCAAACACTGATAATTTCCAGCAAGGAGCGCTTGCGTCTCTTTGGCTCTTCGCCCAAGCTCGTCGACAATGTCGTTAAAAGTCGGCATATTCAGCTGGTTTTCGATATCGTCTCTCCGCGTACCGGTATTATCACCGAGCGTGATTGTGATGCCGGTGAGCTGGTCGAGGGTGGGAAGAATCTTTTTTCGGTCTCGGATCTTTCCCGTGTCTGGCTGGTCGCAAATATCCTTGAAAATCATGTGCGCTTCGTCAAAAAAGGCTTGCCTGTGAACGTTATAGTCGACAGCCTGCCCGATGAAAAATTTTCCGGCACCCTGGACTTTGTCGACTCCCGTGTTGACGCCCAGACCCGTACACTGCCTGTGCGGGCGACGATTGAGAATAGTTCCTATCGTCTCAAGCCCGAGATGTTTGCTCGCATGGAGGTGCAGGTAGGCGCTAATACCGCCCTGATGGTGCCCGAGCCATCGGTGCAGAAGGCGGGTGAGACGTATCTCGTCTATGTTGACGGACCGGGCGATACGTACCTGGAGAAGAAAGTGACGACCGGAAAAACGACCGGTGGCTATGTCGAAATAGTCGAGGGCTTGAAGCCCAACGACAAAGTCGTGGTCAAGGGCAGCTTGCAACTGCTTGGTCAGTCACTGCAGCGCTTTTCTCAGTAACCGCCAATTAGATGAGCCGAACGGCCCCCGGTGTCTGCTAGCATTGCATTGCATGCTCAGCCTCTCCAAAAAAGTGCTCATTCTGGTAACCGTCCCGGTCGTCTTTGAGGTGGGACTGGTCTCGGTTGTCGGCTCCCTGCTTGTAAAGGTGGAGGAGGCCAGAGTCAGGGCAGCCCATGCACGCGATTTGAGCAGCCGCTTTAACCGTATTCTGGTTGCGCATTTTCGCCGCGTATCGCTGCTCATGGTGCGCAAATCTCAGCCCAATTTCAATCCGGAGACCTCGCCGGAGGAAGAAGAATTGACCAGGCAGGTGCAGGCTGGTTTGAAGGATCTGCGCGAGGCCTGTGCGCGTAATCCCGGGGATAGCAAGGGCTGGAAAGACATTTCGGCGGCGATGGACAGGGTTGATGCAGTATTCAATCGTGCTAGCGAGACATATTTTAAAGGCGATACTGTTCAGGCCAGTCTTACCTGGGCGACAGCCCAGAACGATCTGGCGAAGGCTTTCCGTCTGGCTTCTCAAATTGCCAATGAGGATTCGCAGACCGAGCGTCTGAACGAAGCTGATTATGATAGAAACAAATTGCTGCTTGAGACGGTTCTCAAATTTTCCATCCCCGCAAGCGTATTCGTTGCCTTCGGTCTGGCTCTTTATTTCAATCAGGGTACAAGCAGTCGCCTGCGTAAGTTGATGGCCAATACGACTCTTCTTGCTATGGGCAAAGCACCCCGCGATACGGTTGGCGGCAGCGATGAGCTGGCGGAAATAGACAGGCTCTACCATGTTATGCACGCTGACCTTAACACGCTGCGTCAAAGAGAAAGAGCCATTCTCGATAATGCCGGTGAAATAATTTGCTCTATCGACGACGATCTGAAAATTGTCGACATCAATAATGCCGCCACAATCTTGTGGGGCTATGAGTCGGATCAGTTGCTAGGTAGAAGGGTGCTGGACCTGGTGGCAGAGACGCAAAAGTCGACGGCGCAAAAGGTCTTTGATGAGGCGATGAAGGGCAAGGGCAGCAGTCGCTATGAACTTTCCATTCGCACCGCCGATGGTGGCATCGCCGAAACTCTCTGGTCGCTTACCTGGTCACCAGAGGAGCGCGCACTTTACTGTGTTGTTTCAGATATCAGTGAGCGCAAGAGGCTCGATCAGATGAAGCGCGAATTTGTCGCCATGATCAGCCATGACCTGCGTACCCCGCTTACCAGCACGCTCTCGTCTCTGGAGCTGGTCTGCTCTCCGCATATTTCCATCAGTCCCGAGGCCAGGGTCTACATTGAAAAGGCGCAGAATAATTTGCAGGTGACGCTGGCATTGATAAATCAGTTGCTGGAAATGGAGCGCATGGAATCCGGTGTCGTTCATCTCGATTACGACGCTACTTCCACGAAAGAACTGGTCACCAGAGCTGTAGCGGTCGTCTCGGGTATTGCCGAGAAGCGCAAAATTGAGATCAAGGTGCCAATAACTAATTATGATCTTGTTGCCGATGCGGACAAACTTGTGCAGGTGCTGGTCAATTTGCTCGGCAATGCCCTGAAATTTTCTCCTGAGCAGAGCAAAATTACCATCAGCGAAGAACTCCGTGGAGCTGCCGGTGAGCGGCTGAGAATCAGCGTTACGGATCGCGGTCGCGGCATACCACCTGATAAACTGGCCAAGATTTTTGATCGATTCGAACAGGCGGATCCCTCAGCGGCAGCCGAGAAGGCCGGGAGTGGTCTGGGCTTGGCTATATGCAAAGCTATCGTGGAGGCCCATCACGGCACGATTGGCGTGATCAGTGATGCGCAATTCGGCAGTACTTTCTGGTTGGAAATTCCACGTGAGACCTGAGGCCGAAAAGGTCCGCTCGGCTGTCAGGGCGAAAGCCCTCGGTCTGTAGGCCAGAAGCATAGCCGCTTTGCTTTCTGTAATTTGATTGGTCAAAACCAGTTTTGAGGCAATCAATGCCGATGTCAGTTCTTCCTCGCTCATGCGCTGGCAAAAGACCAGTATGCGTCCCAGGGGAATAGTTGTTTGTCGGGCTGTGTGCAGCAGTCTGGGTAGCTCTTCCGGTCTGATTTTGCCCAGCTGCAACAGGATTGCACACAGCACATCAGAGATGTTTCTACAGTCCATTCAGCCACCTCGCCTCGGTCTCGTGGACCAGTATTGATCCTTATCGTGGCGGAAACATGGCGGTTATGGTTTGAGCAGGCGATAACCCATTTTATTTACAGTTTCGATCATCGAGTCTTCGCAGCCCTCATCGTCGATTTGTTTGCGAATGCGCTTGATGGCGGTGCGCACGGCCTCGACGCTGGGGTATTTGTCGGTGGGCCAGACCCGGCTGATTAGTGTCTCGGCACTGAAGGTCTCACCCGGATGGCGCAGGAAAAATTCCAGCAGAGCGTAGTCAACGGGCAGAAGGGTGAGGGGTTCGCCGTTTTTCAGAATCTTGCGGGCGCTGGTGTCGACCATCAATTTGCCGACAGTCAGGTTGCTGTCGCGGTAGGCGGCCGGGCGGCGCAGCAAGGCATTGACCCGCAAAACTAGCTCGCGTGTGCTGAAGGGCTTGGTCACATAGTCGTCGGCGCCGGCGTTGAAGCCGGTCTCCTTGGCCGAAATCTGTCCCTGGCCGGTGAGCATTATTATCGGTGTGTGCCCGCCCTTGTTGCGGTACTGCCTGCAGATCTCAAAGCCGTCCACCCCGGGCAGGTTTACGTCCATGATAAAAATGTCGTAATTGCCTTCCAGCACCAGGTCCAGGCCGTCCTGGCCATTGTTGGCGATTTCCACATTGTGGCGCTCAAGGCTGAGCCATTTTGCCACGGTCTCGGACAGTTCCCGGTCGTCTTCAATCAGAAGTATCTTTGCCATTTTTCTTTGCGAACGCTGTTGTCACTCTGAGGAGCCTACATAGTAACAGTTTAAAAGGCTGATGAGCCTGATTTAACCAAGGTCTTGGCCAGCCTGATATTATTTGCAGTGGATATACCAGGCGGCAAATCGGTAATGGTTGAAACAGCTTCTGCTTCAAGTAAGCTTCAGACGGGGGCCAAGTCGGTCTACATTGAGACCTTTGGCTGCCAGATGAATAAGTCTGATTCCGAGCATATGCTGGGAATGCTGGACGAGCTCGGCTACAGCAAAACCGAGAATAAGAAAGACGCCGATTTGATGATCTTGAATACCTGCGCCATTCGCGAGAATGCCGAGGACAAGGTCTACAGCCATCTGGGTACCTGGCGCAAGATCAAATTGGCCCGGCCCGGCACGATGATCGCCGTCGGCGGCTGTGTGGCTCAGGACCATGGCGAGGAGATGCTCCGCCGTGCTCCCTATGTCGATGTGGTCTTCGGTACGCACAATCTGCATCGACTGCCGGACCTGCTTTTGCAGGCGCAAAAGAGCGAACGCTCGGTGGTGGAAACTTTTCAGGAATTGCCCGACGATCTGCCCGACACGCCGGTTGTGCGGCTGAACGACATCAGTGCCTGGGTGTCGATTATTTATGGTTGCGATTACAACTGTACTTATTGTATCGTCCCCTATGTGCGTGGGCGCGAGAAGAGCCGCACGGCGCAGGCTGTTTTTGATGAAGTGATGGAACTGGCGCAGTCGGGCTACAAGGAAGTCACCCTGCTTGGTCAAAACGTCACCGCCTATGGCCATGACCTTGAGCCCAAGCTGCATCTGGGCAATTTGCTCGAGCAACTGGGCAGCATCGAAGCGATCAAGCGCTTGCGTTTTTTGACCGGGCACCCGCGTGATTTGAATGTGGGCATCATTGATGCCGTCAAAAACGTCCCCTCGGCCTGCGAATATTTCCATATCCCGATTCAGGCCGGAGATGATCGTACTTTGAGGCGCATGGCCAGAGGCTATACGGTTGATTTTTATCGCCGTCAGGTTGATGCCATTCGCAGTCGCATTCCCGACGCCGCCATCACCACTGATTTGATTGTCGGATTTCCCGGAGAGACCGAAGCCGAGTTTATGAATACGGTCAATCTAGTGGAAGAGATCTGCTTTGACCTGGCCAATACCGCCGCTTTTTCTCCGCGGCAGCATACTCCGGCCGCTAACTGGGGCGAGCAGCTGCCCGACCACGAGAAAAACGAAAGACTGAGATTTTTGAATAGCGTGGTCGGTGAGGCCTCGCACAAATGCAATAAGCGTTACCTGGGCCAGACCGCCGAGATCCTGGTGGAGGGCCGTTCGGAGCGCTCCGCTAACCGCATGATGGGGCGCACCCGGACAAATAAAATAGTCAATTTTGAGGCCGATCATTTGCCTGACCGCGGCGAGAGCCTGATTGGTCGATTAATCGATATCAAGGTTGTGGCAGCCAATGCCTGGGCCCTCCGTGGCACCCTCGACCTGGTTTGTCCTGGTAATGATTTAGAAAATCCGGTGTCTCTTTCTCATCCGTCGGCTGATAGTCTTAGATCTGCGTCTGGTTGTTGCAGCCCGGTGAGTGGCGCGGGAATGCCCGTGCCTGTTGTGATAGACCGCATTTGCCGGGATTAGCTGTATGACGCGGCGGCATCCCCGGAGTTAAAACGAGGGTGCTGATTGATTCAAGATCTTGAACAAAAGCAAGAGGCCGAGCTGTCAGCCGGGCCCAAACTTGCACTGCCTTCTTATCTGGCCTGGCTTGATTCGGATCACTTTGCCGAGGGTACGGCTTCGGTCATGAATCGACCTCTGGTATCAAGACCCAGTCGCTGGCTACCCTTCGCCTTTTTGCACCTGGGCGCCATGGCGGCATTTTTTGTCGGTGTCAGTCCTGTTGCACTGATTGTGGCGGTGGCTCTCTACTGGCTGCGCATGTTTGCCATCACCGCCTTTTATCACCGCTATTTTTCACACCGGACTTTCAAGACCTCACGACCGGCTCAGTTTGTTTTTGCCCTGATGGGCATGATGTCGGTGCAGCGTGGCCCGCTCTGGTGGGCGGCTCACCACCGCTCGCATCACCGATTGTCCGACAAGCCAGGCGATACGCACAGTCCGGTGGTGGACGGCTTATTGTGGTCGCATATTGCCTGGATCACCGCCGACGGCAACATGCCCACGCGCTACGACAACGTTAAAGACCTGACCTGTTTCCCTGAGCTGGTGCTGCTCAATCGCTTCGATTGGGCCGTGCCTTTTATCCTGGGCTGGACCCTTTACTTGAGCGGCTGCGCCCTCGATATTTATTGCCCACAGCTTGGCACAAACGGCAATCAGATGCTTGTCTGGGGCTTCTTTGTAAGCACCTGTGTGCTTTTCCATTGCACGGCCGCGATCAATTCCATGGCTCATATTGTCGGCAGTCGGCGCTACCCCACCGACGATGACAGCCGCAACAATTTCCTACTGGCCCTGGTCACCCTGGGTGAGGGCTGGCACAATAATCATCATTTTTGCATGACTTCGGTGCGGCAGGGATTTTACTGGTGGGAGATAGATATTTGCTTCTACATATTGAAAATCATGTCCTGGATGGGGCTGATCTGGGACCTGCGCCCGGTGCAGCCGCATGCTTACGACCCCAAGCGGCATATCCAGCGCTGAGCCTATGAAGAGTATCGCTGTCATCGGTAGTGGTATCGCCGGCCTTGGTTGCGCCTACTTTCTGGCACCGCACTATGCGGTGACCGTTTTTGAAAAGAACGACTACACCGGCGGCCATACCAATACCATCTCAGTCCCTCCGTTCGGGGCCGAGAGCCGCTCTGTGTCCTTCGATACGGGCTTTATGGTTTACAATCATGTGACCTATCCGTTGCTCACAAGACTTTTCGACCAGCTGGGCGTGCCCACTAAGAAGACTGATATGTCCTTTAGTGTGCAATACCTGCCCGATAACATCGAGTGGAACGGTGCCGGTCTCAATAAAGTTTTCGCCCAGCGCAGAAACCTTGTCAGTCCTCGCTTCTGGCGCATGCTCATGAAGCTTGACTGGTTCAATAAAAACGCCTTTTCCACCCTTGAGGAGGCCGGGTCGCCGGAACCGAAGCGTTCCCCCATCGTTCACCAGACCGTGCGAGACTACGTTGAGAGCTACAAGTTGGGTCAGGATTTTCTCAACTGGTATCTGGTGCCCATGGGCGCATCGGTATGGTCCACGCCGCCGGATAAAATGCTCGATTTTCCCATGGCGGCCCTGATCCGGTTTTTCCATAATCATGGCTTCCTCGGGCTTGACACTCACTATCAATGGTATACCGTTGACGGTGGTGCAAAAAAATATGTGCCCCTGATCACCGCCGCGTATAAGGATTCAATCAGGCATTCGGCGGTGGTAAAGACCGTGCGCTCAATCGTCAGTGCAGAAGGTGAGCAGATGGTGGAAGTGGTTTGCCAGGGCGGAAGCAGGGATGTTTTTGACAAAGTGATTATGGCCTGCCATGCCGACGAAGCGCTTGCGGCGCTGGATCAGCCTACGGTCCTGCAGTCTCAGTTGCTCTCGCCCTTTAAGTATCAAACTAATGAAATCACCGTGCACAGTGATCCGGCGGTTATGCCCGCTACCAAACTTGCCTGGGCTTCCTGGAATTATCGGGTGGACAGGGACCGTGAACGGGCCTCCTATGCGCCTACGCTGCACTACTGGATGAACAGTTTGCAGGGCGTCTCCGATACCAGTGATTATTTTGTTTCGCTCAACAGCGATGAGCTCATTGAACAGTCGCTGGTGCATCGCAAAATGAAATACACTCATCCGCTCTTTGATCTGGCGACATTCTCCGCGCAGCAGAGTCTGCCGCAGCTGAATCAGCCAGGAGTAGGCGGAGGCAATATTTATTTTTGCGGCAGTTACTTCAAAAACGGCTTCCATGAAGATGCCTTCCGCTCCGCCGTTGATCTGGCTTCCACCATTCTCGGCACCAGGGTGTTCTGATGGCAATGCCTTTCAATACTCGTCTATATCAGTGCCGTGTTATTCACGAACGGCTCGTGCCCAGGCATCACAGATTTTCCTATGGCATCTATATGCTCTATTTTGATCTCGATGAGTTGCCGGCACTGGATCGAACCTGCAGATTTTTCAGTGTGGATAAGCCCAATCTGGTCAGTTTTTATCAGGCCGATCATCTCAAGGATTTTTCGGCAATTTATCCCGAGACCGGGGGCCGGAGCCTGAGCGAGCGTCTGCGCGCCCTTTTGCGTGGGCAGGGCCTGCCCGGGGATTTTGAAAAAGCTTACTTGCTGACCATGCCCCGCATCCTCGGTTATGTTTTTAATCCCGTCTCTTTTTATTTTGTCTTTGGCCAGAATAAAACTCCCGTCGCTTGCGTTGTGGAAGTAGGTAATACTTTCAACGAGATGAAAACGTACCTGGTTAAAGACGCGAGGTTGGCTGGAGATGGCTTTTTTAGACTTTGTGTACCGAAACATTTTTACGTTTCGCCCTTCGGCAAACTGGCGGACTTGTTTGACTTTATTTTGCCCGTGCCCGACGAGCAAGTTCGCATTTGTATCAACACTGTCCGTGGCGACGAACACGCCAAGATTCTCACCTCCAGTCTCAGCGGCACGGCAAAGCCTTTCAGCGAGGGCCTTTTGCTGGCCTGCTTCTGTCGCTATCCGCTTCTGACAATGAAGGTGATAGGTATGATCCACTTCCAGGCCCTGCTGCTCTGGCTCAAAAAAATACCGTTTTATCGAAAAGAAGAAGAACCGCATTTACAGACCGATGTTTTGAATGCTCACGCCTCGCTCAAGAAAAGAAAAATACATGTATAAGAACACATCACTACTGCCTAAAACTAATTCTCCACTCGGTTCGGACTCGAGCAAGGGCTCGCCCTTTTTTCGCAATCTGGTTCTTAAGGGCCTGGCCGCCATGCCGGCCGGCAAGCTGACCATGGTTTTGCCCGGCGGCGAAGAGCGAATCTTCGGGCGCGATGAAAATCCGAGAGTGGTGGCACGGGTGGTGATCAATGACGAGGCATTCTTTAAGCGCTGCGTCCTGTACGGACATATCGGTTTTGCCGAGGCCTACATGGACGGTCTCTGGGACAGCGATGATTTGGCTTCGGTGATAGCGCTCTTTCTGCTCAATGTGACTGACTGTCCTGTGATGGAGGGCAGCGGCAATCATTCGCCGGTGTTCAATTTGCTTGGCTTTGTCAACCAGATACAACATATTTTGAGGAAAAATACCGAGAAGAACAGCAAGAAAAATATTGCCGATCACTATGATTTGAGCAATGAGATGTTTCAGCTTTTCCTCGATGAAACCATGACCTACTCAAGCGCGAGCTTCAGCCGGTCGGAGATGACGCTGAAAGATGCGCAGCTGGAGAAATACGAGAAACTCTGTCGTAAATTGAAATTAACAGCCAGTGACCAGGTGCTGGAAATTGGCTGCGGCTGGGGTGGATTTGCTATCTATGCCGCCACCAACTACGGTTGCAAGGTCACGGGTGTGACCATTTCTCAGCAACAGTACGACTTTGCCGCCAGTCGCATCAAGGCGCTTGGTCTGAGCGATCAAATCGAGCTTGTGCTCAAGGACTACCGACAGCTCACGGGGCTTTACGACAAAATTGTCTCGATTGAGATGATCGAGGCTGTCGGACACGAATACATTCCCGTCTTTTTTGAAAAGTGCGACAGTCTGCTCAAGCGCGATGGTCTTCTGGCCATTCAGATGATCACCTGTCCGGACAGTCGTTACGACTTGCTGCGCCATAACACCGACTTCATTCAGAAGCATATTTTCCCCGGCTCGCTTTTGATTTCGATGCGTCGGGTGAGTGAGAGTCTTTCTCATGGATCCGAGTTATTTTTGCATGAGTGTGAGGATATGGGCAATAGCTACGCCCAGACCCTTGAAATGTGGCGACAGAACTTTGAGACACAGTTGAAGAATGTTATGCAGCTGGGCTTCGACCAGACATTTATACGTAAATGGCGCTATTATTTTGGCTATTGCTCCGCAGCTTTTGCCATGCGCAACATCTCGGTCGTGCAGGTGGTCTACACCAGACCAAACAATTTGCACCTCGCCGCCGAGCCATGGTTGAAGCGCTTCTCGAAAGATAAATAGATGTCATCACAACAAGCGCCCGACAAGCAAGTGCCACAGCAGACTGTAGAAGCCGCCGCCGAGCTTTTGCGCCAGGGACGGCTTGTTGCCTTCCCCACCGAGACTGTTTACGGTCTGGGGGCTGATGCCTCCAGCGAAGCGGCCCTTAAGCGACTTTATCAGGTCAAAGGCCGGCCGACGGACCATCCGGTGATTGTGCATCTGGCTGATGTTTCAGAGCTGAGCAAGTGGGCTCGTACCGTGCCCGAGGCTGCTTTGAGCCTGGCCAGGGCTTTCTGGCCCGGTCCCATGACTTTGATCCTGCCCCGGGCCGACCATGTCCTGCCCCAGGTGACGGGCGGCCAGGATTCGGTCGGTCTGCGCATCCCCAGTCACCCTCTGGCCAGACGGCTGATTGAGACTTTTGGCGGCGGCGTCGCCGCGCCCTCGGCCAATCGCTTCGGCCGACTCAGTCCGACAACGGCCGCGGCTGTGGCCGAGAGCCTGGGCGATGATGTCGACATGATCCTCGATGGTGGTCCCTGCTCGGTGGGCATTGAATCCACGATTATCTCGCTCCTGGGTGAGCAGCCTGTGGTCCTGCGTCCGGGCATGCTGCAGGTTAAGGACATCGAATCGGTGCTCGGCTGCAAGGTCACACTCGGCCCAGCCAAGGCGCAGGCAGAGGAAGTCTCCGCCGAGGTGCGGGTGCCCGGTGCTCTGCCCAGTCATTACGCGCCCCATACTTCCACGGCGGTGACGGATGCCGAGACTTTGATCGAGCTTTTTGCCGAGGGTATGGCTATTGGTCGAAGCCAGGGTGTTCTGGCCTTTGCCCCGACAATCGAGACTATGAAGACAAACTTTGGTTCACGCTTCTATACGGCCATGGCGACCGAGGCTTTTATAACAGCTCCGGCCGACGCCGACGAATACGCCCGCAAATTGTATGACAGCCTGCGCCAGCTCGATTCTCTTGCTCTGCATAAAATCCTGGTAGAGGCCGTACCTCATGGTGCAGAGTGGGACGGTGTGCGGGACAGACTGGCCCGAGCCAGTGCGGGGCACTGATAATATGTTGATGATGCTCGGCACAATCAGTCCTTTTGAGCTGATGATTCTTGGTTTTGTAATCACCGTGTCGATGATGTTTCTGGTCTGGCTGGTCAGTGAAAAAATTCACAACGCCGGAATAGTTGATGTCTTCTGGGGTCTGGGCTTCGCTATTGTCACAGGGGCCTATTTCCTCTTCTACAGTGCGTCTCCGGCCAGTTGGCAGCCGCGCAATATGGCCGTACTGGCGATGGTGTCGATCTGGAGTCTGCGCCTGGCATTTTTTTTATGGCAGCGCTTCAAGCGGCATTATCCGGAGGAGGACGGCCGGTACGCGGCTTTCCGCAAGGCCTGGGGTAAAAATCACAGTATCTGCATGCTCGGTGCCTTTCAATTGCAGGCGGTATTGCTTGCCTCTCTGACCATGCCATTTGCTGTTTCAATGGCTTATGGTTCGGTCGGCTTTAAGCCCTGTGAGATTGCCGGCATGCTTCTGTGGCTGGTTTCGGTCACAGGCGAGAGTCTGGCCGATCATCAGCTTGATTCTTTCAAAAAAGAACCGGCCAACAAAGGTCAGGTTTGCCAGGTTGGTCTGTGGAACTATTCGCGCCATCCAAATTATTTTTTTGAGTGGCTTATATGGGTGGCTTTTTGTTTGTTCTCAATGACCACAACCGACGGGCTTTACACCCTCTACTGTCCTGTCGTCATGTACTATTTCCTCACTCAGGTGACGGGCGTCAAGGCCACAGAGGAGCAATCTCTCCGCACCAAGGGTGATGCCTACGCCCAGTATCAGAAGAATACGAGCGCATTTTTTCCGTGGTTCAAGAAACACGCCTAGTGGGGGAATGATGGATCAGGCTGAGCCTCAAACCTATGTGAAAACCAAACGTGAGGCTCTTATCTACGAGTTGATCGCCGCCGGTTTTGTCCCGGATCTTTTGATCCGCCTGGGCATTATGAACATGCTGGGACAGAAAATTCAGGAGGAGACAAAGGCTACCTGTGAATTGCAGCAAGCTCATACAATGGCTATGGTTGAGGAGCTGAAAGCTTCACCAATCGCCATTGAAACCGATGCCGCCAATGAGCAGCACTATCAAGTGCACACCGATTTTTTCAAGCTTTGTCTGGGCAAGCGGCTCAAATACAGCTGTGCCTATTACACCGCCGGCGTTACCACCCTCGATCAAGCGGAAGAAGCGATGCTTGATCTTACCGTCAGCCGGGCGCGAGTCGAGAACGGGCATAAGATACTGGAATTGGGCTGCGGCTGGGGCTCTCTCACCCTCTATATGGCCGAGCGTTTCCCTGACTCTCAAATCGTTGCCGTTTCCAATTCCAGTACCCAGAGAGCCTATATAGAGGGGCAGTGCCTGGAGCGCAACTTGAAAAATGTGCGGGTCATAACCGAGGACATGAACACTTTCAACATAGATGAACAGTTTGACCGTGTCGTTTCGGTTGAGATGTTTGAGCATATGAAAAACTATCAGCTGCTGATGAAGAAAATCAGCCTCTGGTTAAAGCCCGGCGGCTTTCTTTTTGTCCATATTTTCACCCATAAGACTCTGTGTTATCACTACCAGGATAAGGACGGCACCGACTGGATGACCCGCAATTTCTTCTCCGGCGGCATCATGCCCAGCAACGATCTTTTGCTCTACTTCCAGGATGATCTCCGCATAGTCCAGCAATGGGTTGTGGGCGGCGAACACTATGAGAAGACCGCCAATCACTGGCTGGAGAATATGGACAGCAATAAAGAGAAAATTATGCCTATCCTGGCGATTTCGTACGGGACCGAGAATCAGATGCGCTGGTGGTATTTCTGGCGGCTGTTCTTTATGGCCTGTGCCGAGCTATGGGGCTATGAGTCAGGTCAGCAGTGGATGGTGTCTCATTATCTTTTCAAAAGTCCTAATTAGGACCCGTATCGGCTAAGATCCTCGATCTGAATGTGTACTGCTCGATGAGGGAATTGTTTTGGAACCGTCTACTGTTAATGCGGCCGATCCGGCTCTCAATGTTATGGACGCCCTGCGCGAATCCACCAGGGACATGCACAATGACACCGAGGGGCATGAATTTCAGCGCTCGCTCGGTGGCGGCACTCTGGATAAGGCGCGCTATGTCACTTATCTGGAGCAGCTCTATTTGATGCACAAGCATCTGGCCACCCTGCTGGGTCAGTGCGCCGCTTCAAATAAGGCTGTCGCGGCGGTCGTACAGGATTATCATCACGACCATTCGGCCGTGCTCAAGGACCTCAAATATTTTGGCGAAGACGGCGGTCAGGCCAGACCGCTGGCCGCCACGACCCGCATTTGCGCTCGTATGGACCAGTATGCGGCAAGCAATCCGCTGGGCCTGCTCGGTCACCTGTATGTGCTGGAAGGCTCTACCAATGGTGCCAAATTTATGGCTAAAAACATCATCGCCGGCATGGGGCTGCCCCAGGACCAGGGCGCCACATACTTTGATCGCTATGGCGACAAGCAGCGTGAGCGCTGGACGGCGTTTAAAGAGCGTATGAACGGCAACAATTTTAATCAGGCGCAAATCGACGAGATTGTCGCCGCCGGTAAGGAGATGTTCATCGCCTTTTTTGAAATCGGTGACGAACTCTCAAAGCCCGGACATTAATTTCAACGGGGCCTTGCCTGGGCGCGGGAAACCGGCTTGCCTCCAGCATTGCCGGGGGTGATAATCGATCATCGGATTTCTCACTCTGATAGCTACAGTGCGCAGCTTCGACGGCAAGAATCTCAATGCCTGGGCCCGGCTATCTCTAATCTTTCTGGCCCTGCTTCTGCTGGCAGCCCTCTGGTTTGTCTTCGACTTGCTGGACCTGAAGGTCATCGGGCATTGACAGCTATCGGACTTTGAAAGCCCCACCGGCGCCAGGTTTTGAAATTTAATCTTGGATGCTGCCATTCTTGCGGGAATTGCGGTAGTCAAGTGACGCAGGCGGTGGCACCATAGCCACACGGTGAAGCTTGGGGCGTGAGGGCGACGTGGGTTCGATCGATCAAAATCTTGAGGCCAGAGACGACGGCAATCGAGGCCAGAAAGGCAGCGATGCGCCTGTTTTTGATCCGATGTCCATTTTTAGCAAGCCCGTACCCAGAAGCGGCTCCCTTGACGGCAAGCTGGCGCTCAGCCCCCAGGCCAATCTGGACCCCAAATGTCCGTCAAATCCCGACTACATTGCCTTTATCGATGCCGCCGCCCGCAATATTTATGACCCGAAAGAGCTGGGCGACATTGAGAGTCTGAAGCACAAATACGACTGTGATATTCGCAGCACCGCCGATGTCTTCAAGTATGCCGACCAGTCGCTGGCCGTAACGGGCGATCGCTTCAACCATGCCATGTCCCCGGCTGAGGCCAAGCAGTTTGATCGTGTCGTTGCCGGCAGTTATACCGGTATTGGTCTGGAAATTGTGCCGGCTGAAGCCGCGGGCGGCAGTAACGTCGCCGCTACAGTGGTCAAAAGACCTGTGCCCGGTCGGCCGGCGGAGCAGGCCGGATTGCAGCCCGGAGACGCAATTCTTGAGATTGACGGCAAAGATGTCCACACCATGAGTCCTGCCGAGATTTCGGATCGCATCACCAACGGTCGTCCGGGAACACAGGTCGATATAGTTGTCGACCGGAAGGGTGAGAGAGTTGAAAAACTGGTTACGCGCCAGGCTATTGAAGCGCCGCCGGTTGTGCATGACCAGGACCTGGGCGATGGCATCGCCTATATCAAAATCGATAATTTCGGCACCAGCACTGAAGCTGCTCAACTGGCCGAGGCGATGGACAAACACAAAAATGCCAGAGCTTTTGTAGTCGATGTACGCGACAATCCAGGTGGTCTGGTCGATCAGAGTCTGAAATCCGCTGAGCTGTTCGTTAAGTCCGGTGTGCTTATGACTTCCCGTCAGCGTCACGATTCATCCCCGACGGCACCGAGCTATGACGAGACAACTTACGAAGCCACCAGTCAGGGGCTGAATGTATCCTCCTTCAATACCGCCAGCCAGCAAAGGTCGCGCTTTACCGATTCTCGTCTGCCCTACAAAGCAGCCGATCGCCCGGTTGTGGTGCTGACTAACGGTAAGTCGGCATCGGCGTCCGAAATCTTTACCGGCGCGCTCCATGATACGGCTCATGATACCGTAATTGGTACCACTACTTTTGGCAAAGGAATCGGCCAGAGTCTCGTAAAAAATGTCGCCGCCGGCGGTTATCTCAAAGTAACCAGCCTGCACTATCTGACGCCGTCAGGTTTCTGGCCCGGAGATGCCGATAAAAACAAATTTGGTCTCAAGGAAGACATTCACATCGACAATCCAGAGGGCGCCAAGCCTATGTCAGCTGACGATGCGCAGCTGAGCGGAGCAGTGGCCTATCTCAAGACCCGGCTCTCGCAGGCCCGCCCTGCCGGTCGTTAGGCCGCTGAGATCGGCGCTTCTTACTTAGAATGAATGCACTCTTTTCGTGCCTGTGTTCACTTGCGGTGTCCGCCTCTGTCCGATAATGATAATGATGAAGTCTCGCAACGTTGATTTAGGCCGCCTGGCGTTATGTAATCGATGCCCGGGGAATAATGGAGCGGTAAGGCGTTAACTGTGCCGAGTTAGACACCGTGTGTCTATGGCTGTAGGTGCAGGCTAAAAAGGATGGTGCCCAATGCTCCGGAGATCTGGTCCTCTTCCCAAGACACTGCAAAAGCTGCCGGCCGCGCCGGGCTTATCGGAGATACATCACTATCTCTCAGTGGCAATGGAAAATAGAGGCAGGCAAGTAGAGATCTGCTGGACCTCTCCTGACAAGACCGTCGAATTTACCCTCAATATTCATTGTCCCTGGCGTGGCGGGGATACTGAATGGAAGCTCTTTGTCGGCAAAAACATGCGGCTTGTCTGGGACTATAAAAGCTGCGACGTACTGCTTGTTTACAACCTTGTTGTTTCTTCCTGCGGTGAGCTGCACCAGAGTGTGCAGGCCGAGGGCGCTCTGTCTGTAAGTGAGGCCTTCCGCGATTCGTCTCGCCGTCGCGATACATTGTTTATGAACTCCTCCAACATGCAGGAGGAGTCCAACCCCAGCGCCGTGCAAAAAATCGAGACTACCAATGTCTGGACTCGCTCGACCCTGGCTCCCACAGGCGATCTGTCCCTGGTGGAAATTTCGCGTCTGCTGCAATCTATTTTGCTGTCCAAAATGACCGGCCGCCTTGATATTGATTACGGCAATCTCCATGCCAAAGTCTTTTTCACGGAAGGTGAGCCGCAACTGGCTGATGTCGGCGGCGTCGCCGGTGATGAGGGCATCCTCGACCTGCTTACCTGGCGTGAGGGTAAGTATAAGTTTGAACCGCGCATAAGAGTGACCGAGCGCAATGTCGGGCAGCCCATCGAAAGTCTTGTCATCAAAGGCGTGCAGCTCGTCGACAAGGTCAGCTTTCTCAAAAACGTAGGCCTTATTCCCGATTCGGTTTTGCAGCGCAAGCACGCTGAAGTCAGCTCCCATGACTTCGACGGCATGGCCGCCCGCGACAATACAATCGATCCGGCGCTGCTTAAGAAATTTTATGCCGCTATTGATGACCGCACGACAGTCAAAGCTCAGATTGAAAAGATGCGCTTGAGCCGCAGCCAGTGGATCCCTCTGGTGGCCGTTCTTCTCAATATGGACCTGATCACTTTTACAAATGACTTTGTGCCGGTAAAAGAAGAAAAGGCGACTATTGCTCCCAAGGTCATCGATAAGTCCAAAATTCACAGTGTCATGATGGGCCTCAGACGCCCTGAAACAGGCATGTTCACTTATCCGGCCTTCCTCTATTTTCTGGAGCAGGAATATTT
>JAFEAV010000036.1 GCA_018266215.1 Cyanobacteria bacterium SZAS LIN-3 | reverse complement strand
ATGACGATGCAGCAGGCTCATGACGGCACCTACGGGCAACTGCCGGAGTCGTATCGCAAGATCTTGGACACCACCAGGCGCTCTCTCAAAGACCTCCTCGGTATGGTCGATAACTTGCTCAGCGTAGCCCGCTACGATAGCGGCAAAGCCGCGGCCGCCGCCGGGTCCGACAAAGCGCTGCTGGTCAAAGTTTGTCAGGAATGTATCGGCGAGCTGGCGCCGATCTCGACCCGGAAAAATTTGCGAATCAAACTCAACAACAATGTCAGCGAAGTGCAATTGTCGATGGCCAGGCAGGATCTGAAGAGAGTCATTCTCAATTTGCTCGACAATGCCATCAAATTTACGCCCGCTCGGGGAGAAATTATTGTTTCCGTTGAGCTGGCTGGAAACAAGGTGATTGTGCAGATCCAGGACAGCGGGCAGGGCATTAAAAAGGAAGAGGCGAAACAGCTTTTTGAGCGCTTCGCCAGGGCGAAGAGTACAAGACATGCTCCCGGTACCGGTCTCGGGCTCTACTTGTGTCGACGAATAATCGAAACCCATGGCGGTGTTGTCGATTGTATCCCCCGTCCGGGTGGCGGCACGACCTTCAGCTTCGTCCTGCCTGTGGTCTAGGGCGCTTTTTCTCTAAAAATAGATGTTACTGTCCTGTTGCGATCAGCCTTTCAGCCGATGCCGGTTTCACGTCGTTCATGCAGAATAAAAATTGAGGTTCACAGGAGTTTTTATCGATACTGAAATGTTTATCTCCCGTTCACACAGAGTGAATAGGATTGTAATACGGGATTCAGGAGTCAAATTCTAAAATGACTAAGTTCTTGAGAAGCGAAATAGCAACCTTCAGGACCTTCGTTCGAGCTGTTTTAGCAAAGACGCCGGTTGCGGCTGTAGTCGCTGTCGACCAATCGGATCCATGCTACGAAGACTCGAAAATGAGTCACAATCGACTCCAGTCTCTTGGAGGGTTCGGCTATCGCTCATGTTATCTACAGAAATTGAGAGAGGTAGCGGCCGCTACCGGTAGTATTGTTCTCGGTCACGAGTACTGGTTTCATCCCTCTTCTTCGGCGGCTTCGCGTCCTTCTAAGGCCGGTAAATCTCCTCGGGGTGGTAGTGTGGATGTGGACACCAAATCTCGGCTGCAGCAGGTCATTCCCAACCGGGCGAGAATAACCAGCACCCGCTTACAGGCCTATGTCGATAGTCTTCCTAAACAGGAAGAATAGCCGTTTAAATCAGGCCCTCTTTCATAGCTTTGACGGCTGCGGCTGTGCGTCCTTTGACAGCAAGCTTCTCCAGTATATGTTCCACATGTGTGCGAACGGTTGAGAGGCTTATTATTAGTTTTTCGCTGATGTCTTTATTGCTTGCGCCGTCGACCATCAAGCGCAGCACTTCTCTCTCTCGTTGTGAGAGGAGGTCGTTTGCCTGTGCGGCTGCGGCGGGCTCTTCGACTACAGGCAGTGGGGTGTCGAAGGCACGTAGCACAAGTCCTGCAATGCGGGGATCGATCCAGGCCGCGCCCTCCGATACTGAACTGACTGCGATTTTGATGCGGTCCGATGCACAGTCTTTGAGGCAGTAACCCGCAGCTCCAGCCGATAACGCGGCATAAAGTTCTTCCTTTCTGTCATGCGAAGTGAGCATGACGATATTTATCCCTGGAAGCAATTTTTTGATTTCCCTGGTGGCATCGATGCCGTTCATGAACGGCAGTCCCACGTCCATGATAATTACATCCGGGATCAGACTCTGCGCCAGCTCCACAGCAGAAATGCCGTCTTCGGCATCTCCCACTACAGTAAAGCCGTCAACACGTTCCAGTACGGCTCTCAGTCCGTCACGCATCAGTTCGTTGTCCTCAACTATGAGGATCCGCGTAGTTTTGCCCACCATTTACATCCATCGAATTACGCAGTGTTGTTGCTCCATTGTCCTACATAAGAAGATGATAGTAATCCCCCAAAGTGATGAAAGTTCTACCGATAAAGGCTGATAAGCGCGCGGCCCATCTCTCAAGACGGGCCGCTGGCTAATATTTTATTTGGGGTGAATTATGCGCACATGGTGGCATCCACCGGGGGATTCATGTCGATTGATTCTTCCTGTTCAATCACGCTGGCTACGTAAACCGCCAGTCTGTACTGGCTGATGTGTGAAAGTGCCGTTCCTTCGTTTGTAATTCCGTGTTCGATCGGGTCCACCCCCAGGACCTCTTTGAATTCATGCGGATATGGGATGCGGCCATCAGCGTCTTCTGTCAGTGTTGCCATCAGGCTGTTATTGGATGCTACTGGAAGCAAGTTTGGCTTCCTTTCCATCACAGTCTTCAAGCGGGAGTGTGTGATTCTCGCGGCTTCGCAGCGCTGGGTCTTGTCCTCGCGCACTGCGAATTGCTTTATAAAGCAATGCCATCCGATCAAAACCACTTCCCAGGCTCCTTTCCTTTCCATCTCAATCACCTCCCATTAGGCTGATACTTCTAACATAGCTCTGCTGTTCACCAGGCACCATCCGTCATTCAACCTATTTGTGGAGTGTTACTTTACCGATAGTTGCGGTTCTTGCACGCGGAAAGGACCCGCCGGCAGTGGCGGGTCCAGTCAATGTTTTTGGCGAGTGTTGGTTGTTGATTGTTAGGCTGGCTTTCTCCTCCTTAAGTGTTGTTGTAATTGGCTGCGCGGGTTCTGAGTTGTTCCGCCTCCTCTATGCGGCCCAGTGAAACACAAACTTTTGAGACACTTAGCAGGGCTGTTCGATAAGTGGGACATTTGGTGCGGGCGTTCTTTTCCATGTGTTCTAGAGCTTTCCGGTAAAAGAAATCTGCCTGTGAAAACTTGTGCGCCGCTGTCAGCGTATCGCCGTAGGCGACCAGCTGCTCTGCGAATTCCTGGCTGTCCTGAGGCAATGTCGCCAGGAGGTCTTGATGAAAAATCTCGCGTTTGAGAAAGTCTTCTTCACTCAAAATCTCTTCGTCGATCGTCCTCAGCATGGGCAATTTTTCGACGGTCGTTTCCGCTGAGCGTGCTCGCTTTTGAACTGGTTTTTCCGCTTTCTCTTCCTTTTCCTTGAGGGTTACTGCGATTGCGGGTCCCTGTTCGCAATAAGCAGGTGCCTGTGGATGATGATTGCCCCAGGTAAGAAAGTCGTGACTCAGTCCCAGCCCAAGTCCCAATACCAGAAGTATGGTTGTGACCTTTCGCTCTTCTATCGTCATTGGTTTCTTCACACTGGGCGTGAATGGCACGTTTGGTGCTCGGTGTTTTATGTTTAACATCGTCTTTCCCATCCATTGTTGTGCGTATCGTGCGGGTGAATCACTGTGATAGTCGCACCGTAGCCGGTGACCATTGATTCAGGAACAAATTATCTGCGCTGGACGTTGTAGCGAGGAACGGCATGTTCGGTTTTCCGTTGCATATCGGGGTTGTCAGATAGCCCGTAATAGTGTTTGGGAAATCGATATTTGTTATCTTTAGACCAACTATGCCGACAACAGTGTTTGTTTTGTTGTAGGGCGGATCGCCTTGAATTATCGGCACTACTATGGACTGCCCGACACTCATGGCCGCTACTTTTGACGCTATCACACCGTTGCTGATATTGACTTGAGTAGATCCTATTGTCAGAGCAGGGCTGCTGCTGTCGCTCCAGTCGGTCACCCAGCCGCTGTTCTTCGACTTCTGTGGATTGAGCACAATCGTGAAGGGTTTGTTCGGAGCACAGTCTCCGGTGTAGGAGTCGAGTGGTACACCGGCCTGAGCCCCGCTGGACGGAATACAATCAAGAGATACTGCCAGGTTGTAAACCTGGTTGCTGTTGACCACTGAAAGGCCTTTGCTGACTGAGGCTACAGCTCTGGCGCTGACCGGAGCGGAAAATCCGCCGAACAACCGGGCAAATACCGGTGCCACTGTCCTGGTCGCTGTCACCGTCACTGTGCGGGTAAAAGCGTTAGACACAACATCTACTTTGACTATAGTGCCTGGGGTAGAGTTTGATACGGCCTGTCCATCTGCGAGGTTGGCGGCCGTCATGACCGAGGCGGAATTGCCTGCTGTTTTGAGCGCGTCGGCTGTGGGCATGGCGTCTTCCAGTTCATATGCTCCGGCCAGGGCGCCGCTATCGACAGCTGTTTGTAATTGCGAGTGGACGAGTGCGCCGTGCGCGATATCCATTCCCAGCGACGAAAGGCAGCATGCTGTTACTACGGCAACGGCCAGTAATACTGTCGCGAGGACTCCATTTGGGGATCTACCATTTTTTGTTTTCGACATTGTTATTGATTCCATTTTTATTCAAGTCCGGTTGTGGCTGTGGTGTTCATCACCAGCTTGGGCGAGAGAAGCAGCGGATCCGGATTAGGCAGCACCGGACTGCCATTTTGACCGCTGGCAAAGGTCACTTGGACAGTCACTGTCGGAGGGGTTGTGTCCGTATTCCAACCTGCCGTACCGGCCGGTATGCTGAATTGCTTGGAACTCTGGACCAGGTTTAAAAACTTCACCTGGGCGAAATACTTCTCTGGATTTGCCATCGTGCCGGCCGGGTCAGCCATGTACGCTATCGAGAGGAGTCTGGCCGCTTGAGCCGCGCATACATTCAGGGCGGAATTGATCATAAAGAGTTGCGCAGTCTCAGCTGCGACAAAAAGGCAATAGATTGTGATTGGTAAGACGACTGCTAGAGACGCGCCAAACTCTGATATCTGGCCTCTTTTCGATCTCTGTCTAGTGTGAATCATAAATTTGACCTATTGCTTAAGTGCGTAAGTTGCAGATTCGGAGATAGTAAATTTGCTACCCAGTTTGAGCGGGTCGACAGTCGGGAATGCGGGCAATGCTGGTGTTCCCTGTCCTGGCAGATAAGTGCATACGACGGTGACTCTTGGCGGATTGGCTGTCAGGTTCCACCCTCCAGGTGGTATCGAGAATTGCCTGTTGCTGGCAATCATCTGGGAAATGCGGATGTTGTTGAACACTTGCTGCTGTGCATACGTATCGGTTACGACAGCAGGATTCGTGTGATAGTAATTTGCCAGTGAGGCGGCGGCGAGATTCGCTCCATTCATCATTGAAGTTCCGATAGAGTAAACCTTTGAAGCTTCGATCACTACCAGTGTGGCTGCCAGTAATACCGGGGTGAGCGTGGCCAGGGACATCACGGCTTCCGAAAGAGTTGTGCCGCGTGAAGAGCGTCTTTTCCTTTTCAATTGTGTGACCCCCCGAACGATTTGCTCCTGCATTCAGTATGGGCTTTGCCTCGCCGATTGATAATCGGCTAAACGCCCCATTTCACTATCGGTCATTCGGCGGATATGAGATTTTGCTACTGCCTCTTGCTCTACGTGTAGTCATAGACGGTGCGCTGATTGTATGAGAGACAGTGCTCCCTGACTGCGTCGTGCAGCCATCCCGGCGTCCATTGTGCTTGTTCAATAATTGCTTCCAGGACCGTATGATTGAGTGAACTGAGGACCCTGTGTAAATGCAGTTCCCCAGCCGTGCGCCCCAGATGCCAGAGCGCGCGGATCTCTCTTGCTATGGAGGATTCGCCTCCATGGACTTTTCTGTCGGTTCCACCCTTGAGCGTGATTCTTCGTTTGCCTGCAAGGAACGAACTGGTTCGGCCTCGCACTTGAAAAACTATGGCAGTGCCGGGATCGGGCCAGGAGTTGGGAAACTTCCCCTTCTGTCGTAGATATGCGGCCACTTGCTTGCCGTGTGTTACGAGGACTTTGCCGAAGGTCGCGGCTTTTGCCTGGGCGATTTCATACAGACTTGGCCATGGCTGACCGGCTTTAATAAATTGGCCTGCGGCTACTCGTTCTATATATTTCTCTTTCACTAACTTGTGCGTCGCCTGGTCGACGGCGTTGCGACTGCCGTACTTGCAGAGTGATTTGGTTGAAAATATGCCTTTGTCGGGCAGGGCGTTAATGGCTTGTTTTATGGATTCGAAGCAGCTCATCGTTCCCTCCTTCCGCGTGGAGTGTCACGAGACTAAACGGAGAAGGACAAGAAAAAGTTCGATTAAATGAGGAGCAATTTTGATGTCAAAGAAATTTCGCTGTATTTCTTTTTTGTGTCTTCTTAACTGCGGGCTACCAAAGAAATTTGGCTGTTTTTCTTTTTTTTGTGAGATGTCCCTTGCCGGGCTGGAGAAAAGATGCACAGACCTTTATCCTTGTGTACTCCTGTGGAGACCTAAAAAAGAAATTTCGCTGTATTTCTTTTTTGTGTCTTCTTAGCTGCGATCTACCAAAGAAATTTGGCTGTTTTTCTTTTTTGTGAGCTGTGCCTAGCAGGGCTGGAGATCAGATGCATAAACCCTAATCTTTCTGTACTGCTGCGGAGACCCAAGAGAAATATGCATTTTTTTCTTTAATAGCACCCGCATCCCACCGAATAACAATTGCGAGGCCAGCCGGAATCATTTCCAGTCGACCTCGCAATATATTTTCAATTCAGTCCAGGTTAGAGCGACCCTAAGCGCTTCGCCTCAGCATGCACAAGTGCTTGTCCTGTGCTGCCGGGAGATGATTTCCCCTTGACGGATACCTGTGGATTGAACAGGTCATAGACATCCGGCTCAAATTGCTCGCCATACTCTTTTAACTTCTCCAGTGTGAGTTTGTTGAGTTTCTGTCCTGATTGTTTGGCATGATTTGCCAGGGCTGAAATCTGCTCATGTGCCTGACGGAACGGTACACCTTTCAGTACCAGATACTCCACCAGATCGGTTGTGATCATGTCCGGGTCTCCGGCTGCCGCTTGCATATTGGCTTCATTTACAGTCAGATTGGCGAGGACAATGGCCACTACACGCAGGGCGCTGCAGAGGTCTGCCGCTACTTTAATAGCGGGCGGCTTGGTTTCCTGCAGGTCACGGTTGTAGCCCAGCGGCAGCCCTTTGAGCGTAGTCAATATATTGATCAGCTCACCAAATACGGCACCGGTCTTGCCTCGTACAAGCTCGATCGGATCCGGATTTTTCTTCTGCGGCATCAGGCTGGAGGCAGTAGTCACATTGTCCCCCAGGCTGATAAAGGCAAATTCCTGACTGGCCCAAATAATGAGGGTTTCGGCAAGTTGGGATAGGTGCACCGAGGCCAGAGAAGCGGCGAAGAGAAACTCAGCCACGAAGTCTCTATCGCTTACCGCGTCGATGGAATTGATAAAGGTTGCAGGTAATCCCAGCTGCGCGGCACTGAAGACCGGGTTGATCGGCAGGGCGGTGCCGGCCTGAGCTCCCGCTCCCAGCGGTGAGACGGCGGTTCGCTTGGCCGCGTCCTCAAAGCGTTCATAGTCACGATCGAGCATGGCTATAAAGGCGTGCATGGCATGAGCGAAGAGCACCGGTTGAGCTCTTTGAAGATGCGTGTAGCCAGGCATAACCACATCCTCGTTCTTCACGGCACAGGCGTTCAATGCCGCTTGTACGTGTTTTATTAGCGCCTTGACGGCGCTGATCTGGCTCAAAACATAGAGTCGCATATCCAGTGCCACCTGGTCATTGCGGCTCCTGGCCGTGTGCAACCTCAGAGCGTCTTCGCCAATCAGAGCCTCCAGACGCTTTTCGACATTCATATGTACGTCTTCGAAGGCCGGGTTGAGGACAAATTTGCCGGCTTCCGCCTCGGCCTGGATTGCCTCCAGGCCGGAGACGATTTTGGCACCCTGAGCTTCAGTCAATAGTCCCACTGCGGCGAGCATGGTGGCGTGGGCGATGCTCCCCTGGATGTCGACTGCAATCAGAGCCTGGTCGGCTTCTATGCAATTGACGAAGTCGCTGACCTGGGGATCAAGCTGTTGGTTGAAGGCTTTTCGCAATACTTGCATGTTTCTGGCTCCAGTTGGATAGTCTCAGACCGTTGATGTTGATGAAACCGCCGGCGTCCGCGGGGTTGAAGCTGGTCATGTTTTCGAAGCTGACCATGTTTTCGCTGTAAAGCGATTGCTCCGACTTGCGGGCAACGACATAAGAGGCGCCCTTGAAGAGTTTTATTTTGACGGTACCGCTGACGGTGGCCTGGGTCTCTTTGACGAAGTTTCTCAGGAGGCCTGCTTCCGGCGCAAACCAGAAACCGTTGTAGACCAGTTCGCCGATTTTTACCACGAGGGAGTCTTTGAGGTGGGCTACTTCCCGGTCCAGGGTGAGCGATTCGACTGCTTTGTGCGCTTGCTGCAAAACGGTCACACCAGGAGTCTCATAAATTCCTCTGGACTTCATGCCGACAAAGCGGTTTTCCACCAGGTCAATTCTGCCGACGCCATGATTGGCGGCAATGCTGTTGATTTTTTCAAGCAAAGGTACCGGCGCCAGTTTTTCACCATTGATGGCTACCGGATTTCCCTGCTCGAAGTCAATCGTGACGTACTCGGGCGCATCCGGTGCATCCTGCGGATTCTTAGTCCAGAGATAAATGTCTTCCGGAGCTTCGGTCCATGGGTTTTCGAGAATGCCGCCTTCGTAGCTGATGTGCATCATGTTGGCGTCCATTGAATATGGCTTTTCTTTGCAAACCGGCAGCGGAATATTATGCTTTTCCGCAAAGTCGAAGAGGCTGCTGCGCGAGCCGAATTCCCAGTCCCGCCAGGGGGCGATGACCTGCAGGTGGGGAGCCAGCGATTTGACCGCCAGTTCGAAGCGTACCTGATCGTTACCTTTGCCGGTGGCACCGTGGGCGATGACGTCGCAGTCATTTTTCAGTGCCGCTTCCACCATGCCTTTGGCGATGCAGGGGCGGGCAAGTGATGTGCCCATAAGATAGATTGTTTCGTAAACAGCGTTGGCCTGGATGGCCGGGAAAATAAAGTCTTTGACAAACTCGGCTTTGAGATTGTCGATAATGCACTTATCGGCGCCTGTCTTGAGCGCTTTGGCGTGCACTGCTTCGAGGTCTTCATTTTGACCGACGTCGCCGCAATAGGCCACGATCGGCACATTGTACTTTTCTTTGAGCCAGGCCAGGATGCAGGATGTATCGAGTCCGCCGCTATAGGCCAGCAATATCTTTTTCATTGGTTTTCTCCGTTTGTGTTGTCGTTGATTATTTTGAGACTTTGTCTGTGCGCAGCAAAGCTCGGGCTTGCCTGAGCCAGCCTTGACGATTTATTCGATTGAGTTTGAATCTGGTTTTAGAGGTTTACCTTAAAGAACCAGAGAGAGTATGGCTTTTTGTGCGTGCAGGCGGTTTTCCGCCTGATCGAAAACTACCGATTGCGGACCGTCGATGACGCTGTCGGTGATTTCCAGTCCGCGGTGGGCGGGCAGGCAGTGCATGACGATGGCGTCCGGTTTGGCGTGGGCGATAAGCGCATCGTTCAGCTGATAGCCGGCGAAGGCTTTGTTGCGTTTCTCTTCTTCTCCCTGCTGACCCATTGATGTCCAGACGTCGGTATAGACGGCATCGGCACCCGAAACCGCCTCGACGGGATCATGGGTGAGTGTCAGCGTGGCGCCCGATTCTCTGGCGCAGGCCAGGGCCTTGACCCAGATTGAGGCGTTGGGTTGATAGTTGGGTGGGCAGGCGATGGCAAAGTCGGTACCGAGTTTGGCCGCCGCCAGCATCAGAGAATTGGCAACATTGTTGGCGTCGCCCACGTAGGCAAGTTTGATGCCTTTGAGTGTGCCTTTCTTTTCCATTATTGTCTGGAAATCAGCAAGAGCCTGGCAGGGATGTTCTTGATCGCTCAGGCCGTTGATGACCGGAATATTGGCATTAGCTGCCAGATCAATCACTGTCTGATGGTCGAAGGTTCTGGCCATGATGCCGTCAATCCAGCGATCCAGATTCTGTCCGATGTCCGGCACCGATTCGCGTTCACCCAGTTTGCCTTCGAGATAAATGGCATGGCCACCCAGTTGTGTCATTCCTGCTTCGAAAGTGACCCTAGTGCGCAGCGACGGTTTTTCAAACAGCATCGCCAGAGTTTGTCCCTTGGCAAAAAGTGTTTGCGTCTGATCAAACTTGCTTATCTTCAGTCTGGCTGCCACATCCAGTATGAGCAGAAGCTCTTCGGTGGTGAGTTCGTTTATGCCGATTATGTCTTTCCCGCGCATTGAGTGTTCGTTCAGGACATTTTCGATGATTGAATTTTCGGCGTAGGCCATACGCTGCGAGCCTGCAACCGTCTGGGGTGTCTGGCTGTTGCCGCTGGGTTTGGAGGGAGAGGCGGTTATGGCGATCATGGTCGACTCCTTAGTGGAAAAGATGCAAAAAAAAATCCCCGGGCATTAACCCAGGGATGGAAACTTCGAAATTGGTGCTGTCTAGCTACGCCAAATCGTCCCTGAGTCTAAAAGAAACAGGCGGCGACGTCGATTCTGGCTGGCGCTGATTTGAGCGGTAGACATTTGGCACCGAAAGGGGTTGCGAGCTAGTCGCGAACGACTGGTCAATAGTCACATGGCGGAAAACCCTTTGTCAATACTATGTAGCAAATGTTTCAGGATGCACAGGGCTGAATGCAAAATTTTGCTTACTATCCCCGCTTATATGTAGTCTTCGATTTAGACTAACGGTCTAATACCGACGTCTTAAAGGGTACTAATCTATGCGTCATCCGAATGTTCCTGAGTCACTGGAAGGCTGGTGGATACTTCACCGCTTCTTCAACTTCGAGCGGATTTTGTGGGATCGCTTACCCGAAATCGATCGCACCGAGATGATCAACGAAGCCGTGGCTACTCTTGAAGGCTTCAAGAACAGCGAAGAATTTGATGTCGGTCTGGCTCAATTGGTTGGACACAAAGCCGATCTGATGCTCACTCATTACAGCAAAGACTTTGAAGGTCTGGCTCAGGTGCAGATGGTCTTCGACAAACTGCAGCTCTCCGAATTTCTCGTACCCAGCGCCTCCTACGTTTCAGTGTTGGAACTCGGTATGTACGATGCTACAGCTAAGATTCATGCGGCAATGGCTGAAAGTGAATTCAAGCCGCATTCCCCCGAATGGAATGCAGCGTTTGACAATATGGTGCAGGAGCAGGCTAAGAGCCCGCACTTCGGTGGTCGCCTCTGGGCGCGCATTCCACAGAGACGTTTTGTTTGTTTCTATCCGATGGATAAGAAGCGCGGTGAGACGGTTAACTGGTACGAGTTGCCTTATGAAGAGCGCGCTCGTCTGATGCTCGACCACGGCAAAATCGGTCGTACCTATCATGGTCAGGTGACTCAGGTTATCTCCGGCTCAATCGGCTTCGACGAGTACGAATGGGGAGTCGACCTTTATTCCGACGATCCGCTGGTCTTCAAAAAGCTCATCTACGAAATGCGCTTCGACGAAGCCAGCTCAAAGTACGGACACTTCGGCGATTTCTTCTCCGGTGTGCAATTCTCGATCGACCAGCTGGCCACTTATCTCAATGGCACGGCGGTGCCCAAGCTCAACGTGCTTGAGCCTGCTTCCCGCTAGTAGGCTGCTTTTTGTTCAATTGACGCCGGTTCGCCGGCTGCTTTGTGGAAGCGTTTGAGAAATTTCCAGGCCTCCTCGGTGGCGCTGACGGGGGAGTCTTCCGCTCCTTTGCCGCCAAACCAGAGATGCTTCTGGTTGTTCAGCCACAGCGTTTTTACCTCCACCCCGTTGTTTGGATTGCTCCAGACGACTTCTTTGACTTCGCTGCCGTCTCTGCCGGGATAGGTCGTGACGCTGGGGTCGCCTGAAAGTCCGTTGGCTGCTTTATAGAAGTCCTGGGTATAGGCCTCCGGTTTCATTGTGATGTTGTACCAGGGGCTGCCCTCCGGGCGGGCAATGGTATCGGTCAGTGATTGTATGGCCATGATCGGGAAGGGGCTCTTCGGCAGTGTCTCTTTGCCGGTCATCCAGCCGCCGTTTTCCACTACCGCCGCAACGCGGTCGGATAATTCATTGGCCACCCTGTGGGTGAAACTGCCGCCCTGCGAGTAGCCGATAATGTAGACCCGTTCTTTGTCTACAGCAAGATTGCTGCCCACTGTGTCCATCATGCCGCGGGTAAAGGCCACGTCGTCGCGGGTGGAGAAGAACCACTGACCGTTGTTCCAGGAATAGGAGCGGTCTGGATTGCCGTTGGGGTAGGCGACTATGAAACCCTCCTTGTCGGCTAGTTTGCTCAGGGCGCTGACTTCTTCCATACCTTCGGCGCCTTTTTCGGTGTCGCCCTGGCCCCGGCGTATGCCGTATCCGTGAAACATGATCACCATCGGCATGGGCGTGTGGCCGTCATAGTTGGCCGGCACATGCAGCCTGTACTCAGCCTGGCTGCCGTCGGGCAGAGTGATTTTTTCGAGCGATGTATCGCCCGGTTTGACCGGACCGATTGAGTCGGAGGCCTTCTCAGTGCGCCTGGGCGGGGATGATAGTTCGCGGCGCACATCGGCCAGCGGGTCAAATTCAACGGGATTGGGGGCAACGCTTACGCGATCTGTCGCCTGAGGAAGCTCAGTGGTGCTCATATGATTGTCTCGCCTGGGGTAGTAAGTTGGGCCTGTGTCCGAACTCTACCAGGGCAATATGGGCATTTTTGGGGCGCGGAAAAGGTGAAATTTAATATTCGCGGCAGCTTTCCTATTGTGGAGCAGCCAGCGCCTGCTCCAGTATTTTGACAGCGGCAGCGATTTCTTCTTCACTCACAGTTAGCGGTGGCAAGAGCCTGATGACATAATCTCCGGCGCCCACAAGCAAGAGTCCAGCAGCTGCACATTTTTGAATAATAGGTTTGACCGGAATATCCAGCTCGACACCAAGCATCAAACCCAGGCCGCGGATGGCTTTTATGCAGGGGTATTTGCCTTGTAGCTCCATCAGGGTCGCAATCAGCAGTGCACTTTTGTCTTTCACCGCCGACAAAAACTGTTCGGTTTGAATTACATTGACGCAGGCCAGGGCCGCTGATGTGGCCAGAGGGTTGCCGCCGAATGTTGAGCCATGATCGCCTGGACTGAAGGCCGAGGCAACTTTTTCAACGGCTAGAATGGCCCCGATTGGGAATCCGCCGCCAAGGCCCTTGGCCATGGCCACAATATCCGGGGCAATTCCGAAATTTTCGCAGGCAAAGAAACTGCCGCTGCGACCAACACCACACTGGATTTCATCAAATATCAAAACGATCTGATGTTCGTCACAGAGCGCCCGCAATTGTTTGATAAATGTTCCGTCGACCGGGTGGACGCCGCCTTCGCCCTGCACAGGCTCGATGATGATGGCGGCAACTGTGTCCAGGTTTGTGGCCAGGACCGAGTCTATGTTGTTGAATTCCACCGTGATGAAATCGGGCACAAGCGGATGGTAGCCGGTCTGGTACTTTGTCTGCGCTGTGGCTGAGAGTGCGCCGTAGGTGCGACCATGGAAAGAATTGCTCATGGTCAAAATGGTGGTGCAGCCATGCCCCCTGGTTTTACCAGCGTATTTGCGAGCGAGTTTGAGAGCGCCTTCGATTGCTTCGGCTCCACTGTTGCAAAAGAAGGCCCGGTCAAAGGCACTGTTTGCCACAAGGACCTCAGCCAGTTCTATCGACGGTTGGTTGTAATAGAGATTCGAGCAATGGCTGAGCTTTTGCAGTTGCGCCGTAAGCGCTTCTACATAGCCAGGGTGGCAGTGTCCGAGCGAACTCACTGCAATACCTGAAGCGAAGTCCAGATACTCTTTGCCGTCGACATCGCATACATAGCTCCCCTGGCCTTCGCTCAGGACTACCGGCTGGGTAGCATAGGTGCTCATCAAGACTTTCTTGCCGCGCTCCACCCAGCTGGCTTGCTGGGAGACCGGCGCTGAGAATTCAGTTGCCAGACTAGTGGTCATATTTATCTCCGGTGATCAGTGTGCCTGTCTCTTGCGGCGCGACGAAGCCCTTTATCAGAGCGTTTGGTTCGAAACTGTTGATGATGGCGATTCGGCTGATACCGCTATTGATGCCTTCGACGCAGCTTTTTATCTTGGGCAGCATGCCGCCGGTGACAGTGCCCTGGGCAATCAGCTTTTGAGCACTCCTGGGGGTGACGTGGCCGATGCGAGAGTGCGGCACATTGAAGTCCTTGAGCACTCCGGGCACGTCGGTCATGAAAATCAGACCGTCGGCATCCAGACTTGTTGCCAGTGCCAGGGCGGCATGGTCGGCGTTGATGTTGTAGTAGTGGCCGCCGCCGTCCATACCCAGCGGGGAGACGACCGGTATCCAGCCTGCCGCCATCCAGCGTTCGATGCTGCCGGCATTGACGTCTACGATTTCGCCGACCCAGCCGAGCTCCGGCGACATCTTTTGCGTCTGAAATGGTATTGCTGTTCTGGAGCAAAATCCCAGGGCGCTGGCGCCTTTCTGGCGAAATTTCTCAATCAGAGTATTGTTGATGTCGGTGAAAACTTTGACGGCTATCGCCAGTGTTTGCTCGTCGGTTACACGCAGACCGTTCAGTTTTTTAGTCTCCTTGCCGACCGCCGCCAGGGCGTCGTTCACAGCCGTACCCCCGCCGTGGACCACTATCACATGGATGCCGGCTTTGACCATGGCGATGGTGTCATCGACAAGAGCGTCAAGCACAGCATCATTGCCTATAGCATTGCCGCCAAATTTGACCACCACAACTTGATAGGCGCTCTTCTTCAGAGTGTCTTTTGTCCTGGTCAGATCAAAGGGCACAACGGCCTGGGTGGGGATATATCTCATTGAAGCTACCATTTCTGTCACCTATGTCCTGTAAGAGCCGTTGATCCGCACATATTCATAGCTGAGGTCGCAGCCCCAGGCCGTTGCCTCACTGGCACCCTCTTTCATGTCGATGTGGATGATGATATTTTTCTCGGCCAGCACCGCTTTTCCGAGGATTTCGTTCACTACCGCAGGCTCGCCTTCCTGCATCAGCTCAAGCTTCCCGCCGGCGCTTTCGATGGCGATTGAAACAGTTTCCGGTTTGAACTGCACGCCGCTGTAGCCCATGGCGCAGATTATCCGGCCCCAGTTTGCGTCCTCGCCAAAGAAGGCTGTCTTGACCAGACTGGAGGAAACGATGGAGCGGGCTAGTTTACGAGCTTCTTCGATACTGGCGGCGTGCTTGACCTGGACCTCCAGAAATTTCGTCGCCCCTTCGCCGTCCTGCACTATTGTTTTGGCCAGACCGGTGTTGATTGTCTTGAGGGCCTGGCAGAAGGCGAAATAGTCGGCGTTTTCGCTGTCTATAAGCGTATTGCCGGCTTTGCCGTTGGCCAGTATCGCCACCATGTCGTTGGTGCTCGTGTCGCCGTCGACACTGATCATGTTGTAGGTTTCAGCGGTGCTCTCTTTCAGCGCCTTGTTCAGAAGCGCCGGCGAGATGTTCAAGTCGGTGGTGAGAAAACTGAGCATGGTAGCCATGTTCGGATGAATCATGCCGCTGCCTTTGGCCATGGCACCGATGGTTATTTTCTTGCCGTCTAATTCAAATTGGACCGCTGTCTGTTTGACATAAGTATCGGTCGTCATGATTGCCTGGGCCGCACTGAGACCGGCGGAGGCCGATTTGTCGAGCTGCTCGCAGGTGCTGACTATGCCCTGTTTGATCAGCTGAATCGGCAGCTGTACGCCAATCACTCCGGTCGAGGCGATGATGATTTCCTCGGCGTTCACACCCATGGCTTCACCATAGGTTGCGGCCATGGCTTCGGCATTGATCATGCCAAGCTCTCCGGTACAGGCGTTGGCGTTACCGCTGTTGACGACGATGCCTCGTATGGGTTTGGCGCCGGCGACGACTTTTTCGTTCCAGAGTATTGGTGCGGCCCTCATGACGTTGGTGGTGAAGGCGGCCGCTACATGAGCCGGCACCTCGCTCCAGATCAGTGCCAGATCCTTGCGCTTGCGTTTGACGCCGATGTGCGCGCCCGCTGCCATGAAGCCCTGGGGGCTGGTGACGCCGCCGGTGCTGATTGGGCTGTCGGTTGCGTTGCCCGGCTTTGATTCGCCGCTTGCGGCTCTGGCTGATGCTGCCATTGCTGTTGTACTGGCGGCGCTTGCTGTCGGTTGGAGTCTGGCCATTGAGTTCACTTTTGTGTCTCCTGATCTTGTTTTGTCGTCTGGGGAATATGCGCAAAAAAAATCCCTGAGTGCTTGCCTTGCACTCAGGGATGAAAAATTTAGTTGTTGATCAAATCAACACAACCAAATGAAACCCGAGCGCGATAGGCGGCGTCGCGAGAATCGTCGGCTGCTGCTTATGTGGTTGTTGGCGCTCAAGGTGAACATTGAAAATTGCCTCAATAACTCTGGGAAGATTACAACCGTTGTCCGGCGGTGTCAACAACTTCTATAAAAATATCACACCGGGAAAATCGGCGCTTGCTTTAAACCGCTTGATTCGGGCCAGCCGAAAAGCAGATTCATGTTCTGAATAGCCTGTCCGGCTGCGCCTTTTACTAGATTGTCGAGGGCGCCGACGGCAATTACGCGATTGGTCCTGGTATCGATTGTCATGCCGATGTCGCAAAAGTTAGATCCCTTCACAAAGCGTGTTTCGGGGAAGGTGTAGTCTTCGCCTGCGGGATCAAAAAGCCTGATGAACAGTTCGTTTTCATAGAATGAACTGTATATTTTATAGAGATCTTCTTTTGATATATTATTTATTAGTGTTGCATAGGCCGTGATCAGTATGCCGCGATTCATGGGCACCAGATGTGGTGTAAATGAGGCGTGGAAGGGCGTCGTGCTGCAGGCGCTCAGTTGCTCCTCAATTTCGGGTGTATGCCTGTGTCCGGCCACACTGTAGGCTTTTATCGATTCGTTGCATTCGTTAAAATGACTGCTCAACGTGGTGCTCCGACCGGCACCAGAAACACCGGATTTGGCGTCGATAATGATTGTATTTGGATCAATTATGCCTGCCATCACAAGTGGTGCCAGTGTCAAGATTGAGCAGGTGGCGTAGCAGCCGGGATTGGCTACCAGGCTGGCCTGACTTATTGCTTTTCTGTTTAGCTCGGGCAGTCCGTAAACGGCGTCGGCCAGAAGCTCTGGTTGGGGGTGTTTGAATTTATACCAGGTCTCGTAGTCGTCGGCATTCTTGAGGCGAAAATCAGCACCAAGGTCAATCACCTTGCATTTTTTGAGCGTGCCCCCGGTCACTCTGCCGGCGGCGTTACCGTGCGGCAGCGCCAGGAAGAGGACATCGACTTGCTCGGCCAGTGTTTCCAGATCCTCGTCGCTGCAGACAAGATCCGTATGTTTCTGGAAGCCCGGATAGATGGAGGCAAATTTTTTGCCGTCACTGCTCTGCGATATTGCCGTATGCAATTGCACATGGTCGTGCTGCAAAAGCAAGCGCACGAGTTCCTGGCCGGTGTAACCGCTGGCGCCAACCACTGCTGCCTTCTTCAGTGCACTGGTGCCGGCCGATTCAGTTGTTTTGAATTGCTCTATCTGTACTGCCATGATGTTTACCTGCAAAAAAAATCCCCGGGCTCTGTAACCCGGGGAGACAATTTCGATAATGGTGCTAAATATCAGCTACGCCACATCGGCCCCGAGTTCTCAAGGAAGTCGCGGCGTCGGCGGTTCTGGCTGGCGGTGTGGTTGAATGAGGACATTTTGCGGGAGCACCTAATTTATCTACGTTCGAAGTTACAGGGGTGGTGAGGCTATGTCAACAAAAGATTTTGATTTGGTTACAATTGCCTGACGGGTAATTTTTGCTTATAAGGATAGGGTTATGAAGGCTGCACTGAGATTGATTTTTTCCTCGCTTGTAGTTGCTTCGCTGGGAGCTTGCTCTCTTCCCTGCCTGGCCGCTTCGCCCGGCATCACCGTCGGTGGGAAATCAGTTGCTCTATCGGCTGCCCAGACAAAGGTGATCAAGTCGTTCAAAGATCTGGGTGTGCCAGTTTATTTTCCCACCGCTGTTCCCGGTCGCTTTGCTCTTGCCTCCATAAAAATAGATTCGATGGGCGACAAGGACAATCCGGACTATGTCATTGAGTTTAAGGACAAAAAGCATCACAGCTTTACCGTAGCATCGGCATATTCCGGTATTGGTGACGGTCCCGATGGAGACAGATCCTTGAAGGGTAAATCCAAAATTTTTGGACCGTTCACAATAGATGTCTTCAAGCCGGGCTCGGAAGGTAATGGCGGTAAGACAGTCTATTATCTCGGCAGCTGGATGCAGGACAAGCACACGGCCGAGGCTGAGAAAAAGCAGAAGCTGCCTCTGAAGGACTGTCGCTATGTCCATTTTCTTGGTGACGGCGTGTCGGATAGTGAGTCCCTGGCCATTGTTGAATCTTTGATCCCTGTGACCAGCGTGCACTAGAGCTTTTCTTCACGCTGTCTTCCTCAAGTGGTGTTTTCTTTGTATTAGCAGCGTCCTCCTAATAGCGACGATGCCGGGCGTAGCAGTATTCAGGTGCGGTTATCCAGGTCCGCTGTTTCAGATCAATACGGGTGTAGTTATGTCTTTTGCCAGGCCTTTGAGCAGAGCCGCGATCCTTCTCGGTCTAATTGCCGCAACCGCCGGCGGTGCTCTGCCTGCCCTGGCCGAGTCTCCGGTCCGTTTTTTAAGCGCTTCGCCTGTCATTGATAATCAGCCCACCGCTCCGATCGATGCGCCTGCGGCGGCCGCTCCGCTGCAGGGCGGAGTGATGGTTGAGGACCAAAAAGAAGGCGAAGGGGCACAAGAAGATCCGGGGCAGCAGCAGCTTCAGAGCAGGGCTCAGACCCTGCTGTTCAATTTTCTCGGCCGACGGGCGACGATGACCAGCGACGAGTATCGCAAGCTCAATTACGGGGTTCTGGGCATCATCGGACAGAAGTCTCTGCTCAATCGCTTCTATACCATTACTGAAGTGCTGCCCGAGTGCCCGGCGGCGCTTGCCGGAATACGTCGTGGTGATATTGAAATACAGGCCAGCGATCACGTCTTCACCAGGCAGGACGATCAGGCCGCTTACTGGCACACGATGTGCGGCAAAGCGGGGACGCCTGTCGACATCGTCGTCAAACGCGGCGAAGAACTGCTGACTTTTCACCTTGTGCGCATGAATATCGAAGACATTCGAGACGACAGGGTGCGTCGCATGTACGAACGCATGCTCAGCTTATTGGGACCGCCGGGCGGTAACTGATTTTAGCCGCCGTTGAGTTTCTTCAAGCATTCCTGCGCGGTTTTGCTTTCGGGCTGGATTTCCAGAGCCTTTTTGCATTCGCTTCTAGCTTGATCGCGCTCGCCCTGCTTCTCTAAAAACTTGGCATACTCGACGTGGGCGGTGCAATCTTTCGGTGCCTGCTTGAGCACGGTTTTGAATTCCGCTTCCGCTTCCTTCATATCACCGAGCTCGGTCAGAGCCTCGGCCAGTCTGCGTCTGGCTGTGGAGAAGCTGGGATCGACTTTGAGAGCTTTGCGTTGTTCGGCAGCATCGGCTCTGAAGTCGCCCTTACGACCCATGACCCAGCCCAATCCGCTCAGGGCGTTGGGATGCTTGGGCATCATTTTGAGAGCGTCTCTGAAGGATGCTTCTGCGCTGTTCAGGTCTCCGGAGTCGGCGTAGATATTGCCCAGGTTGATGTGAGCTTCCAGGAAGGTTTTATCCAGAGTGATGGCGGTCTGTTCTTCTTTGATCGCCTGGGGGAATTTTTGCTGCTGTGAGAGCAATACGCCAAGATTGACGTGGGGAGCGGGATTTTTCGGATCGAGCTCGGCGGCCTTGGAATAGGCGGCGATCGCTTCGTCGACTTTGCTCAGCTGGGTGCAGGCCATGCCCAGATCCATATGGGCTGTGAAACTGGTCGGCTTGAGCTTTACGGCCTGTTCGAACTCGGCCAGTGCTTCTTTGACTTTGCCCTGGTTGGCGTATACCTGACCAATCACAAGGTGGGGGAGGAAATATTTGGGGTCGATCTTGGCCGCCTGTTTCTCTTCCAGCAGCGCGGTTTCATAGTCATCGAGAGCGGCACAGATAGCGCCCAGGCGCATATGAGCCTTGGCATTGTTCGCTTCTTGCGCGATAACGTCACGGAATTTTTCCGCCGCCATCTTCAATTTTTTCTCGTCCGGTCCGCAGGTGCGGTAAAAGGCCTCGGCTTTTTTGTAGGCTTCTGAATCAGTGCTGTTATCGGCGAAAGCCGGTGCTGATGCGGTAATAAGCATCTGTGCTGCAAAGGCGATACCAAACAATTTCTTGGACAGTTTCAATTTCAGTCCCTCCGGACAAACTTGTAATGTATTAGTAGGCCGCTTTGGCGGTTTCTACTTTTTCGCCTTTAGCACCTTTGACGATATCGATGCCGGCGGATGTGCCGAGCCGCGTGGCGCCGGCGTCTATGAGAGCTTTGGCTTTGTCGTAGTCTCTGATTCCTGCACTGGCCTTGATACCAAGTTTGGAGCCGGCAATTGCTTTTTTAATCAGTTCGATATCCTGTACGGTCGCACCGGCTCCGTCTTTGACAAATCCTGTGGAGGTTTTGACCATGGCCGCGCCGGCTTTGACACAGGCTTCGGAGGCGGCCACTTTTTCATCGTCGGAGAGCAGATCGCACTCGATGATCACTTTGACGGGTACTTCCTTAGCGGCGCGCACAATGGCTTTGATTTCGTTTTCAATGTATTCGGTATCGCCACTCTTGAGCATGCCGACGTTGATTACCATGTCGATTTCTTCGGCACCCTCGGAGATTGCTCTCTGGGTCTCGGCAATTTTGATGTCGGTAAGATTGGCTCCCAGAGGAAATCCAATCACTGTAGCAACGGCTACCTTAGTGGAGGACAGCTCTTTCACCGCCTGGCGCACATGGCAGGGGTTGACGCAGACAGCAAAGAAATTGTTCTCCGCCGCTTCCTGGCAGAGCTTCGTTATCTGAGCGCGAGTCGCCTGCGGACTTAACAAGGTGTGATCAATGTATTTGGCGATTTCGATGCTCACTGCATTTCCTCCGGTCTGAACCTGACTGCTGCCTTTTCAAGGCGTGAATTATAGCCTTTCCAGGCCGCCTTTGCCCTACCTTATAAGGGAATTAAAATCTTGCCTTGTGGGATTGGCTTGTATGCTCCCAGTGCGAGATGTTCTGGTGGTAGTCCTGCAGGCTCTTGACTCCCAGGGAGCCGGCCTGCAGAGCCGCTATAGCCGCTGTTGTGGCGGTTGCGCCGGCCAGGGTCGTGACGACCGGCACATTGTAATTGATGGCTGCACGCCTGATCAGCTGGTCATCTTCGCGCGCGGTACGGCCCGACGGGATGTTGATAACCAGTTTCAGCTCGCCGTTTTTGATGCGGTCGACCAGATTGGGGCGGCCTTCCGAGACCTTATTGGTGACCAGGGTCGGTATGCCTGCGGCTTTGATTACCTGGGCCGTGCCCCGGGTGGCAATCAGTTCAAAGCCAAGCTGGTACAGGTTTTGCGCCACCGGCACAACTTCCTGCTTGTGCGAGTCGCTGACGCTGATGAAAATACGTCCCCTGGTCGGCAATTGCTGTCCGGCTGCCAGCTGTGCCTTGGCGAAGGCCAGACCAAACTGCGAGGCAATACCCATGACTTCGCCGGTAGAGCGCATTTCGGGCCCGAGGGAGATTTGAGCCCCGGCAAAGCGTTTGAAGGGAATGACAACGGATTTGACCGAAACATGTGGCGGCAGCAATCTGGGGGAGATACCCAGCTCGGAAAGGCTCTTGCCTACCATTACCTGGGTGGCGATCCTGGCCCAGGGCACGCCGGTGGCCTTGGAAACGAAGGGAATTGTGCGCGAGGCGCGTGGATTGACCTCGAGTATATACAGATCGTCCCCTTTGAGGGCGAATTGTATATTCATCAGGCCTACTACCTTGAGCTCGGCCGCCAGCTCGTTCACGGCCCGGCGGATCTCTTCAATTATCTTAAAAGGAATACTCTGACAGGGCAGCACACAGGTGCTGTCGCCTGAGTGGATGCCCGCCTGCTCGATGTGTTCCATGATGCCGGCGACAATTGTTGCCCGGCCGTCGGACACCGCATCCACGTCTATTTCTATGGCATTTTCCAGAAACTGGTCGATGAGCACGGCCATGTCCGGTGACACCGAAAAGCCGCTGGTGAGCCAGCGTTCCAGCTCGTCCTGGCTGTAAATGATGGCCATGGCGCGACCGCCAAGCACGTAGCTGGGGCGCACCAGGACCGGATAGCCCAGCTCGGTGGCCTTGGCGATTGCTTCTTCCGGATTGTAGGCAATTGCCCCCGGCGGCTGCTTCAAGCCCAGCTTTTCTATCAGAGCCCCGAAGCGCGCCCGG
Organism: Cyanobacteria bacterium SZAS LIN-3; assembly: GCA_018266215.1. GTDB lineage: Bacteria > Cyanobacteriota > Vampirovibrionia > Obscuribacterales > Obscuribacteraceae > REEB67. The sequence goes on along the minus strand of JAFEAV010000036.1, from coordinate 35,243 downwards.
TCCTCGGCTATGTCAATGGATTCGGGGGAGGTGCCCAGGATTTTGAAGCCGCGCTCTTCCAGGCCTTTGGCCAGTTTGAGCGGCGTCTGACCGCCCAGCTGGACGATGATGCCCTCGGGCTGTTCCAGCTCGGCGATATTGGTCACATCTTCCAGGGTGAGCGGCTCGAAATAGAGCCTGTCCGAGACATCGTAGTCGGTGGAGACAGTCTCTGGGTTGGAATTGACCATCACCGCTTCGTAGCCCAGGTCGTGCAGAATCATGCTGGCGTGCACGCAACAGTAGTCAAACTCGATGCCCTGGCCGATGCGGTTCGGTCCGCCACCCAGGATCATGATGCGTTTGTTCACCGCCGGTGGTGCTTCGGATTCTTCCTCGTAGGTCGAATACATGTAAGGCGTATGAGCGACAAACTCAGCCGAGCAGGTGTCGATCATCTTATACGCAGGTTTGAGGTCATATTTTTTGCGCAGATTGTAGATATCGTCTTCGGTCACGCCAATGAGGATAGCCAGTTGCTTGTCGCTGAATCCGCGTCGTTTCAGTTCGAAGAGCAGATTTTTATTGAGGTCGTCGGTGCTCTTGACCTTTTCTCTAATATCTTCCGACAGTAGATAAAGCTCTTCCAGATTTTCAATAAACCATGGATCTATGGAAGAGAGCTCCACCACTTCCTCTGCCGAAATGCCGGCTTTGAGTGCGCCGTAGATGTCGGAGATGCGCAGGTGGCTGGGCACGGCCAGGCGGCGGCGCCACTCCCAGAAGTCAGCCTTGGAGCGCGAGGGTATCTCCAGAAATCCGGGCAGGCCCACTTCCAGTCCGCGCAGAGCTTTCTGCACCGACTCTTGAAAGGTACGACCGATGGCCATGACTTCGCCCACGGCTTTCATCTGGGTGGTCAGGGTGGTGTCGGTACCGCGAAACTTATCAAAATTGAAGCGCGGGATTTTGGTCACCACATAGTCGAGGGTGGGCTCGAAGGAGGCCGGGGTGTCACGGGTGATGTCGTTGGAAATTTCGTCGAGGGTGAGGCCGACGGCAAGTTTGGCGGCGATTTTTGCAATCGGATAGCCCGTGGCTTTACTGGCCAGGGCCGAGGATCTCGACACGCGAGGGTTCATTTCGATGACGACCACGCGTCCGTCCTTGGGATTGACTCCAAATTGAATGTTCGACCCGCCGGTATCGACGCCGACGGCACGAATAATTTTCAGAGCGGCGTCGCGCAGATTTTGATATTCCTTATCGCTCAGGGTCTGGGCCGGGGCAACAGTGATCGAGTCCCCGGTGTGCACGCCCATGGCGTCAAAATTTTCGATACTGCAAATAATTACGACGTTGTCCTTGCAGTCGCGCATCACTTCCAGCTCGTATTCTTTCCAGCCGAGTACGCTTTCTTCCAGCAGGATTTCAGATACGGGGGAGGCGGCCAGACCCTGGGCGGCTATGTCGTCCAGCTCTTCCTGGTTGTAGGCGATGCCGCCGCCGGCTCCGCCGAGGGTGAAGGCCGGACGAATAATGATGGGGAAGCCTATTTGATTGGCAATTTCGCGCACTTCGTTGGAATTGCGGGCAATCCCCGAATTGGGCACGAAGAGCCCGATTTTCAGCATCAGATTTTTGAAAAGCTCACGGTCTTCCGAAAGTTTGATTGCTTCCAGCTTGGCGCCGATGAGCTCGACGTCGTACTCAGCCAGTACGCCGCTCTCGGCCAGTTCGACTGCCACATTGAGACTGGTCTGGCCGCCCATGGTCGGCAGCAGTGCCTGGGGCCGCTCGATGGCGATGACTTCGCGGGCTACCTGGGCCGTGACCGGCTCGACATAGGTGCGGTGGGCCACCTCGGGGTCGGTCATGATTGTGGCGGGGTTGGAGTTTATCAGTACCACTTCGTATCCCAGGTCTTTCAGGGCCTTGCAGGCCTGGGACCCGGAATAGTCAAACTCGCAGGCCTGGCCAATAGTGATCGGCCCGGCGCCCAGCACCAGGATCTTTTGAATATCTGTTCTTTTCGGCATTTTCGTCTCGGAAAAATTTGGAGGCAGCTTTGCAGCAATGATCGCACGTCTGAAGCACTGTGAGCGGCTCTCTATAAAAACCAAGAAGTAAAAGTTTTATCTGAATCCCCGGCATTTAATGAATGAAGCAGGTTTAGCACGTTTCAAGGTGGGCTTGAGGTTGGTACATAGGCTAAGCGGGGTTGTTGATTATCGACTAAGGGTCAAAAAAGTATGGCTAACAAAACTAGCTGTCTATCGAGTGGCGTCCTTAAACATATAAAGTCGCAATTCACCCGAGTTATCTCCAGTGGAGCGCTGACTCTGGGCCTTTCCCTTTCGACTGTCCTTTTTGCTCAGACTTGCCAGCCGGCCCTGGCCGAGGTCGTCCGCGACGACCAGCCCAAGGCTCATGGTGAGTCCAATTTGCCTGATATCCCTATCTCAGTCTGGCGTGAGGAGAGCTCCAAGCCCAAGGCTGTGGCCGTTTGCGTCCACGGTCTGGTCATGCATGGTCGAGTTTATGACCGTATGGCTCGCACCCTCGCCTCCCAGGGTTTTGTTGTTTATGCCCAGGACCTTCGCGGTTACGGCCGCTGGCAGGAGAAATCCTACCAGGCTGTCATTGGGGATGAGCGTCCCGCCGGGCCGCACACACAATCGATAACGCTGGCCGAGCCCACCGCCGTTGCCGCCGATGGCAGCAAGGTGGCCGAAGTGCGGTACGACAAGAGCTTCGAAGACCTGAAAATGGTGATAGAGGCCGCACATCGCGAACACCCCTCCCTCCCCCTCTTCCTCATAGGCGAAAGTCTGGGTGCCGGACTTTCCCTCCATGCCGCGCAGGATATGCCCGGCTGCGTCAACGGTCTGGTACTCTCCAGCCCGGCGCTCAAAAGACGCCTCTACATCGCGCCCACCGTGGTCAAAGACTGCGCCACTCTTGTGACCAATCCCCACCAGGAGTGCGATCTGGCACCTTACATCAAGAAGTTGAGTTCGGAAGATCCGCGTATTGTGCAGGAAGAGTTGAGCGACCCGTATATTCGCAAACATCTCACCTGCAAAGATGTGCTCAATACTTTCTCAATGATCAAGTCCAATCTGTCCTATGCCCGCAACGTTTCAGCCGATATTCCGGTGCTTGTAATCCAGGGAGATCGTGATCGCATCCTCAAGCAAAATGCCGTCGTGCTTCTTCTCGACCGGCTCAAATGCAAGGATCAGACCGTTCGCTGGTTGCCCGGTAAGGGACATGTCTTGATTGAAACTGGTTTGATTGAGCCGTCCACACTCAATACCATCGCTTCCTGGTTGAACGACCACGTACCCGAAGAAAATCTGGTCCAGGCCCAGAATTCCATGGCACCAGACTCCTCGGAGTCGGATTGAACATCTTAATTAAGCGGCGTCAACTGATCACGGAAACTCTGTCTGTAGCCGACATAGTTGCTCCAGCCTCGATCGATCATTTCGCGATCTTTGCTGGTGGCCTCGCGCACGACCTTGCCGGGTACACCCATGACCAGGCTGCCGGGTGGTATTTGACTGCCGGGGGCGACTATTGATCCGGCTGCAACGACACTGTGAGCGCCAATCAGTGCTCCATCCAGAATGATTGAACCCATTCCTATTAGACAGTCCGATTCGATCGTGGCCCCGTGCAATATGGCGCCGTGGCCGACTGTCACTCGCTCTCCCACCTTGAGTGGATGGGTATTTGTGACATGCAGGAGGCAGCCGTCTTGAATATTTGTGCCGCTGCCGATGACAACACTATTGATATCTCCGCGAATAACCGTGTGAAACCAGATGCTGGCATCTTGATGCACGACTACTTCGCCAATAAGACAGGCTGTGGGAGCGACAAAAACGCTTGCGTCGACCTGGGGAGATTTGTCCTGAAGCTTGTAAAGAGTAGGCATGAGCGTTTCCTTGATTCCATCTACTTGAATGCATATAAGGGTACCGCATTCTTAAACGTAGCTTCATGAGGCGCAATAAGGCAGGGGTTTACCCAATGTCAAGCTGTTAAAATTAACTACAATGTGATTGAGGAGTTATTTATGCCTGTTTTCGAACAGCCTATGCGCAAGCTGCTGGGAACCCTGTCTCCTACTATTTCCTGGCTCAATGAAAAGGGTTCGGTTGATGTCTCTTCAGTGCCCGAACCGCACCTTGAAGCAATCAAGCAGTTGGAGCGCATTGGTGTCGTACACAAGCGCAACAATCGCAGCTATGAATTGCAGAAGATTCGTCTGAAAAAATTGCTTGGCAATCTTGGAATCGAGAGCCTTACTAACGTTCCAGCCGATGTTTTGACCAGCGAAGTAGCCGAGCCGGTAATGCCTATGGCGGCATCCGAACTTAATTAGTCCTCGTGAGTATCGAAAGTCGCAGTCTCCGTTCTCTGGAATGGGACCGCCTTCTTCACTATCTGGCCGAGCAAGCGGAATCGCCCAGCGGTCAAAGTCTTGCCCTCGCCCTAAAACCTGAAACCGGCCGTGAGCTTGTTCTGCTGTTGCTTGAAGAAACAACAGAGGCACTGCTTATGGTGCGCAATAATCAGAACCTGGCCCTGACCGGACTGGTGGATGTCTCCGATATTCTACTGAGATTGGGCGCCGGCTCTACCCTTGCGGCTGCGGAATTGCACAGCATCAAAGAAGTGTTGAAAATATCCAGCCGGGTGAAAGCTTCTCTGGGCCTGATGACCGCCGATGATTTTCCCCGCATGACCGCCTACGCGCCACGGTTGGTTAATCTCAAACATGAGATTAATCAGATCGAGGACGCTGTAGAAAATGGCCATGTGAAAGATACGGCAAGCTCGCATCTGGCCAGCCTGCGGCGTGAAAGGCACAGACTGGACGCGGCTATTCGCGAGGAACTGGGACGTATCATTCAGAGCCACTCCGGCGGCAAGGTCCTGCAGGAGCCACTATATACGATGCGCAACGGACGATTCGTTTTGCCGGTTGTGGCCAGTATGCGCTATGCCCTGGATGGTATTGTCCATGATGCCTCACAGTCCGGGCTGACTATTTATGTCGAGCCCCTTTCGGTGATGGAGCTGTCCAACAAGGCGCGCATAAAAGACAGTGAAATAGAGCGTGAAATCGAGCGCATCCTCACCGAATTGAGTGACGCCCTGCGCCCCCATCGTGCCGCCGCGTCCGAGGCTTACAGTGCTCTGGCCGAGCTGGACCTGATATTTGCAAAGGCCAGGCTTGCCACTAAATATAATGGCATTCAACCGGAGCTCAGTGTTGACCACACCTTCAATCTAATTGGCGCGCGGCATCCCCTGCTGGTTTTGCAGAACAGCCGGGAAGTGCCTCCACGCCCGGTGATAAGCAGCGATGTCGGTCTTTCCGGTGGTGCTTTTACACTGGTTATAACCGGACCCAATACCGGCGGCAAGACGGTGCTGCTCAAATTAATCGGACTGACTGCACTGATGGTGCGGGCCGGACTGTTGATACCTGCTGCGAGCGGTTCAAGTGTCAGTCTCTTTGATCTGGTTTGTGCCGACATTGGCGACGAGCAGTCTCTTGAACAGAGCCTCTCTACATTTTCCGCGCACATGAAGAATATAGTGGAGATTGTCTCGGCGGCTTCCTCCGAAGGCGGCAAAAAGATGCTCGTTCTCCTCGATGAGGTCGGTGCCGGCACAGATCCTGTCGAAGGCGCGGCTCTGGCGCGGGCTGTGCTGGAGTATTTGAAAGAGCGGCAGGTTGTGACTATTGCCACTACACACCTGGGTGAGCTCAAGACCATAGCTTTTATGGATGACGGCTTCGTCAACGGCAGCTTTGAGTTTGATGAGGCGACGCTTTCTCCTACCTATAAACTGCGACTGGGCGTGCCCGGCAACTCTAAAGCCGCCACGATTGCGGCGCGCCTGGGCCTCAAACCCGAGCTTGTGGAGCGAGCCAGGGCCCTGGTCGATATCAGTGCCGGTGAGCTGGAAGAAGTCGTTGCCCGCCTCGACAAGAGGCTGACCGAATTGCAGTTGGAAAAGGAACACTACCAATCGGAGAGCAAGAAGCTGGCCGAGTGGGAGCAGGTACTCAGTGACAGAGAAGGCGAACTGAGCGGCGAGCGTGAGAAAATCCGACGCGATTATGCGGCCAAGATTGAGGCCGACTTTAAGGAGACCGAAGGCAAGCTCAAAGAAATGATCGCCTCTCTGCAGCGGGAGCCCCAGATGGCCCGAGCGCAAAAGGCTCGCGAGGAGCTGGAATCAATTAAAAAGGACCTGGGCTGGCTCAAGCCGCCATCCCGGGACAAGCCCGCCTCTCGCGCCGATATTGCGCCGCATCTTCAGGTGGGCAACAGTGTGCTTGTGCGTTCCTTAAATAGAATAGGCACGGTGCAGGAAGTGATCAAAAACAGCGCCGCAGAAATCAGCACTGTTGTCGTCAACCTGGGCTCGATGAAAGTCAAAGTTAAGCCATCCGAGCTTGAGGCCGTCAGCGGCAAGGTCAAGCGCACCATGCTTTATGAGGAAAGGGCCAGACGCTTGCAGGGCAAGGGGGCGGCAGCCGACTCCCGGGGCGAGGAGCGGAAATCCTTTGCCGACCACCGGGGCGAGCCGGCGGTATATGTCCGCACCCAGTCCAATACCCTGGACCTGCGCGGCAAAAGAGTGGAGGAGGCCCTGGGTTTGCTCGATCAGTTTGTCGATTCCTGCGCCCTTGGACGTGTTACGCCTTTTATGATTATTCACGGGCATGGCACCGGGGCGGTAAAGTCGGCTGTGCGGGACTTCTTGAGCACTATGACTTATCCGGCCCAGTTTCGCCCCGGGGAGATCTATGAGGGCGGAGACGGCGTCACCGTTGTCGACTTGACCGACTGACTTCTCGGTCTCAACTTATAAATGTTGGCGGTAAAGGTTTTCGGAGATTTTGCTTGGGCTGTCCAGAAATGACCCCGGTCCGTATACATCAGTTGTATAGGAGCCTCCGAGTTAATTGCTATGGACCGGGTGAAGATAAAAACAAGCCTCTTGGCAGCCCCAGTACGTAGTTTCCCCAGTTTCAAAGGCTCCATTAACTGGAATAAATTAAATAGGCACGCTCATATTTAGCGTTCAATTTTCTTGAGGAATATCCAATGGCTGGACCTGGAAGCGATTCAAAGTCAACAGAAGACAAAACCGCTAGTGACTTGATCGGTGGCAAACCGCACCAAACAACTACTGAAACGGCCGATATGAGCCCGTATATCACGCCTGGCATGCCCAAGGGCAATGCCAACGCTCCCGGTGCTCGTGAGACCCATGCCGATACTCAGGCTGGTGGACCGGCCAATCCGGACCGTGCTGCTTCGACCGCTGCTACCGACGCTCATCCGACCAAGCCGGCGACGACCGCCGCGGATGCTCCAGCCAGAACCCAGACCGATACTACCGCGGCCGCCCGGACCAATACGGACAGGACCGCAACCGCCGGCACTGACCGCACGACAACGACTGACAATACAGCCGGCGCCAAGACACGGCCTGAAGCATTCCAGGTAATGAAGCAGGTCAACGATATCCTTGATAAGGAAGTGCCCGGACTCAATAAAGCGCATGATCTGGAAGGCGCTAAAAAAGCATACGAACGCGCCATTGCACTGGCTAAAACTCTTACACCGGACGATATCGCCAAGGCTCAGGCCGAGCTGGCTCAGGTGCGCAAAGACAAGGCCGCCGAGCAAGATCCTACTAAGCAGAGAGATCTGGCCAATAAAGAAGTAGATCTCTATACGATTACGCGTCTCAAAGATGCCGCGCTCGGCAATATGGCTCTCTGGTATTACCGCCAGGGTAAGGCACCGGAAGGCAATGCCAAATTGTTGGAAGCGGCCGGCGTACCAGAGGCTCAGGCCAATCAGTTAAAAGCTATGGGACCCCAGGAGACCGTTGCCTTTGGCGAATTACTGAAGAATTCCACATCACTTTCGCCCATTCTGGGTGACGTCAATTTTTATCGCCAGTTGAACAAGATCAAGGAAGGCGGCTCGCCCGTGCCTGAGATCTTTGGACAGATCAATCAAGCAGTTATTGCTCACAATGCCGAAGTCGCCCGTGCGCAGACCGGCGGTGACGGTCGGACCCAGGCTACGGCCGGCACTGATAACAGGGCTGCTGCTGCTGGTGCTGACGCCAATGGTGATATCAAATTTGACAAGGCGACGACCGATGCCGCTGCTAAGGCCACGACCGACGTTAACGCCTTCATCAATTTGACCAAGGGATTGAAGGACAAACCTGCTCCCATAGGTGATTTGTCCCCTGCCGATCGCAAGGTCATCGATGATGGTCTGGCTGGTATCGATTTGCTCAATAAGCTCAACGGCCAGATGATGGACGCCAAACAAAAGGCTCTTGATGCTGTTGTGCCGAAAGATAAACAGCAGGCTCTGGGCGTGGCATCCGACGCTATAAGTGCTGATCTCAAGAAAGTTGCCGACGCCAATAGCGGCAAGCTGCCTCCCGAATTACAGACCAGTATAGCGGCCGTAATGAATGCCAATTCACCGGACGCCTTCAATACTGCCGCTGCTAATCTGGCGAAAGTAAATCCTGATCTGGCCAAGCATATACAGGATGCTGTCTCTGTTCTTCCCGCGGATAAAGCCGCTGGCATGGCTGCTCTGCGTCTTTATAATCAAAATACGGATCTGCAGTCCAATTATGTCACCAGCTCTATGCAGCAGATTGCCGCTCACTATCAGGCAGCCGATATTTTGATGCGCCTGAAAACACCGCCTGCCGATGCCGATAAGACTCATGCCAAGGAAGTGTTCCAGTCCGGCTTTGTTGGTGTGCCGCCGGCGGTATCCGAGCAAGCCCTGGCCGATCCCAATGTACAAAAACTGGCTAAGGACCTTGGTTTCCAACCTGCTGCCAATCCTGCGGCTGCTTCCGATCGTACCGCTACGACTGACGCTACTGGTACTCCGACCTCTTCCAATCCCAATGATCTGAGCAACCTGTCTCCTCAGGATTTGAACGCCAGACTTGATGCCGCTATTGCCAAAAAAGGCGCTGGCCTGAACGAGGCTAAAGCACTCTTTGAGGAAGAAATTCGCCGTGCTGAAGAGCCTACTCGTCGCAAGCAGTGGGCGGATCAGGTGGCTGACAATCTCAAGGCCCTGGAGGCAAATAAGGGCCCTGATGGTAAGCCGCTCGATGCTAACGCTCGTCTGCAACTCAATGCCATGAATGCGCAGCTCATACTCGGTTTGAACGCTGCTGCGCAGCTGCACAACCAGTATGCGACATACCTGGGCGATAACAGACTGACGGCTCTCGATCCCAGCAAAGCTCATGCTCAAATCACCGATGGTGTCAACCAGATCAAGAGCATGGACGAGCAGCAGAGGAAGGCAATCGCCGCTGCTGATTCGGTAGACATAAACTTGATGAAGCGCGTTGCTGCCCAGATAAATCAGGACAGATCGGCCGGTGTTGGTGACACTGAAACACTGACACAGCTGAAGGTTCTGGTAGAAGGTGGTAAGGACGCTAAAGGCGATGTCCATCCAAACTTGCTGACTTCTCGCGTCTTCATGCGCGACCAGCTGGCCATGCTCTACTTGATGCAGGGAGCCCAGTTCAATGACAAGGGCAATGCCTTGCAGCTCATGCCCAAAACTCACCAGACCGATGAGATGTTCCGTCCGCAGGATGCGTTGAAACTCCTCACGGAAGCGAAAGCAGCTAATGAAGCGATTAACGGTGCCGGCTCGCACGATGCCGTTACCGAGCAATTGTTTGCCATGGGACAGCAACTGCGTCCGGAAATGTTTAAAAATGCCAGCGACAAACTCAGAGAGTCAGCTTCAAGCGGCATAGCTGATGTAGGCGCTCTGGTAAGTTCGGTTGCCGGTGGCGCTGTGCTCAAGTTTGCCGTAGCGGCCGCGACCGAAGGTAAAGTCAATCCATTTGTGCTTAACCGTATTGGTGACGTTGGTGCCGTTACAACCGGTATCATCACTCGTCACTATCTGGCCTCGGCTTTGAACGGTAAGGAAGAAAGCTGGAGCGACAGCGCCGTCCACGGCGGTATTGCTGCCTTGATGCCGATTGGCTACAAGTATGGTTCGCAACTCCTGAACAAGCCGGGAGCGGCTTCGGCATTCGAGTACAGAATGGGCAACATCACCGGTGAAGGTGTCCTCAACAGAGTGGCAGGTAATCTCGGTGAGAATGCTACTTTCTCGCAGGTAGGTCGTGTATTTAGAAACAGTGGTCTCACGAACGAGGCTGCTCAACTGGAAGCTCTCGGCAATAAGGCTGTATCTTCGGCCACCGCTGAGGAACTTGCCGCCCTCAATAAGTCGCTCAATTTGAATGGGGCGAGAGGTGCTACCGCTCTGGAACGCATCTTCCCGCACATGAACGACGCCAGTACCGAAGCGAAGACCCTGTCTGCTCTCAACGGTCGCGGTATCAACACTGTTGGTGATCTTCAGGCTAATCTCGCAACTCGGGCTGAACGAGTTACAAGTATGGGGCCTCAACTGAATGAAGCTTCCATTGCCAAACTCAACGACAGCGCCCCTGTCACCGACGCTCTGCGCAAGATGCGAGCAACTGGTGATCCCAGCAAGGCGGCTTTCTCCGGCGAGCTGGCTGTGAGTGAGCAGGCGAAATTCCTGGCTGAAAACAATATCAAAACAGTCGGTCAGCTGCGTGCTGCGGTGGCTAATGCCAAAGATTACTTCACCGTTGGCAAGCTCTTCCCTGACCTGGCCGGCCTTGCTCCTGAAACTAAACTGGCTGAAGCTCTTGCCGCCGGCAAAGGATTCGGCGCAGTCGAGAGTGCCGGTCGAGTACAGCTCAGAAATATTGTGCCTGAAGTCAATCCTGCCGTACCCAATGTTTCGAAAGGCGTCCTGGGCAGATTCGGCAGCTGGGTTGACGGCAAAGCAGGCTCGCTCGGCGATGTCCTCTATGGCAAGCGCTCCTATAACATTGATGTGCGTAACGTCGTTTCCTTCCCTAATGCCGGTAAACCTGCTTCTGAGCTGGTTGCCGTTGAGTCCCCCGGCGGGGTCAAGGGTGCGCTCAATAGATTCAAGCCTGAATTCAATGCTCCTAAGGCTCCGAATCTTCAGAGACTGGATGCGGCTACCGCTTCTCAGCGCGAACTGCAGATTGCCAACAATCAGTCCGCTGGCTGGAAGTCTACGACTCTTGCCCTGGGGACCATCGGTGCTTATAACACTACGACCAGTCTCTACGACAACTGGTGGAAGGGTAAATCCTATCAAGACGCTCAGGGTAACTGGCATCAATTTACCGCTATGGATGCAGTTATGCAGGGCAATTTCGGACCTGCCGATAAGGGCGTGCTCAACGGCCTGGTTACGGGTACCGTTGGTCAAGCACTCCTTGGCGGATGGATCCTCAAGGGTGCCATGGCTCCCGCGCTTGAGGAAGCCGCGGCTGCTTCCGGCGGTTCCGGTTGGCTGGCCAGAAAAATTCCTCAGTTTGGTTCGCAGTACGCTCGTGATGCTATTGCGGGCACCGGCAGAGACCTTTCGACCTGGACCAAGTTTGGTCTCGCCACGCCAAACGCGGCTCAGGGTGCCATGGATTATTTTTCGGCCCAGGATAATCAGCGTACTTATGAAAGCACGCAGAGACCTTTGCGCGATTATGCTCCTCAAAATGCAGGCACTACAGCTGATCAGGTGTATGAACAGCAGGGCGCTAAGCCCCATCAGCCGGCGACAACCGATGCACCCGCTACCACCACTGATGCACCGGCGACAACGGCTGCTCCCGCTGGTAGTGATGTGATTGATCCCAATGCCGGTGCTGCTTCGACTACCGACACGACAACTGCTCCTCAGACCACCGCTCCCGCCACAGGTACGCAGCCTTCTGCAAATCCCGGCCTTGACCAGAAACCCCCGGGTACCTAGTCAAGAGGCCTTTTCCGGCAGATAATTCGAGTAAATCTGTCGAGAAACGGGCACAATCTGTATAGAACTGTTTATCCACCGTGAGTAAATGGTTCTTATAGATGAGGTGTCCAAGTCATGGGACAAGGTCAAACAACTGGTGATGCCGCAGCCGCCAAAGCCGGCGACCACAATACGGCAACGACGACTAACACAGCGGGTCATGATGACCTGCGTGCTGTCGCCTATACCAAAGACAGTGCCACCGCCGGTCGTGATACTACCGCTGCCGGTACGGACAAAGGTCTTGACCGGGTGCGTGAGACGACGCAGAAGCCGGCAGCCGATACCTACACACATCTGGCTAAGGCTGAGCAAGCCGCCAATGAAATCAACCAGTACATCAAGGGTAATAAAAAAGACACCGACATGGTTACCTATAAAGGTGCCGATGGTGTTGAACACACGGTAAAAGTCGCCGACCGCATTGCAGAGCTCAAAAAGATAGTGAGCAGCGAAGCGGCTATCGCCGTTGGTCAATCGAACAATATCAAACAAGATCAGGTCGCCGGTTTGCTGCAGACTGCTCGCAACGAGCGCAACACTCTGGCAACACAGGCTGGTCTTGATACTCGCACAATCAGCAGAGAAGTTATCGCAAGCGCTCTGGCTGGCACCACGGATAGTGCCAGAAGAATGACGCTGGAGCAACTGGCTCAGGCCCAGGGCAAGGTCGATACCTACAAAGTATGGGAAAATGCGCCTGCTTATACTCGTATGCGTTTTGCAACTTTTAAGGCTGAAGGTCTCGCCAATACGGAAGGTCCTACCCAGAGAGATGCTAACGGCGCTCTCAAGCCCAGTCAAAAGGATCTCGTTGACGCGGTCCAGCTTCTAACCGAAGCCGCCGGCAATAAGGACCTTCGTCACAGTCAGCTCTATCTCAATACAGTCAATACCGTTCTACCCAGGCTGGAAAATTCTTCGGCCAAAGTGACGACTATTACTAACGATTTGCAGAATGCCACCAACGCCGGACAAGCAGGCAACAAGGTGGAGCAGGAAAGACTGCTCAAGGAAGCCGTGGCACTGGCCGACAGCACCAATACCGCCGCCATTGCGCAGATGCTCAGAGATCCTAAGTTTGTCGCCAGTCAGAGAAATCCTGATGTATTGGGCGACATGGCTAAAAATGTGGTTATGGGCAGCACCGCCCGACTTCAGTACGCTCAGTTTCTGGCCGATCAGGGCAAATTTGGTGAGGCTCAGGGTCTTATACTCAAGGTCAAGACCGAATGCCCGGAAGTGATGTTTCAGGCCGATCCCGATCATCCCGGACAGTTGCTCTACAAGCAGAGCCGTTTCGTAGATTTTAATAAGCTCGATCATCAGGTGGCGGCGTCGACGACGGTTGCCCCCGGACAGATCAAGAATTTGATCGAGCAGTATACCGATGCTATGGGCAAGGGGCAATTTGTCACCAAAGATGGTGTCAGAGGCGCCCATGATATCGTCGCCGATTTGAGAACCGCTGCCAATAAAAAGGTGGCTGAAATCGCCGATGGTCAGAAAGGTCTGGACCTCGCCCAGCAACAGCTCGATAAGCAAAAGAAAGAGCTCGACAGCAAGACATATCTAACGACCGGTGCCCGCAAGATCGAAGAGGACCAGATAGCCCGCGAACAGCTGATGATTAAGCAGCAGCGTGAATTGCTGGCCGCCGATTCGAAAGAAGCAAATCGTCTGCTCAACGTAAGCAAACTTTTTGAAGCCAGTCTTGATGTCTCCGAAGAAAATCGTGACCATGCCCGCAGCCTCCTGGCTGAAGTCAAAGCCGCTGATCCTGAACTGGCTAATATGCCTGGACCGGGCGGCAAGGATGGCTTCTTCAAGACCCTGGAAAAGGGAGCGGAGGAGCCCAGCTGGTGGGATAGAAACTGGCGCAAGGTTGCTTACGGTGTAGCTTTTGCTGCTGGTGTCGTCGCCGGTGCCCTGACCATCTGGTCCGGTCCCGGAGCTGCCCTCGTCGGTGGTGGCACAACACTTGGTCTCATGGGTGCCTTCGGCCTGACTGTCGGCACAGCTGCCGTAGCCGGTGCTGTGACCGGTACCGCTACTCATTACGGTTTGAACAAAGCCGGATTGGTATCGGAACAGGTCGATCTTGGCAAAGATCTTCTGCAGTTTGGTAACGCCGGAGCGCTTGGTGGTTTCGTTGTCGGATCGCTGCCTCTGATGGCTGCCGCAGGCAGTCTTGGCGGTGGGGCTGCCGTCACTGAGGTGGCCGGTACCGCAGCTACTACAGAAGTCGCCGGTGCCACAACCGCCCTGACTACCGAAGCTGTGGCCACTCAGGCAGCATCGACCGTTCCCCGGTGGCTTCTGGCCAGCGGCAGAATGGGTGCGGTGTCGTTCAGTGGTGCTGCTTCCAACGAACTGATAAATCACTACGCCACTGGCTCGACCTGGGGGCAATCGGCCCAGCAAGTCGGTATCATGACAGCTCTGCCTATGTTTGGGGCTGGTGCCGGTGCCGTCGGTAAAGGCATAAAGGGCTGGCTGACCGGTACTGAAGTGGCCGCGGCTGTGGAAAATACAGCCTATGTGGCGCCTAAGTTGTTCACCACCAGCAACGTTCTCTGGGGTACTGCCAGCGTGGGCTTGCTTGAAGGCGGCAAGGGTATTGTCGAAAGACAGATTGCCGACCAGATGGGACCGGCCTATGCCTACAGCCGTGGCCCACACACGATCAGCGAGTCCACCTCCATCTTCGGACCATACAACAATACCCGCGGCTGGGATGCCCGTCGTCAGGACATTAAGGATGGTGCAGGCGAAGGTACAATCATTCAGAGCAACTGGCTCAATATCGATCCGGGCCTGCCCGTGATAGATCGCATTGCCGTGGACCGTCCCAAAGCCCCAATCCAGTCCACCGAGAGCGATTTCACCGCCGCCGAAAGATTGAGCCCGGATGAAGAGCCTTAAAATTCAGCCGTAAAAATCTGAAACGACTGCATGCCAGGACCATCGATCTCGTTCATAGGACGAGCCGGGTAATGGTAAACTGCTGGTGCTTCAAATGGATTTGACGTGCCTGAGCTATCGGTAATTATCCCGGCATACAACGAAGAAGGGCGACTGCCAGCCACTCTTGAGTCCGTGTACCTATTTCTCAGCCAGTCTCCGTACAGCTTTGAAATAATCGTCGTGGACGACGGCTCTCTTGATGGCACCTGCGATGTGGTGCAGGACTTTGCCGGGCACCATGACGGATTGCGACTGATCTCGTATGCCCCTAATCAGGGCAAGGGCTGTGCCGTGCGGACCGGTATGCTGGCTGCGCGCGGTGACTACTTGCTGATGAACGATGCCGACGGCAGCTCGCCCATAGAAGAAGTGGGCAAATTGCTCAAAGCCTTAAAAGATGGCGCCGACGTGGCCATAGGCTCGCGCGCCAAGGTCGATCCCGGGGTTGTGGTGACGGCGCAATTGCACCGCAAATATATCGGTAATACATTCAATTTGATTGTCCAGAAACTGCTTTTGCCCGGCATTGCCGATACGCAGTGCGGCTTCAAATTGTTCAAGCGAGCGGTGGCCCAGGACATTTTTTCGGTAGCCAGACTGAACGGCTACGCCTTTGATGTTGAGCTGCTTTATATAGCCCGCCTGCGCAATTACAAAATCACCGAGCTGGCCATCAACTGGACCAATGCTGAAGGCTCTAAGGTCAATGTTTTGACCGACTCGCCGCGCATGCTCATGGAAGTTTTGCGCATCACACTGGGGGCCTGGACCGGCTCCTATCGCAAATTACTGAAAAAACCTCAACAGACCTGAGTCTAGGAAATGGTGCTCGCCACCCGGGCCAGGCTGTCTATGACCTGCTGATGAATCAGGCCGTTGCTGGCTAAAATGTGTCCGCTGGCCAGTTCCAGCGCGCCGCCTTCGAGGTTGCTGACGGTCCCTCCCGCTTCTTCCACTATGAGCGAGCCCGCCGCTACGTCCCAGGGGGCCAGTTTGCGTTCCCAGAAGCCATCCAGTCTGCCGGCTGCGACAAAGCACAGGTCCAGGGCGGCCGAACCATCCCGGCGCACACCGTGGCAATGGGAAGTGAGGTATTTGAAGCTTTCCAGGTTGTTGTACATGTTGTTCAGCGTGTCAGGCGGGAAGCCGGTCGCCAGAAGGCTGTTGCCAAGGGACTCTTCCTTCGAGACCGTCAACTTCTCGCCGTTGAGAACGGCGCCCTGCCCGCGCTCGGCCACGAATAATTCATCGGCCATGGGATTGTAGACAACGCCCAGCACCATAACGCCGTTTTCTTCAACGCCGATGGAGACTGCAAAAAATGGATAGGAATGTGTGTAATTGGTCGTCCCGTCCAGGGGATCAATTATCCAGCGGCGACTGGAGCTGCTTGACAATTCCTCGCCGCCCTCTTCGCCCAATATGCCGTCATCGGGGAAGGTGCCCTTGATTGTCCGTACGATCAGCTCCTCGGAGGCTTTGTCGACATCGGTGACCAGGTTGAAGGCACTTTTGTAGTCGATGCTCTTTATCTTGCCAACCCTGGACTTGAGCAGTGCTCCCGCTTCTTTTGCGACGGATTCGGCCAGTTGCCTCAGCTTGCTCAATGTTTTTCTCCCTGCTAATCCCAAATAAGTTTCGTTAACGGCGTCGGACTCTTTGTTGACGTGCCCGGGACAGAAAACTATCCTTGGCTAATATACTTAGAGTATAGGTCGGCCCATGTATTTTTCCGTCGCCATCATTACTATTAGTAGCTAATCTGCTGGCGGCTTTAAAAAGTTTCCCGCCAGCGCCTCGCGTTGGCGGTTATTGTTTCTGGTTATCGGTTGCGAAAGTTTAAAAGGTTGAGTTTCAAATGAAAGAGAAGAGTTCGTACAGCGTGAATCTTCCGCAGACTGCTTTCCCCATGAAAGCAAACAGCGCCGTTCGCGAACTGGAAATTCAAAAACTCTGGGATGAGAAGGAAGTCTACAAGCGTAATCTGGAGGCGCGCAAAGACGCCCCCAAATACGTCCTGCACGACGGCCCGCCCTACTTGAGCTCCAGCAAGATCCACATCGGTACAGCTCTCAACAAGATTCTCAAGGACATCGTCACCAAGTACAAAGCGCTGCACGGTTTTTACAGCCCCTATGTGCCCGGTTACGACAGCCACGGTCTGCCCATTGAAACGGCCGTCGTTAAGGACGTCAAAGGCGGACGCCACGCGCTTTCGATTGTCGAGCTGCGCAAACGCTGCCGCGAATTTGCTTTAAATAATTTGAAAGGCCAGGAAGCCAATTTTAGAAGACTGGGTGTCTGGGGCGATTGGGCTCATCCCTACATCACGCTCGATCAAAAATTTGAAGCCAAGCAAATCCGCGTCTTCGGCAAGATGGGCTCCAAGGGCTATTTGTACAAAGGTTTGAAATCAATCTCCTGGTGCCCTAATTGCGAAACCGCTCTGGCTGAAGCTGAAATAGAATACGCCGACCATGTGTCCAACTCCATCTACGTCAAATTTGCCGTGGACAAAGATTACCTGGGCAAATTGCCGGCCTTCGCTAAAGACAAGGAAAAGGTCTCCTTCGTCATCTGGACGACGACACCCTGGACTCTGCCTGCCAACCTCGGTATCGCTCTGCATCCTGATTTTGTCTATGAGTTTCTGGAGTCGGCCGAGCACGGCGTGCTCATTGTCGCTCAGTCACTCAAAGACGCATTTCTGGCGGCCTGCGAGATCGATCCCGCCTCGGTCAAAGTGCTGGGCACCACCACCGGTAAAAAGCTGGAACTGCTGGAAGCGCGTCATCCTTTTATGGACCGTCGCAGCCGCGTGATAGTCGGTGAACACGTCACCGCCGAAGCCGGTACCGGTGCTGTACATACAGCTCCGGGCCACGGTCCTGAAGACTTTGAGGTCGGTAAGCGCTATGACCTGGGAGTGCTTTCTCCTGTGGACGGACGCGGCATATTTACTGAAGAAGCGGGACAGTTTGCCGGTCAGCGCTTCGATAAAGCCAATCCATTGGTGGTTGAACACTTGAAAGAAATCGGTGCTCTGCTCAAGCACGAGACATTTACGCACTCCTATCCGCACTGCTGGCGTTGCAAAAAACCGCTCATCTTCAGAGCTACCGAACAGTGGTTTGCCTCGGTGGAAGGTTTCCGCAAAAATGCCCTGGCCTCTATCGATCAGGTGCAGTGGTTGCCGGCTTCCGGTCGCAATCGCATCTACAATATGGTCGAGAATCGCTCGGACTGGTGTATCTCCAGACAGCGCACCTGGGGTGTGCCTATCCCTGTGTTCTATTGCCAGAAGTGCAACAAGCCTCTCATGACCGAGGAGTCGATCGAATCCATCGCCAAAATATTCGAGACCCACGGATCCGATAGCTGGTGGGAAAAGTCAGTCGAAGACTTTATCCCCGGCTTCAAATGTGAGTGCGGTCACGGCGAATTTGTGCGCGAAACCGATACCATGGACGTCTGGTTTGATTCGGGCGTTACGCACGCCGCCGTGCTCGACGAGCGCGATGAGTTGCGCGGATCGCCCTGTGAGCTTTATCTTGAAGGCTCGGACCAGCACCGCGGGTGGTTCCAGTCATCGCTTCTCACCAGTGTCGCCATCCATGGCCGAGCACCATATAAGACCGTCCTGACGCACGGCTTTGTCGTCGATGAAAACGGCCGCAAAATGTCCAAGTCGGTCGGCAACGTGGTCGATCCCGATGAGGTGATCAAACAGTATGGTGCCGATGTGCTCAGACTCTGGGTGGCTTCGGTCAACTACACCGACGATGTGCGCATCGGTAAAAATATGCTGGCCCAGTTGGCTCAGGTTTACGTCAAACTGCGCAATACCGTGCGCAATTTGCTGGGTAATCTGCATGATTTTGATCCGGCCAAGGACGCTGTAAAATTCAGCGATTTGACCGAGCTGGATAGCTTTATCCTGCACCGTCTCAATGAGCTGGTTGAGGAAGTGACCGAAGATTTCGATCGATTCGAATTCTTCAAGTATTATCAACTGCTCTCCAATTTCTGTAATGTGACTCTGTCCTCCTTCTATCTCGACATTGCCAAGGACAGGCTCTACACATCGGCACCGGCGGCACCGTCTCGTCGAGCTGTGCAGACGGTTTATTTTGAAATCCTCCAGGTACTGGTGCGCTTGCTCGCCCCGGTTACTCCTCACCTGGCTGAGGATATCTGGCAGCATATGAGTGAGTCGCAGCGTGCCGCCTCCGGTGGTCATGAAAGCGTACTGCTGACTGATTTCCCCAGGGTTAAACCTGAGTACAGCAATAAGGCAAATTCGGATTTGTGGCAGGAGCGCATCGATGTGCGTAACGTAGTTAACAAGGCCCTTGAGCAGGCCCGCGGCGCGCGTAAGATCGGCAGTTCTCTGGAAGCTCAGGTGGCGCTCGTATTTGAGAATCCTGAACTGGCTCAGAAAATGAAATCGCTTGGCCAGGACCTGCCCGGTTTCTTCATCACTTCGCAGGCTTCCGTGGCTCTGGCCCAGGGCAAGAGCGCCGATCTGGTGGAAACCAACGGTCATCTGGCTGTTGTCAGCGAAGATGGACTGACGGTTAAAGTGCTGCCGGCGGAAGGCGTTAAATGCGCACGCTGCTGGAAATTCACCACCGATGTGGGACATAACGCCAGCTACGCCGATCTCTGCAAGCCCTGCAGCGAAGCGGTAGAGCTTACGGGTGCGTTGTCACAGTCGGCAGGGTAATCGTCGAGCGGTCGGCCTGGGCGTGATTTAGATCGAGGTTCAGCTGGCCTACAGCGCGGTCCAGAAGGTGCAATTTTTCCTTCACCAGGGGGATATCTTGCCTCTGTATCGCGCTGGTCAAATCGGCACAGAGTGAGGCGAGAGGATGGGCTTCCAGTGTCAAAAATGAGCTTCTCATCGATATCAATTTGCGCTCGAAATTTTTGAAGTCACCGGCGGCAAACAACGTGTGGAGCTGTTTGATCTCCTGCGGAATATTTTCCATAAAGATGTTCAAAATCTGGACGACCTGGGTCTCGCTGAACTTCTCGCGCAACTTGTTGAGATTCATCTGCGAATAGTTTGTTGAATATTCCGGCCAGTTGGATCCGCTTTGCGTTTTTGCAAATGCCGTCTTTGGCGTTTGCCGACCGAGCCAGTTCTCCACCACCTTTTGCAGGTAAGCGGGATCCACCGGCTTGCTGACATAATCGTCCATATCATGGGCCAGGCATTCTTCCCTTGTGCCCTCGACCGCGTTGGCTGTCATCGCTATAACCGGCACACTGCGCCCCATTCTGGCCTGGATCTCTTTTATGATTTTGGCTGCGCTGAAACCATCTATGCGCGGCATCTGGCAGTCTAGGAAGACCAGGTCGTAGCGTTTTGTTTTGAAAAATTGCACCGCTTCCACACCGTCATTGGCCAGGTCGACGCTGAAGCCGAGGTCGCTGAGAAATAAATAGGCGACCTGTCGATTGATTGCATGGTCGTCCGCCACCAGTACCCACCTTTTGCCCCCGGTCAGCGACTCGGTGTGTAGCGACAGTGCCTGGGCAACCTCATCCAGTTGCATTGTCGAGCTGTGGCTGCGCGTCTTCTGTTTGCGGCCGGCGCCGCCGGGCTTGAGAATGGAGTCGAAGCAGTTCTGGATGTTTTGCCTGCGCAGCGGCATGGCGAGTGTCGTTGTCCCTGATCCAATTTCCGCCGCCTCTGCCTCTTCCGCTTTTGCCTCAACGGTGACTTCGATAAAGCTCACGGCTGCGGCCAGTGGTGACTGCAGTATCCTGTTTTTCAACTCCAGACTTTCCTGTTTCAGTCGCACCATATCCAGTACAACGATTGACTTTGTTGTTTCAACCCTGCGACCGTCGGCGGCCAGCGATTCCATAACTCTTGCGCTATCCGCTGTTGACTGGACTGTCGCTCCGAAGTGGCGCAGGGATTCGGCAATGGCATAGCAACCTCGTTGCTGGGGCTCAAATGTGATCACTGTGGTCACAGGCTTTGTCGACTCTTGCGAATCCCAGATCGTCATGATTTCGTTTTTCGGACTGTGGCTGCACGGTATGGAAAAGCCAAAGGTGGAACCCTGGCCAGGTTCCGATTGGAGAAACATCTGACCGCCCATCATGGTGACCATATGCTTTGATATGCTCAGTCCCAGACCTGTGCCGGCGTCACTCCTGAATGTTTCGCCAGTGCCCTGGAAGAATGGCTCGAACAGATGTGCTTCCAGTCCTTTGTCGATACCTGGTCCGGTGTCAATAACCGAGAATCTGATTTCGCCGTAAGCGGCGGTCGTCTTTGAATGTTGAACGTCCAGCCTGACGAAGCCGGAGTCTGTAAACTTGATGGCGTTGCCGCAGAGATTTAGCAGTACCTGTCTCAGTCTTTGTGGATCCCCTGTAATTTGTGCCGGCAGATTGCGGTCAATCGATACCGAGAGGAGAACATTTTTTGCCGCCGCCGCCGGTGTCAGTATTTGTGCTGCGCTTTCCACCAGAGTAGAGAGATCAAATTCACTGGCGGTCAATTGTATTTTGCCCGCTTCGATTTTTGAGAATTCCAGAACATTGTTGATCACGTTCAAAAGAGAATTCCCCGCTTCTTTCAATGTCAGTGCGTGTCCTCTTGTCTCGTCACTGAGTTCGCCCCGCAGGATCACTTCGATCATCGGTAATATGCCGTTGAGTGGTGTGCGCAGTTCATGGCTTATGTGAGCGATAAACTCCGAGCGCGTTTTTAACGCTGCTTCTAACTTGGTTGCATTTTTCTTTTCAAGATCGATATTGCGGCAGGTGCCGATCCATTTAGCCATATCCGCCAGAGGTTGGGTGGTCGGCGTAGCACGGAGCAAAAACCACGACGTGCTTTTATCGACTCGCTCGATTGGCAATTCCATTTCAAAAGGCTGATTGCAGGACATGTGATCGGCCCAGAGGATCTGGTTCCGCAGTCTGTCGCTTTCAGGCACCAGCGAGAGCCAGCCGGCGGCTTTAATCCGGCCCCAGTCGATGCCGCTCTCCAGCGCCGATATCTGGGTAAGGAAATGGATTTTTTCACTGTTGTCGATAAGCCAATTAAAACCCTCCCCAGAATTTACAATCAACTGTAACAATTCTCGGTCCCTGGCGCTTGAACGTTTCAGGCGTTGCAGTTCTCGCAGAAGGCTCTGCTCATGGGACTCTGAATCCCCGGGCAGTGAGTTCTCCGGTTTGCTCTGATTATTCATGCCTGGGTTTCCCGAAATTTTTGTACGACGACCTTGAAGGGTCTGAGTGCATAGTATTCACTCGGCCCTGAACAGCAGCGCAGAGGGAAAGTGCCGGCGCACTTCCCTCGCTACAAGTATTCAAACAAGGACTGTTAACTATCTCTCGATGCTAAGAATTTTACTTGAGAACAAGTCGTACCCGCCTCATCCGCCAGATGCTAAACGCCAATCGCCTGCCTTAAAGGGTCTATTATTCATGCTAGCTTCGATTTGATCGGGTGTCAATATAATGGGCTTGGTTTCTGTATTTCAGCCGTTGCAATGGTTCAAGAATTTATCCCCCGTTCAGGGGACTGCCGGCTCAATGCGTCAACTGGACAAATTTCTCTTTTTTCTTCCGGCCCGGCTTGGGATACGTATCCAGCTCCAGGACTATTGTTTCTTCCGGGTGCTGAGCGGCAAAACCCTGGCCGGTTATGTAGATGCAATAAGTATTTGCATAACTGGAAGCACCCAGCTCCAGATTGGACCAATCGATCATATCGAGTGCCCACAGATGAAGTTTGTTGTCGAAGTAACACATTTTTTGCAAACTCCGACTGAGTTTATTCACGAGCGATCGAGCAAAGAAAAGTTTGCCGCTGGGAATGTCGCCTGTGTAAAACGCGAAGGCCGGATATGGGTCGGCCAGTTGGAGCAGACCGAGCGAGGGCACTATCAGACAGGTGGAGACAAGCAACAGTTGCAGCGGAAGTCGTTTGGCGGTATAAGCAAAATCCAGTAAGGGACGCCCTTTCAGTGCGATGGCGTAGACAATGAGCAGGGTCATCTGTGTGATATTCCAGGGCCATACGGCGGCATTGATGTTGAAGTGCTGCGGTCCCAGTATATAGAGAATAGCCACGTGCATGGCCAGAGCCAGGGCGACACCAATTTTGCGGCTGCGCGCAAAACACAGTGCCAGGGCCAGACTTACTTCGGTAAGCGCTAAGATGAGCGATCCTGCCAGGACCGGTAAGCTGTCCTCGCATCCGGTAGAAGGCGTCGGCGTAACTCCCAGAAGCCACGGTCCGACAAAGGCCAGGAAGCGCCAGTTGAATTTTTGCATGCCGCTGAAGAGATAGATTGCTGTAAGCAAGAGGGCAACCGGGCGAGCGTTCGTTTCGGCGTCGGTGCCTTTTGTCAGCAGTCCCAGGGCAATGATGATTGCATACTCGTAAACCCAGGGCTGAAATCTGTTGAGATCGAAAGCGATCAGTGTAAGCATGGCCCCGCAGAGGATTGCCGCGCAGAGAGCCAGGCGACGGTTGGCGGTGATGCTCAAACTGCAAACAATGGCTGCTGCCGTCAGTATCTGATCCAGAATCCAGCTATGTGGCAGCGGCAGCAGTGGGCAGAGCGGAAAAGTCCTGTCCCAGCCGGTCCATAGAGGAACACTGCAAAAAATACCCAGGGCCAGACCGGCAGCGGCGATGCGCGCCGGTAGAGAAAAGGAGGCCGGGGCTGTCACTCTGCAACCGTCCTGTTTTCTCCCTTCTGTCTGATCATTTCCGCTGCGACCGTGACACAGATTGTGACCAGCAGCATTAGAGTTGAGAGGGCGTTGATTTCCGGGCTGACACCAAATTTGACCATGCTGTAGATACGCAGAGGTAAAGTCGTGGCGCCTACTCCGGCGGTAAACTGGGTGATGACAAAGTCATCGAGCGAGAGGACAAAAGCCAGCAGGGCACCCGAGAGAATACCGGGCGCAATAAGCGGCAGGGTCACTTTGTAAAAGGCCTGCCAGGGCGTGGCTCCCAGATCCAGGGCAGCTTCGGTCAGGTGTTCGTTCATGCCTTCCAGGCGCGCCATTACAGTCAGTGCCACATAAGAAAGGCAAAATATTATGTGTGCCACTATCACCGATGCCAGTCCAAGCGACACTCCCAGGGCAATAAATAAAATCAGGGCGGAAACCGCCATGGCTATTTCAGGCACAATGATCGGCAAGATAATCATCGAGCTGACCACAGACTTGCCGGCAAAGCGCGCCCTGGCAAGGCCTACGGCGGCCAT
This sequence comes from Cyanobacteria bacterium SZAS LIN-3, assembly GCA_018266215.1. GTDB lineage: Bacteria > Cyanobacteriota > Vampirovibrionia > Obscuribacterales > Obscuribacteraceae > REEB67. The sequence continues at coordinate 11,047 of JAFEAV010000036.1, read as the reverse complement.
GGTGCCCATTATCGTGGAGGCGGCCACTGCTGAGCCGGCGACAATCAGACTGTTTTTTAAGGCCAGTGCGATGGATTCGTCCTGGGCCAAAGCTTGATACCATCTTGATGTAAAACCGGTCCACTCAACGGCCAGTCTGCTGTCGTCAAAACTGTAGATAATCAGTACGAAGATTGGCACGTACATGAAGATGTAGATCAGGACCGCAAAAGCTGTAAATAGAGAGCTCTTCGTCATGGATTCAGCTGCTTGTTTGTTCGGTCTCGAATATCAACGACTGCATTTCTTTGAGGGGAGTCATGTCGCCTTTTTGCGAGGCGATTTCTATGCCTTTCTTCCAGCTTTGAACTGCTTCGGACTGTAATCCCTGACCCCGGTAGGCCTTGCCTAACTCCAGATAAGCCTGGGTATGAGTGGCTTTTATAGAGATTGCCTTTTGCAGGTGGGCGATTGCTTTGTCGTATTCTTTGAGGATGTTGTAGCAGCTGCCTATGCCGTAATTGGCCAGCAGATCGTCTGCATCTATCTCCAGCACCTGGTTAAACATGGTCATGCGTTCTCTGGTCTCGGCCAGGAGCTTGACCTCGTCTTCCTTCTCCTGCTTGGCCTTGACCGCGTCGCGGGCGGCCATGCGCATGCGGATGCTCATCGATATTGCTTTTTCGTCTTCAGCTTTTTCCTTGTCGCCTTTTTCCAGCCAGAAGACCGACAAATTAGCGTGGGCCATGACCGAGTCCGGATTCAATTCCGCCAGCCTCTGCATCCATTCTATTGCTTCATCTATTTGTCCGGTTTTGGAGAGAATGACTCCCAGCGCCTCATATGCGTCTTCAAAAGAAGGGTGCAATACAATTGATTCTTTCAAGAGTTCAATGGCTTCAGTTGAAGCTTCGGCGGTAAAGAGGGCCAGCCCCTTTTCGTACAATTTGAGCGCCCGCGCATGCACGTCCTGCGGCTGGACAAAGGGCAAGAGCGTCACTTTGGCCTCTACGTCCCGACCCTCAATTTGACCTTTGATCACCGTATCGACTACGCGCAGATCCTTTTTAACGAAGGCCAGGGCCAGTACTTTGTCGAGTTTGCGGCAGTAGCAATTACTGTAGATGGTGGCGGCCTCCTGACCGCCGACCATAAGACGTGTAGCCAGGGGAAAGGGTTTGCCATTGTTGACGTCGGCGGCAAAGGTCAGTCCGGTCAATTGTTTTGCCGGGGTGCCATGCGCTTTTACGCGGGCCAGCACTTCCTGTCCCTGGAAGCATCCCTTTGTGTAGCTGACGGCCGGATCCTCAAGACCCAGTTCGACGATCAGATTTTCACTGTCGAAATCCACGCCGAAGAGCGGCACGCCCGCTTCGATGCGCGCTTCCTTGAGCTCGTCTGCGCTCAGCTCTTTCAGCTTCATGGCTGCCGCTGTCTCTTTTAACTTCTTTGTCACTTCGTCCCAGTCATCGTTATTGACCCAGATGAAGAAGACTTCTTCGCTGGCCACAGGCATGCGGAAGATGTGCACGTGCCGGCCGTAAATATGGGCATCGATAAGATCATGAGCAAATATGTTGACGCCGGTCGGTCTGGTGATCGCCTGGGTCAGGAGTTTGCGACTGTGGAGGCCGAAAAGGCCGATGAATTTGCCGGCCTGACTGAGGTCGAGAAACTCCACTTTTTCGGAGAAGTGAAACTTCTCCAGGTGTTGAATGATGTCTGTAATTTGTTCGCTGCCGGCCAGGATGCGATAGGAATCGTGTTTGCGAAAGAGTGAGAAATAGGCCATCACATGTGCTTTACGATCAAGCAGAGCGCTGGCCTGCCCCTGCATCTCGGCCAGGCTGCCGACATCCGAGGTCGTCTGCGCGTGCAGGAAGCGCCGGGCGTCGCCGCCATAGACTTCGATCAGCCCGTAGTTGAGCGCCAGGTGGTAGCCGTCAAAGCCGTGCTCGCTCGTAAACTGTTTGGGCTCGCTTGAATTTACTATCTTCATATCCAGCTCGGGTGACGGTCTGACCGATATTAGCAGCTTTTGCCTCTTTACCAAACGTGCCGGCATGGGCCGGCACGAGTAGTTTAATGGATTGAGATTGCTCGGCTTAGACGCTGAAGGAATTTCCGCAGCCGCAGGAGCTCTTGGCCTGAGGATTTTTGATGACAAAACCCTGACCTTCGAGGCCGCTCTGGAAATCCAACTGAGTGCCCTTGAGATAGATTGCCGATTTAGGATCGATGAAGAGTTTCACTCCGTGGAGTTCAATTACATGGTCCTTTTCCTGAGCATTGTCGAAGCTCAAACCATAGGACATTCCGGAACAACCGCCACCGCGGATCTCCATTCTCAGACCGGTTTTGCCGGTTTCTTCAGCAAGGAGACGCTTGACCTCGGCCGCAGCCTTTTCAGTCAAGGCAACGATTGTCGAAGGAGCTTCAGTTGTTGCTGTAGTATCTGCCATACCCGGTACCTCATAAACTTTTTGATTATCAAAACCCTCGCCGGCAGCCCTATTTGGAGCCTCAAGGTTCATAACCCTCAATCTAGCACATGCCAAGGGCGGTTGGGACTAAGGTAATATTTGTTTTCGCTTTATTCTGTGGCAATTTTTCGGCCTGCTGGGGTGCTCATGACAACCTCTTCGTTGCTGACTGGTTGCGGATGGAGGCTTTTCCGGGCATAGTTAGTATAGGGTGGCTGGGTATAAGATGGTGGCGGACATTTTAAAAGAAACTATAAGGAAAATTTTGGAAGCCATCCGCGGTCTGGGGAAATCCGGAAGCTCTTCGGCGGTCCGGTCCAGCGCCGACCTGGCCGCGCAAAAGGAAGTAGAGGCCGCCGCCGCCGCTCTGGCCGCCTCGGAAGCCGTGTCCAAAGAAGCCGCCAGGGCAGCGGCTGAGGCTCTGGCCTCCGGGGAAAGAGAGAGACTGGCACGCATTTCGGACCACCGTTTGCCGGCCCAGACCGAGAAGGGCCCTAAAAACAAAGATCAGTGGAACAAGCTCAAGCAGACAGCCAAGGAGAACGAGCCGGCCAGCGGCGTGGTTGATCACTGGGCGCAAAAATCCTCCGCCGGCGGTATTCTCTCCGGGACTGCCTTTGACGCCGCCACCACCGACGTGGCCAACGGACCCAGAGCGCACAAGCGTCCGACCATGGTCAGCCAGGCCAGGATTACTCACAGTCGGCTGCAGGCTTTGCAGGCGCAGATAGACGGGCCGAAAAACGAATTTGACAAGACTTCAGAGAAGGAAGCGGGCGAGGACTCCATGCACCCGGGGCATGGCCACTGAGGGCCGAACCTCCGCGCGCTCTTTACTTATTTAGAACCTGGATTTTGGCCGCAACCCGGGCCAGCCTGCGGCCGTAATCGCCTCCTGCCAGCTCCTGCAAGGGCACCCATTTGAAATCGCTGACCTCACCCTGGTCCAGGGCCAGATTGTGGTCCGCCTCAACGCGGAACACATACTGGAAATCGTGGTGCAGGTGTTCGCCTTCATTTTTTGCCGCCGAGGCAGGTATTGCATGTGAATCAATGTCGATAGGACAGTTGTGTCTGTCAGCTTGCGAGCTGTAAATCTGAACCACGGCGCTGAGATTGGTTTCTTCTTTCAGTTCGCGCAGAGCCCCGGCCGCCGGACTTTCTCCGGCATCCAGATGACCGCCTGGTTGCAACCAGCGCTGCAAAAATCGATGGCGAATGAGCAGACATTCGTTTTTTTCATTGAGCACCAGAGCGCTCCCGGTCAGATGCCCGATCATGTTTTTGCGATCATTCAGTGTCGTGTCGCCGCTTTGGAGTTGGCCGCTCAAAACCGACAGTCTGTCTGCGTCTTCCGGATAGAGCCTGAGATATGACTGGAAGAGATCGCTGATTTGTTTGAGATAATCAATTGTGTTTGTAGACATGGTTATCTAAAATACGTCAAACAAAACCTGAGCCATGTCGCCCAGCATGCGCACCGTTTCCCTGGCCACATCAAGGTTTATGCTGTCGAAGCTGGTCGGTTGCACCAGGAGCAAACCGGCGGTGGCGCGCGCGTGCAGCTCGGTAAAACCTGTCTGGTTCTGGAGTTCTTTGATGCGGTCGGTCATCATCGGATAGCGAACAAAACGCAGGGCCAGATCAAAATTGTTTGATTGCATATTCAAGACGTTGTCAAATTGCGGATCTCCGATTGGCCGCAAATGCGCGTCGATCAGGAGCAGTCGGCCCAATCTGTTCCACAATCCCTTTGTCATTTTTGGTGTGATCATCACCGTCATGGCATTGGGATCCTGCGCTCCTTCCTTGAGCACATCAATATTGACGTAATAGTTTGTGGGAAAGGGAAAGTGCGTGCGGATTGCTTCCACGGTCACCGGAAAACCCAGCACTTCGGCTTTCACCGAGACCTGCACCCGGCCGGAGTCATCGAAAACCTTGCCGTCGAGGGCTTTTGCTAGAGCTTCGGCTTTATCGTTTTTTTCCACCATTGCTCTCTCAAAGTTACTGTGGTTTGGCTTGCAAATCTGTCTCTTCAGGCGTCTTGATGAACATCTTCATTTCTTTTGAATCGTCCACCCTGGCTTTTTCTTCATCGTTTGCGGCCTTTGGTTTGCGCTTAAACGGAGACCGTTTTTTTGCGGTACTGGTTTTGTCTTCCGCTTTGGCATCGCCGGTAGTGGCAGCGGCCGCGGGCTCAGTGGACTCCGGCGTATCAGTGCCTGCGGCTGTGCTTCCGCGTTCTTTTTCGGCCAGAGAAGCGTTGCCAGATTCCTTCACAGGGCGTTCCGCCTGGGTGTCGCCGCCTTCTTTGGCAAATTTTTCGCTGATGGCATTTATCTGCTTGCGAGCGTCACGGGCAAATTCAGATTCCGGTTCGATTTTGACGGCATGCATGAGCAATACTTTGGCCTGGGCCGGGTGGTCCATTTTTTTAAGCAGTAAACCCATGCGATAGTAAGCGTCGGCCATGGTGGGCGCGATTGAGACGGCCCGGACATAGGCGTCGAGGGCTTCCTGGTTGTTGCCCTGAGATTCCAGGGCTGTGCCCATGTTGAAATAGGCCGGGGCAAACTTGGGATCAAACTGGATTGCCTTCTTCCAGGTATCGATTGCTTTCTGCACCTGTTTCTGGGCAAAAAGAACGGAAGCCATGCCGTTCAGCGACTTGGAGCCGTTGGGCTTCAAAGCCAGTGCTTTTTCAAAAGCTTCCTGAGCCTTGGGCAGGTTCTTTTGAGAAATATAAATCAGGCCCAGGTTGCTATAGGCCGGTTCCAGCCGGTCATCCACCTTGAGGGCCGCTTTATATTCTTCGATAGCCTTATTTAGAAACTGAGAATTGTGCCATTCCAGGGCGCGGTTGTAGTGTTTGACCGCTTCCGGATCATAGCGGGACTTGCCCTTGGGCTTGGCTTCGCCGGCTTCCTGCGCCTGCGCCGATGCGCCGGTCCAAGCCGCGGTCGGGCACAGCAGCGGTGCTGCAAGCAATGCTGCCAGTAATGTCAGTCCGGTGCACGACTTCATAGATGTTTGCCAGTGGTCTCTTTTAGGGTTCAAACAGGGTGCCTGCCTATTACTACCGCGCAAAGGCATATTATAGCCGGTCCCAGCTTCACGTCTAATCTTAAGCGTTTAATGAGCCAGTACGTTTACAAGAGCCCTCAGGCCAAGCGCGTAGCTGTTCGGCCCAAAGCCCACGATCACACCGCTGGCGATATCACACAGATATGTTTTGTGGCGAAATTCCTCGCGCTTATGGATGTTGGAGAGATGCACTTCCACAAATGGCAGACCCGAGTCCAGTAGGGCGTCTCTCAGCGCGATTGATGTATGTCCGTAAGCGCCGGGGTTGATAACAATGCCGTCTACACCGGATTTGGTGGCATCCTGGATGGCGTCAATAAGGGTGCCCTCATGATTGGACTGGGCGCAGTCGACTTCCACCTTCAGCTCCCGGCCGAGGTTTTGAAGATCCTGGCCTATTTCAGCCAGTGTTTTGGCACCATATATGGAGGTGTCCCTTTTCCCCAGCATATTGAGGTTTGGTCCACTCAAGACGAGGATTTTCAACTTTCTGCGTCTTCCGATTCCAGCTCCAGAGCTTCCAGAGCGCACTGTGCTTCAATCAAAAAGGGATCGTTGCGCGTAAGCAATTGTTCTTGTTTGGTCAGCGCCAGAAACTCCGCCAGCAAACTCTTGAGCGGCAACACTTCTTCGCCGAAGCCCACATCTTCACTGATGATAAACATGGTCGAGCCCAGAAGTACCCGTGCTTCAACGGGTCTCAGCTCTTTAGAACTGAGAATTTCATTGAGCAGATCGGGATCGGCTTTCGTCTCCATGACAAGGCTTTTGCAGAAAGTCAAAACCGAGCTGAGCAAACCCTTGCTGCGCTCTTCCGGCAGGGAAGCGGCCGCCCGGATCAAATTGAGCTTGTTGCCGGCGTCCCCGAGGGATTCTGCGCTGTCTACCAGGTTGCGCACCTGGTTGGCCTTGGTGTTGAACTGACGGCGCAATTCGGTCTCGGCGACGGACGATACCGGCTTGGTGGCGGCATCGAAGCGCTTGTCGTAGTAATCCTGCACATGTTGGCGCTTGAGCTCAATGCCGAAGGGCATGAGTTCCATAAATATTGATTCCAGCCCCTCGAGTTGGGACTGTAAGTACATAAGTTCGTCTTGTGTCACTGACAAGATGAAGCTCCTTGAAAAGCTCTGTCACCGGCATTTAATACTATAACGCCAAGGTCGCTAATGTGTGGTTTCGAATGCCTTGTTTATGATGATTGTTTGAATCTCCAGGCAAATATTTTGCTTGGACTTGCCGTCCGTATCGATGACAAGATGCGCCTCTTCGTAATATTTGCGCCTGGCGGCGAGTTGTTCGGTCAGGCGAGCTTCTAATTTATCATTTGCCTGATCGTTGTCTTCTTTGCAATTGGCCTTGTTGAGCAATGGTCGGAGGCTGTGGTCGCGACTCAAATCATCATGCAATCTGCCGGCCAGAGTTTGCGGACTGGCATTCAAAAAGACCGTAAATCCAATTTTTTTCAAGAGGTTAATATTGTCGCCCTGGGCCGGTAGACCGCCACCCACCGACAGTACCGTATTTTGAAGCGGCGGATCCTGGACCAGCAATTTTTCTATTAACCGGCGCTCCAGGGCCCGGAAATGAGCCTCTCCGTCCTGGCTGAATATTTCGGCCACAGAACGCCCGGTCTCGGCCTGGATCATCTCGTCGCTATCCAGGACCGCCAGGTCCAGAAGGTCGGCGAGAATGCGCGCACAGCTTGTTTTGCCTGCACCGGAAAGTCCTACCAGGACGATGTTACCGCATGGCGACATGTTGGAATAGCCGCTGCCTGGGCAATCTGCCCGATTGTTTTTCGCACATGGCGATTTTGTGATGAGCATCAACGAGACTGGGATTGAGTGTCACAGCCGCTTTAAACTCACGGCTGGCTGCTGCATAGTCCTGCGAGCGGTACAGGGCCAGGCCCAGACCGTAGTGTGCCGAGGCCATGCCGGGGGCCTGGGCCAGCGCCGCTTCGAATTCTTTGATCGCCGCCGTATTGTTATTGTTCAGGGCGTAGAGCGAACCCATATTATTGTGCGCGACCGCCATATTGGGATCGATTGCCACGGCTTTCTTGTAACTGGCCATTGCTTCGCTGTTTTGTCCGCCGGCGGCATAGGCATTGCCCAGGTTAAACAAACTGGAGGCGTCCTTGCTGTCGATGGCGATGGCCCGGTTGAACTGAGCAATTGCTTCTTTCTGTCGGCCCTTATATTGATAGGCGACACCCAGAGCCGCATGCACCGATGCTTTGCCGGGATTGAGAGCACAGGCCCTGTTCAACTCCTCAATTGCCTGGGGCACATTGCCCGATGAAAGACTGATTTTGCCAAGCTCTTCGTGGGCTTCGGCCAGGTCGGGATCAATTGCCAGCGCCGCTTTGAGCTGCACTACAGCTTCATTTGGTCTGCCGGCCTGGATAAGCGCCTGCGCTCTGGCCACATTGGCCACCAGTTGCGGAGACACTTTTTTGACATTGCCGCTTGCCGCAGCCAGAGCTGATTTGCTCGCTACTCGGGCTACCACCGCCGGTGCTACCGCAACCGCCTGACTGGGACCGGAGGCGATGATCACATCCTTATTAAGTTGATCGAGTTGTGCCACTACCTTTGATTGCTGCCCCAACTTTTCGAAGACCCGGGCCAGATTGCTGTGGGCCGATGAGAGCTCGAGCTCCATCTGGTTGGCGGTGAGCATTATTTGCGAGGCCTGGGCGATTTCACCGTTAGCTTTTTTGGTGTTGAGCTCATTGTTGAGCTGAGCCAGTTGCTCGCGCGACAGATCTATGGCCTGGTTAAACTGACTTTCGGCCCGACGCAGCTCGCCGACCGACGCATATATAAGTCCGAGGCGATTATGGAGAGACGGATTATTTGGGTCTTTGGCAATTTGTGCCGTCAAAACCGACACCGCCTGGTCGACCATGCTCACATTATTGGCCATGTCGGCCTGTGAGGATTCGTTGTTGCCTGAATTTTGCTTGTCGTCGGCCAGGTTGACGCTGCTGCCGTCCCCGGGCCCCGCATTACCGGTGGCGCCTGCACCCGCGCCGCTGCCAGCTGCACTGAGCCCTGACAGGGCTGTGCCACTGCTGAATTTTGCTACGCCGACACTGTCCGCCGACCCGGAATGGCCCTGCCCGGCGGTCATGCGTTTGAAAATCTTGCCGCTCTCAACCGATACCGTACCAGCCAGGGAGTGCATGTTCTCGCACATCTGCTGCCTCAGGCCCGCATCCTGGCAGAAAACCATCACGCCCGGTGTGAGCACCAGGGCAATTGCACCTACGAAAAACAGGGTCAAGGGACGACCATTGTCTCGTCTTCTTGAGTGCAGTGAATTGGAAATCTGACTCGAGCTAGCCAAAGGGAGTATGCCTTGAAGTGGGTGGATGATCGATATGGGATGGTTATATTAGGATTATCTAGATTAAGGGCCGCACATACTCCAGTCAATACGGAATCTACGCATTAGGTCGCTGGCCGAAGGCCCGAAACCCAACAGCTATGGACTATTGCCGCGCTTGACCGATGATTAACTCGCGCTAATCTGGCTTGCCTTCTTATTTTGCTTTGACGTAGAGGATTATCAGTCCCAGCACGCCTATGACTCCGTTCGGTAGCCAGGCGGCGACCAGCGGCGGTATGCGCCCGGCCTCGCCGAGTGCCCCGGAGGACGATTGCAGGACGTAATAGAGAAATACGACTACGGCCGAATAGATGAGACCCAGGTTGCTGCGCGACCGTCGGGCCATGAGACCGAGGGGTGCACCGGCCAGGGCCACAATCAGACAGGCCAGAGGCTGTGAGAATTTCTGGTAATACCGCACCAGCAGGTCGTTTGTGACCGAATTCGATTTGCGCAAAATGTTCAGATAATCATTGAGCTCAAACATGTTCATTTCTTTGGGCACGACTTTGCCTGATTCCATGGCCTTTTGAATGTTGTTGAGGCCGGGGATGACGAGCTTATTGAACTGCATCACATGGGCAATGTCCGAGTTGCCGTCGATGGCATAGGTGCGACCGTGTTCAAGGATCCACTCACCATTGGCGAAAATACCCGAAGTGGCCGAAATTATCTGCACGATTTTGTCGCGGGTAAAGTCCAGGATAATGACATTGGCCAGCACGCGGCCGTTGTAATAGCCCACGTAAAAAATGCGATTGAGCGAAAGGTCTGCGCCGCGGTCCATGTAGGTGAAGTTCGCCTGACCCGAGGGCAGTTCGGCTTTGTACAGGGCGAGAAATTCCAGTTTCTTCGAGGTGCGATTGGCCATGGGCACCACGCACTCGTTTAGACCAAGGCTTATCATGCTGGTCATCACACCAAACATCAGCGGTGCCACCATGATGCGGTAGAAGCTGACGCCGGTGGTACGCAGGGCGATGATTTCAGAATCGCCGGAGAGTCTGTTGAATACAAGCAGTGTCCCGAGCAAGACCCCAATTGGGATAGTCATAACGATGACTTCGGGAAGGTGCAGACCGAGGATGGTCAGGGCCATGTGGATGGGCACACCCGATCTCATAACCAGGTTGAAAATTGTCTTCAACTGGTCGGCGCCGAACCATACACCGGTAACGATGCCGATACCGAAGAGCAGGGGCTGCCAGAATTCGTTAGCGATATAGCGGTCGACTAGTTTGAGTCCAAAACTCATAGCGTGAAATCCTCGCCGAGATATTGTCTGCGGGCCACTGGGCTTTCAGCTACTTCTTTCGATGTGCCGGCAACAAGAATCTTGCCGGAGTCGATCAAATAGGCGCGGTCTGTAATTTTCAGGGTGGCTCGGGGGTTGTGGTCGGTCAGCAGTACGCCGAGATTCCATTCGTCTCTCAGCCTGCGGATAAGGCCCTGGATATCGGAAATTGAAATCGGGTCAACACCGGTAAAAGGTTCGTCCAGGAGGATAAATTCAGGTTCGGCAGCCAGACAGCGAGCCAGTTCCAGTCGTCTTCTCTCACCACCGGAGAGCTGCACTGCCGTGGTTTTAGCCAGATATTGCAGACCGAATTGTTCAAGCAGATTTTGAATGCGGCTGGCATGTTCGCGGCTGGGAATGTTGATCAGCTCAAGGATAATTTTGATGTTTTCGGCCACTGAAAGTTTGCGGAAGATGGAAGCTTCCTGCGGCAGATAGCCGATGCCGAGGCGACTGCGCTCATGGATGGCCATGCGGGTGATGGTCTTGTCGCCCAGGGTGATGATGCCTTTTTCCGGTTTAACCAGACCAAGCACCATATCGAACGATGTCGTTTTACCGGCACCATTTCTACCCAGAAGACCCACTACCTCCCCACGGTTGACGTCGAAGCTGACGCCGTCCACGACCTTTCGGCCGCCGTAGGATTTTTGCAAATCTTTGATAACGAGTGTTTTCGTCCCTACCCGGGACGCCGCCATTGTCATTCTGTCAAATCAACCCTAGTGCCTGCTACTTTCTTATTGGCGTCATCCGGATTCTGTACCGGAGCTTCCGCCGTTACCGGTGGTTTCTTGGTCGC
>JAFEAV010000035.1 GCA_018266215.1 Cyanobacteria bacterium SZAS LIN-3 | reverse complement strand
TTTATATGCAGTGTTTTATTCAGGCGATCATTGGTCCAGAGATCGGGACCGGTCTTGTGCCAGGTGCCCATCTGGTTTTCGATGGTATGCGGTTTGCCCGTGTCGTCGTAGTCTTTGAAAGCCACTCTGCGGCCGGCCGGGTCTTTGAACTCGGTGAGACGTCCTTCTCTGTCGTAATTCAGCTGCGTGTTGTGTTGTCTGTCGATCACGGTTGTGCCGTCGGCGCTCTTTCGCGTTTCGACTCCGTTTGCGTCCACGGAGGGCTTGGGCTGTTCTTTGCCATGGTCTTTACTGTCGGCGGCGTGCGGATCTTTGGGTTCGATCGGCGCCACTTTGTCCACAGGTTTATCCTGCGCCGATGGTGTGCCCAGGCGGCTATCGATTACTTTATGCTTGCCGTCGGCGGTGATTGTGTCGCTGTAAAATACTTTGCCGGCGCTGGAATATTCTTTTGTGCGACTGCCGTTGGGTGCAAAAGTGACACGCTCATTGCCCTGGGTGAAGCTGTAACCATCAGGGTTTACAGTTACTTCGCCGTGCCATTTTTGCTTGTGCTCGCCTTTCCATTCGTCGGTATATTTGCCGTGGTGCTCGCTTCTTTTCCAGACGCCGTCTTCATTGTAGACGCGGTTGAGTTCGCCTGATTTTGGGTCGTAGCCAAATTGGAAGCATCTGCCGGCGGCGTCCTGCATCTGTATCACCCGGTTGAAAGCGTCTATGGTCACCCGGCCGCCATCCTTATCGACGGTGACCGGCTGAATTTCGGGATAGATCCCCCCGGAGCTATCCCGAAATCTCGCCTCACCCTGGACATTAAAACGATGCATGTCACTGTTGGCATTGGCCTGCAAAAATGGTGACTCATTGGCCAGTTTGTTCGATGTAACCTGTGTCTGCTCCCACCCCCGTGCGGCGTCACTGGTTGCATCATTGGTAGCGTCGTTTGTTGTCCAAGACATAGTCCGAACCTCCAGAAAATTTGAATCCGAGTAGTTGTTTGAATTATTGATTGTGGTTTAAATGAGGCCGGGGTGTAGGCGATGCGCTCGAGGCCGGGGCATGGGGCTGCTCTGCATCGCTGGCCTTCATGTTTATTAGTGTGCGATCCAATTTTGGCAAACTCTGGGCCAGGGACATGGCGCAAATTAAATGTCAGCTTGATGTCACGCCTGTTGGTTATTTTCTAATCGCTGTCGGCATCGGGCCGAGTTACTACCGAAATTTATACATACTGAAGCGAGGTCAATACATGAGCCACTCGTTTGATACCGATGCTTGCAGGGCATCGGAGAGAGCCTCCGATTGTTCTATGGACAGGGCAATTGGCGCGTCCTGGGACTCAAACTCGGCGCGGGATTGGAAGGCTGCCAGCAGTGCGCCGGAAAGTACCGCCGATTCTTTTTTGCCGTCTGTGACGCTGTCGGATTCTTCGTCTCAGGGCGGCAATCACCAGCCTGAGCATGAACGGGGGCACCGGCACGGGCGCAGCCATGAGCATGGTCACGGTCACGGTAATGGACATGGTCACTGTCATGCCGAAGGCGGAGCCCCGGACAACCAGCCGCCGGCCGAGCAGGGCCCGCCTGTAGACAATACTGGAGGTGCAGCAGTTACAGATAACACCGGAGGAACAACAGTAACAGATAACACCGGAGGGACGACAGTAACAGATAACACTGGTGGTACTACTGGTGATGGCAGCGGCTTCCGGACCGACAGCGGCCAGCTTCGTTTGAACGGCCAGCTCATCGCTGGAGTGGCGGTGACCGGCGAATACGTCAAGAACGTGGGAGCGCAGCATGTCGTTGATGAATTGCGGGCAGATTTCCCCGGGGTCAATACGGTTCGGCTGGCCACCAGCCCCAGCGGCGGCGCTTTTACCAGGGGCAGCCAGTTGGATAACGGCATGTCTATCGCCGATGTTGAGAGCACGGTTAAAACTCTGACCGATGCCGGCTTCGGTGTCATTATCGACAATCATGATTCCGATGCCAACCAGCAGCCCAACATACCTACATATAATGCCGGCGAAAGTCAGTGGTTCGGCCGGCTAGCCGCCGATTTGAAGGACAACAGTATGGTCATGTATCAGACCGGCAATGAACCCATACCTGATTACAGCAGCGGCGATCCCAATCAGCAGGTGGTCCAGGAGCAACAGCGCACCTATGATGCCATTCGTGCCGCCGGTTCCAATCAGGTCGTGGCCTTTGATTTGATCGGCGGCGGTGGGGCCGACGCTCTGCTCTCGGATCCGGCCGCCTATAATCGCGACTACAACTACGCTATCGATGCCCATGCCTACACTTTTGGCAATCCTAACTGGCTCGATAATGTACAGTCGGAACTCGGCAATATTCAGGCGGCCAACCTCACCGATGCGAAGACCGGCGTGAGAGCACCCATCTACTGGGGCGAGGTCGGTGTCTCCGGCGATACACCGGCGGCCTCCAATAATCCGGATCAGACGGACCGCGGACTTTTGCAGCTGGTAACAAACGGGGGCAATGGAGCCATTTCCTGGCTGCAGGACGGCGCCGCCACCGGCTGGAACGATCCCAATCATCTGACTCTGCCGGGTGATAACGGTGCCGATGGAGGGCTGACGCAATACGGACAGCTCTGGTCTCAACTCACCGCCGACGGTACGCACTGAGTTAGTTCTCGAATAAGTCAAAGACTGGGCCTGCATGGTGTGAACTGTGCAGGCTCTTCTGGTGCAGTATCGCTACGAAAGAATTCCATTTCCGCCATTGCGGTCCGCCAGATTTAATGCCGACGCTGAAGAAATACGTTGACCTGCCGCGCCGCCTTTGCCCAGTATGGACTCATATCCGTTTCACCTTTTTCAGGCCATCATTCAAGCACCAGCACTACACTGCCATCCATTCAGCATCCCATTTCCTGCGAAGCCGCAGGCTGAGCTGACTTTCAAACTGGTTATTGCCTGACGCAGCTGCGCGCGCCAGTGGCGCAGTAATTTTGCATACACCCGTACAGGTCCGGACATAGTCGTCCGTGACCTCTATCTTTCATCGTTCGCGGCCCGGAGGGCTGCGACTAACTGTGGAGAGAAGTCATGAATAACTTCTTCAAACGACTGTTCGGGGGCTGGAAGCTCAACTTCAAGTCTTTCTGGCTCTGGGGCACGATTATCATTGTGGCGTACGGCGCCGCTCAGTATTTCATCATTCACCCTGAGCAGCCCAAGCAGCAGAAGGTCGAACGCCTGTTTCAGGACGGTTCGCTCTCTGACGTCTGGAATGCGATGGCTGCTGACCCGAAACATTCGCATATCCGCTTTGCGGCTGCTGATGAGAATGGTCAGTACTACGTCTTCTGCGAATGCGGTGATAAGTCGATCAAGAGCGTGCAGCCGATCTTTCTTGCTAAGACGGTCGGTGATAAAGCGCTTGAACTCGGTGTCGCCGTCGAAGCCATCGACGACGGCCAGGGCGGTCATATCAGGCCTGAGGGCATCCCCTGGTTTACCCTCATCTCTACCGCCGCCAGCGTGGCCTTCCTGGTCATCTTCGTTATGATGGCGCGTCGAGGCGGTGTGGGTGGCGCGGCCGCTCTGATGAAAGGTGAGGAGTTCAAGCCCATCACCAATATTCAGACGCGCTTTGCCGATATCGCCGGTATTCCGGAGACCAAAGGAGAGCTGCAGACGATCATCACTTTCTTCAGGGATCGCAAGACCCTTGAGGAAGTGGGTGGTGAGATTCCGCGCGCGATCATGCTCGTGGGACCGTCCGGCACCGGCAAGACCGAGCTTGCTCGAGCCATGGCCGGTGAAGCTGGCGTTCCTTTCTATTCCATCAAGGCCACGCGTCTGGTGGAAATGTTTGTCGGCGTCGGCGCCAAGCGCTTCCGCGAACAGTGGCTGGAAGCGTCTAAAAACTCGCCCTGCGTTGTCTTTATGGACGAGGTGGACGCCATTGCCAGGAAGCGCGGCATGGATGCCGGCAACAGTGAACGCGACGTGACGCTGAACGAGATTCTCACCTGTCTCGATGGTATCGAGGGTCGCTATCCGATCCTTCTTATCTGCGCCACCAATCTTGCCGAGATGATCGATCCGGCTTTCAAAAGCCGCATGACTCGCATCATTCAGGTGCCCCTGCCGACCACTTCCGGCCGCAAGGCGATCTTCCGCATCCACGCCCGCAATGTTCCCATCGTCGGCAAGGATGATGAAGCCACCTTCGACAAGATTCTGGACCTCGCCGCCAAGCTTTCGGAGGGCATGAGCGGTCGCGACATCATGAAAGTGATGCGCGAGCAGATTCATGTGCGTTGCTATGCGAAGTACGGTGAGCTGCGCAATCCGCTGCCCGCCGAGCTGATCTACGAAGCGATCGAGGCCGGCCTCCTGGGCGATCCTCTGCTTTCGCGTATGCGTCTGCCGGCCGTGCGCCACCGTGTTTCGCATCACGAGGGTGCTCACCTGATTGTGGAGGAAGAACTCTTCCGCTACAGCCTGGCTGAACAGAGGAAAGGGCGCCTTGCCGAGGACTCTTTCTGGGGCAACGAGACCAAACTGGCCACGATTATCCCGCGCAGCACCGGCTCGGAAGGCGTGATGCTGGCGATGCCGCTCGACGGTGACACCGCAAACCTGCTTACCTGGGAAGCCATTTGCGGCAAGCTCATGGTTTCTCAGGCCGGCAACACCGGTGAGTTTTTCGGCACCGGCACCTGCACTAACGGCAACTCCGGGGACAATCAGATGGCCGGTCGCCTGGCCAAGCTGGCTGTCCTGAAAGCGGCCATGTGCGTCTTCGGCCCTCGCAGCCTGAAGATTCCTCCGATCTTCATCGGCGACGACGGAAGGCAGGGCAACAGCCTGACGCCTCCGGCGGAGCCGTACATGGAGAGCCAGCGTTCGCTCGAGCAGATCGACGAGTCGATCGGCGAGTTTTTGCTGGCCGGCCGCTACGGAGCCGATGCCATCGTCCGTCAGCGCCTTGAGCTGCTGGACGAAATTGCCGCGGTGCTGAAGAAAGAGGGCACGATTCGTCGCGACGAGTACGTCTCCCTCTTCGATAAATGGGCGATCAAGAAGCCCCTCGACCATGAACAGTGGTTGAAGTACTTCCGCCCCAATGGTGAGGAAGTGACCGAGATCAAGAAGCGTTCCAATTTTCTTCTCCTGGGTGGCGACGCGCGTCTGGACACCCCAGCGCTTGTCGCCACCGAGGGGCAACGCTGATCACGGCCTGACGACCTGAACATTAGCCGGTCGGCGCCTCCTGGGTGCCGGCCGGAAATCGGACAGAAAATAAAGGAGCCGACAATGGCAGAAATGCAAAATGCTCTGGCCTACATGGCGGCGCACCTGCCCGGTATTGCCGCCATGCTTCTGGCCATGGTTTTCCTGATCTTCGTGCCGCATGAATTTGGGCACTGGCTGACCGCCCGCTACTATGGCTTCAAGGCCCTGGTTTTCGGTATTGGTTTCGGCTACCGGCGCTGGTCTCTCATTCTCGGTAATTGGTGGGGCACCGAGTTTCGCCTGAGCCCGATTCTGCTTGGCGGTTATGTCCTGCTGCCCGAGATTGACGATGCCTTTCAAGCGGCCGGGGCGCGGAAGTTTCCCGTCAGTCAGAGGATTGCCGTCAGTCTGGCCGGTGTGGCCGTTAACGTGCTGGTAGCGATAGTGATCATGACCGGACTCTTTGCCGTCAAAGGCGCGCAGAGTGTTTCTTACAGCACCGCCGTCAGTGGCTTCAGCGACACTATCAAGGTCGGGAGCGAGGCGGGTTTGAAAGTAAACGATGTCTTTGTCGCCATCGGCGGCACAGCCATTACTCAGGCGCAGGATGTGCCCCTGGCCTTTGCCGCAAGCAAAGATAAGGCGAAAGCCATTCCGGTGCTGGTAATGCGCGACGGTGCTATCGTCGCTCTTGCGGTCAGGCCGGATGAAAACGGCCTCGTCGGCGTCAATCTTTCGGCCCGGCCGCAGTTTACCTACACCCGTTATCCGCTCGGACGGGCTCTGGTTGAGGCGGTAAAGACTGCCTGTGAGACTGAGGTTGCGATGTTTAGGGATCTGGGTAAGGCGGTTGGTCTTTTGCCCGCATCCCAGAATGAACAATTCATGGGCATTGTCGGTATCGTCGATATCGGCGCCCAGGCCTTTGATCAGAGCTGGTACAGCTTCCTCTGGTTGCTCTCGGTGCTCAGCCTCAACATCGCTCTCATGAACCTGTTGCCCATCCCCGGTCTGGACGGCGGCCACATCATGTTTTTTACGATCGAGGCCATACTCGGCCGGCCGGTCGATCCCAGGTGGCGAGATACCCTGACCTCGGCCTTCTTTCAGCTTATGGTGCTCCTGGCCCTTGTGCTCCTGTGGAAGGACATCGCACGCCTCTGGCAACTTGAGTGACCGCTGATTGAAGGAGAAGACTGATACCGCCGGCGAAGGCATGAACAGTGCTCAGCCAGCGGTTTTTTCCTTTTGAGAAATTGTAATAGACCAGTCAACTACTTGAGCAAAAAAAGAATTATGGGGAGTAGCCGCCCACCCGTAGGTGAGCGGCCTTTTTATTTGGCGCCGATGCGGCTTGCTTTCAGTTTATTTCTTCGGGCTTCGCTGTTTGGCTGCTTCGGCTACTTCCTTTTCGTGCTGGGTAATGATGCGGTCAATGTCCTGACGCGAGCGGGCGTCTCCCAGAAAGACGCCGTGACCGTCGTAGATGGGGTTGAAGGCATAACCGTGGTTGAGCTGGACATTGGTCTGAAGCAGAGCCGTGTTCCAGTAGATCTGCCCGCTCTCGGAGACGATCAGGAGCCCATCCACAAGTTTAACGGCGTTCATGCCCGGATGGCTGCGTGACACCATAGACAGTATCTGCTTCGGTCCGGGCAGGTTCTTTTGTTCGGCGGCCCTGGTCAGGTCGCCGCTCTCGCTGGTTTCGGGGAAGTAGACCTTCATATCGCCGGTCACCGGGTCGACCAGTCCGATGGCCCGCAACTGAGTCTGATGGTCGCCCTTGGTTTCGAAGGGAATCACGCCCCAGACCCCATCCTTGAAGGCCTGCCAGGTAGGATAGTGAGTGTCGTCCGGATCGTCTCGGTCCGACAGTTCCAGGACATTACCCTGCCATTCCTTCTCGTATATGTCGCCGTTGCTGGCCCAGTGTCTGGCATATTCCCGCGCCAGTTTGGTCGGGTACAGGGGTATGCCCGGGAACATACGTGCCGCCGCCTGTGGTGTCATATCCTCAATCAGGCCGTTCTTTGAGACCACCATCACGCCGGAAAATTCACGCACCATGCCGCCCCATTGCAGGCCCCAGCTGGTGTAGGGGATTAGCAGATAGTATGTGCCGGCGTCGGTCCGACCGATGATCGGCCGGTCCATCTCCGACCAGGGATGGCGCAGAGTGAAAACACCTTTGATCAGCGGGCTTTCCTCGCCCAGGGGGAAGTTGACCTTGACCGGAGCGGCAAACTGACCGGGTCCTCCGCCGTCGGCCATGATCACGCCTTCGATGCCGGTGCCCGGCCAGGTGAGGACGTGGCCGGCAAAGCGGCTGGGATAGCGCTCGCATTGCCAGAAGAAGTTGAGCTCGCCGTCGAGGTTAATATACATCGGACGGGCAAAGTTACTGACGATTGTCGTGCCCCGGCCGTTGCCCTGGGTGCAGTAGTCGGGTGCCGAAATATGCGGCAGCAAGCGGTTGTTGATCGTCGCAGGCAGTTTGGGGATGACCTTGATATTGATCACCTGGGCCGCTTCATACTGGTGAAACCATTCCCAGTTATTGGCGATGGCGAACCAGGCAATGAAGCCCGTGCCCGTCAGAGTGACCGCCTGCAGTGTGCGCCAGGATTTCCTGGTGGTGTCCCAGGTCGGGCGGTAAAAGAAGGCGACGATCGAAAGCACCACTCCCACAGTCATGACGGCGATGGCGCCAATAGTGCTGTGCTGGGGCAGGAAGAAGAAGGCGAAGAAGACGGCCATGGCCGGCGTTGCCAGCCAGTACCAGCTTTCCTCATCCGCCTCCTGTCTCCAGCTTGCCAGGCCGACGATGATAATCGCGCCCAGAGCCCCGGCCGGCGGACCGAGATGATGGTTGAACCAGACCAGATACGGCGCGATTGTCGGCAGTACGATGGAGCAGAGCACCTCGTAGTAAAAGCCTATCAGCGCGGCCGGGATTGCCAGCAGCAGAAACAGAGACAGAGCGGCCTGGAGTAAGCAGGTCTGGGTGAGCGAGATTTGCGGGGGCAGCTTTTCGCTCAGGTCCCTGCTAAAAGCCAACCAGGAGAAATAGACGCCCAGGGCGACCGAGGCCGCGACGAAGTTCATAGGCTGGCTGAGCAGCAGGTAGGCAAAGCTGAGGGCAAGCGCCGTCAGGATGGCGACGATGTCCTCTGAGTCGTCATGGTAGACGGCCCACAGCGCCACCGATGCAAGCGCCAGAAGGTTCACTGCGTCGTGCAGGAAGCGACTGACGAAGGCGAAGGCAATGGCCAGCATCGCACCGACAATCATATTCTGGATGAAGTGGATTGACCGGTGCGTTATTTTCGGCAGCTGAATATTTTCGGTTAGCCGATTCCACATGTTTTGCCTCTTGTGGTTGGTATGTTTGACTCTTTCTCCAACAGTCGCAATACAGGCGGCCAATATCCACAGACACAGATTGTGCCGGGGAATTTGGCTTATTTAGTCGGCAGTGATGCCTGTTTTTTATTAGACCTGTTTGCGGAGTGGTGAAAGATATCTCTACCTTCGCCCAATCACGACGCTCTAATCAACATGCGTATTTCGCGCCATGCGTGTATTTCCATCCGCCGTCGCGTAAGTCAAAAAGAAGCTTGTGCTGGGGATGTGATTTTTGCTAAGTGGTTTCTATACACACTGTTCTCCAAACACTAACCAGCCCCGACCTGCGGATCGCAATCAAACCCAGCCAATAGCAAGACTTACCGGCAATTTCACAAACAGCTTGTGCTGTTGTGATTGCCTTCGTCTTTCTATGATTTCGTTCCACTTTTGAGATGGATAAAGGAGATGATAATCATGAAACCCAGACCCCCACCCACTTCTCCCCGCCTACTTTACCGCCGCATCTGGCGCACGGTTCCTTACTTCTTTTACGAAGCGAGCAGGTTGGCCGGATGGAAGCAGTGGCAATACTGCTTCGACTCGCAAATAGATTCGGTCCCCGATGCCCTGGGTTTTGCCCGGCAGATGTTGGCCAGTCTCAATGACGAATTTACCGCGCTCTACTCGCCTGAAGAATGGCGGGAAATTGAAAGCGATGATGCTCTTGCCGGTGACATCAATCGTGCTGCCGCGGTCAGTTTTAAGCTCATGGGCAATACCGGCTATATCCGCCTGGATAACTTTTTCCAGTCCGATATCGTTGAGCAGATGCAGGTTGCCCTTGCTCATCTTGCCGCTGCAAGAGATCTGGTGCTCGACCTGCGCAATAACCCGGGCGGTAAGGTTGAAAGCGGCGTAGACATTGCTGCTCTCTTCCTGGACGAAGGCCTCGTCTTGAGAGTCCGCCGCCGTATCCCGATGCGTGGTTATGAAAGCGTGTCCTATGAGTTGAATAAAGAGGGGCTGCTCACGAGCACTACCAACGAAGAGAGCGGTGCCGTGGAAAACGTCCTCTCCGCCAGGCGGCCCAACATCAGCGGCGACAAAAAACTGATCGTGTTTGTCGACGAAAATACCATGTCCACAGCCGAAATCCTGGCCGCAGCGCTGCGCGACAACCGACGTGCCATTATCCTTGGTGCGCGCACCTTCGGCAAGGGCCTCGGCCAATTGGTGCTACCCCTGCCGCATGATTGTGTGCTGTCCATCACAGTGCAACACCACTTCACTCCCTCAGGTCTCTGGATTGGGGACGGGGGCTCAGAGCGTCACGGCATCGAGCCGGATCTGTATGTCTGCGCGCCGCCTGCGTGTGAAACGCTCGGTCCGGGTGACCAGCAATTTCAATCAACGCAAGCAAACTTCGATCCTGTCGTCGCCTTCTGCGGCGGCAGTTGCGAAAACCAAAGAGGAGAATAAAATGGCAATCATCAACACTCTCATCGCCATGATCGCTTATGTGGTCACCTTCTTCACCATCGGCAGGACACTGCTTGAGCTTGTGCCGACCAGATTTCTTCACCTGGAGTATTCGCTCAGCAGCTGGGGCCTCGCCCTCTACTTCGTCATCATTGCCGTCCTGGGTTTTTGTCGCGTGGTAATCTACCGGGGCCTCACAATCAGGGTGAACGGTGAGGCTGTGGTGATGCCTGCCTGGCTGGCCCATATCTGTCGGCAACTGTCGCTCTGGATGCTCGTCCCGCTGAGCATGGTGCTGACGGCCTACTTCCTGCCTGCCTTCGCCAGCTACTCTTCAGGAGCGGCTTTCTTCGTCCATGCAGGCATCTTTGCCTTCTCTTTTGCCCTGACTGATATCATCCTGGCGAGCGCCGGTATGACGAGTCTCGGCTGGGACTGAGGGGTTAGCTTCTAACTGCAACCGCTGGAGCTATGGCTTCAGCGGTTGCTTTTTCGGCCATTGCTTTTGTCCTTGAATCTATGAAGGCATATAGTGTAACGGAGATTTTTGGGAAGACGGAACTGGCCGGAATCTGTGAGGATTCCGGCCAGTCGAGAGTGTCTGCGGTGCTTTGCTATGCCTCCCCGGCAAAGTAGAGAAGGGCTCTTTCGAGTTGGGGGCTGCCGCGAAAATCAGCCAGAAATTTCTTCATTCGTGATTGTCGAAGACTCAGGGCATCGGCATGCGTGGGTTCCAGGTAGAAGGTGTTTTCGATTCCCAGCAGTTGCAACCGGGCCAGAGAGCGCTCTTCTGTCGGCACATGCCGCAGCACTCGCTGATAGGACCGCTCGCGACGCTCGGACGAAATCCGCTTCGCTCCTACGGCGACGACAATAATGAGGGTGAGTAGCTTTAGCATGGGTTTCCTTTCGCTTGGCTTTATGACCGGTAAAACTCTGACCACATCCTGGTGTGTCCGAAAGGTTCTCTTGAGGTGCGCTGTTTTGTTGGAGTGAAAAATTTCGCTGAAAAAATGAAAAGTGAATTGAGTGTTTTTAAGTTCGCACAATCAAAGATCGCTAATCAATTAGCAGTGTGCGGTTCCCCGCAACTATTTCACATCACTTTTGTGCAGCGATGTGCCGACGCAAGATGGCGAAAGCAATGATGACGGATCTCGCGCGTGATTTACGAAGAAGCAGTGCTTGCTTTGCTCTCGGGCCTTCTGGCAGGGTGGAAATATCTTTCAAAAAACCGTTTTCGAGAATTTACTGACCAATATCCATCAGGACAAAGCTATCCAATACAAGCGCACATAAACAGGCACATGTTGTGCCGTATGACTTTGCCCGAGAAACAACGAAGGAGTAATGTCATGAAACTGCTGCAAGAAACCACTAAACGTAGCGTAGCTGATCAGCTCCTGCTGGAGGGTCTTTCGATCCGGCCGATGCAGGTCGAGGATCTTCCGGAGGTTCGGGAGCTGATTCTTTGCACCGAGGGTCTGGCGTTCCACCCCTGGGAGGGCGAGGCCTGTCTGGCGCGTTCGCTCGAGCGTAATCCCGGCCTGTCGCAGGTCGCGCTCGACTGGAAGGTGAATCAGGGACGGCCGCAGATTGTCGGCTGTGTCTTTGTCGGTGAGGGATTGATGGCTATGGTGCACCACCTGGCTGTGCGGCCTGGAATGCGAGGTCAGGGTCTGGCGACGCATCTTGTCCAGGCTGGCCTCAGGCGTCTTTACCACACGCCTGACGCCGGCAGGAGAGTCTATATCACGGCCCTCAACTGCAACCTCCGGGCTCAGATGTTCTGGAACAATCTGGGCGCGGAATTTCAGGCTCGCGGCAATCTCTGCCTCTTTACCCTGAATCTGAACGCCGAGAACTACCCCTGGCTCGAATGACTCAGGAGATGAGTCGCCAGCATCCCGCAAAAATTCCGCAAAAATTCCGAAAGGAAAACCAATGAAACACCCGCAATTGAAATTTGACCAGCTTGTCATCAGTGCTCTGGCTCTGTTCCTGACAGTGCTGTTCGGGCTTTACGTCCTGCCTGCCCCCGGCACAGCCTCGGCCAAGATGGACGCTAAGGCCATGCACGGTCTGCAAGTCTACAACGAGGCCTACAGCTTTTTTCGCGACCAGCATCGTATGTTGCGCGACCGTGCCGCGCGCGAAAAGTTTGCCTCCATGTGGGAGCACAAGCATGATAATGACCCCACCCTTGGCACCGAAGACGGTCTCAATCATGCCATCAACGAGATGATATGGAGCCTGGACCAGCCTTACGATTATTACTACGCTGTGAAAGGCAGCAGCCTGCGTCGGAGCAAGCGCGAAGGCACCGTCAGCGGTATCGGCGCGTCCTTCTCCCAAAAGGGTGTGATCGAGGGCATTCACGCTCTGAAAGACTCCGGTGCTAAGGTCAGGAGCGAGGCTCTGGAAGAGCTCCTCAAGATTGCCGACGAGCGGCCGCTCTGGGTCGCGCGCGAGCCGCGGGCCGATGAGCCTGCTGCGCGCGCCGGGCTGAAGAAGGGCGATCGCATTCTGGCGGTAGATGGTCATCCGGTCAAAGGGATGACCGCCGGTCATGTCGTCAATGATCTGATTCAGGGCCCGGTCGATACCACGGTCAAGCTGACGGTTGCCCGTGATGGCTCCCCCACGCCGCTAGATATCGTTATCGTCCGCGCCAAGTTGAGAACGCATGTTGTCGACTCCACCAGCCTGTCCGATGGCCTGACAATGATTGCGCTGCAGAATTTCGATTCGCAGTACAGCGATGAAGAACTGGCGGAGGCAATCAAAGCTGCCGTTGCCGGCGGCGGTAAAGGCATTGTCCTCGATCTGCGCAGCAATCCGGGTGGGGACTTGTATAAGGTTCTGGCCATCGCTCAGATGTTTATCAGAGAGGGCAAGGTTGCCGAACTGATCTTGCGCGATGGGGACGAGGAAATCACCATGATTTTCTCGCTCACCCCGGATAACATCGTGGTTTCGCGAACGTCCTCGGATCCTTCTAAGAAGCCGGAGACAGAGATCGGGCCGCGTGATTATCCGGTGCTCGTGCCGCAGAACTATGCGGTCGCCGTCCTCATCAGCGGCGCCTCAGCCTCGGGTGCGGAGATGCTCTCGGGGGCGTTGCAGGTCAATCATCTGGCCACAATCATAGGCACCCCCTCCCGAGGCAAGGGCGTGGGGCAGGTGCTCCACTGGATCGATAACGAGCGGCGCCTTATAGAGGCCACCAACCTCGAGTTTCGGCCCGGCGGGCTGCCCTCCGACGGTGTCGGCATCATCCCCGATGTGGAGGTGGCGCTGCCCGATGGAGTCGATATATTCGCCTCTCCTGAACTCGATACGCAGCTGAATGAGGCGCGTAAGCAAGCGCTTGCCATTGCCTCCGGCCAGAAGCCGCCTCTGCGGTCGGCTTCCGAGATAATCGCCCGACGTGAGGAGCTCAAGCAACTACATGCGGACGATTTCGCCCAGGAACAGATGATGCGCAAGGCAATCCTGGACGGCGATTTCATACCGGACGACCAGTGATCCATAGAGTGATCTACGGCCGTCTTCTGTAAGAAGTTTATACGGAGGACTCCATGTATAAACCCACTGTTAGAACGGACTGCAGCATCCTGCGCTTCACCCCCGAGCGGGCTATCAAAATTGCCTATCAGGTCTACCGCGCAGACCATACCAAGCCCGGCAGTCATTTACAGACAGCTGCGTCAACGGTCGTTAATATGGTGCTCGCTGAGATCTCGGCTTTTGCCGGTGATGATCTGGCCAGCCAGTATCTCGCCGACTGGCTGGCTGAGGTGACCGACTGTGCCGGCACTATCGCCAGCCGGAAGGTCGCGCGGGATGACGCCATTCTTGCGCTCAAGAAAGGGCACGATGATCATGTGGCCAGCATCGGGCGAAACCTGATCGTCGGTGGCCTGGCCAGCGGCGCCTGGAAGATTATCGTGCTGGGAGTCGGGCTCTATGCCTTCCTCTCGCGCATCTTCGTGCACTATCATCTGATCGCCCTGGAGCACGGTGAAGGTACCCAGCACTTTGATCCGCGCGTCAGCGCCGGTGCCATCGCCGTCGGCACTGCTCTGCTTCTGGCTGCCTGGCGAGCTTACGCTTTGCCGCGCAGAGTGATGAGGCTGGCGCAGGAGCTGTCCGCTGATCTGGACAAGGTCCACAAGCGCTACCG
The DNA here is from genome assembly GCA_018266215.1 of Cyanobacteria bacterium SZAS LIN-3. GTDB lineage: Bacteria > Cyanobacteriota > Vampirovibrionia > Obscuribacterales > Obscuribacteraceae > REEB67. The sequence continues at coordinate 43,625 of JAFEAV010000035.1, read as the reverse complement.
CATGGAAGCTCGCGCCGAGTATACAAAGTGCGGGCAGGCTGTGGCTCTTTTGTGGAAAGACATGCACGGTACGGAGGCACCGGGGACTGACTGCATCGAGCTGATCATCGATGTCTCCGGTGACGAAAGTCTTGAGGATGAAGTGCCGCCGCCTGCCGCTGCCCCATCCAGGTGGCGCAGATGGTGCTTCTGGCTGCGGCCGGCGGAATCTCAGTAAGAAACGCTACTGTCGGGCGAAATGCTAAGGGAAGAAGGCGGGCCAGTCCTGCCTTCTTCCCGTTCTCTTTTTCGACGAAAATACTAAAACGAGCAGTAGCTAATTTTGCGTGATACCACCGGTGGAGCTGTTCATCGGCGTGATTAATTTGGCTCTGCGTTTTATGCAAATTTTACGCACATTTGATCTGTTGATGCCAATGCGCTTCCGCTGTGGGATTTGTACGCATGCCCCCTGCGCTTGTTTTACGGTGATTTTACCATCCCGTGAATATGATTCCGAGCACACTCACGTGTGACTGAACGAATTGCACCATTGAATTGAGGGCCGTATAAATGATTGAGAGTATAGTTTCAGTGCAGCTTGCGACCGGTAATTGCCCCGTCGGCAGTGAGTCGGCCATGGGTGCACTGGCGTATGCAGGGTCGACGGTGCCTTACGCTGTACCGGTGACCGCACCAGCACCAGCACCGGTACCGGTACAGGAAGACAATCAATCCGCCCGGGCTGCTCGCGTTTGTGCTCAGATCACTGAAGATCTGAGCGTCCAGTTAAAGGACTTCGAGCAAAACTATGCCGGTCGCGACTTCTATGAATGCAAGCCGATGTTCGACCATTTCGAGCATGTCGTGTCCTTTGTAGACGCGCTGACTGAAAACGAGAAGGAACGACTTAAAGACGAACTTTCCAGAATACAGGCTGAAAGCCTGAGTGTGATGAGCCGCCTGCGTTCAATCAATGAGCTGATTGAACGTTACATTGCCGAAACCGAACCCAGACCTTCGGCAGCGATAGAACAGATCGTCACTGAATTGCAAAACAATTTGTCTCCCGGTCCGAGCAGAGCGGCGCTCTTCGCCCGGCTGACCGGTCATGATTGTCTGGTGGCATACCTGCGTGAGCATGAAAGGATTGCTTTGCTCGGGGAGGAAAATAAAAGCTGTTTTGAAGATCTGCAGGATGAAGCCATGTCTTTTCTCAATGTGAGAGTGACGGTGCGTCTGCAAATTTCTCAATCTTATGCCCGTCTCGGTTTTATAGATCTGTCCCATTTGTTGAGACAGCAGGCGGGTTTCCTGGGCTGCCGCACACCTGGTGGCGTCATTCCGATCCGAGTAAATACCGGTTGCCGGACGGATGAAAACTTTGGTCTGATGATCGAGGAACTGCTCAGATTTAAACAAATCCATGGGCACTGTGACGTCCCGCGTCGCTACCGGGAAAATCAACAGCTGGCCATATGGACCGCCAATCTGAGAGCCCGGCGCAAACGCGGACTGGTGCCCCAGGAGCGCATTGAACGACTGGATGAAATTGGTTTTTGCTGGACATCCACTCGTCCCCTCTGGCAATCCAGATTTGATGAGCTCGCTGTTTTCATCCGGGAGCACGGTCATAGCGTAGTGCCGCTTAACTATTCCAGGTCTCCCTATCTGGGCACCTGGGTGCGCAATTTGCGCAAGGAGGTCCGGCGCAATGCCGTGTCGGTGGAGCGCGTGCAGCAACTGCAAAGTATCGGTTTTGATTTTGAAGTGCTGGATTTGAAATGGCGGGAAAAATTTCAACAGCTCCTGGCCTATAAAGAGCGGTTTGGGCACTGCCGTGTGCCCCACCGCTGGCCGGAAAATCGCAGCCTGGCACGGTGGGTAAATATTCAGAGAGAGAAAAAACGGGTGGGCCGGCTCTCTGTGCACAGGGCTCAACTGCTGCTGGACGCAGGCTTTGAATTTGAATCGGTCAAAGGCCGCCCGCGTAAGTCCGAAAATATGGCTCCGACTCTCGATTGCCAGCCCCTTTAAGGCCGTCATAAAATCAACCGCGCGAGTGTGCCGGGATTTTGAGATCCGTAAATATTCGCGCATTGCTTCGTGAAACTATTGACTGCTGCTGCTTCTTTCGCTCAGGGTAAAAGCATCTTCCAGCAATCTCTCCAATCAAAAACAAAGTAAACATCTAAAGCACAGGGCCATGACCACGCCGCATTTTTCTCCAGCACCTCGGTGCTGGAGATTTTGCTTGCTTGTGTCGCTTCGCCTCGGGCAGTGAATTGGCTGGAAGAACAATCATCAAAATCGGAAAGGAACAAACCATGGGTAATTCACAGGACATCGTATTTCCGCAGGGCGTCAGCCACATCGTCGACGCTTTGATCATCGCCGGTGTAATCTTCGGCTGGGTCCTTTATGTGCGGCTGCCGGAACTGGCGCGAACCGGGCAGGGAGGGATGGTGGCTCTGTTCATCTTCCTCTATTTCATTATTGTCGGCTTTACCTCCAGCACTTTTGGCATTAGCGCCCTGTTCTGGATTGGCATCGCTACCCTGGGCGGCTACGGCTTCGGCTGGTGGACGGTTGGTCGTCGCCGGCGCTCTTGATCGCTAGTTGAGTGCTCCGGTGCATCGCTTTGCGGTGCACCGGAGAGCACATTTTTTTGCCCACAGCTACGTAATGGTGTAGTATAAGCAGAGCAAAAATAACAGCCGAAAACATGCGGGGCCGTTATTTCTAAAAAGCCCCGGGGGCGACCCTTCGTCTTTCAACGTCGGGTCGCCCCGTGGGCGATAACAGGGGGCGAATTGACCGTGATCAATCCGCAAGTTGTGGGTGTTCGCGCAGCACCCGCAGAAGTTCCGCTATGGACCAGGCTTGCGCTACGCAACCCTGAGCCTTGTGCGGAGCGTCGCCGTCAAATATTTCGCTTACAGAGCCAACGCAGGCGTCCCCTTCGATGTGATCGAGGATGGCCTTGAGGTGGTTGGTGATGAAAGCGAGATTTTCATCCGTATGCCCGTAGGCATACAGACGAGCATTGACCCATGGCCCGAGGAGCCACGGCCAGACCGTGCCTTGATGGTAGGTGACGTCGCGGTCATACTGATTGGCCGAGGCTTTGCCCAGACCATAATGACCTTTGTAGTCGGGGTGGTCCGGGCTCAGGGTGCGCATCCCCATGGGCGTGAGCAACTTCTCCTCGACCACGGCGACGATTTTGCGCGCCCTCTCCACCGAGACGATGGGGAAGGTGAGGCTGGCGGCGAAGAGCTGGTTTGGCCGAATCGCTTCGTCCACACTGCCGTCGTCATGAACAACGTCGGCCAGGTATCCGCGCTTTTCGTCCCAGAACTTTTCGAAGCCGGCTCTGGCACGGGCGGCGAAGGCACTGCCGGCGGTGGCGCCGTTCGAGCCCTGCTCAGCCAGACCGCACTGTTCCTTCAGGTAATCCAGCACCAGGACGAAATTGTGCCACAGGGCGCTTATCTCCACAGCCTTGCCGCTGCGGGGTGTGACGACATAGTCGCCGCACTTCGCGTCCATCCAGGTCAACTGCACGTCCGGTCCGCCGCCGGTGACGAGCCCGTCGTCGGCGAGCTTGAGCCCGTGACGAGTGCCCTTCACATGCCAGTCCACCACCTCTTGCAGAAGCGGCAGCTGCGCCTTGACGAACTCCTTGTCGCCCGTCGCCTTGTAGTAGCGATAGAGCGCCTCGGCCCACCAGAGTGTGGCGTCGGAGGTGTTGTATTCGGGAGTCTGCCCGCCATCGGGGAAATAGTTGGGCAGCATGCCTTCGCTCAGATATTTGCCGAAGGTGGCGAGAATGCTCTTGCCGATTGCCGTCCTTCCGGTGCTCAGGCAGAGCCCCGGCAAACTGATCATCGAGTCGCGCCCCCAGTCCGAAAACCAGTGGTAGCCGGCGATGATGGTGGAGCCGTCGGTGGATTCCCGGCGCGCGACAAACTGGTCGGCGGCCAGTATCAGGCGTTTCAGCGCCGGCGAAAGCTCGGCGGAGTCGCTTGCAGCATTGCTGATCAGACCGGCTTTGGCCAGTGCAACATCTCTGACCAGGTCGGCGAAGAGCGGCACCGTGTCCAGAGTCTTGAGCCCGGCCGCCACGGTGAGCGACTGTCCATGGGCCAGCGTCGCTGTGATGTCGCCTGAGTGGAAGCAGTCTTCGTGGTCGCCCAGTCCCCGTTCGAATTCGCGCGGCCAGTGATAGTCGCGGTACCAGCTGGGATTGGCGCTTCTGCTGTACTGACCCCGGTCGAGCTGGATGCAGATACTCTGGGCGCCCTGGTATGCCGAAATGGTGACGGACTTGAGATTGTCCCCATCCGCGCCCTGTGCCTTCTGGTCCTGGATGAAGAGCCAGTTGTCGGCGCCGCGGGTTTCGCCGTGAAAATCACGATGATTGACCAGGACCGCCAGATTGAGATGCGCTGGGGTTTTGCCGTCGTCAGCCAGCCATGTGTAGCCGACATAGACCGTCTGCGCACCGGATTGCATCAGCACTTGCTTGATCAGACGACCGCCGGGCAGGCGATAGGACCAGGTGGGCACAGGCAGGTCGGAAAAGGCCTCGATCAAAGTGTAGCCCTGAGGCGCGACGATGCCGGATTGCCAGTGATTGGTAGCCAGCTGAAAGCGCTCGGCGCCGTCGCCAATCGAGAGTGTTTCGTCGAGGTGGGACAAAAGCACCGTGCGCTTCACCGGGGGAGCGAGCGATGCAACGAGGAGACCGTGGTAGCGGCGTGTGTTGGCTCCGGTAATTGAGCCCGACGCATAGCTGCCAAGTCCATTGGTTACGAGCCATTCGCGACGGTCCGAGGAGCCGGAGGTATCGCTTGGGCTGTTGAGGCGGCTCAGAGTCAGCGGCAATCCATGGCCACCGGACTGCTGATTTAGCCAGTTGATTAAGTCAAAAGTCATAGTGGGGTCTCTGTTAATGGTTTGCCACGCAACTCCGCGCGGGAGTTTCTGGCTTGAAAGTTAAGCGATATCGCTTGAGTTTTAGCTTCGAGGGTTCGCTTTTTGAAAAAGAAGAGGGGGTGATAAAGACCTTATCCTAGAACTCAGCAACTTTGGGGTAGGAACAACTGTTAGCAAACTTTGAGTGATAACTATTAGCGGAGCATGCGCAAGTGCGACCGGAAACCCTTGCCCCGCGGTGGTTGGCGCCGTCTCCTGGCGGGGTGTGACGCTAGTCTGAAAAATGCTTTACTGCTTGGCAGGCTTTCTGGTTTCGAACATTTCGGACATATCGGTAAAGGCCGATGTCATGTCACTGGTAACTTCGGCGATGCTGTTTTTTCTGGCATAGCCAACCGGGGCGACATAATCGGCGGGGCTGACTGTCGTCCTTGTCACCCATCGCGTCTGCAGGTAGGGGTAAGACTTGGGCCAGGCCTGGCCCACCGTGCAGTTCACCGGTATGCCGCGCAGGGCTGGTAAGCCGTAAAGCTTGCTGACCACTTCAATGGCCTCGGGGGCGGGATTAAGGGCTCCCGGCTGCAGGATTGTCACCGAAAGGCTGATAGCGTCCCAGCCGAAGATTTCTTTTTTAGCGAAACGCTTCAGTTGCTCTTTTTCAAAGGCCTCATCACTGGTGCAGAGTTCGGCCGGCCAGTTGCCAAAGTGTGTTTTTGATCGGCCGGGCAGAGGCACATGGCTCACCACTATGCCGCCGCAGGCCGCCGCCTGGTTGAAATAAAATCCCTTAAAAGCTTTCAGTGAGACTGTGGTGCAATTGTGCGTTTTTTTGTTGAGGATCTGTACGTCCCAGTGTGGGGGGCAGGAGAGTAGGCAGACCTGGGATTTGGCTGAAAACCACTTCACTCCCAGTTGTGACACCAGCAATTTACCGTCGCCGATGGCATAGCCTGTCTGGTCCGCCTGCAGAGCGCCGGTAGTCCGGGTGCTGTCTGCCGGTGCCGCGATGGCCGCCATTGTCGCCATGGCTGAAACCGCCAGGGCGCTGCCGATCGACAACATCTTTATGAGCCGGACCGGCAAAGGCTTTTTCATAGTCGGGCCATTCTAGCAGAATGACTTGCATTCCTCAGCCGAGCTGGGCTGCGGTAGCGGGGCTGAAAGCCTTTGCCAGTGCGCTCAATCTTTGCATTCCGTTGGGTCTGCGCAGTACGTGTTCCATGGACAGAACCGAATTCTTTTCGCTGCCGGCATTTTTGATGCCATGGCGCAAAGCGCGCTGGAAGCCGCCCGGGCCGCATTGATTGATCACGTCGGCGATGTCGGCCAGGGCTAACTCCGAGCGAAAACCGGCCTGGTAGCCAAGTTGGACCGAGTGCACAACAAACTGCCTGGCCAGATCGAGCTGCACCTGTTGAAATTCTTTGTCCGCCAGAGCCTTGCGAATATCGTCGAGAAGGCCCGGCTTAGAGGCAAAGTTTGTGCCGCGAATGAAGCTTTCATTGAGCATTGACTGACTGTATTGACCGAAGATAGCGTTGAATTTCTCCGGATCCTTATCGTGCCAGGAGCGCAGCAGCGTGGGCAATTCGCCCGATTTTTGATTCCACTGGCGAATGCCTATTGATATTCCGTGGCCGGCGTCGTTGGGATTCAGCGTCGTGTAATTGCCTTCATTGCCGCTGATTGCCCAGACAAGTTTGTCGACAAAGTCCTTGATCTGCGGCCGATCCGTGGGCGCCACGTTTTGCAAAAAGTCGCGCTCTTCCTTGTCGCGGGTGCCCAGGTGGTCTCTTACTGTCGCCGGCGGCTCGGTCAAAGTTTGGCTCTGCCCGTGGCGATACAGGCTGCCATTGCCCCCTGACCAGTGCCCGCTGGTCGCGTCGCGCTCACCGTGCCTGGTGGCATGTTCAATCACATGGCGCGGCGCTTTGTCTTGCTTGTCGGTGGGGATGACGTGTATCCGTGCCTTTTCCTGCAGCTGTTTGTCGACTTCCACTCTGGTCTGGGCGTGCGAATCTTCCAGCACGTCCACAAGTTGCTTCAGCCTTGCTGTCTGCTTCTCCGTCAAATGTTCGTGTGCCGCCCCCGGCTTGCCTTCGCCCGTGAAGGCCACGACCAGTGTTTTGTCTTCTTTCGCCCTGGGCCGGGAGTGCCATTTGAGCGCACCGTCGGCCCGTACTTCGACGTCGGCCTCAGGCGCAGGCGGATGGGCTCCGTGTTTATCGCTTTTGGGCGCTTCTTTGTTTTGTCCGTCGGCGTAGTGCATCACCACCCTGTGACAGCCCGAGGCCCTGGCCTTGAAGGTCGCCAAATCCTGGTCCTTTTCCCGCTCGTGGTGCTTATCCTGAACCGTGTGTTTGTCGTTTTTCGCCTCATGCTTTTTGGGCGGGGCGAAGGCCTCCAGCGCCAGATTATGGTGCGCCTCGGTCGAGTGTTTGGCCAGTAGATTGGTGCTGTCGCTCGGCGTGTGCCCGGCTGTGTGCTCGGTGCTGTGCTCGGAGCTTTTGAGATGGTGATTGCTCATGCGTTGTTAACCGGGGGAAGAAAGGGTCATGCAATCACAGTAAGCGGCAATTTTGGCGAAGTCGGGGCCAAGAAAATTGCGCTATTGTTGGATTGTGGAGGCGTCGTTGAAATTGGAAGCGTAATTTGCAAGTGGAAGCCGGATCCGGTAAACGATTTCGACCAGGCGTTTTGAAGCCGGCTCTGTACGTGGTGGTGGCCGTCGCGGTGCTGTTTGTCCTCTCACTCCTGGGGCTTTATCTGTATTGCGCTCCGCGTTTCAATAAGACCATTACTGCCGCTGTTCTCTTCCACCCTCCGGCTCCGCGCAAGGCCGACGAACCGGTCGTTATCTCCGGTGTGACCGGTCGCCGTTTTTTGATTCCTCTGGACTTGCCGGTGGATGGCGCGCGCCCCTCCGCAATTGCTGCTGCCTCCGGGCCATCCGGTTATCTCGACAGTCTGTACTTTAAAACCGAGCGGCCGGAGCAGGGAGTGGTACTTCTGACCGCCGGTGTTGGCGGCTCGGTTAACGTGCTTGCTGATCCTTTCAAGATAGGCGTTCTTCTGGACAACGGTTATTCGGTCCTCGTCTACGACCATGAGGGCTATGGCCTGTCCTCGGGCGTTTGCGATATTGATCGCATCGTTCCTGATGCTGTGGCGGCCTATGATTTTCTGGTCCATAAACTGCACTATCTGCCGACGGCAGTCATCGGTTACGGTCAATCTTTTGGCGGGGGAGTGACTTCGGAGCTTTCAAAACTGCGAAATCTGAAAGCGATCATTCTTGAATCTACTTTCACCTCACCCAAGCAGTGGGCCGATGACCACAGTATTTTTAGTCGTCTGTACCCCGATTTCTTGTTTATACAGCCGGCATTTGATAACGTTTCCATGCTTAATAGCGAGCATCCGCCGGTTTTATTAATCGTCTCCGGGCTGGACCAGACCATGCCGCCAGCGTATGGCCGGGAGATGGATCGCGTTGGAAAACTCAAGCGATATCGCTTAACTTTCAACAGCACAATCCTGCCCGCGAGCTATCATGCCCGGGTCGCTCCGGCAGACAGGCCGCTTTTCAAGCAGGCCCTGGAGGCCTTTTTGAAACGCTGAGGCCCCGGTTGGTCTATAATTTCAGCCTCTTCCATATCCACAGGAGCTGCCACATGGTGATGACCGCCTCGACTATGCTTGAACTGGGCACCCATGCCCCGGACTTCGAGCTGCCCGATGTTATGTCGGGGGCCAAGGTTAAGCTGTCCTATTTCACCGGCAAAAAAGCTCTACTTGTGATGTTTATTTGCCGCCACTGCCCTTTTGTCAAGCATATAGACAAGCAGCTGGCTGCCCTGGGCCATGACTACGGCGGCAAAGGTGTGGGTATTGTGGCGATCAGCTCCAATGACGCTGAAAATTACCCCGAGGACTCCCCGGCCAAGCTCAAAGACATGGGCGAAAAACTGGATTTCAGCTTCCCCTTGCTTTATGACGAGAGCCAGAAAGTAGCAAAGGCTTATAAGGCGGCTTGCACGCCCGATTTTTTCTTATTTGATGCTGATTTTAAGCTGGTCTATCGTGGTCAGCTTGATGCCAGCCGACCGGGCAACCAGGAGCCCGTAACCGGTAAGGACCTGCGCGACGCTATTGACGCTGTGCTTGCCGGCAAGCCTGTTTCGGAAGACCAGCATGTCAGCACCGGTTGCAACATCAAATGGAAGGCCGGCAATGAACCAAAGTACTAGTACCACCGCTGTATCCAAATTGACTCTGCAGGGCCCGCGCCTGGTGCTGCGGCCGCATCTGGAGTCGGATTTTGAGGCTATTCACGGATTTTCCAGTGATCCGGACGTCTGTCGCTTTATGCAATGGGGGCCCAACACCGAAGAGCAAACCCGCAGTTTTCTGGAAAGCACCATCCTCAACCAGCGGGTCACACCCAAGGTCAACTACGACTTCCTCATCGTTGTGGCCGAAACTTCCCAGGTGGTGGGATCTTTTACATTGCGTCTGGGTAAGGCTGATTCGCAGCTCGGTGAAATCGGCTATGTGCTTTCGCGGCAGTCCTGGGGCCAGGGCTATGCTTCGGAGGCGGCCAATCTGGTTATGGACTTCGGCTTTAACGAGCTGGGTTTGCACAAAATCAGTGCCACCTGTGAGCCCCTCAATTTTGCCTCGGCCAAGGTCTTGCAGAAGGCCGGTCTGCGACCCGAGGGTTACCTGCGCAAGCACCTTTTGATTAAGGGTCAGTGGCGCGACACTTTGATTTTTGGCTGTGTCAAAGAAGAACGCGCGGCAAATATTGCGGATCTCAATTTGAAACCTCACATGCTTAGCGTAGGCGAGGTCACGGCTGTGCCGCTGCCGCAGTTCCCGCGGGTGTCGATGGCGCCGCTCGCGCGGGCTTTTGCCGGCGGCTCGGTGCACAATTTGTTTATGCGCGCCGGTGCCAGGCTCGGCCCGCTGACCAATCCCATGGATGAGTATCTGGTGCTTCTCAACGGCGTGCTCACAATTGACGGTCGCAAGGTCGAAAAAGGGGCAATACTCTTCGGGCCGGGCTGCGTGCCGCACGGTCCCTATGAAGCCGCCGACGACTGCGAATTGCTGGTGATACGACTGGGGCCGCCCGGAGAAGCCGGTTAAATTTGTCGGACTTCGCGCAGCTTGCGTGAGATCAAATTAGCTAAGAGAAGAGTTGTAAGCCAGAGTATTTAAGACTACTGGCCTGATTTTATTTGCTTAGGCTGATCTCCTGAAGGTACGGTGGAATTACATTTTCACCCTTTCAATCCCACAGGTATCCACAACAGTTAAGCACTAACCAGCTCCTCATCAGTCCTGGCCACGACCCCTCTCTGAGTCGTCTGTGCTTGACCGTTCGCCTGCGGGTTGCCATCGCTCAAACGCGTCTCTTTCTCTAACTCAGTCTCTAACAAACTCTGCACGCCCTGGTTGAAGCTGCGCTTCGTCAGGCCACTTTCGCTCGTCGCGAAAGCGCAGTTAACCCAAAGGACCTCATCATGGAACACATCGGCCTGTTTTTCTATTTCTCCATGTTGGCGTTGGGCTTCCGCCATGGTTTCGAAACCGACCATCTGGCAGCCATCACCGACATCATCTCCAGCGAAAAGGACGCCAAAAGCGGCATCCGCGGCTCTATGCTCTACTCGCTGGGGCACTGTTTAGTGGTCATCGTCCTCGGCTTCCTGGCAGTCACCATCGGTGTTTACCTGCCGGAAAGCGTCGACCACGTCATCGAAAAGTTCGTCGGCATCACCATGCTCTTCCTGGCCGGCAACGTCATTTACCAGCTCTTCAAGAAGGGTGACGAAGTCGAGCTCAAGAGCCGCTGGCGCATCGTCTTCGAACTGATCGTTCGTCTGCGCAACTGGCTCAACCGGATGTACTGCCGCCTGGCCGGCCATCCCGAGTGCTACGAGCCCAAGCACGTCCCCGAGCAGCTCGGTACCAAGACCTACTTCGGTCTGGGTATGCTGCACGGCATCGGCGTCGAGACCCCCACTCAGCTGGCGGCTCTCTCGTCGGTTTCGGCGGCCGGGCTTTCGCTTTCTGGTTCTCTCATCATCAGCGCTTTCTGCCTCGGCATGGTTGCCGGCAACATGCTCTTTGCCTGGGCTTCGGCCTACAGCTTGAAGATGGCCAAGTATCGCAAGGCGTTCTACCTTGTGACTTGCATCCTCACCGCAATCTTCGGCCTCGTGGTTGGACTGATGATCCTGTTCCACGGCGCTTGAGGGCCTGACTTGAGGGTTGTACCCTGAGGTTCGGGCGGAAGAGTTTGTGAGCATGAGAGAGCGCGAGCGAAATCAGAGAGAGAGAAGAACGTGCCTGGTGCCAGTCATAACAGTCGCTTTGCCGATTGTTCAGCTGGTGCCAGGACTCGTTTTTCTTTTCGTGTAGATATTATGGCTTATAGTATAAAACGAGATATCGGCACTGTTAACCACGTAAAGTAACTCGCTTCGCGGATCCGGGATTTGCCCGGGGCACGGCGGTTTCCCGGCCTGTGCGGTGAGGGCCGCGGTGGACATGCCCAGCCGGCCCTTGCGCCGGGCCGGTCGAGCCGACCTAGATAGAGTTATTCAATCTCTTTTTCTCTATCCACGGAAAAATCAATCGCTCATCAAAACCCTCACACAAATGAACAATTTGAACAAAGTAGCTGCCTTTCATGGGGACAGCGCAATCAAGGCCGACGTTCTGTTGGAAGCAACCAGAGTCGTCAGAGACGGCGAAATTGTACGCGTCGAAGACGTGGAGGACCCGGATACCGACTGGGACCAACCACTGCGTCAGTACTACCCGGCAATGTCCGAGCAGTTTGGCATGCCCGTCTGGCTTCTCATGGTGAGTGAACACCTGGTCGCCCGTATGCCTGTAAGCGCCGCTGAACACTGGGCCCTGGACCTCGTCCGGGCCATGCCGGTCGGCGCTTCCATGGACGATGCCTGGTCGGCTTTTGCAAGCCAGTTGCTGTGTTCCGGTAACGGTGGCCCGGGTGCCGCGGCGGCTGTCGCCCTTGGTTTTGCCAGTTATTACGGCGGTCACGGCGGCACGGTTGCTCTCACCCGCAGCGCTCGTCTGGCCGTGCGAGCCTGTCATCTGGCTGTGCAGGCCATTCTTGCCGGCTCCGATTTGACCGAGGCTGACGCCTGCGTTTTTGTGGCCCGGTTATTGCTGGAAATATTTCAATCGCTGCCCCGCGTCGAAGCTCTCGAAGCCGAGGTCTTCGACATCGCGGAAACGAAAGAGAGCGCTCGCTTCAGAGTGGCAAATCGACAGGCTTTTATCAAATGGCAAAAGCAATTTGCCTCGCCGGTACTGGAAAGAGCATTCGTGCAAGAGGTCGAGTCGGCGGGTTTTTCGGCGACCAAAATAATCGACGGCAGTCGTGGCGTCTACTATGACTTCCGGCCGGTTTTTGCTTGAGCGCAAAGGGGTTCAAAATCCATTTTTCAATAAAAACTTAAATCACTGACCATGAACATGAACATCAATCAAATCCCCACACCGGACCAGATCCGCGAATCAGTTATCGGCAAAGACAGTGCCATCAAAATCGCGCGCCTGCGCCTGATCGCCAAAGCCACCGCTCTGAAGGGCAAGGCCTTCACTTTCAAGCAAGCCGAATTTGGCGGCGAGGAAGTGGAAACAGCGCTTTTGCAGGAGGCCAAAAACAACGGCTGGACCTACGACCTCGTGCGCGATCACAGCGACGGCAATTACTATTTCTTTCGTCCGCTCTCACGCTGACAAAACTCACCATTTTAATCAATTTGACATGAACGAAGAAAACGCCTTGAGTCAGCTGCGGTTGACCCAAGCCCACAGCCAGGCTCGCAGGATGCAGCTCATGGCTCTCGACGATGCCGTCAATCGTCTGGTTTGCACCGGCTCCACCGCCGACGCGCGCACAATGGCCAGTGCAGTCACTTTCCTTGTCTATTTGAGCCGCAGGGTCGAGGCTCTCATCGACGAAGACATCCGTCTGGCCCTGCGTGAAATCGACAAAATGAAGCAGCTGCCGGATGAGGCGCAGTGGGAATACCGCAGTGCTTATACGCTGGGCGTTGCCGAGGGCTTGAACCGTGTGGCAACGGTGCAGGCCAGGATCATCGAACAGGCCCAGTCATGTTTGCACAAGGCTTCCATTCTGCTGATGGCCGCCAGGGGCACTGCCATGCCGGCTTTGAATAATCCGGTGGATGCGGGCAAAACGGTTTCGCATTTCAATTCCAGCCGTGAGTATGTTCAGGCAATCTTGCAGGAACTCGATCCCCAGCAGGGGCGGCGCTCGGCTACAGCCAACAGGCTGGCCCTGGAGCTCAGCCGTGCCTATCTCAAGCGCACCCGGGCTGCTCTGGAGTCAACCGACTTGACGATGGCCTCTACCTGCTTGCAGGCGCTGGAATTCACCGAGGCCAATATTCTCGCCTCCCTGAGCGCTTTTGCCCTGGAAGCGGTTGAATTCGGTCAATTTCTGGATGACCCCGCCCGTGGTGCCGTGACCGCGGAGTTTAAAACGGCTCGTTTGATGGCTGCCGGTATTGTCAGTGTCTGTGTCACTGAATTGCTGCGTCAACATGCGCCCTGGGTAACGGTCAACCTCAACTGAGGCCCTCGAGAAAAAGTCCATAGAGCTGCCGCCGGCGCTTTTTATGGATTTTTCTCGGACTTTTATATGCTATTTGGGATAGTTGCAAATGCGAAAAGCAGAGCGAAACTGCTACCCTTAAGGGCGTTCAACCGGGAAGGCCCTTCGATGTTCGTCAGCAGATATTTTTTGTCGTTGAGTCTCTGTCTTGCTCTCGCTGCGGCCCTCGCGGTGCCGGAGGCCTCAGCCGGCGCCGGTGAGAAAGACAAAGAGGCCGAAATTGAAGCCGCCCGCTATGCCGTGCCGGATACCCCCGGCAATCGCACTCTGCCGATCGCTAAATTAACGGCGGAGCGTCAGAGGAAAAACGGCGCCGCCATCCGTCAGATTCTCTTCCCTATCAGGGTGACGGCCACCAATCGCAATGTCGTGGACTTCTGGCGGGGCATGTCGCGCAAATGCGAAAAGCGCTATGAAGAAGCCGGCGAGCAGTTCGACAAATGCACTGATCTGGGCGAACTGAGCATCGAGGGACAGGCACAGATTGCGGAGACGTACATGTATCTGGAACAGTACGACAAGACTCTCAAGATTCTTACGCCGCTTATCAAGAAACATCCCAATTTTGATTGTCTGGAGCTGCGTGGACGCTGCTATACCGCCGTCGGCAAGCCGGAGCTGGCCCTGCAGGATTTGATCGCCGCCGCCAAAATGCAGGAGACGAAGAGTCGCGGCCTTCTTTCTCGCGCCGCTGAAATACTGCGTCGGCAGAACAAGCCAAAGGAAGCGCTGGCGGTTCTCAAAATGGGTGACGCCAACCAGGACCATTCCGGTGACGGCCCATTTTTCCTGGCTAAAGCCGTCTGCTACGAGGATCTTGGTCAGTGGAACCAGGCCGTGGAAGCTTGCAGCCATGCCTTACAAGTATCCCTGGCGGGCTGCCGTAATGGTAGTGAACGGGCCGGTCAGATTTTCGTTTCTCGTTCGCTGCTGGAGCGGGCGAAATGCTATGACCACCTGGGCAAAAAGGATCTGGCCGCCGCGGATCGCGCTGAAAACGGTAAGTTTAGCAGTGAAGTGGAAGACGACTTTATGGGTAAATAGTGGCAGGCGAATTTCTCGAGAGAGGCCCCTGGTTTGAACTTTTCGCAGCGAATTATGTCCTCCTGTATGTCCCTGGCTCTGACGACTGGCGTGGTGGCGCTGGCGGTGGCGCCGGTCCTGGCAGGTGACAGAGCGACTGCATCCCCCAATGCCCGGCTCGGCCAGCAGGAACAGGGTGAATTACCGTTGTCCCGCATCTGGTACTGGATCGATAAGCACCGGGGTGCTGAAGCCAGACGTCTCATCGACAAGGTGAAAATTACGCCAGCCAACAGCAATCGGATGCACACGCTGCGGGGATTGGCTTTTCGTGCCGACCGCGAGCCCGAGCTGGCGGTGCAGGAGTTTGATAAGTGCACAAAGTTTGAGGGGCGGGGCGATTCCCTGAGTTTGATCGCCGGCTCATACAGCCAGGTCGAGCGCTACGAAAAAGCTATCGAAATACTGGACCAGGCTATTGCCCTGGCCCCGAACGCCGATCTTTACGCTCAGCGAGCCGATTACAGGTGCGCCATGGGCAAATGGGAGGCGGCGGTACCGGACTACAAGACGGCCGCTTCATTCAATTCGGATCGCAAACGCACCTACCTCAGCGTCGGCGCCGAAGTCCTGCGCCGGCAGGGCAAGGTCAAAGAGGCGATTGCCCTGCTCGACAGTGGTGTAAACTTCCCCGAACGTCTCAGCGACGCCAAATTCTGGCTCTGTCGCGCCCAGTGTTTTGATCAGTTGCAACAGTGGAGCGAGGGCGAAAAAAATTGCAATTATGCCCTGCGTATAGCCCAGAATGGGGTCGCAAAAGGCCGAGCGGAAGAAGAAGTTTTGCTCTCGCACGTACTGCTTGAGCGGGCTAAATGTTACGAGCACCAGGGGAAAAAAGCCCTGGCGGAAGCCGACCGCAAGGCTCATTTACGATACAGCAGCGACACCGCAGACGAACTCATGGGCTCCCGGCACTAGTTTCAATTTTGGCTGTAGTGGTATCGCTGGTGGTGATAAGCTCAAAGGCCGGATCGGCCAGAAAGCGCACCGGCAAAATCGGATCGAGAATGCTGGTGCCGAAGCCCAGCAGGCCGGTTCCGTAAGGATTTGTGCGGATGCCCATACGATGATAGAGCACCAGGGCCGCGCCGATACATGTCCAGCGGTTCTCTGTCGTGCGCCCCATGAAGGTGCCGAACCAGTCATAGCCGCTGGTTTTCAGCTTCTCCTTGAGCACGTCTTTGTATTTTGTCGGCAGAGGCAGCCAGTCTATTCTCTTAAAAATGCGCTCGTTTTCTTCCCTGGCCCATTTCAAATTGGCCGCCACCATCTCTTCGGCGATCTGCGTGGCCCGCGCGCTTTCCTCCGGCGTCCAGGGTTTCTTCAAATGCAGGGCGATATAGTGGCCTTTCTGCCGCTTCTCAGTTACCTCTTCAATGGGATGAATCTTCGTCCCTTTCTCCATGTACGAACTGAACAGCATCTTTTTGCCGTCGGGCATTTCAATCACCATCTCGGCGTGTCCGACACTTTCGTGCAATTCGCGGGCAATGTTGCCGCTCGTCAAAATCAAGTCTCCAGCCCGCAATACTTCCGCCGGCGGATTGATCCATGTATTGCGCGGCACCGGGCCATATCCCTGCTTCTTGAAGCGGCTCTGGTTCCGGCGATAGAGCGCATATATGTAAATCCAGAAGGCGATCTCTCCCGCCGCCGCCACCCGGAAAAATGGCCGGTAGTCGGTGCAAAAGATGGCCACCACGCTCAAAATCATGCCAATGACCACCGGCACCTGTATTTCGATGCGAGACAGAACATCAAAATATGTCTGCAATAAATGGTCAACCCTGATGCGCGTCATGACCAGCCACGCTCCGCTGACAACTACGCAGCCGGTGGAAAGTTTCCAATCAAGGCTGTGGCTTATGAATCTCCAGGTCAACAGCAAGAGCCATGTGTAAGTAATGGTGTTGGCCGCTTTTATAAGCGCAAAATAGGCTGTCGTCCGCTGAACGGTTGTACTGGTGGGAGACGGGGAAAAAGATGACATGGAGCTCCTCGGTGACCCGGGTAAACCAGGTTTGATTATCCCAGCTTTTTTTGAGTATCAGTTAAGATGGCAATACTGCCTGACGTCCTGGAGTAAGTTGCTTGAACTCGGACAAAATATTTCAGGAAGCAAGTAAGACCGACTTCAAGTTGGTGGAAGGCGAGGATGAGCCATCATGTGCATCCGCTGAGCTTAATAAGCCGGACTTTGCCGCCCCTGCTCCGAAAACGCCGCCTGTGGCTCTTGAAACTCAAGCGATATCGCTTCAGTTTCAGCCGAAAACTCAAGCGATATCGCTTGAGTTTTTAGAACACCCTGTCAATTTTCCGGACGATACATTCTGGGAGCGCCGCGGGCGCCAGATTTTCAATTTTTTCTATCTGGGCCTGGCCATTGTGTCCCTGTTGTTGATTGTCTGCACCAGCGAGTTTCTTCTCTGGCCAGCTATGGTTGTCCTGGTTCTAATGGCAATTCTCATGATCCAGGCCGGCTTATATGCCGTTTATCACAATAAAATACTCGGTTCGTCCAATGTTCTGGCCCCCAGGACGCAACGCAATCTGCGCCGGGCCGCACTTTATGTGCCGTTCATGGCTTTTATTGTGGCCGCTTCCAACCTGGCCGGTTTCGCTTTAGAGGCACGGTGGCACGCCCAGCAGAGCTCTCCCGGAGCACTTGATGGGGTCGCGCTTCCTTCGTCCGCTCTCTGGCATATTGAGACCAGTTCAATGATTGCGCCATTAAACACAATTCTGGCAGCAAGGCTGTATGAGGAGGCTAAAGAAACTAAATTTTACGCCCAGCAACTGGCGATGGCCGATCGAATGGTGTTCTTCAAGCCATTTGATGAACGCTGGAAGATTCGCAGATTGGCTGCCCTGGCTTATATACCTGAAAAGCAGGATGAGTTTAATAAATTGTCGGCGGAATACAAAGAAAAGTTTGCTGATGACGGCTTCCTCTGGAACACCCTGGCCGATATTGCCCAGGCCAAGCAGGACTATCCCCTGGCGCTGGACATGGCCCGGGAGCATGCACGCATTCATGTCACCGAATCGCTGGCTTATGAGCAGCTGTCCCAAATTGAAAGGCATCTGGGCATGAACGAAGATGCTGACCGGCATGCCGAGATCTCCAGAAATATCGATTCGCTGAAATAAAGACCAAATTGCTCAGTCTCGGAATGTCGTATGATCTTGGTCACCGCGGGGAGTTTTCAATGGCAATTAGTCTGGAGGAGTTCGCCTCAAAGCTGAGCGAAATGCTGAGCGACCGCTTGTCTTCCGATGGAGAAAAGTGGGACATTCAATATGATCGCAAGGCCATGCAACTCAGTCTCCTCAATGCCGACGGCAGGCTTGTCGCCAGCCGACTTCTGGCTCCCTATTACCATGACTATGTAAAGGCCGATGAAACGGCCGCCGAGGCCAAACTTCAGTCATTGATTGCCTCGCTTTGCAAAGCTACTTCGTTGCCCAATAAGTACAACTGGGTCCTGCCGCTTCTGGATGCGCGCATGGTCAGCTTGTGGGAAGTCTATAAACTCAATCGCCGTATGTCCAAGTTGGCTGTGGGTGAGAGACTGCGCGAGCCGGATTCGGTGCCTTATTTGCAGGTTTCGGAGCATCTGGCCCTGATCGCCTTTGTCAATGCGCCCGGCCGGACCTATATGGTGACAAACCGCGCCATCAAAAATTGGGGTGTTACGGACAAGCAGATTTTTGAGGACGCCATTTCTAATTTGCGTGATATCACAGATGGTGCCAGGCTGAAATCCAAGAGTGATAAGAAAGGCACCTTGCATTACTATCAATCGGCCTGGCATTTTGGTGACCATGCCGCTCGTCTTGTCATAGATGATTTGGTCACGGCCCCGGTGGCGGGCGAGCCTATTTATTTGCCCGTCAGTGAAAAGTGCCTGATTATTGCCGGCAGTGATTCCACCATCGGCATGGAGCGGTTGAAAACCGCACTGGCTGACGCTGATGCCACGTTGCCGCCGATTCCGCTGGTGCGCAAGGACGGTCGTTTTGAGGCCTGGCAGCCGGCGGCCGATTCGGAGTTTGCGCCGCTTATTCGCCGTTATACCCTGGAATACATGGCCAAAATTTACGCCGAACAGCGCCCCATTCTTTTTGAGATTGTCGCCGACGAAATGGATGAGACCTTTGTTGCCGCCTATGATTTGCAGGAAGACAAAAAGGGTGGGCTGATTACTTCTGCCATGGTCACGGAAGGGGTGCCGGTAACGCTCGTGCCGGAGGTGGAGAGGCTAAGTTTCATGCACGTCAATGTCTCCACCCAGAGTGGTCAGGTGATGGCATCCGGCACCTGGGCCGCGGTGGCTGCAGTGCTTGGTGACAAGATCGAGAGCACTGATTTTTATCCGCGGCGATTTTGTTTTGTCGGTTTCCCCAGCCCCGAGGAGCTGAAGAAGATCGGCATAAACGAATAGCTCGCGCCCTGTCTAATCAGGTTTGTGCTTGCGCTGCGCCTGATGCTGTTTTTTGATTTCGGCCTGGGCGATTGTCTCCAGATGGACCTCGTCGGGGCCGTCGGCGATTTTCATGGCGCGCATCTGACTGTAAGCCCTGGCCAGGACAAAATCATCGGAGAGTCCGGCGGCGCCGTGCACTTGAATCGCCCGGTCCAGCACAGCCAGAGCCATGGTTGGGACGGTCGCCTTGGCCATGGCGATTTCCAGACGGGCTTCCTTATTGCCTTCGAGATCCATTTTCCTGGCCGCCCGCAGGCCGAGGTAGCGGGCTTGTTCGATCTCGATGCGGGAGCGCGCGATATGTTCGCGTATTTGCCCGGCGTCAATCAACTTCTCACCAAATGCGGTGCGGTATTCGGCTCTGTGAATCATTGCTTCCAGGGCGCGCTCGGCAATACCGATTGCTCGCATGCAGCTGTGGAAGCGGCTCGGACCCAGCCTGCCCTGCGCGATTTCGAAACCTTTGCCTTCGCTCTGCAGTAGATTGGTGGCCGGCACCATGACGTTCAAAAAGTCGACTTCGGCGAAGCCTCTGGGCGCATCGTCATAGCCAAATACCCTCAGGGGGCGTACTACCGTCACACCAGGTGTTTCCATCGGCACCAGTATCATCGAGTGTTGCTTGTGCTTTTCGGCCTGGGGATTGCTGCGACACATTACAATCGCCAGCTTGCAGCGCGGATCCATGGCGCCGTTGACCCACCATTTGCGGCCGTTGATTACGTAGTTGTCGCCCACTTTCTGCATCGAGCAGGCAATGCTGGTGGCGTCACTGGAGGCCACCGCCGGCTCAGTCATGGCAAAGCACGAGCGGAAATCTGCAGCCATCAGGGGTTTGAGCCAGCGCTCCTTCTGTTCCTTGTTGCCGAATTTGTCCAGCAGCTCCATATTGCCCGAATCGGGAGCCGAACAATTAAACACCTCCGCCGCCATGGGCGAACGCCCAATCATTTCGCACAGGGGAGCATATTCCAGATTGGTCAGCCCCGGCCCTTTCATACTATTGGTCAGGAAAAGATTCCACAGGCCCTGCTCGTGCGCCCGGCGCTTGAGTTTATCCAGGACTTCGGGCACGGTAAAGGTGCCGGCGGCCGCGGCCAGCTCGCGGGCAAACCGCTCTTCATTAGGATAGATATGTTCCTGCATAAATATCTGCAGCAGAGCCAGCTTGTCCTTCACTCGCTGGGTGGTCTCAAAGAGCATTGCGCGCCTCTCTCCGGTGGTTGCCTGCACTAACAGTGTACCGGGCGAAAAACACTTTCAAACCGCTGACAAATCCGCTTATTTAAGGTTGCCGCTGCTTTTTTGATTAAATCGCCGGGATGGCTCGTAATTCTCCCAATGACAACCGTGCCGCTGTCACGCTAATTTAACGTTCATAAGTCCGGCAACGGCCACCAATCTTCCATATCCATCCCACCAGTTAAGGAAGAATCGAATATGACCAAGGATCAACTTGCGCCCGCACAGGAATCCAAGTTGTCGGAAGTTTTGGCTCTCAACGGCAGGACCCATCTGGACAATGTCAACGCTGCCGCCCAGGCCCTCAGCGCCGAGGCCAATCAAATCGGAATGACCGGCACCTGGGGTGCGGCACAGCGAGTGGCTATCGTGGCCGGCAGCGGTTTACTGGAAACGCCTAAGGGTGTGGTCGAATCGATCAAAAAACAAGGTGCTCTGGGGCTGACCACGACCCTGGCCGAGTCGGCCGCGGTTGGCTATGGTTTGAAGGCCCTGATGTCCGCTTCCGCTCCCGTCGGCAAAATTGCCGCATTGGCTCTGGGTGCCTCTTTTGTCGCTCAGTCGGTGCCCGAATATTATGATGCTTTCAACAAAGGTCTGGGCGCTCATAGCTGGAAAGAAATGGATGATGCCTCGGCTAAGTTTGGTCAGGCCACTGGCGGGTTGGCTGTCGACACCGTTCTTGGCTATGGCGGTTTCAAGATTGGGGCCGGTGCCCATGCTTTGAAGACCGGCGGATTTGACGCTCTGCGCGGCGCCAAGCCTGCGGTTGCCGAAGTCGTAGCTCCGGCGGAAGCAGCTGCCCACACCGATGCAACGGCTCTCACTGAAGTGGCCAGAGCCTCGGATGCGCCGGTCAAAAAACTGACTCTTTCGCCCGAGCACACCATCAGCATGAAAGAGCTCTACGAAACCGATAGAGCCAAGTTTGAAGAAGTGCTCGACACCTATTACACCAAGCTGGAAAAGGCTTTCCCCGACGCTTCCGAAATCGAATCGAAGGATGTTTACCGCGACTATCTCAAGGACAAGGATTTCCCCTGGGACATGCTCGTACTGCGCGATAAGGCCGGTACTGTGCTGGGAGGCATCCAGTCACAGGTCGTCGACGTCAACGGCAGCGAAATCAAGAAAGCGGTCTGGGCCGAACACATCTGGCTCGATCCCGAAGCCCGCACCTATCAGAACTTCAATACATTGCTCAAAACGGCCAAGAGCACCTGGGCCAAGACCGGCTCGGATATTGTTTTCATGGAATTCAACGACCGCGCCAAAATGACCTGGGAAGAGCAGGTTGCCGACGCTTCCGCCGGCCTCACGCCCGAAGCCCGCGAACGCATCTGGGGCCGTGTCGGTCTCTATGTACTGGGCGATGAAAGCCGCCGCCTGGCGCCCTATGCCCAGCCTGCCATGGGCGACGGCGCACCGGTGACTTATCTTTCGATGGGTATCGGACCGCTCAAGAGCGCTCATCTGGACGGCCAGAGCATGCCGATTTCGGACTATCTCAAGCTGATGCGCGCCGCCCATGAAACCATTCCCGACATCAATCTGGCAACCGATCCCACGGTCGTGCAATACACCGCCGAGCTGAAAGCACTGACCGACAGCGGTCAGGACAGACTCAGCTACGCCCGTCTGCGCGATACTCAGGTGGCTCGCACCATCCTCGGCCGCTTCATCGCAAAAGGTGAGCAAGTGCCGGCGACGGATAAGCCCTAGTCGAGAAGATCCTCTGCCAGTCCGTGTTTGGCCAGATGCTTTGCTCCTTCGCGCAGAGTCAGCGGCGAGAGTTTGCTCTTGTTCTCGCGCATAAATTTGAGCACGCGTTCCGGTTCGCTTTTGCTGTATTCCCGGAGGATCCAGCCAATCGCCTTGCGGATAAAAAACTCTTTCTCGTGCGCCATTTTTTTGCAATAGGCAAAGAGATGCTTGTGGGAAGTTTGTTTTTTGTGCGGTAGATGCGCTAACAGAGCCGCTCTGCGGATCCAGAAGTCTTCGTCGTCGGAATAGCGCTCGATAATCGGCCGCGCTTTGTCGGGATAGTTGAGCAAAACCCGGCCGAGCATGTCGCTCGATATCGAGTCAACAAAATCCCACCACTGTCCTTCGCGGATCAGTCTCTCATAAAGGGGCATGGAATCAGGCGTGACGAAAGCCTTGAAGAGACCGGCATAATTTATAGCCATATATTTCTCCTCCCGGTGTTTCAGTTTCCACAGGGCCAGGACTGCCGCTTCATACTCGTCCTGACTGGAGGGGGCGAAATTGTCGCGCAATTCGCGGATGATCGGCAGGCGATCGGGTTTTTGCACACCGTAAAAGGGCATCTCCGTTTTCATGTAAGCCGCCATTTCCACGGCCTTGTCGCCGTCGGCAAGATCGCCCAGTCGGGTCTGAACGTGGCGGACCAGTGCTTTTGTATTCAGCGGTGCCGACTTGATTTTGCCCACGTCGCCTAGACTCTCGTCAGCTGTTTGATCATTGCTTCGCGTTCAGGATAGCGGCCGATCAAATCTTCGGCCTTGCCCTGTTCATAACCTTCAAAACGAAAGCCCGGCGCCATCGTCGTGCCCATCAGGGCATAGCCGCCGTCAGCGCAGATTCTGCTGCCCTGCCACACGCCTTTTGGTACCACCAGCTGTGGTATCTCGCCGCCCTGCAAATAATTGCCCAGGCGGTGTATATCGCTTGTGCCGTCGGGAAACAAGCGCAGTATTTCCACCGCATCCCCGGCGTAGAAATGATAAATTTCGTCCGAATCCAGGCGATGCATTTCGGAAAAAGTATCGGCCGTGAGCAGATAGTAAATCGCCGTTGACTCCGCCGTGCGGTAGGTCTCGCGGAAGAAGCCACCCTCGGGATGCGGGGTAAGCCCGAGGACGTTGATTAACTTTGCCAGGTCGGTGTGATCTTCCATGCAGAAAGGATAGCGCATCTCGGTCAGCGGATGAGCGGTGGCGTCCGGTAAAAAGTTATCTTGATGACCGTAAAATGCCAGTATTTGCGCGCCTGCGCCAGGCCGTCGGAGATTTTCAAAAGGCTGACTGTGGCATGCTCTCGGCCTTTTCCGGCGGTCGGTTTAAAGATGTGAAGTGGGCTCTCTTAATAAAGAAAGAGATGAGCGCTGAGATTCATCTTTGCTAGGCAAAGGGTATCTCTTTTAACTCTTTTTTTCAAAAGGAAATCTTCCCACCGTTCAATTCCTTCGCCATCGCATCAATTTCCCCCCCGGCCACCCGCCTGGCGGGAGCCAATGCTCCTGTTTTTGCAAGACGCGACCATTGTCGTCGCAGCTGCGCAACTTCGGGCTAGCTATACCAGCCGCACGGTTGAATCAGCTAGTTGCTGCCACTCCTGGAACAAGCACCCGAAATTGTTCCAATTGAGACTCAATATGAAGCCCAATCAAACCCCCGAACACTACAGCCGCGTTGTCTCAGCCGTCCTCGAGCGCGGCCGTGTAGCCGTTCTCGAAAACGCAGCCGGAGCCTCGCACTCCGACGAAGCCGTGAACGCCGCCTTCGACGCTGTGGCCCTGATCGACACCATGATCAAGCGTCGCAATCTGCACCACTACACCGAGGTCCTCGAGACCGCCGCCCGTGGCCTGGTGGCCATCGTCGACTGCGGCGACCGCTGCGCCCATGCCACCGAGCGCGATATCCTGCTCAACCTGGCCATCAACTTTCAGATGGTGGCGGTGGAAAGCCTCGACAAGCAGGGCAAGCACGAGGACGCCCGGTCGCTCCTGCGCGCCGCCTGCGCCGTCGCCGCCAAGCTGTCCCTCTGGGAGCACGATTCCAGACCCAGGGTGCGCGTCCTCGAGCAGCTGAGCTGGGGCAATCGTCCGGCTCCGCGTCTGCTCTGCGATGTGGCCGTTGCCCGCGAACGGCTGTCGATGATGCAGTTGCAGGTGTCCAACAATCTGCGCGCCATCGAGGCACATCTCTCGGATGCCGAACTGCTGCTGGAAGAGAGTGAGGCCCTGCTATCGACCTGCAAAAGCAAGTTTGAACTGGCCA
Source organism: Cyanobacteria bacterium SZAS LIN-3 (assembly GCA_018266215.1). GTDB lineage: Bacteria > Cyanobacteriota > Vampirovibrionia > Obscuribacterales > Obscuribacteraceae > REEB67. The sequence goes on along the minus strand of JAFEAV010000035.1, from coordinate 19,185 downwards.
GCACCGATGCCACCGTGTGGCGCCTGCGTCCGACGACTCCCAGGGCCCTGACCGAGGCGCAGGCGATCCTGGCAGCCGGTGCTCGCTGGATCGAGACCATCGACCGCAAGTGCGGCGACGATGGCACCGTGCGACAGAGCACGAGGGCTATGGTGGTGGCGCGTCTGGTCAGTGCTCGGGCGAAGGCCTTCATCGCCGAGGCCTATGTCGAGTACTGGCAGGGCGCCCGTGGTCTGGACCAGTTTGGCGTGCTCGGGCATCAGGCCCTGGCCTACGCCGGCTACGTGCACAGCAACTGGGTCTTCGACGCGCCACTCATGCTCCTGCGCCCGCAGGAGGAGCTCTGTCCCGCCAGCGAAGATTACCTGCGCCGTGCCTGCCAGCTGGCCGATTGTGCCCATGCATACGCCCTGTGCCTGCACGCGCAGATGGCTGTGCTGCCGGCCAAGATGCAATTGCCGGCTTTCGAGCCGGTCAAGGTGGCGGTTGCCGCAGTCGCACCGTATGTGGTGGAGCTGCCGCTGATCAAGGAGGGGACGAGCACGGCCCATCTGTCGCAGCAGGAGCTGGGCCTCAGGTATCGGCGCGAGACCGCCGACGACCTGCGCGAGATCAGCGCCTACACGCCGTCGCGCCGGCGGTCCATCTTCGCCAAGCAGCGCCTGGTGGGCTTCGAGCGCAGCCGCGGCGGCAAGAAGAAGTAATTTCCAGCGGTCGAAAGACCGCTCAACCCCCAACGAAAGATTCACATGCACAACATTCAAGTGGCCGACAAGGCCATTCCCCTCGACCAGTTTACCGCTTCGATCAACGTCATGCAGGGTGTCGCCGAAACGCACGCCACGCTCTACTCCGATCTGAGCGAAGCGTCGGACGAGACCTTCCGTGCCTGGCAGGCGGCCATGGTCCTCAGCGGCAACGCGGTCGTGGGCCTGGCTCCGGTCGTCGTCTGCTTCGCCGGCGTGGCCGAGAGCGCTGCCGCCGCGGGCCAGGCGCAACCGGTGCTGGCCGCGCTCTACGCCGGCAACCGCGAGTTCTACGGTCACTTCAGCGACATGCGCTACGGTGAGCAGGTGCCGCTGCCGGCCGATCTGGCCGCGCGCAAGGCGGCGCTGCCGGCGGCCTTCGCCGCGCTGAAGGGCGACTACGATGCGGCCCTGGCCCGGGCCAGGGCCATGACCGAAGGCCCGGCCAAGACCGAAGCCCTGGCCATGGCGCAGATCGTCGAGACGGTGATCGCCGGTGCCGACGACTCGGTGCGGATGTCGCAGGGCACCTTCAGCATCCCGGTCAGCGACTCGGACATCGTCGCCGGTGTCCGCGTCCTCACGGCCAAGTACCAGTCCGAGGGCATGACCCTGGAGCAGGCCCAGGCCAAGGTGACGGAAGAACTCGGCGCCACCGACGACGAGCGCCGGGTCAAGCTCTCGCAGATGACGATGGCCACCTACGGCCTCGATCGCCCCGGCACCGCCGATGGTGCCGCGCTCTGCGCCGAGAAGGAAATCGCCGCCGGCGTCGACGGCGTCAAGCGCCTGCTGACCATGGTCGGCTGAACGACCCGCCCTCGCCCGGATGACACCTGTCATCTGGGGCAAGGGTAGAATGCGTCGGGGTTTCAACTCCGGCGACGGGGAGCCTGTTTTGCAGGCTCCCCCTTTTTCGGTTATCTATGATATGAAGTCGTATATTGAAAATTCGCGGCGCGTATTATACTGAGCGGGTTCCTCCACCGAATCAGATTTTCAAGCATCATGCCGATACGCACCGAAAAAGAAAAAATGCTGGCGGGCGAGTTATACCGCGCTACAGAGCCGTCACTTGTAAGTGAATACGCCGGCTGTCAGCGCTTTTTGCAACGCTACAATGCCACCGGCATCGACGACCGGGGTAAGCGTACCCTGCTGCTGGGCGACCTCTTTGGCGCCGTCGGTGAAAACCCCTGTGTGATGCCCATTTTTATGTGCGACTACGGCAGTAATATTTATGCCGGTCGCAATCTTTTCGTCAATTACAACTGTGTCTTTTTGGATTGCAACCGCATCGACATCGGCAATGACGTGCAGATCGGTCCGGCGGTGCAGATTTATACGGCCAGCCATCCCCTTGATCCGCAGGAACGTCTCCGTGGTCTGGAGAGCGCCCACCCCGTAAAAATCGGCAACAATGTCTGGATTGGCGGCGGTGCGATCATTTTGCCTGGTGTCACCATCGGTGACAACGCAGTGGTCGGTGCCGGCAGTGTGGTCACAAGAGATGTGGCTGCCGGAGCCGTGGTTGCAGGGAATCCCGCGCGCGAAATCAGAAGCAGCAAATCTACAGTTTAGGCCTGTCTGGAAATCTTCCGTGACTTTTGAGCTGACTTGTGATTTCTCCCGTGAGGATTTTCCGTAGTCCGAGAACCGATTTTTCCGGGCTGTCTGTTAAATGTTATATTATATATAATAGTAATAATTGTTAAAAAACGAAGTGCTAAAACCCCGATGGGCTCTAGCACTTCGCCAAAACTTTCGTTTTAGAGACGTTGCAGGGTCAGTCCGTGCAGCAGATGGTCACCCTTGAGCACGCGAGAGAAAATCTCGTGCTTTTCGATGCCCGCTACCGCGCCGGCCTCAATCAGTTCCTTGTTGAGGTAAGGTATGCCACTGCATCCAATCACAGTGACGCCGCGCCTGGTCAGCTCCCGAGTAACCTCGGTGCCTTCCATTGCACTGGCCTTCAGTCGGTAGTCCACGAGCGCAAACTCGTAGCCCTTCACGACATCCTGCAGCTCGGCCGCGTCAAAGTTGGTTTCCACGCCTCGGTCGTTCATGAAGACGAGGGCCGGGGTCGTGCTCGACTTGTCCATGCGTGCCCGGACATACCAGGTGACCGCATAGCCGCGCCGCTCCAGGGTTTCCACAATCAGGTCACCCAGGGTGATGTCGTCTTCGACCAGAAGAATTTTCTTGGTCATCGTTACTTCCTCGCTGCCAATTAAATGGCTCAAGGTATAGGCTTTCCGTCGGGATCGAGGCGGACGACGCGCTTGACCGTGCCAAACAGCGTCGAGACCTCGACTTCGATTATGGTGTTGCCGGCGGTGTCGTGCGACACTTCCACATGCTTCACAGGCATCCATCCGAGCAGGACATTGGCCTTGACGTCGATACCGGCGATCGGGTCGCAGATAAGGACACCGGCGGCGTTCACCGTGAAGGAGAACTGCACCAGTTTGCCGAGGCGAATTTCGTTGCCGTTCAGGGTGTTGCTGTAAGGCGTGCTCAACTGGACTTTTATGGAGCCGTTGAGTGAATCAACGTGAATGACATTGAGTGAACGCAGGAAATTTCCCGCATCCACACCCAGCACGCTGTCAAACTGTGCCTGATCGAGGCTCGTGCCGCTGGGGATGCTGGCCAACACTTCCAGGATGTACTGGTAGGGATTGGCTACAGCGTTGCCGTTGATTGGAATTGGCGCGTGGACGCCCGGGGGCGTACTCGTGACGGAGGCCTTTTGGTTTTGGTTTGGACTGAAAACTGGTGTTGGAGTGAAGCTCCAGAAACAGAGGGCAATCGCCGCGGCGATGGCCGTGAAGAAGACAATCCGTTTGAATTGCATCATGTTTTTTATCCTGCCCTACAGACCGCGAAAAAGGCTCGCCCGGTCGCCTGAAACATGCACAGGCGACTGGCATCCGATATGCCAGCCTGGTAGGGGAAAAGCAGCAGCCCGGGCTGACGACGCCCGAGCTGCCGTGTGAAAGTTAGGGCTCTTGATGGCCCTTAGAAAACCGCTCAGTCAGTACGCAATTTCGGCGAGGGAATTTCCACGCGTACCGTCACCTCTTTGCCTGTCGGCGCGGGTGGCGTGCTGGGTGGTGGCGCCGAGACGGCGGTGCTTACCAGAGTAACCGCCGAGGCTGCCCTGGCGGATTTGAACTGGGTCTCGTCCGAGAAGTTGTCGAACAGAGTGTCCAGGTCGGCGCCCGATTGCTCGACCGCCGCCGGACGTGTCGTCTGCAGCAGCACCAGCTTGGCTCGGCGATCGCGGGCCCACTCGGTCGGCTTGGCGAACTTGAGTGCGTCAAACAAACCGGCGACCAGCCCTTCGCAGAGCTTCTGGTGCTTCTTCAGCGGTTCTCCGCGGATGGCCCAGGTCTTGTCGTACTGATCCAGCACCGGCAGCGATACTATCTTCAGGTCGATGCGGGTTTCGTAGTCGCCTACGGCCGCGAAGAACCAGGTGATAATGCTCACTTCCAGGTACGTGGACTGGCTGCGGTCGAAGCAGAGCCGACCCTTGGGTCGATTCCACCAGTAGGTCTTGGGCGCGACCTGCCAGTACTGCCGCCAGATGTGCGTGATGCCGCTGGCCTTGCTGTAGTAACCGGCCGGCGGGCGCAGCCGTGAGAACGGCGGCGTGTAGCGAGACCAGTCAGTCAGCTCGTTGAGCGAGATGTCGGCACCGTTGAAGTTGCCGGTGGTACCATCCACTCGGATGGCGCCCAGTTTTGTGCCGAGCTCGGTGAAGATTCTCGGCAGGTCGATGTAGCCGTGAGAGACCACGTGGACGCCGTAGTTGCGTCGCAGCGGGTCCTTTGCGGCCGCTTCCACCTTGTCCAGGAAGGCCCGCTCGCGGTTGAGCAGTTCTTTCTGGTCGACGCCGTCACCCGTGCTCCAGCCACCGAGGTGGCCGTGGTCGGGCATGCCGCTATGAGCGTCGACGCTGGCATGTACGTGGCCGAAGCCGCCGAATCCCGGGGCGCCACTGTGAGAGTGGGCGACCATCAGAGATTCGACGGTTACTTTGCCGTCGTGATCGTGACCACCATGATGGAATCCGTCATGGTGATGACCTTTGTCGTGGTGGCCGTGGCCGACGTCGAGGTCGCCGATGGAAAGTCCGCCGGAGTGACCGACATCGATTCCACCGTGACCGCCGTGACCATCATGGCCTGATCCGTCAATCATAAATTACCTCCTACTGCTTGCTTGTGGTACAAGCGTTGTTACAGCCCTTTGTGTGGGCAAGTATCAAAGAAAGGCGGCTGGCGATTGTGTCGCTGCCGCAACTAAAGAAGAATGTCAAACCCTGTTCGGGTATTGTCACGAGAGTAAAATGGAAACTCTGGCCTGACCTGAGGTTAGCGCCGACACTGACAACTCTTGAGGAGCCAATGGCCACGCCAGGTAAGACCAATTCAGATGATGCGTCGCTCGACTTGATGCAACCGGTCCCGGAGGACAGGCTTTTCGCCTGGCTCAAGGAGTTTTACGGTAAGCAGGTGACGATTGTAAAGCGCGAGCTGCTCCGGCACCGTGACCTCTCCTACGTGGAAAGGCTGGAGTTCCAGGACGCTCTGCCCCAATCTCTCATCTACAAAATCGTTTTGCCCCCCTGGGACATCGAGCAGGATCTGCACGAGCGCATCCTCATTCCTTCCATTTCCAACTCACCGCAACTTTTCATGGCCGCTCACCATGGGCAGGCGACCGCGATGTTCATGGAGGACCTGGGGACAAACAGCCTGATTTCGTCAGGCGGTTCGGCCGAGGTGGCGAGGCAGATGGGCGAGGAAATGGCCAAAATGCATCGCTCTTACTCCTACCGCACGGATGAGCTTATGCAGCTCAACATTTTGCGGTCTCTCTCTCCTATCGACTACGAGTCCTTCACCACTGAATTTTGCTCCAAGCTTTCCAGCTGGGGGCTTTTAGACAAGGGTGAAGGCGAGCTGCTGGAGAGGTTGGCCAAGACTCTAGCCCCGCCTCTTGCCGGAGAACCAATCTCCTTAGTGCACGGCGACCTGTACGCTGAAAACATCATCCAGCGCGGCAACCGGCTCTTTATCATCGACTGGTCCTGGTTTACAAACCTGGGTGTGCCGCTGGTCGATCTTGCGACCCTCAGCTTGAATCACCACAAAAACGGCGCTTTCCACAATTTTTGCGGCGAGCTCATCGAGTCTTATTGCTTCGAGTCCGGGCGCAAGGAGAAGGATGTTCTTGCCACCCTGCCTTTTGCCGAGGCCCTGAGCCGTTTGTTGTTTCTTGAATGGCTGGTCGAACGCAAGGCCCGCGGCATAGAAGGCACGACCGTCGGGCCGGTGGACGGATTGATTCGTTCGCTTGTGGCGGAACTCCTCAACCGTCTCACCAGGCTGACGACCTGAGCCTCCCAGCCGCGTCCCTGTCGCTGCTTTAGCTTACTTCGCCAGGCGGCGAGCCAGCTCCACCAGGGTGCGCACGCCGAAGCCCGTGGCGCCGCGCGGGTCGGGACCCAGCTCGCGGTCGCGGAAGGCCACACCGGCGATGTCCAGGTGCACCCAGTTGATCTCCTCGCCGGCGAAGGCGCGGAGGAAGAAGGCCGCGGTGGTCGAGCCGGGCTGGCCACCGGAGTTCTTCAGATCGGCCATCTCGGTGTTGTTGGAAGCGCGGAACTCTTCCCACATGGGGACGTTCAGCAGCTTCTCGTCCTGCGACATGGCAGCGGCGACCACCGTGTTGGTGAAGTCGTCGTGGTTGCCGAAGGCGCAGGCGCCCACGTCGCCGGTGACGCCCTTGACGGCGCCGGTGAGGGTGGCCAGGTCGACGATGTTGGTGTCGCCCTTGCGCTTGGCGTACTCGATGGCGTCGGCCAGGGTCAGGCGACCCTCGGCGTCGGTGTTGTCGATTTCGACCGTGAGGCCGTTCATCGAGGTCAGCACGTCGCCCGGCTTGTAGGACTTGCCGTCCACCATGTTCTCGGTGGCGGCCATGACGGCGCGGACCTTGATGTTGAGGCCGAGAGCGGCGATTACCTGGATCGCTGCCATGGCCACGCCGCCGCCCGACATGTCGCGCTTCATGTGACGGCTGCCGCCGTTCACCTTGATGTCGATGCCGCCGGAGTCGAAGGTGACGCTCTTGCCGACGATGGTCAGCTGAGCGGCCTCGCTCGAAGCATCGCCCTTGTAGCCGGCCGGGGTGTAGACCAGGTCCATCAGGTAGGGCGGCTCCTCCGAGCCCTGGCTGACGGCCAGGAGCAGGTTGGCACCCATCTTCTTCAGGGCCTTGCGGTCATGCACCGTGCAGCTGATCGTGCCGTTGCTGGCGGCAGCGACGCCCCGGGCGTATTTGGTCATGGCGTGCGGGGTGAGCTCGTTGGCCGGCTCGTTCGCCAGGTCGCGCGCGAAGTTGACGGCGCGGCCGACGGCGAAACCGGCTTCCAGGCCGCGCTCCGTCGCGTCGAGCGAAGCCGCGTCGACGATCAGGTGCAGCTTGCGGAAGCGCGTTTCCTTCTTGTGGCCGCCCTTGGCGGTCTTCTGGTGGTTCATCACGTAGTCGATCATGGCAGCGTAGCTGGCCACGGTTTCGGCCACCTTGGCCGTGTCGGTGCCTTCGCCGGCGACGCTCTTGGCGTCGAGGGCGGTGAAGCCGACGACTTCCGCCTTCAGGGCCTTGGCGCGCTTGAGGGCGGCGGTGACGGCCTTGCGGAAGGTGAAGATGCTGGTCTTGTCCCGGGCGCCCAGGCCGTAGAACACGACGTTCTTGGCGGTCAGGCGATTGTCCGAGAAGTGAACGAGGGTCTCGCCGACGGCGCCCTTGAAGCCCTCGGCCACGGCCTGGCGCTGGGCAGCGTTGGCGGTGGCGAGGATGACGCTCCTGGCGGAGTCGGTGGCATTGGTGAGGTCATTGACCTCCCCTTCGAAAACGCCCACGAGGAGCGTGTCCACCTTGGCGGTGGCGGGGTTGGTCGCGGATGTGGTCTTAAACTTCATGAGTTGTCTCCATCTCTGCCTGCGAAGCAGGCTTGTGAATTTAAAAGAAAGGGATTACGGCTCGTCGTGGAAGTGCCGAAGCAGCTTGGCCACGCCCGTCTCTTTGTGATCGCCTTCCGGGGCCTTGGGCTTTTCGCGCACGAAACCGGGAGGCAGGATGATTTTGCTCGGCTCGGGTTTGAGCACTTTCACCGACTTGCCCCACATCTCCCGGTTGGGGACGATCTGGATGCCGTCGGTGTTTTTGATCTGGGTGGAAAGGTAGCCGATGTCGACGACCTGTCCTTTGACGTCCAGACCGATCATGGCGATGTTGTCGCCGACATTGAACCGTCGGGTGACCTGGAGCAAAGTACCGGAGAACAAGTCACCGGCGATGTCTTTGAGAGCCAGAGCCAGCGCGGCGGTGAACACCGAGATGCCGAGGAAGAGTTTCCCGAGCAGGTCAGGTGCCACCAGGGACGCTATCACGAACACCGTGATCGTCCAGTAGAGGAGCTGTGTGGTGCGGAGCACCATCGTCTTGCCTCGTTCACTCGCACCGGCGGTGTCGAGTGTGCGGGTGAGCGCGGCCTTGGTCGGCCGATAGAGCAAGTACGAAACAGAGAAAAGAAGAGCGCCGATCAGCAGGTTCACGGCCAGGGGCACGACTTTGTCGCCCAGGTCCTTGAACTGCGTAATCTGCATCTTCTCAAAAACATCAGGGAGCCACTGCCCGCCGGAGGCGAGCACGGCTATCGAGACAAGGGCAATCGTCACGCAGACGCTGCGCATGCTCCAGCTAGATTTTTCAGCCATTTTGGTGTCCTTTGTCAGATGGCGAAGCGCCCCAATCACAGTGGTGTGTGACTTAAGGGTGTAGGCCGGTTGAGAAAGCTAAACGTTGTACTCGGGGCTCAGATACTGGACTGCTGCTGCTCCAGACCCATGATCCGCATGCGGGAGATCTTGTTCGGATCATTGCATCAGATGCTGCACACGCGAAGTTCCACCCGGAAGTTTGAAACTTCGGAAAGAGGACCAAAATGTGTGGCAGGTATGGGTTTGTTGAGTTGTTTTTGAAATAGGAGCGATCAGTAGCAGAGTCTGGAATCTAAAGAAAATTGGCTCGTGATCTCTATGACCTGAGCCAACTATGGGAAAAGTCTTATAAGCTTCGGAGTATTTTGCTGGAGAAGAACGTGAAATTTAGCGCCGGCTTAACTAGCGCAATTGGCGCAAAGGCGCTTGTGCACAGCCCGCACACCTTGACAACCGTGCTGTGATCTCAACTTACTAGAGGCTTTTTATCTTGAGAGCTGTTTATAAATGCGCATGCATAGTGACTTTACGCGCTTCTCTGACGTAGGTTGAACGCGCTAAATCCTCCTCCAAATCTCTCAGGCTCATCAAAAAAACTTCCAACAAGAGCCGCATCACTATCTCTCGAAACTCTATCTCGCCAGGTTCTGGTGCGAGTTGGACGGATTTAGGTCACCTTTCTTCAACGCAATTTTTTCACTGAACAAGTGAAAGGTTCTCTATGAGCAATTCTCAAAAGACCCCTGATGATTACATCAAGGAAGCTTTGACTCGGTCCGCCCAGGCTCGCGCCGAAGGTGCAACCGGTGAAGCTCTTGTCTGGCTCGGTACCGCTGCCATCCTCGACAGCGACGCGGACCGTGCCGACCCTTGTTCCCCCGTCAACACCGCGCTGTTCCAGCTGGCATACGATGCCGCCTACGACAGCGAGCGGCGTGTCCTCAAATGCGGCAATGTCACCACCGAGAGTGGCAAGCGTCTGGCCTTTGGTCGCGACGCCGCCGCCATCCTCTGCACCCGTCTCGACGGCAAGGCTCCCGAAGCCGCGCGTTCGCTGGCGGTTGTGTTGAAGGGGCATTTCGATGCCCTCTTCCGCCGCTTCCGGCGCCACTACGCTGACCATGACGGTTCGATCTACGTGCCCACGAGCGGCGCCGACGCCAAGTTCTGTCTGGAGACGAACAAGGCCATTCGCGCGCTCATCGACGGCTACGAAGGCCTGACCATCGAGAAGCCCAGGAACTTCGAGCGTGATCGCGCCATCCTGCTGCACATCTGCGTCACCAGTCCCGACTATGAGGTGCAGGGCCGCTTGCTGCGCTTCCTCAGTGCCTGGGACAAGGCCCTTTTCTTCATCGAAGGCGCTCAGTACCTGCTGAACGAGGTCAAGGCCATGCCCGGTCTCCAGACCGCCGAGAAGACCCGGGTCGCCACCGACCTTGCCGCTGCTCTGGAGCGTGCGCGTCAGCTCACCCTGCAGGAAAACCAGTCGGCCAAGCAGTCCTATCGTGCCATGACCGATCTGTGCAAGGCACTGATCGGCAGTCAGCGCGACGTGCCGCTCGATTTCTAACCGTGAAGTAAACCCGGGGTCCTGTCTGGATCCCGGGTTTCCCGCCAAAGGATAATCATATGTCGCTTTCAGCGCTATTGCTTTCGTCTGCCTTCGGAATGTGCCTGCTCGCCTTCATGGCGCTCGGCATCGGTGTCTGGGGGGCGGTCAGTTACCGCAGCATGCGCGGCCGAATAAAAGACGTCACCACCTGTGGTTACGTCGCCCCGCCGCCGACACCCGAGGCTGTCCGCAGCCTCAACCGCGTTGCACGTTTCTTCATTGGCATTCAGGTGGGCAAGGTCAAGTACGTCGGATTGGAAAATCTGCATAACCTGACCGAGCCGAACATCGTCAGTGCCAATCACCCTCACTGGATCGACCCGCTGATCATTTCCCAGGCGCTCAATCGTCCGGCGCGTTACATGGCCCACGGTCGTGTGATGCAGTCGCTGGGCGGTCTGCTCGGTGTTTACCTGTCGAAGCGCGGAGTTTTCGCGGCGCAGGATAACATCAAAGATGGTGGCGTTCGCACTCGCGAAGCCGCCACGCAGATGCTTGTGAGCGGCCAGCAAATGGTCATCTTCCCGGAAGGCCTGACCAACTTCTCGCCTTCCATCGACGACCTCCGCCCGGGTGCGGTAAAGATCGCTCGTGAGGCCGCAATCCGGCTCGGTAAGCCTGTCTACATCGTGCCCGCCTATACTCGCTACGGCAAGTATCCGGGCAAGTGGCTGGCCAGGTTTGACCGCGCCGTGCAGTTCTTCATGGTTTTCTTCGGCTTCGCCTTCTATCGGCGAGGCGCTGTCTGCAACATCGGCAAGCCGATCAGCACCACCGAGCTCTACGGTCCAACGCTCACCGAGCGCAGCGACAACGAGGCGATGGCGCTTCTCAAGGCACGCCTGGAAAGTCTCGACCCTGCCCGATAAGGACCATCATGCCTGGAAAACCTGATAACCCCGTCCCAGCTCCTTCGACACCCTCCGCCAGCCAGAGTCCGGCCAAGGCCTCCTTCGCCCTGATTCTGCTGCTGGCGGTCGGCAGTTTGTTTCTCTCGCACACGCCCATGGGCGCGCTGCTGCTGCGGCCGGTTGATTTCCTGGATACCAATCTGCATGAGCTGGGACACGCCCTCTTCTGCGTGCTCACCGGCGGTTCGGTCCACGGTCTGACCATCGTCAACGACGGTGATGGTCATGCCGGACTGACTTTCGGCAGCGGCGGCATACCCTTCATCTACAGCCAGATGGGCTACCTGGGCACGACTCTGTTCGGCTGCCTGCTGCTCTTCTTCGGCCGTTACCGCCGCAATGCGAAGGCTGTCCTGATGGTCCTCGGCGCCCTGGTCGGCATCGGCAATCTCTGCTTTATGGTGCAGACCTTCGGCATGGCCAACTACGGCAGCGCCGCCCTCATGAGCATCGGCCTTTCGCTGGCTATGGGCGGCGTGCTTTTCTTCGCCGGTCTCAAGTTGAACGAGACCGTGGCGCACTTTCTGCTCCTCTTCCTGGCGGTGCAGATATCGCTCAATGCGCTCAATGACGTGGTCTGGCTGATTCAGATATCGGCCGGCATGGCAGGGGCGCATTCCTTCTCAGACGCCACCAACATGGCGCAAGCGACGGGCATTCCTGCCGTCGTCTGGAGCATCTGGTGGGGCGTAGCTTCGCTCGCCATGCTCTACTTCACGCTGCGATTGGCTTATCGGAAAAGCCAGTGATCGCAGTCCCCTGGCCCTCTCCCTTTAGATTTAGGAGACCAAAGTGACAGATCCAACCAAGCGGCCACCCGGCTCCGAAGACGCATCACCGCCACCCGGGCCCAAGAAAGAACGGACTTTCTGTTCTGACAACATTCTCTTCCAGTCGCGCTGGCTGCTCTACCCCATCAACCTGGGGCTGATGCTGGCGCTGGCTGTCTATCTCGGGCGCTTCGTCGTCCAGGTAGCCGGCCTGCTCTGGCACGCACCGGCGCTGGTCATGAGCCCTCCGGGCGAAGACCACGAGCTGATGGTGGCAATCGTCGGTCTGCTCGACCAGGCTATGATCTGCTCGCTGCTGATCATGACCATCATGGGCGGCCACCAGATTTACGTGCGGCGCTTCAAGGAAGAGCTGACAGCGCGTGGGCCCTACTGGCTCAAGCGGGTCGACACCATCGTCCTCAAGGTCAAGCTGGGCCTGGCCTTCATGGGCGTTTCCAGCGTGGTCTTGCTCAAGGACTGCGTCAGTGCGACCGTGGTTCCGCGGGAAGTGTGGCTCACGCACGTCGTGATTCACATCGTCTTCCTCGGCACCACCATCATCACGGCCTTCGTCTGGCGGATCATGCATCCCCAGGGCAAGACCGACTAACAAGAACAGCCGTCTCTAGCGGCTAACGCTTAGCGCCGCGCAAGGTATCCGGTAACTCGGGCATTCTTGCGCGGCTTTTTTTTGCCTTGGTGCTAGTAGACCGGTCTACTAATACGAGCTGAAACAATATTGGTGCGGGTTAGAAGTGCAGTGGCGGCGGTGGTGTAGAGTAAGCATCTTATGGCGACCAATGAATCTTCTCAATCGGCAAATCAGTCACAGCCGCCCGGTTCGACCAACCAGGTCGGGCAAATGGCTCTGCCTCTTCTCGTCCTTTTAGGCTTGCTCCTTTATCTGCCCGGTCTGGGTAGCTACGGCCCCCTCGATCCGACCGACAGTTTTTTCATCGAAGGCGCCCGCGAACTGCACGAAACAAAGCAGTATTTGCTGCCCATGTTCAACTACCAGGTCTGGCTCGACAAGCCGATTTTGTATTTCTGGCTGGTGGCTGGCTGCTACAAAATCTTTGGCGTCAGCGCCTTTGTCGGCCGCCTGGTAAGTGCCCTCAGTGCCGTGCTCACCGGTGTGGCGATTTTCCTGGGAGCAAGACCGGCGCTGGGATATAAGCAGGCTTTCACTGCGGCCTTGATATTTTTGACTTTTCCGCTTGTCTCGGTCATCGGCCATGAATCCCTTACCGACATGACCCTGACACTTCTAATGAGCGGTTCGCTGCTCGGTTTTTTCAATTATCTGCGTCGGCCGAGCGCGATTACGATTGTCGTCGCCTATCTCTGCCTGGCCCTGGCCTTCCTCTGCAAAGGCCCGGTGGCCGTGGTCATAGTCGGTTTGATTGTGCTGTTGCAACTGGCCGCCACAACTGAATTTTCTTCTCCCACTGATTTGATCAAAGTGCTGTGGGTTCGGGTCATGGCTCTGCGACCCTGGCTGGGCCTGCTTATCATGCTGGTCGTTAACTTGCCCTGGTACGGTGCGGCCACTTATTACACGCACGGGGCTTTCTTTCAGGCCTTCTTCATCACCCAAAATTTCGGTCGCATGGTAGGCAAAGTCAACCATCTGGAGCCATTCTGGTATTACATTCCGGTGATAATCGGCGGCCTTTTCCCGCTCAATCTGGCGCTTTTCGCCTGCCCCTCGCTTTTTGTGGCAGCGGTGAAAAAACGCAAGTTGCTCTCCCGCGAAGAAGGCTTCATTTTCTTCTCTCTGCTCTGGGCCGCTTTCGTACTCCTGCTTTTTGAGGTCTTAAAAACGAAACTGGCCACTTATATCCTGCCGGCTATGCCACCGCTGGCGATACTGACTGCGGCTGTGATCTTTTACCTGGTTGAGCGCGGCCGGGTGAAACACCTCTGGCCTGGAGCCGTTTTCTTTGTTCTCGCCGGTGCAGGCGGTCTGGTCGCCGCCGCTCTGATAAAAGCGAGCTGGGTGAAAGTGCTTTTGCAAGAACAGCAGCTCCTCTTGATTTTGACTGTTGTTGCCGGTTTTGCTTATCTGTTTTTCTTGTTAAAAAATCAAGCGCGCGCCGCTTTTGCCACCCTGCTCCTCAGCGCCGCCATCGGTGTGGGCGTGGCCGTGCCGCATGGGCACAGGGTCTTCTACCGCGAGGTGCACAAACCTTTTGAGGCCATGATCATGCGCGTGATCAAAGACCGGGCGCAGATTGCCACCGTGGTCACCGAAGAGCCCTCAATTTCATACTTCCTGCACCGGCATATCGACGTCATAAATACACCCGTGGAAGCGGAACGGTATCTTGCTCAAAAAGGTGAATTCGCCGGATCGAAACATTATCTGCTGGTGCCTGAAAAATGTTTACGTGACATGGAATGGTTCCCTCCCAATGCCAGACAGCTAGCCAAGATACGTAAATGGACACTTTTTTGTATTGATTAGCTGCGGCGGGCAAAAAATGATGGTATAACTCCTGTAGGTAGGTTGCTTAACAGGTTATGTGTCTCGTGCAAAAAGCCCAAAAGCAAATCGTGATGATCTTCCTGGCCCTGGCGGTAGTGCTGCTGGCGCCATTCAAAGCCTTGTCCACACCTATCAATGCTATTCCGGAAGAAGCTTGCGCCGTCGTCAGTGCTTGTTGCGTCAAGATGGCGCACTGCTGCTGCGAGATTACGCCGAAACCCCCGTCCGATATGGATTCGGCTGCAGTGCTTCCCGCTCCTCCAAAGTTTGTTGCCATCAAGGGCAGCGGCAGAATCATCAGTCAGGATCTGCCTAAACCACTGGTGCGCTTCACTCCGCAGGACATTCAAATATTTGTGACCAGTCGTCCGGCGATTGTCACAACTCCACTGTACATACTCAATCGTGCACTACTGATCTAAAAAGAAGTCCTTGCAGTCAGGCTTTCAAGATGTTGTGCAAAATTTTGGTTTTTCCCGTCGAATTTATTCGGCTGCGATCTGCCGTCTATTCACTGTGCATCATACGCCTGGCGAGCGTGTTTCGAAATGTTGTTTCACACACTCTGAAGGATTTTAATTATGAAAAAGATGCTTGTTTTTGTTTCCATGCTCATGGCTCTCGGCATGAACGCCGTCTCTACAATAGCTCCCGCTTTTGCCGAAGAGGCGAAGGCCGCCCACCATGAAACCGCCAAAGGTGCAGGCAAGGCCAATGCCAGCGTCAAGAGCTGCCTGGACTGTGCCGCTGAATGCGAGAAGACCCTTGCTTATTTCAAGAAGAAGGGCGGCAAATACATGGAAGCCAAAAATGTGGACGCCATTAAAGACTGCATCACCTTGTGCAAAGCTTCCGCCGACCTCAAGTCGCGTAAGTCCGCCCATGCCGCCAAAATCGATGCCGTCTGCCACGAAGTCTGCAACCAGTGCGCCCAGGTGTGCAAGGATTTGAACGATCCTAAGCTGAAAGATTGCATCACCTCGTGCGAAACCTGCCATCAGTGCTGCGAATAATCACAGCCTGATTGATGCCTGAATCGGAAAAGCCCGTTCCCCGGTGGACGGGCTTTTTCATTCTCGAGAAGGTGAGTTGTACTAAATTGCATAGTTGCATGGCTATTTTTGAAACTCGACAGAAAGCCCTCGGAAGAGGGACGGTGCGCGCACACCGTCCCTCCTCGGAGCTTTTATTGTCGAGCTTCAGTCGAGCTTAGCTCGCCTTCTTCTCCACGTAGGCCTTACCGCCCAGGACCTTGTCCTTGAGCAGGGCGACGATGGTCTCGTGGTAATCGTCCCAGTCGAAGACCGGAGCGATCTGGACGCTGATGTCGAAGGCCCCCACCCAGATGGTGAAGACGCCCTTGAGGGCGTGTATGGCGTTGACCACCTCCTTCGCCGCTTCGGTCAGGCCGAGGGTCTTGTCGCCTTCCAGGGGGCCGGAGAGGACCAGCGAAGAGGTGCTCTTCTGGTCGACCTTGAGCGCCTCGGAGACGCCGTACCAGCGGGTGCTGTCCTTGCGGGTGCCGCTCCACTGGATGAGACCCTCGTGCTTCTGGCGCTTGCCGAGCTGAGCGACGTCGGCGTTGCCGCCGAAGAGAGTCTCGTTGATGATCGACACCACTTCCTCGTGATAGTCCGCGACGTCGTAGGCGGGGCTGATCTCGAGCACGATGCCGAAGGGGGTTACCAGCACGGCCATGATGCCGCGCATGGTGATGAGCTTGTTGACGATGCGCCGACCCTTGTCGGTCAGGCCGCCAAAGGTATCGGACGCCTTGACCGGGTTGCGGTAGGAGTAGTTGGTGGTGTTCTTGTCGTTTTCCTGGATGGACTTCGTGAATCCGTACCATGCACCACCCTGGACGGTGGCGAAGCGGATGCGCTGGATGCTGTTGATCTTGCTCATGATTCTGATCCTTGGTTTGGTGCTGAGACTTTTTGGTTGTTAGTCCGCACCGGTTGATTGATTGATGTTCTGGCTCTGAGGCCGTATTTGTGTTTCTACACAAGCATCGAGCTGTCAACTTATCTGGTGCGCGCCAGATAAGACGGGAAGGCGGAGCCGCGACAAGAGGACATAAGTCCAGCCATGCGCCAGTCCGTGAATCCTTCAGCGGCGTCGAGTATTGTGCGATTCCTCGCATCTCCTGAAACCCGCCGGAGCCAAGACGCACCCAAATCGCCCGGCCGTTACGGCAGAGAGAAATTTGCTACGGGTGTGTGGTCTTGATGCGGGGCGGGCTTTTTTTCTTGGGTTGAGGATAGTGAGGAATAACTTGAAGCTACACATCCGGGCGCCCGATTGCATCCCTCGATTGAGGCATTTTCAGCCTGAAGGTAATAATCATTGGGAGATTTACGGGGCGATTTTTGGCAATTGGCTAGCGACGCTTACACAGAGGGCCGAGACTGGGCTGAGTTGTGGCCGATGATGCGAGTGCGCTAGCGATATCCGTTTTGAAATTTATTGCTATGTTGTATAGTTGAAGCCGGGTTTTTTGAAGGGTGAGGGGGCTTATAAGCATGGAAAGAGAGGAGGAGTGTCACAACTCCTCCTCCTTTGGGGTTTCCATCGCTGAAAACTCAAGCGATATCGCTTGAGTTTCAACTTAGAGGGTGGCCTTGACCGGCGGCAAATTCAGTCCGAAAACCGAATTTATGACGAAGCGCCGGGTAGCCAGGTCGACTGTGGTTTCACGGTCGAAGGACGGATAGTTGGGAGAGACGAGGACGGCCATGGTGTCGCAGAAAGCTTCTTCAACCCAGCGCTCCAGACCGGCATCTCTGCCGAGTGGTCCAAACTGTTGGGTGTTTCTGGAGGCGGAGGCTTTGATGTGCTCCGTGTAGCGGCTGTGGACGTATTCGGTGATCTCCACGGTGCCGCGGCGGCACGTTTCCTTGAGGAACTGTCTGAACTCTTCGCGCTGGCTTTCGGTGCGAGTGCGCCAGAAGAGGTGGGACAGTTCGTGGGTGAGATGGGCCAGGATGTATTCAGGCTCGAGGCTGCGACTGCCCATCTCGATGTGCGGCGAGACAAGTTCCTTGCTGCGCTGACTGAAGTCGGCGTAGAAGGTTGACCAGTTGCCGCAGGCGGTGAGGTACTCGGCAAAGCTGAAAGTGACGCGCCAGTCCAGGCAGGTTTCCTGCAGTTGCTCAGGGACCCTCTGGAAGGCGTTCGCGAGGTTTTTGATGTCCGGGGCATCAGAACCACGCGCGAGGTAAAGACCGCTGCCTGGATGGCGTTCAAAAGTCCCCCAAAAGCGTTGCCAGGATCTTTCGGCAGGAGGATTGGCCCAGTAGCGATCGCGTGGACCGAGGACGATTACGGCTGATTTTGCCATAGGTGGTGTGCTCTTGCAGAAATTAGGATGGTCGAAGGGGAATCGAGCGTACTAACGGTGGTGCTTGGTTTTTTTTCTGTTTTGGGTTTTTGCTCGGTGGTTGGGTATTGGGTGGTTGTTACTGAACCTAGGCACCGGTGAGGTCTGAACACAAGGGCGGGGCTGTGACCGTCACCAAACTTATGCTTGTTATTGGTTAAGACTGCCATTTTTATACTAGCGCGGCTGCGCTAATGTCAAAGCGCGTCCGGAATGTGTTGCTGTGTAAAGGTTCTGGGATGGGGGTGCGCTAGCTATCTTTTGTTGGCCAGGTCGTTCAGCACTGCTTCCAGGCCATGAACCACCCGGGCCAGATTGCCGTATTGGACCTTGTCGGCGGTGTCGCCGGGGGTGTGGTAGTGCTTGTAGCGCAGATGGGCCGTGTCGGTGATCATCAGGGCCGGATAGCCCAGTGCCCAGAAGCCCTGCTGGTCCGAGTAGTCTATCCCCGGCAGGCTCTCCGGCGCGCAGATGCCTTCGGAGGGGAATTGCGCGCTCTGGCGAAAGGTAGCCAGGCACTGTTTGTTCAGCTCGGCGGATTTGAGATTGGCGACGAAGGCGATGAAATTGCCGCTCGTGGGATAGGCTGAGCCCATTGGGGCCGGATACTCCTGGCTGTCTGGCTTGTCGGTGTAATAGCCCATGGTCTCCAGTGAGAGCATGGCTACAATGTTTTCCTTGCGGGCGTGGCATTCCCGGGCGTAGCGACTGCTGCCCATATTTTCAGTGCGGAAAAATGGCGGTTCTTCGTTGGTGAAGGCCACGAAACGGACGGTTCTGCGGCACTTTTTGCCTGCCAGATAGCGGGCCAGCTCGAGCATGGAGGCGACGCCGCTGCCATTGTCGTTGGCCGCCGGGCAGTCGAAGACTGAGTCATAGTGCGCCCCTATGACTACTATTTCGCCGGCGGCGTCGCTGCCTTTGATCTCGGCCACGATGTTGGCGGCTTTCATTCCCACCAGTTTGGCCGCCTCGGCCCGACTGAAGAACGGGTCATCGCCAAACTTGTCACTGATCTTGTATTCATGCCTTTGCGGCTTGTAGCCCAGCTTTTCCATGGATTGGGTAATATAGGCGGCGGCGCGTTCGAGATTGGCCGGCGCTGCCGTCAGGCTGCGAGCGCCGATCTTGCCGGCCAGGGTCTCGACGTGCTCTTTCAGTCGTGCGCTGAGCTGCTTTTCCTGGGCGGAAAGGGCGGGCGGTACACCGCTGAAGGATTTGCCGGGCATTTGAATCATTGTGGCCAGGAACCAGAAAAGGGCTGCGATGGCGAGGCAGGAAGCGGATAGAATGGATTTTACGACAATGCCCAGGGCTATTTCCTCCGGTTGCGATAACCTGGATTGTAGCGCCCCATTGCCGATAGCGCCCGCTGGGAGCTGTAGTTTATACTAAATGAAGTAATAGGAAAAAAGAAAGCTTACCTCCCCTGATTACGCAGTTTGGCTGCAGGATGCGGAGGGGCGCAAAAACG
>JAFEAV010000034.1 GCA_018266215.1 Cyanobacteria bacterium SZAS LIN-3 | reverse complement strand
CGACAGCAAAGCTGGTGAGAGTGCCGAGGATTTTGCCCTCGGTGCCATCAAAGGCATTGGCACCAGAGCCATATTTGCCGCCGCCGGTCATCTGCCGACCGCGCCGCTCAAGGGTGTAGTCACCGGCATTGGTTCAAGATCCCTTGATGCTGTGGTCAGCCGCGAGTCACTGAGCGACCCTTCCCGGGCCGTTAATAAGCTCAAAACCGAGACATTCAGTGCAGAGTCTATGCTGACCGATGCGGCTACCTGGACTGTGGGCGAAGGATTGTTCCACGGAGGCAATTATCTCAGCGGCGGCAAGCTTGGTAAAAATCCGCTTGTACGCGGTATTTCGATGGGTGCAACCTTTGGCGCGGTCAATGGCACGCACGCTGAAATTGCCCGAGAAAAGGCCGCCGGGGAAGAGATCAGTGTTGGTAAGATCGTCAAAAACGGATTGATTGAAGCTGTTATAGGTGGTGCCGCCGCCGGTACAGGCATGCACGTCAGTCGCCCTCGCGGTGAAGGCAATGTCGTGCATCTCGACACCGGACCGGCCGCCGGCAAAGAGTCGGGCGTATCTCTCACCCAGGTGGAAGGCAAGAACGGCCCTGCCACCATAGGCGGTGAAAAGCCGGCGCGCATGGCCGATGTAATGGACCTCTCCAAACTGAGGCAGGCCAGGGGAGTGGCCGGCGAGATACCGGATCTGATCGAACAGTGGGCGGGAGAAGCGGCGGAGGGCGGCGCCTCTAAGCCCGGACCAAGAAGTACGCCTCCGAAGTCAGCGGCCCGTGAGTTTGTTGTTGATTCCGGTAAGGAGGAGTTTAAGGGCTTCCGCAATAGACAGACCGACAATACCTTCCTCAAGGTGCGGGAGCTTATCCGGGGAGCTGATGGATCCGAGCAACTCGGGCCGAAGAAATTGCTCTTTGTCCAGAAGCTTGGCACCGGCGACGCCGCGCTCAAAGCCGGCGCTGAAAAGGCCGACCTGATCGTCACTTCGCATCCGGAGTTGTTGTCCGAAGCGGACCGCAGCAAACACATCTTTGGCGACGGTGAGGGCAAAGTCTGGCTGGCCATGGGCGGCAAGAGCGGTCCTTTCCGCAACGGCAATATGCTGCGGCTGGCTACCGGCGATGTGCAGCTCAGTGAATGGCGCAAGGAAGGCTTCGTTGATCCTATCCGCCTTGATAACGGCAACGTCTCACTCAGCGTCATGGCACCGCTGGTGGTGGGTGATCCGCACGATCCGCACGGTGAATCTTCAAAAGCTGCCTGGGGTGAACTCGACCGTCAGCTGGGCGAGGCCAAAAAGCTCGGCATCGATGCCGTCTCCACTGATGTCTGGTGGGGGCTGATCGAGCCGCAGAAGGGGCAGTTTGACTGGAAGTATTATGAAAAACTTTCCGACCACATAACCAGGGCCGGTCTCAAGTGGGTGCCGATTCTTTCCTTCCACCGCTGTGGTGGCAATGTCGGCGATGACGTCAATGTGCCTCTGCCTGAGTGGATCTGGGGAGATGTCGCTTCTCGCGCTTCCGGTGGGGACGTTGAGGCTATCAAATACAAGAGCGAGCAGGGCCACACCAGCTCCGAATATGTTGCCCTCTGGGCCGACCATGCCGTAGTAGATAACTATGCCAGCGTCATGCGCGAGTTTCAAAACCACTTCGCCTCCAGAGCCAGGGACATCGGGGAAGTGAACGTCAGCCTGGGACCAGCCGGGGAACTGCGCTATCCATCATACAATTCGCATGATAACAATACCGGCTATCCCACTCGTGGTGCCTTGCAGTCTTATTCGGATCTGGCGATTAAGTCATTCCGCGAGTACGTCGTAGCTAAATACGGTGGCCACGAGGGCGTCGGCAAAGCCTGGGGCATTAAAGACCTGGATGACGGACATATACTGCCACCGGATGATGCTTCTGGCTTCCTCGGGCGCGGCGACCATTTCAATACTCAGTACGGCCGCGACTTTTTTGACTGGTATAACAAATCTCTGGTTGACCATGGCCGTCGTATGCTCAGCACGGCTGTTGCTGTTTTTGGTCAGAAAGATTCTCCTTTCTATGGCATCGATCTGGGCGCCAAGGTGCCTGGCGTGCACTGGCGTGTGGGTGAATGGCAGGACGGCAGTATTCACCTGGGTGACAGGCATGCCGAACTTACCGCCGGTCTAATCAGCACCAGTCGTGGTGACTGGGACAGAGACGCCGACGGTCGCGGCTATCGTCCGATATTCTCGATGTTCAAGGAGTTGCAGCCCATTACCCCCGGCCTTGGCAGTCGCATTGTGCCGGGCTTCACCTGTCTGGAGATGCCGGACGGCGATGGCGGTCCTTCCGTGCGTGCCATGCCTCATTCACTGGCTACCTGGGCCGGCATGGAAGCCGAGCGTCAGGGGCTGTGGTTCAAGGGAGAAAACGCCTTGAACGGCAATCTCTACAACAACTACAGCTGGGATCTGATGCGCGGATTTCTTACCCTGCCCAATCAGCACGGCTACTACCACGGCCTGACTTTCCTGCGCATGTCCGATATCGTCAATAACGACACCGCGCGCAATCGTGTCTCACAGCTAAACAGCGCTCGGACCGCCTACGAGTCTATGCGTCAATCTTTGCGTCGTTTCTTCGGCAAGTCTGCCTAGTGCAGGGATAACTAATTTACTGATGAAACCACATTTAAAATTTGCCGATATCTGGAACATGAACTTTGGTTTCCTGGGCATTCAGTTTGGCTGGGGCCTGCAACTGGCCAATATGAGTGCCATCTACAGCAAGCTGGGTGCTTCGCCCGAGAATATACCGATATTGTGGCTGGCCGGGCCGGTAACGGGTCTACTTGTCCAGCCCATCATCGGCGCTATGAGCGACCGCACCTGGGGGCGTCTGGGGCGGCGGCGGCCGTATTTTCTCGTAGGCGCTATTTTTGCCAGCCTGGCGCTTTTGCTCATGCCCAATTCTCCCTCACTCTATTTTGCCGCGGCTCTCTTGTGGATTCTGGACAGCAGCATCAATATCAGTATGGAGCCCTTCCGCGCCTTTGTCGCCGATAAATTGAACCCGGCCCAGCGCACCCGGGGCTTCATCATGCAGAGTTTTTTCATCGGCATCGGTGCCACCATGGCCAATGCCCTGCCGCGAATTTTTCATGATTGCGGCATCACCGGTCTGGCCGCTAACGGAGTGCCTCTGACCGTTGAGTATTCGTTTAAGATCGGAGCGGCCATGTTTCTGGCCTGTGTTTTGTGGACTGTGTTTTCCACAAGCGAATATCCGCCGGAGGACATGGAGGAATTTAATCGCAAACGCTTGGAAAATCCCGGGGTGGGCGGCCTCTTGAAGGAAGTATTTTCGGAGATTCCGCAGGCTGTCAGAGACATGCCGGCGACGATGAAGCAACTGGCGGTGGTGCAAATATTCACCTGGCTTGGTCTGTTTTGTATGTGGATGTACTTTGGCCTGACCTGTTCGTATTATGTGTTCAAGGCCCCCGACATACACAGCGAACTCTTCGATCGCGGCACGGAATGGGCCGGTTGGTGCTTTGCCATCTACAGTATTGTCTGCTTTCTGGTGGCTTTTATATTGCCGAAGCTGGCGGCCAAATGCTCACGCAAAATAGTCCACGCAATTTCACTGACCCTTGGCGGGCTCAGTCTGATTGCGGTCTATTTCATCCATGATCCCTTTTATCTGCAATTTACGATGATTGGTGTGGGCATTGCCTGGGCTTCCATTTTGTCTATGCCTTACGCCATACTTTCCGGTGCCGTGCCCGCCAATCGCACCGGTATTTATATGGGTGTATTTAACTTCTTTATCGTCATACCGGAGATTATTGCTTCGGTGGGATTTAAAGATCTGGTCAAGGAAGTCTTTCACAACCAGCCGGTTTACGTTGTGGTGATGGGTGGCGCTTCGCTTCTAATAGCCGCTCTCTGCGTCTTCCGTGTGCAGGATCAAGGAGATGCCGACGGCGATAGCGGCATGGCCGTGGCCGGGCACTAGTGTCCGCCCATCATCATGTTGACTTCATCGGCGGTGTCATCGCTGATATAAAGGTCCTCGACCTTCGCCGCGCTTGTGTAGCTTGCCGGCAGCGCTAACTTTGCGTCGTCTATAGTCTCTTTGACTAATTTCTCTGTTTTTAATGAGATGTTTTGGTCACCGCCGACATCAATGTACTCGGCATAGAGGGGAAAGCCAGGCAGCAGTGGTAAGCCGTAAAAATTGTATGTGGCTTGAAGTGCCTGCGGGGCGAGGCGGATATTGTCACTTGTGTAGCAAATAAGATTGCGGGGCGCCCGGCCCGGAATTTCTTTCAATCTGAATCTGAGCACCTGCTTCTGTGTGAAAGCGGCGGTTGAGCGATAGACGTTTACTCGACCATCCTTGTAGGTTGTTCCCGCTTTTTTCTCGGTTGGCGTATCACTGAGAAGGCCGGCATTGATAGCTGTCAGTGCTCGATAGACCGGACCTCTAAATTCATTAACAGGCATTTTGTGATATTTGTGCGTTCTGTCGCTAAAGAGCACCACTTCTTTGTATGGGCTCAGGCAGAGCATACTTACACTTTTCTTCTTACTGCGCACCATTATCCCGCGGGTGCTCAGACATACATTTAAATCACCGAAAAGCTGGGATACCTGTTGAAGAGTGTAGCCTTCATGCGCTGTCTTTGACGGGGCGGCCATTGCTGCCGTCTGGGCCAGACTTGTTGCAAGTATCAGTGCCAGTAGAATCGGTATGGGTTTCATTTATTTGGGCCAGAAAGCCTGCATGGAATCGTTTGTCACATTGCTGATATCGACTTCTTCGGCTGATTTAACTGTCCTTAGACCGGCGGGTATTTTGAAGTCGGCCGGAGATGTTTTGGTATGCGAGTAGTGCATTGTGAGCAGATAATTTTCCGGATTTTTATGCATATCGTAGACGGTGGCTTCAATGGGAAAATCAGGCAAAATCGGAATGCCGTAGTGTCTGCAAAGGGTGGCATTGACTTCTCGTTGTGTGTGGAAGTCCTGGGTTGCCTGGCTGATTATTTTGCAGGGGTTGGATGACGGTAGATTTTCAGCTTTGAACGCCTGCACTTGCTGCTGTTCATAGGCTTTGGTAGTTTCGTATTTGGTGACGGTCAGGTCATTTTTCTTTTGCGTGCCTATTTTAACAACCGGTGCGTTGCTCAGTTCAATCGAGTTGAACAGGGCAAAAGTCTTCGCTACCGGTGAGCGGAACTTATTCCAGGGCACCGTGTAGATGTTCTTACTGGCCTGGTTATACATGTATACCGTCTGAAATGGCGGTGTCATGATAATCGTGGTAAGGCTTCTTGTATTACGTGACTTGAGGCCGAGGGGACTGATCAGTAATTCCTGATCGCCGAAAATCTTGCTCTTTTGCCGCAGTGTCCAGCCTTCGGCAGACTTAGCCGGTGAGCTGGGCGCGGCCGACGATGCCGTACAGCAAAAAATTACGCCCGAGAGGGTGCACCAAATAGCCTGGATGTACAATCGATTTGCCAAGGCTGCCTTTGAGTGTTATCTCGGTATCAGTCAGACCATTATAGATTATCCTGCCGTCAAATTTTTTAACCGGCAAACTCAAAAGCCGGTAAGCCTTGCGTGTCGGGCAGCTCTAGATGAAACAGAGCTCCGGCATTGGGTTCCGCTTTTTCATCGGCACCTTCGGCCGAACTTGTAATGAATAGCTCATTCATCTTTTGTCCGCCGAATGTTGGACATGTGACATTCTTCACTCCCGGTACATTAATTTTGCTCAGGAGCGCGCCTGTAGCCGGATTGATTTTTAGAACACAGCCGCCGTCCCAGACTGCAATATAGAGATTGTCGTCCTTATCTATCGTCATACCGTCAAAATATCCGCCCCAGATGTTTTTGATTACTGCGCGGCGATTGGCAATGGCACCGCTGGCGATATCATAATCAAAGGCATCCACGTTGTTGGTTTTGGTGTCAATGTAATACATGACCTTATTGTCGCTGCTCCAGGCAAGACCGTTCGAAATGGTGACGTTGCTGAGTTTCTTTTCCACACGCAAGTCCAGGTCCATCATCCAGAGATTGGCTACCCCCTGGTTATACTTCGGGTGCATCGAGCCGCACCAGAACCGACCGGCAGGATCGCATTTGCCGTCATTCATGCGATTGCCCAGTCCCTGCTCCACCGTCGCCAGGTTCGTGATGGTGTCGCCATGAAGGGCAACAAACTTCTCGGGCAGGCCGAGCACAAATCCGCCCGAGCGGCGTTTGACAATACAGCCGGGCATTTCACCCACATCTATGAAGGTGTCGTTACCGCTTGCTGGGTTAAATGTGTGAACAAGGTTATTATTGATGTCCAACCAGTGCAGCACGGACTTTTGAACGTCCCAGAGGGGCCCCTCGCCAAGAGACGCCCGCAGCCGTAAAATTGGACTGGCAGTGAGTTCCATCGTTTCCCCCGTAAGTACAATTGGCAAAATGAGGCTCAAGCCTCAGATCATGACATAATTTGGCGAATTGCCCGTGACAAAAGATAAGGACAAACCTATGACCGCCAGCCCCACAGACAACGCCCGGGCCTTCATTTCGGACTTTGATGTGCATCTCTTTTGTGAGGGCACGCACTACCGGCTTTATGAAAAACTCGGAGCTCATCCGGCCCAAGTTAACGGCGTCAAGGGCACTCACTTTGCGGTCTGGGCGCCAAACGCCACCGCCGTCTCGGTCATCGGCGACTTTAACAAATGGGATGCCTCCAAGCACCCGATGCAGTTTCTTGCCAGCTCCGGCCTCTGGACCTGTTTCATCCCCGGCCTGGACATCGGCACTATTTACAAGTATTACATCCAGGGACACAACGGCTACGCGGCTGAAAAGTGCGACCCCATGGGCTTCGCCAGCGAAATGCGCCCCAAGACGGCGTCCGTAGTCTGGGAGCTGGATAAATACAAATGGCAGGACGCCAAGTGGCAGGAGCAAAAACTTGCCGCCAGTGCTCTTGACGCGCCTATTTCAATTTATGAAGTGCATCTGGGCTCCTGGATGCGCGTGCCCGAGGACGGCAACCGCTGGTTGACCTACCGCGAGATGGCCGACAAACTTGTGGCTTATGTCGTCAGCATGGGATTCACTCACGTTGAAGTCATGCCCGTATCCGAGCATCCCCTCGATGCCTCCTGGGGCTACCAGACGACCGGCTATTTTGCCACCACCAGTCGCTTCGGCACCCCCGATGACTTTATGTACCTGGTCGATAAATTTCACCAGGCCGGCATAGGCGTGCTGGTTGACTGGGTCCCCGCCCACTTCCCCAAAGACGGTCATGCCCTCGGTCTCTTTGACGGCACGCATCTATACGAGCATGCCGACCCGCGTCAAGGTGAGCACCGCGAGTGGGGCACTTATGTTTTCAACTACGGCCGTTATGAAGTGCGCAACTTCCTGCTCAGCAATGCCATGTTCTGGTTTGATCGCTATCATATCGACGGTCTGCGCGTCGATGCCGTTGCCTCGATGCTTTATCTCGACTATGCCCGCAAGCATGGCGAGTGGCTGCCCAATCAGTATGGCGGCCGAGAAAACATTGAAGCAATTGATTTTATGCGCATGCTTAATGAAAAAGTCTATGCCGAATATCCCGCCGCCATGATGGTGGCAGAAGAGTCCACGGCCTGGCCGCTTGTCACCAGACCGACCTATGTCGGTGGCCTGGGCTTCGGCTACAAGTGGGACATGGGTTGGATGAACGACACCCTCACCTATATGGCACTGGATCCGGTGCACCGCAAATATCACCACGACAAGCTCACTTTCCGCAGTCTTTATAGTTTCTCCGAAAACTACATTCTGCCTCTTTCTCACGACGAAGTCGTCCACCTCAAGCATTCGCTGGCATCTAAAATGCCTGGTGATGCCTGGCAGCAGTTTGCTAATCTGCGCCTCCTCTATGGCTATCAGTGGACATCTCCCGGTAAGAAGCTGCTCTTTATGGGCGGCGAAATGGCGCAGTGGATCGAATGGAATTGTGACCAGAGTCTCGACTGGCACTTGCTTGAATATCCACAGCACAATGGTGTGCAACAGTGGCTCGCCGATCTCAACCGGGTGTACCGGGAAGAGCCTGCCATGCATGAAGGTGACTGCCATGCCGGCGGTTTTGAATGGATCGATTGCCAGGACACCGAGCAGAGTATTTTGTGCTTCCTGCGCAAGGGCAAGGACCCTGCCGATACCGTTCTTGTGGCATGTAATTTCACGCCCCTGCCGCGCCCGCATTACCGAATCGGAGTGCCTCACGGTGGGTTCTGGAAGGAACTCCTCAACAGCGACGCGCTCCAGTATGGCGGTAGCGGCATAGGCAACCTCGGTGGCGTTTATGCCGACGACCACTGGCACCACGGGCGTCAGCACTCGGTAAGTATTGTTTTACCGCCCCTGTCGGTTGTTGTACTCAAGGCTGCCAAACAGTAGACCTGTCCGTCACGATCCGGCCACATTGACGTCACGATCCGGACACCTCACCAGCACTAGACTCGCCACAGATACGGCGTTTTACTATTGAACTGGCGCCTTCTGACTGCAAAACAATCAGAAATCGCCTGAGGAGTGCTGCATGAGTGACAGTTGTCTGGACCGCAACGATAATATTCGTGAGAATTTTTCATCAGTTGATTGCCACAGCCTCGTGAACATGGCTGATGGAAAGGATTTTGGCAGTATATTTGCTCGCCCCGGCAACCAGCACGGGCACCGGGAGGATGGCTTTCTCAATTTTGACTCTCCCTACGGCGACCGTCACCATGAGCACCGGCATCATCATCATCATCATCATCATCATCACCGTGAACATGAGCAAGGTCAGAATTTGAATCTTGACCAAATGTCGCCGCAAGAATTGCAACAATTGCTCAAGCGCACGATTGATGAGCTTCAGTCGCGGCTCTCGGATGGGAATCTGCCTGGACAGGAACCGGTGGCTCCAACTCTGCCGGTAGAAAATCAAACCGATACCCCGGTACCTGAAGTAACTGACCGCCCCACGGAGACTACAAAGGCGCCGGCGATCACTGACAATTTCAGTGTCAGCGACGGTCAAATAATCGGTCCTGACGGCAAACCATTTGTGGCCAGGGGCATTAACGTGAATGGTATATCAGCCAACGAATATGCCGATGACATTCTCAAAAGTTTCCCAAATTTGAATTTCATTCGTCTGGCTACCAGCCCTGACGGCAATCCCTTCACCGGTGAGACCGGTGCCCCGCAGCAAGCAGTCCTGGACGATGTTCAAAAATTTATCGACAAGATGACCGCGCACGGCATTGTTGTCGAAGTTGAAAACCACGGCGGCAGCGAGCCGTCCGGCCAGGAATTGCAAAACGAAATAGACTGGGTTTCACAAATTGCCGCCCGCAATAAAGATAATCCTTATGTATGGTTCGGTTCTCACAACGAGCCTGTCGTCAGAAACTCAGATTTTGCAGCCACAGTGAATGAGCAGCAGCAGTTTTACGATGCCATCCGCGCCACCGGCAATAACAACATGATCATGCTTGAGACAGGCATTTATACATGGCCGGGAATTGGCTCCTTTACCGAGAACAAAGAACTCAGCAATTACAAAAATGTGGCCATCGATTTCCACTGGTACAGTGCCGACTATGGCGCCAGCAGCGCATCTCTCTTAGATGAAAACTTGAAATTATTTGACGGAATCAAAAGCGCCGATGGTCAAATGCCGATAATTATGGGTGAATATGGTCCCACTGCCGGAGAGGGTGGGAATCCTGATGTGGTAGGCGGTCAGCAGAGTATCGAGGCTGTGCAGAATGCCGTAAATGACGGCAAATTAGACGGGGCCGTTGCCTGGCAATTTGGTCGAGTGGGTGCATCGCTCGATGATCCTACCGGTGCCAACGCCTGGACGGACACAGATTCGCTGCCTCTATTCCCCCATGAGCGCGGCGTTTTCGGCGGCCTGTCCGAGTGGGGCAATGAGGTAGCCAACTGGATTGACACTGGAAGAGTCGGCGATACTTCCAAACCGGCTACGGCGTCTTGAGTTCTCATTCCTACTCAAACAGAGCCTTAATTGATTCGTCGGATATCCACTGTCTGACTGTCCTTCCTTGATTGTCGCAGTCGTCGGGACTGGCACCATTGAGCCACAAAAATTCTATTATGGCGACTTGCTCGACTTTTGCGGCGGGCAAGCCGCTGCCTCCTCTTCCAGTATTTTGAACGGCCAGGTGCAGCGGTGTGGAACCGTTGGCGTTTCGTCTGCGAACGTCTGCACCGCCTTCGACCAGAGTGCGGACTGCAATGGCACTTCGCGTGCGCACGGCGCGGTGGAGCGAAGTCACCTGACTTTTATCGGTGGCATTTGGATCGGCCCCGGTGGCCAGCAGCAGTTTGATAACTTTTGCCTGAGCCTGCGGATTCCAGATTTCTTTCATCGGGCCGGCATCGCAGGCGTAATGCAATGGTTCGGCTCCGAGCCTGTTTTTTGCATCGACGGCAGCGCCCCTCTTAATGAGGGCAGTTACAATATTGCCGTTCAGTCCTGCGGCTGCGGCGTGCAGTGCAGTATCACCGATGTAGAGTTGATGCTGTATCTCATCAAAGAAATAGGTATTGACCTCAGCTCTTTTGGCATTGCTGCGAAGGCCTGTCCTGATCAAATCAGGGTGTTCTGTTAAAAGTTTTTCTACTAGAGTTTGATTGCTGGAGGCAACCGCATGAATCAAGTCCATCAAAAGTGGATCTTCTTCACTCTGCGGCATCTTACAAATTGTCGTCTTTTTCGGCCAGCTCAAACACCGCTATCGAGCGGCCTTCCAGCAAGAATCCGCTGTGCAGCGGCCAGCAGCTGGGACTGAGCAGTCCGGAGGTTTCAATTAAGAGTTTCCACGTCTTGTTCGCCATGCGATGTTGCATCGCCTGCCAGCTCTTCGATGCCGTATTGGGCGGCAGCGTAAAAGTTATCGGCTCCCAGTGAGCGTTGCAGAGTATGAGCAGGGTATTGCCGACAACCGAGCGGCCTTCTTCGTCAATTTCATCAATATTTTGTCCGTCGAAGACAACACCAAAATGTTGATGGCCTTGATTCCAGTCGCTCTGCTTCATTTCGGAGCTGTCTTTGTTGAGCCAGAAGATATCCTTCTTGGGATTGACCTCTTCATTGAGCTGGCCTTTGAAAAATTTGCGTCTCTGCAAGACCGGCTGGGTCTGTCTGATGTGTGCCAGCTTTTCGCAAAATTGCAGGAATTCTTCTTCCTCTTTTGCAAGGTCCCAGTTAGTCCAGGAGAGGAAATTGTCCTGGCAGTAGGCGTTGTTGTTGCCTTGCTGCGTGCGACCCATTTCATCGCCGCCGCTAATCATCGGCACACCCAGCGACAGCATGAGGATGGCCATGAAGTTGCGTCTTTGCTTCAGGCGCAGAGCTTCGATTTTGGGATCATCGGTTGGTCCTTCGACGCCGCAGTTCCAACTGTTGTTGTGGCTCTCGCCGTCGCGGTTGTTTTCGAGATTGGCGATGTTGTGTTTTTCGTTGTAGCTGACCAGATCCTTGAGGGGGAAGCCATCGTGGCAGGTGACAAAATTAATTGATGCGTGGGGACTGCGGCCGCTGTGGGCGTAGAGATCCGAACTGCCGGTGAGGCGGCTGGCCATCTGGCCGACGAGACCCTGATCGCCTTTGAGGAAGCGACGGACGGTATCGCGATACTGGCCGTTCCATTCCGTCCACAAAACAGGGAAGTTGCCCACCTGATAGCCGCCTTCGCCCAGGTCCCACGGCTCGGCGATGAGCTTGACCTGGGAGATGATCGGATCTTGTTGGATGACGTCAAAAAAGGAAGACAGTTTGTCGACGTCGAATAGTTCTCGGGCCAGGGCGCTGGCCAGGTCAAAACGGAAGCCGTCCACGTGCATTTCCTGGACCCAGTAACGCAGGCTGTCCATGAGCATCTGCAGCACTCTCGGGCTGGTCATGTTGAGGGTGTTGCCGCAGCCGGTGTAGTCCATGTAAAAGCGCGGGGTCTTTTCCAGCGTGCGATAGTAATTGAGATTGTCGATGCCGCGGAAGCTCAAAGTTGGGCCGAGCTCATTGCCTTCGGCCGTGTGGTTGTAGACGACATCGAGTATGACTTCAATGCCAGCGGCGTGCAGGGCGCGCACCATCATTTTGAATTCGCGCACTTCATCGGTGGGACCCTTATAATGCGAATAACGCAGGTCCGGGGCAAAAAATCCCAGGGTGTTGTAGCCCCAGTAATTGTTCAGTCCGGCTTCGACCAGATTTTGATTGTCGACCCTGTGGTGCACAGGCATGAGTTCGAGCGCCGTGACCCCGAGGCTCTTCAGATGCCTGACGATGGGCTCGGAGCCCAGAGCGGCGTAGGTGCCGCGCAACTCTTCCGGTATTTCTTTGTTGAGCGCCGTCATGCCTTTTACGTGCGCTTCATAAATAATTGTTTTGTGCCAGGGGGTCCGGGGAAAGGCATCATTACCCCAGGTGAAGGCCGTATCCAGCACCGCGCACAGTGGCGCATAGGAGGCATTGTTTCTGGTGTCGATGCTCAGGTCCTTGTCTTTGGCGCCGATTTTATAACCGAACATACTGTCGTCCCAGGTACCTGTGCGGACGATGGACTTGGCGTAAGGGTCGACGAGCACTTTATTGGGATTGAAGCGGTGACCTTTTTCCGGATCGTAGGGACCATAGACCCTGTATCCGTAGATCTGACCCGGGCGGATGTCGCGCAGATAGACATGCCAGACCTGGTTGTTAAACTCGGGCATTTCAATGCGGCGCGATTCACTGTGAGCATCGACCGAATCAAAAAGGCAAAGTTCGACCTTGCGCGCGTTTTCCGAAAAGATGGCGAAATTTACTCCGAGGCCGTCCCATGTGGCTCCGAGAGGGTAGGGTTTGCCTGGTAATATGCGCATCAGCTCGGTCTCCGTATTTTACTTTTGAAGGCAAAGTCGATATGAGATTTTTCCGGATCGACATGGATAAGTTCTACTGTCACCTGGTCGCCCACATCCAATCCCCTGCCACCATGGGTGATGCAGCCTTCCACCGGGGGCTTGAGCAGGCGGACGAAAACGGCGGCGTCCTTGACACCGGTAATGATGCCGTCGAATGTCTTGCCGATCTGCTTGCCGAGCAGCACAGCCGCTGCCACTTTACGCATTGTACGTTCGACTTTTTTCTCTGCTACTTCCTGCCTGGTGCAATTGAGGGCGATATCGTTCAATTCATCCAGTGTGTACGGGATTTTTTGCTTGGCCATGACCGCCTTGAGCAGTCTCTGGGTAACGAGATCTGAAAAGCGTCTGTTCGGTGCCGTTGCGTGAGTGTAATCATTGACGGCCAGGGCAAAGTGTCCTTCGTCTTTCTGACCGGGCACTTCCACAATGTATTCTCCCCGCCCCAGGAGTTTGACAATGGTCAATGACAGGTCAGGGAAGCGCACAGGATCTGCATTGCGACGCTTGATCAAAAAGTCTGCTAGGGCCGGGGCACTGGGCTCATCGGGCAGTTTTTCACCGTATTCGGCTGCTACTTCAACTATGCGCGGCCAGCGTTCAGGCACTTTCACGATGCGTCTGATAGAGGCCACGCCGTTTGTTTCGAGGAAGTGAGAGGTGGCGATATTGGCGGCGATCATGAAGTTTTCAATTAACTCACGGGCGGGATTGGTTTCCACCAGTTCGAGGTCGAGGACCTGGCCGTCTTTGGCAACGGTAGTCGCTTCCGGCGTGTGCAGGGTGAGGGAACCCCGGTCGTCGCGCAGGGTATGGATGCGTTCTTTGACGTCGCTTTGCAGACGCAATTGTTTGCCCAGTCCCGTTACCGCCCGGACCTTTTCCGGCATCGTCTCTTTGTAGATGGTCTTGGCGCTTTCGTCGTCGTGCGCTTCTTCGATGCGCTCCAGCCACTTGCCGATGGAGACATAATCGAGTTTGGCCTTGTTGCGCACGAGTGCCGGGTAGGCGTCACTCTTAACAACCTGTCCTGTGTGATCGACAATCATTTCCACGACCATGGCGCGCCGGTCTTCATCGGGCAAGAGCGATGTGACGTCGAAGGAGAGTTCCTCAGGCAGCATCGGAAATGTGACCACGCCTGTATAAACAGAGGTTGTATTGGCCGCGGCGTGCTTGTCTATGGGGCTGTCCTTTGAGACATAGGCATCCACATCGGCGATACCGACCAGGAGTCTGACCGTGCCGTCGGGCAGGGTTTCGGCATATTCAATCTGGTCAAGGTCGCGGGATTCGACATTGTCAATAGACGACCAGAGCAGTGACCTCAGGTCTCGCACCCCTTCCTGGCGTGCGCCTTCGATCAGGTCCCGGTGCGGCAGGTGCTGTGCTTGCTCCACCGCGGCCGGCTCAAAAACGGGAGTGAAGCCATTGACGAGCATTTCCAGCTTGGCCCGGGAGACCATGTCGAGATTGCCGAAATGCACCTGGTCGCCGTGGTTTTCCCGGTGCCCGGCACCCTGGCCTTCCCAGTTATTTTCCCTGGGATTGCCTCCTTTGGAGGTTCTCGGCCGATCGTGCTTGCGTCCCATTTTGTGGCTCCCGCCTGTGCCCGCTCCGCTTTCCGGACTTTCGGGCTAGTAATTCACTGGTCGATAATCATAGCCAATGGCTTATAGATTAATCCAGCATTCCAGACCTTTTTAGGTATAGAGATTTGGATTAGTGGGGTGGTACACTTGCCAAGTTAAATTTCGCGCAGAGGAAAGGGCTATGAACGTGACCTTCAGTCGGATGCTTGCGGCCGAGTTTATTGGCACGGCCTTTTTGCTAATCACCGTTTGCGGCTCCGGTATTTTGGCCCATAGTCTCGATATGGGTAATGTGGCCCTGTCCGTTCTCTGTGTCGCCATATCGACCGGTGCGGCACTATGTGCGCTTATTCTCACTTTTGGCTCGCTGTCCGCGCACTTCAATCCCATTGTTACCCTTACAGCCGCTTTGCGGCGTGAATTTCCCTGGTCCAGAGTTTTGCCCTATCTGGCCATGCAGGTCCTGGGTGCAATTTTTGGTGTGATGATCGCCAATCTGATGTTCGATTTGCCGGCGATAACAATCTCAGCCACTGCCCGCAGTGGCCCCGGTCTGCTGCTTGGTGAAGTGGTGGCCACCTTTGGTCTGCTGGGAGTGATCTTCGGATGCGGTAAGTCCAGGCCCGATGCTATTCCTTTTGCGGTTGCAGGTTATGTGGCCGCGGCTATTTATTTCACCTCCTCGACCTGCTTCGCCAACCCGGCTGTGACTATCGCGCGTATCTTCACCGACACACTGACCGGCATTCAACCGGCTCATGTGCCTGCCTACATTGCCGCTCAATTTGTTGGTGCCGGTCTGGCCTGTGCAGTTTTTGGCTGGTTATTCGCCGACAAACCGCAGAGCAGTATTGAATCGGTCCGTGCTTCTCTCGAGCAGATCAAAGATCTGGACACCGTCGGCGCCTCGGCAAAACACTGAGATTGGCTTATTCCGCCAGTTTCAGAATGGTCTGAAATTCTTTTTCACTCACAGGTTGCACCGACAGCCGACTGCCTTTTTGCAGGAGCACCATGTCCTTCAGCGCCGGTACTGTCTTGAGTTGTTCCAGGGCGAGCGGCTTTTTGAAGGTGCGCACGTGTTTGATGTCGACCATATACCAGGTCGGTTCGTTCTTCTTGCTTTTGGGATCATAGTGCACGTCGTCTGGATCAAAGGCTGTGTGGTCCGGATATCCTTCTTTGACCACCTCGGCAATACCGGCTACGGCTGATGGTTCTGAATTACTGTGATAGAAGAGGACCTGGTCGCCGACTTTGATACTGTCGCGCAGGAAGTTGCGAGCCTGATAGTTGCGCACTCCATCCCAGTAAGTTGTTTTCTTTGGTGCCTTTTCCAGATCTCTAATGGAAAAAACACCTTCTTCCGACTTCAGCAACCAGTATTTTTTCTCTTCCTTTTTGACCTTTGCCACCACTCACTTGTCTCCTAGTTCTGCTTTTTTTCTTTGTTATCTTCTGA
Source organism: Cyanobacteria bacterium SZAS LIN-3 (assembly GCA_018266215.1). Taxonomy (GTDB): domain Bacteria; phylum Cyanobacteriota; class Vampirovibrionia; order Obscuribacterales; family Obscuribacteraceae; genus REEB67. Next base: position 42,249 of record JAFEAV010000034.1, on the reverse strand, counting down.
TTTTGGTTTTTCGTCTGACCTGGGCTTTTCTTCCACTTTGGGTTTTTCCTCGGACTTGGCCTTATCGTCAGTTTTTGCTTTGTCCTCGGGCTTCGCAGCGTCGCCCGGCTTGGCTGCCTCCAGAGTCATATTGGCCGGCAGTGGTGCCATGGGTTTGCCCATCTGCATGTCATTGATGCGTTGGTAGAGAAATTCCGAATCTTTTGTCCGGCCGGTCTTCAGGCAAAGCGTAGCGTACCGTTGCATGGCCGTGCGCAGCTCGACGCAGGGCGGCAATCCGGTCATGTTGATTACGCGCTTGAAGCAATCTTCCGCGCTCGCCTGGTCGCCCTTGATGGCGTACATATCGCCGAGATCCGAGAGAGAGCCGGCCAGCTCTTTGGAGTTGGGACCGTTTGCTTTTTCGCGGATGGAAATGGCCCATTTGTATGAGGCTTCGGCCGAGCTCCAGTCTTTGATGTCTTTGTAAGTGTTGCCCAGGAAGTTGATGCTTTCCGAAAGTTTGGGGCTGTCGGAGCCGAGCACTTTTTGCGCGGCTGTGATGCGGTCTTTCATCAGTTTTATGACGTTGAGATTTTGCTGGCGCTTGGCGGCAATCTGTTTATCGACTCTGGAGTTGCTGGCCTGGAAGCCCGGCATCGAGATGCTGACGTCGCCGCCCTTGGGCTCGGTGCGGAAGGTGGCCACGCAGGGCAGACGGTCCACGCCTTCAAAGGGCGCGAAGGGTCCCGACTGGTCGATGCAGCCAATGGCCGAGCGATCGTAGTTGGGGTCTCCCGAGGAGCGCCAGACTGTCGGATCACTGTACCGGCCGTCGGGTAAAAGATTGAAGTGGATTTCGCAATACTTGCTCGGCCCTACACCCAAAAGTTTCCAGTAGATCCCCATGCGAGTTTCCATGGTTTCAATAATCGGATAGACATCGATGCCGTACGAGACCTGCGCCCCTACCGTGTCGATTGGCTTGGTTACTTTAGGCTTGGCTTTGACTGGTTTTTTTGCGGCGGCCTCGGCCGGCTGTGCCGTGGTGCCGATTGCGATAAGCGGGAGCGCCAGGGCGAAACAAGTGCCGATCACTTTTGGGGTAGTAAAGAGTTGCATCGATTTTGCCTATAAAGTTTCAATCACTGGTCTCTTTATACACTACCTGACCGCCAGTCGAGCGGTCGAATTGTAAGGTCACGTGGTGCCCGCCCACCTGCATGTTCTTCACCGTCAGGTGGTTGACACCGGGCGGCAGAGTGGGGCGCATTACTTTTATGCTGCCGGCCTGCGGATAGATTCCCAGGGTGGCCTTGAGCATTTCAAAAATGCTGCCGGCCGCCCAGGCCTGCGGCACGCAGGAGACCGGGTAGGGTACCGGGCTGTCGTACTGGCTGCGCGGAAAGCCGCAAAATAATTCGGGCAAACGAGCATCGGAGGCGGTACCCGCGGCATCGATCAGGCCGGTCATAACTTTGCAGGCCTCCTGTTCATGACCGATGGCGGCCATACCTTCGATAGTCATGGCATTGTCGTGGGGCCAGACGGTGCCGTCGTGATAGCTCATCGGATTGTATTTGACTTCCCCGGTGGAAAGGGTGCGGATGCCCCAGCCGCTAAACATATCGTTTTGCATCAGGCGCGCCACCACTGCGTCTTGCATGGTGGGCTCAAGTATTCCCGTGCTCAGTAGATGGCCTGGATTGGATGACACCACCGTGCACGGCTTGCCTTCGCCATCAAGGGCGAGGGCGACAAAGTTCTGGTCACTGAGCCAGAAATGCTTTTGAAAGCTTTGCTTGAGCTCGGCCGCACGGGCCGTCAGTCTTTTTGCCACATCGTCATGACCGAGGTCTGCGGCCAGTCTGGCTGTTGAAGAAAGTGCCTGGTAGAGGTAACCCTGCACCTCACAAGTTGCAATTGGCTGTTTGGCCAGGTTTCCGTCCTTGTACATGATCGAGTCGCCGGAGTCTTTCCAGCATTGATTGCTCAATGCCGACGCGCCCTTGCCGCCATAATATAGGAAGCCGCCGTTTGTCGAGGCGCTGGCTTTTTCCAGGTAGGACAGCGACCGTTCTATATTTGGCCAGAGCGTTTTTGCCGTCTCCATATCGCCGGTGGCCTCGGTATAGCGATTGACCAGGATGAGCCAGAGTGGCGTGGCATCGATGGTGCCGTAAAACGGGATAAAAGGTATCTCGCGGCAGCGGGCCATTTCACCCAGGCGCAATTCATGCAAGATGCGACCGGGCTCCTCTTCGGTAAAGGCATCATATTTGGTGCCCTGATAGGCCGCCAGTACATGCAAAATTTCTTTTGAGAGATGTGGTGCAAATGTCAGCATCTGCAAGCCGGCTACCGCCTGGTCTCGTCCGAAGGCGACGGCATACCAGGGCAGACCGGCGGAGAGGCAGGGCCCTTTTGGCGTTGCCTGGCGCAGGAGGAATATGTCGCGGCCGGCCTGCTCGATCATTCTATTGAGCGGGACATTGTCGGTCGTTATCTGTGCCACCGACTGCTGCCATTTATTGAAGAGGGCGTCGGCCTCGTCTTTTTTCTCCTGGTAGGACCGTCCGCTAGCCCTTGCCTGCGTGCGTGTAGCGGTGGTATTAGTTACTGCAAATTCCAGTGTTTGTTTGCCGCGGGCCGGCAAATCAACAAGAAAATTTATGGTATTGCTCTCGGTGCTCGCTGAGGCGGTGCGGGGACAGGCTATGGTAGTGGAGACAACCGATTTGTCCAGTCCGGTGTAGGTGGCCGTCACCTTGCCTTCGCCTTTGACCACGACTTTCTCGCCGCGCTTCGGGCGCTTTTGTCCGCGCACCTCAAACATGTCGTGGAAGTCCGAGTCATACGTGAGTGTGATGGCGAGCTTTTGCGGTTTATTGACAAAACTTTCCAGAGTCAGTCTTTCGTTAAAGCCGTCATGCAAAAGCAATTCGCGGGTGATAAGCAAGCTCTGCGGCGAAATGTCCGCGCCTTCGGCGTTGCCGTAGAGGAAAGTACCGGTGTATCCGTCTTTTGTAATGGCCGTGAGCGGGTGCAGGCGCTGTCCGTTGAGAGCAATTTGCCACTGGCTGAGGAAACGTGTGTCGTCCTGATAGAGACCGTACGGGGAGTCTTTACCGGCGGCAATCATGCCGTCGTTGTCCAGGACCAGAAATTGTTCGGCGCCCTTGAGCACGAGACGCGGACTGTCCATGCCCAGGCCCTTCTCTTCGGCCTCGCTGGTCGTGGCGGCTATAGCAGGCGGCGCGCCGGAGTATGGTGCCGTCAGCGGCAGGAGTTGAATTGCTCCCAGGGCCAGGCTGAGAAAGACTTTAGTCCTGAAAAATCGGCGCTCCAGTGCTGTCTTGTCCTGTCCGTTTAATGCCATGCCCTGCCTGCTTTCATCAATAAATCCGTTTGTGAAGGCTAAATTTAGCATCTTTGCCCGGCCCCTGTGGCCCACTTGCCAAGTTTTAGCCATTGATGGCCGCCATTTTGGTAAGATCAGCCGGTGAAACTTTTTGCGCCGCCCTGCGTATTCGTCAGTAAGGCGGTGTGGGACGCCAGTTATTCGCCTTAGACCCGATGGAAAAATGTGAAAAGTTACTGGAGATGGTTTATGAAAATGATTGATAGAAAAACAATCAAGGGCAAAATTATTATTGGCTCGGCCGCACTGCTTTCAACCCTTGTGCTTGGCCTGACGGTTTATATGCCTGCGGCAGAGGCCGGCAAGAGTGCCGGGGAAACCCTGATTGACGGAGACTTTGAAGAGGCCATGCTCAAACATTTTGAGAAGCGCTTCTATCGGCGAATCGACGCCACCGAAGAGCAGCAAACAGCGCTGTCTGCAATTTTTCTCAGGCAGATGCAGGGCTCTCGCGCCCAGCGCGAGGCTATTCGTCACAAGCTTTTGGACTTGACCGACTTTATCGCCGCTGATGGTTCGACCGATGATCAGATCAAGGAGCGTATCGCTGAGTTGCGCGGCATGCGGGACAAGCTCATGGACAGCCGCGTTGATACGGCATTGAAAGTGCGCGCCATTTTGACGCCTGAGCAGCGCAAGATTATCGCTGATCGTATATCCAGTCTGCTCGGCGGTAGCTCTGCTATAAAACGAAGAACCAGTGGATTGGTGGAATAAATATGTGTGCCGCGGCGAGAGAAAGTGGACGGGATCCTGCAAACGACAGTGGTTTGAAGAACATTTACAGTTACATGACTGCACAGGCGGTCTCTCCCTCGCTGATTCATCAACTCGAAATAGGTGCCGGTGAAACGCTTATCGGCATCTACTTCAATAGCCCAGACCATCTGATTGCTTTCACCGATAAGGCCTTTTACTGGTTGCGCAGTGAAAGAGAAGTCATCTGTCATTACAGCAGCATCCTGCGCACCAAACTGCCGGATGATGAGCAGGACGTGCGTGATGAGCGCGCCATCGAGATCGCCCTCAAGAATGGTGATTTTTTATTTCTGCCCATCTTCAACGACACCGACGGGGTGGAAGATATTTACTGCCTGGCTGAAATGCTCGATGTCTGGATCGACGCCAGCATCAACATCAGGGCGCTGGAAGACATGATCGCTAAATTGAATGCCGCTTTCGAAGATTACAAAGTCAAGCCTTCGAGCTGGAATGTGCCTCTGCCGGTGGAGTATTTCGAATCTGTCATCGGTTATCTCTATCAGTGTCTGGATAATTGTGTCAGCGGCAAGCCCTTTCTCAATATTTCCAACGATCAATACCTGAATATCAATCAACCGCGTACCTGGCAATTAATTGCTCAAATTTTATTGGCTCCCAAGACATTTGATCCTACGAAAAACAGCAATCATGCGGATCATCACACTGAAGAGTGAAAATATGATAGCCCCTCGAGCTAGTCAAGCGTCACTTTGCCTTCACATAAGCGGGAGAAAATGGGGCCGTTCTTTGTTCTCTATTTTTGATACCGGCGGAGGGTATGCAATTGCGTCCAATTACTAATATAGCGGCATCTCTGGGGCTTGTTACATTGTTGCAGGTGCCGTTAATGACAAACGCGCAAACACCAGCGGCATCACCGGCGGTTGCTCCGGCCGCTGAACTCACGGTATCACCGGCGGCGACACCGGCCAAATCCGGCAAGGATAAATCAAAAAAAGTCGGACGTGTAAAGAGCAAGGGCGATGATTTTTCCGGTGACCGTGACTGCAATATGTTCCAACTCGAACCAAGCGTCATAAACGAGCGTTATTACACAAGCGGCAAGGCCGAACATCATCAAAAGATTTCGCCCACTCTTCCTTATGGTGCGCCCATTCCCGATAATGAAGGTCCCTACCAGCCCGATACCAAGGCTCCGGTCAAGGGGTCCAACGATATCTTCAACGACAAGCTGGACAGTCAGGTCAAAGCCAGCTTGATTGCACTCAAAGAAATCAAAAGCGATTCACCGTCTCTCAAATTAAAGCTGCGCGTCAGCACCATGGATGATGCCCTTTTGACTAATTTGAAAGAAATGAAGGTTGATGTCATCTCTTCATCGCGTGCCAGCGGTGACATTATTGTTTATGCTCCGGCACAAAGGGTCAACGACATCGGCAGTCTGCATCAGGTTCTAAACGTATTGCTGGCTCAATAATTTCTGATTATTTGCTGCCCGCACCGGCAAGCTTGTAGCGGAAAATTTGATAACTTTTGGTGCGCAGGTCGGTGCCCTTATTGAAGGCTGCGCGCTGATTGAACTGGCTGCTGGTTATGTACAGATACCCGTCTGTACCGATCCAGAGACTGTCAGGCCAGACCAGTCTGGTGTCGTGCACAAGTTTTTCGATTTTTCCTTCAGTTGTGCGACGCCAGACAGTGGAATTTTCAAAATCAGTGAAGAGTAAGTTGCCGTCTTTGTCGCATTCAAGACCGTCGGAGGCACCACTTTTGGGGCCGAGATCCTTGATTGACTGCTCGACGGTGAATTCATCCTTGCTGGGATCGCAAAGCAAGGCCGTATCTACACTGTAGAGTTGTCTGCTGGCCTGCGGGCAGTAGTAGAGAACGTTGGCATTGGGCTTGACCGCCAGTCCCGATACTCCCACCGGATATTCACCCTTGTCGCCATTTGCCAGGGTGCGCAGCATCGGTCGCCCTTCGATGAACGGTATAAACTCGGCTTCCGCCTGAACGGTCTTATGACCGGAGAGTCGGCGCAGACATTTACCCGTGGCGATATCCACGACAATGATGGCACTCTTGCCGGCAGGGGCCGAGTCTGAAATATAGATGATCCCATCCTTACCTTTGGACCTGTCGTAACGCAGGTCGTGCAGTACCGAGTCTTTGGAGACGATAGAAGGGCCAAGTACGATTGTTTTTATTATCTTGTTGGTGGCCAGGTCGATGCCGACCAGTTTGCCGGCACCGCTGACGGGACTCAGCAAAACGCGCCCGCTGTCAGCCAACCACAGACGATTTTTATTGTCGACCACGGCGCTCATCACAGAAATGATGCGGTCGGCCGAAGGTGTCGCGTCCAGTTTGTTGAGTTCGGTGCTCGGGTAGGGAACTGGTTTCCCACCGATCAGTTCGGCAACCGTGTAAGGTGACACGCCGTCGATACGCGGGAAAGTGACGAAGACTCGACCGTCGCTGGACATGGTCAGTCCCCTCAGCATCGGACCGGGGAGGTCTGCATATAACTCCAGCGCCGGGTCGTGATCGCTGTTAGCAACTTCGGTTGTGCTTGAGTCTGCGGCCGACTTTTTCCCGGCTTGTGCGTCCTGCGCCAGGACAGAACTGCAAGGAAAAGAGGCAGTTGCCACCAGGGTTAAAGCGAGGGGCAATGCCAACCTGAGTCGCGAAACCGACTTAATTATTTTGTTCATTGCCCTGCCTCATATGACACCATAAGCAAAATATATCCCCTTGGGAAGCTATTTCGCTTTGTTTGCGCTCTGCCGCTGCAATCTTGTCAGTTCCCTGTCAAAGGCCGAGGCAAAGGCCCGCTTTTCCTTGTCGCCAAATTGTTTTGGCCCGCCGGTCATTTCTCCGGTATCGCGCAGGCCCTGCATCAGGTCACGCACCGATAGTCTCTCGCCGATATTGTCGGGGGTGAAGACGACCCCTCGCGGACTGATGGTGACCACGCCTTTTGTCACCAGAGCATGCGCCAGGGGGATGTCCTGGGTGATGACCAGGTCTCCGATGACGGCATCGGCGGCAATTAAGTAATCGGCAGCGTCCGGCGATACCTCCACCTGGATAAACTTGATCAGAGGTGATTCCGGGAATGTGAGCTTCTTATTAGCTACAAAAATGGCTTCCACCGCTCGTTTGACGGCCGCCGCCATGACTATGTCTTTGACCGCGCCCGGGGCTGCATCGGCGTCGACCCATATTTTCATCTAATTCTTCTCGATTTACGCAGGCTCTGCTCGTGTGGAATAATGGCCCACCTACCTATATATAGTATGCCGCGCCCGTATTCAAGGTGTAGTATTCAAGAGAATGCATATGAACAGAGTCGAACAATTAGCCAAGTTAGCCGCCAGGACGACGCCCTGGGATATGGTCATCGTCGGTGGCGGTGCCACCGGAGTCGGGGTAGCCGTTGATGCCGCATCCCGAGGCTATGAAGTCTTGCTTGTCGAGCAGAGTGACTTCGGCAAGGGGACGTCCAGTCGCAGCACCAAGCTTGTGCACGGCGGAGTGCGTTACTTAGAGCAGGGCAATGTCTCGCTTGTTATGGAAGCGCTGCAGGAGCGGGGACTGTTGCGACAGAATGCACCGCATCTGGTGCATGACCTGCCCTTTATCGTGCCTAACTATGACTGGTGGGAAGCTCCTTTTTACGGCATGGGTCTTAAAGTCTATGACCTTCTGGCCGGCAAGTACGGCTTTGGTGCCTCGCGCATCTTGAACCGGCAGGAAATACTGGAACGCATACCCACAATTAAGACCGAGGGTCTCAAGGGTGGAGTGATTTATTACGACGGCCAGTTTGATGATAGCCGCTTGCTCATAAATATGGTCGCTACCGCAATAGAGCAGGGTGCGACCGCTGTCAACTACATGTCAGTCACCGATATCACCAAGGATAGCGACGGATTCGTCAGTGGTGTGCATCTGCGCGACCATGAAACCAACAAAGACTTCGAAGTTTCTGCCCGGGTTGTGATCAATGCCACCGGTGCCTTTACAGATAGGCTGCGTCGCCTGGCCGATCCCGATGTGACGCCCATGATTGCTCCCAGCCAGGGCATACATCTGGTTTTTGACCGCGCTCTGATGCCCGGCGACAGCGCCATCATGGTGCCTCACACAAGCGACGGTCGGGTGATGTTTGCCATCCCCTGGCACAATCATTTGCTTGTCGGCACGACCGATACTCCCATCCAGGAGCCTTCGCTTGAGCCCAAGCCCTTCGATCACGAAATCGAATTCATCCTTGAGACCGCCGGTCGCTACCTCAGTCGCAAGCCGGAACGCAAAGATGTGCTTTCTGTTTTTGTTGGCATCAGACCGCTCGTTAAGGCCGGTGGTGCCGGCACGACATCGCAGCTTTCGCGCGATCATACGATTCACATAGATAACTCCGGACTACTAACTATCTGCGGCGGCAAGTGGACCACCTACCGCAAAATGGCGGAGGACTGTGTCGATAGCGCCATAACTCTGGGTAAGCTGGACGAGATGCCTTGTGTCTCTAAGAAACTCAAGATCCACGGCTGGTGTGAGGACCCTGAAAAATATGGGGTGATGGCCTTTTACGGCAGTGACGCCGCTCAGATACAAGCCCTGATCGATGCCGACTCGTCGCTGGCTAAGCCCCTGCACTCGTCTCTGCCTTATACCGCGGCTGAAGTCGTCTGGGCCACGCGATTTGAAATGGCGCGCACCGTTGAGGACGTACTCAGTCGCAGACTGCGGGCACTTTTCCTCAACTCGCATGCGGCTATCCAGTCGGCCCCGGCGGTTGCTGAGATCATGGCCCGGGAACTGGGCTATGACAATGCATGGGTCAAGGCTCAAATACTCGATTTTAGTGTGCTGGCACAGTCCTATTGTGTAAATCTGGAGACCGTATAAAAATGACCGAACACAGCCGCGCTGTAATTGCCGACCGTAAAAACTACAAATTTTGGACCAGTGTTACTCTGCGCTATGGCGACACCGACAAACTCGGTCACGTGAATAACGCCGTCTTTGCCACCATATGCGAAGCTGGCCGGGCACATCTGCTTTTTAATCGCGAGGGCTCCATTGCCGGTGCCGGTAAAACTATGGTACTGGCCAACCTCAATCTTGATTTTCTGGCGGAGATGCATTTCCCTGGTACGGCCGAGGTCGGCACCGCCATAGACTCCTTCGGTAAGAGCTCTCTCAAGCTTTTTCAGTGCATCTATAAAGACGATGTTTGCTGCGGTATATCTCGTTCGACCATCGTCTTGATTGACGAAGAAACGCGCAAACCGATTCCATATTCGGAGGAGATTCGCCGGTTCGTCGAGAGCGAAGCCCCCCTACTTAACGTTCTGGTCTGAGTTCAGGTCATCTTTTAAGACCTGGCGAAAGATTGGTTGATTGACGGTGAAGTTACAAACAGGGCGATGAAACATAATTGAACTTCTCAGATCCATGGCAGCCAAACTTGGTCACTCGTATCCTGGATGCTTTTCTGTATGCTGGGGATCCATAATGTCGTAGTAGGTGTGCATAAAGAACCAGTTTAGGACGCCGGCAGTCATCGTAACCAATGCGAACACTTGAACGAACCAAACGACTGCAAAAGCAATTGCCTTGCCCCGAAACCAGGAACTAGATGCTAGTGCCCAAAGCATGGGAGCCACTAGAAAGGCCACCCAGCAGATAGAAAATGTGTGTGAATCCAGGTGCAGCAGATGAAAATTTTTACTTGCGACTAGGCCCAGGAACCCAGCTATAGATGGCCAACCCCAGAACCAGGTGGACATGCCAAAAGGAGCTGCTGCATGGCCATCAGGTTCAATTTTCGCTTTTGCCTTCATGACCCTATCCTGCCGCTAACTGTCTGGAGAGAAAGTATTCGGTCCCCAAACATTTTCGAAGTTCGTTAGACATGCATCGATGCAAAAAACTGCTTCTGGTCTGGCTTTTTTGGGAATCCCACCAAATGGTATGAGCCTTGCTAGCAGCATCACCGGAGTTCCTTTGTCAGACCTTAAGAGAAGGCGCCTGGCATTGTTTTTCAAATCTTCAATATCTACTCCTCCCCTTATTTTCTGGCCAAGTCATCACCAAGAAATCCCATCTCCAAGAGTGTTTCAGGGGTTACCATAGGCACCACACTGGCTTTTACTTGAGTGGCAAAAACGAAATGGAAGTACTTATGTTCTTCAAAAAATTTTCTGCATTGAGATTCTTTGAGATCGCTGCCGCTGAGCGGCAAACCATTAGCTGCACACAATGAAAGTGTTTGGGACGCTACCTTGTCGAAGTCTTTTGAGTCTATTCTTTGGTGCCGAAGCCAGGGCACAACCTGGTACCGAACGTTGGATAAGGCATGTAAGATTGCTGGATCTGAAGAGGAGAGCATTGAAGAGGCCGACTATTACCAATTTACCGGATGATAGCAGATTTCACCAGACAGCCAGTCCAAGACACATACTAGGGCGGTTTGATAAATTCAAAATTGACGCTGCCCGAGAAGTCCTACGTTGGCTGATCTTGCCGGCCTGGTTGCCAGGAATAAACCATAAGGGAAGTTCTCAGTCACTCGGTGTTGCCGGCTACCGGTGGCTGCTCGGCTTGATATAACGCCGGATCTTGAAACGCAGGTGCATCAGATCAAATTTCAAATTGATCAAAGTTATTTGCCAGCTTTAGTGGACCAGTTGAAGGCCGCCATCAAGCTCGTTGATGCTGGCTAGCAACGCTTGTCTGATAAACGAAAAACTCGAATCCGGAGAGAGGCTATCTGCCTGCCTTTCCGGGCGACCTGAACATAACAACTGTTATCTTCACCGTGACTTCTTGCCCGGATAGGCACTGTCTTATTCAACTGAAACCCCCTGGCAATGCCTCCCCAGAATCAATAGTCGTTTGGCGCCAACCGCGTCAGCAAAAAGTCTAAGGTTCGCAAGCTCATCTGGCTGCCGGCACCAAGACCATACGACTAGAAGATCTTTGTGTCTTGCTTTTTTGAGGCAGTCAGCAATCCCAGATCTGACATCTCTTCTCTTTAGCCCACGGCCGTCGAAGGCCAAATCTGCAGTCTCTTCTACTTCAAAAATCTTTGATGCCATTGCTTCGTTGTCACCACAGTCGTAGTAGCTAGGCTTGAAATGACGTCCGTCTGTGGCTGCCGTCTCCAGGCTCAATTCTCTGCGCTGGTAGTCGATTTCAAATACACACCACCCGATAGGCATAGCCACGCCTAGCCCCACTACGAGCCATGTTTTTACCGCAAATGACCGAGCTCTGGAAAGGACTGTTGCTGGCATAGCCTGAGCGCTCCTGAGGACCTGCTCTCACGCTAGCACAGGGGCGACGCTGTGAGAATCGTGATTCTACGTGCATATTCGCATCGTTTTTGGCCGGCTCGGCGCATCAATTTGGCCAGGCCAAACATCTCAAGCTAAAATAGTGACATACTTGGAGGAGTATTGCCGATGGACGGGGAATAAGGCCACGTCCGCCCGAATTACGAAGCGATTCACTAATCGAGCAGGGTCCCTCGCAATTCTCTGCCTTATCCTGGTGTCGCCCAAACGGCGTTGTCTCTGCCAGAGAAACCTAAAGATATTCAAGGCTAAATTCCACGCTAGCTGCAAGGGGCTCAAGTCATAGGAGTTTTAATGATCGATGAAATGCTCGAATACTGACGGTCACATTAGAGCACGCGTCTTTCCGTTCTCGATTTGTCTAGTACTTACTTTACTCAATGCCGGTCGAGTGGATGGATCACCGAACAAACCGCCTGCAATACAGAAGGCTTCGGATTCGAGTGCGCCAAAAAGCAAGTCACTTTCGCCGTCCGAACAACAGAAGTTTTTAGAAACTCGTCTGCCGGGAGCGATGATTGGTTCGTTTGGTGCTTTTTCTAGCTTGCTGTACGCTGTGGACAATACCATTATCGGGACAGATGACAAGGATGTGCTGAAAGCAGAGGTTCGCACGATGTATCCGCCAAAAGAGGTATACATGCCGACTCATGCCGAACTGTTTGATATGATTGCCCGCCAGACTGGCTCTTCCTTTTCTTACGAGCCGAAGCGTAATTATTGGCATTTTCGGGTTCCGCCCATGCCACTTCCGTATACCATCACCAAAGCGCCAGGCTGGATCGAGGAGAACAGGGGCGATTATGTTGCCTACATACCTTCTATCGCTCCGGTTGGAATGGATATCTACATGATGGGAAAGTACTCCGCTTTATCTCCTGCTCAAGAGAAGGAAATACGTGAATTTGGAGCCAAAATGTTTTCTCGACACATTGCACCGAAAGCTACTGTCAATGATATGAAATTCGTCACTGTGGATGGTACTAGTGCATTGTATTTTGCTGCACCTGCCCCACAGGGCGATCGTCTTTGGAGGCAGTGGGCGTTTTTAAAAGGTGGAGAATTGTATGTGATTGTCAGCTGCTACGGTAAAGACCAGAAGGAACAGATAGAGCGTGATGTGGACCTCATGGTCAGTACCTTCCATGGAAATGATGCCGCACCGAAGAAGTTCTAGAGCTGAAATTCATTTCCTGATATCCCACACTAAGTGAGGCTGTCCGGCGCGCTTCTAGAAGCTGCCTGATCGCGGACAAATGTGAGTTTTAGAATTAAATGGCACGGGTCTTGCAGCGTTAGTTGCCGCCCTTTTTAGAGAATTATTTGTCGTTTTGCAGTTCTGGCAGGGTTTTGAGCGCTGATTCGATAGCCAAGTGTGACAATTAATTCTAGAATTTATGCGACAAATAAAAATCATCACGATACTGCCATGTTGTGATACGTAAAGCAAAAGCCGCGAGCAAGACGCTTACGCGTCCAATTGATCGGGGTTTACCCTGTAGCTGAGCGAGATCCAGTCTCCTATATTGTCCTTGGGAAGCATGTTTGCACGTGAGCGTAAATGAACAAACTGATTCGAACTCAATTGTTTTTGCTCGCACTTGCGCCAATTCTATGTCTTTGCCGACTGCCAGCCCGACAGAATTTGATTCTTGAACCTCGACCAAGGAGCTATGGCTCGAACCTGACCCCTGATTCGGTTAACACGTCGCGCAAACCTTCATCGACTATCGGTCCATGGAGCGATTCCTGGACAGGTCGTCCCACGTGGTCACCCGACGGCTCTAAGGTGGCGGTATGCCTAAAAGGCCGGGAGGGAACTGGTCTTCTAGATATCGAAAAAAGTTCGTATTTAGCCAATAACATTGGCAGGAGTCAAGTTTGGTCTCCCGATTCCCGCCTCATCGCATGTGAATTCGATTCACCTGACTGCGTTGCCGACAATGTCGGAATATTTGATTCTGCAACTTGCAGATGGCTTATGCCGGTAAGAAAGTTGGAGTTTGCTCTCTGCACGTCGTGGTCTGCTGATTGCAAAAAGCTAGCAATTGGTGGCAGAGACCAGCTGCACATAATGGATCTGAAAACACACACTACTCGCACGATCGGTCCCAAAAACGGCCTTGGATTCTTTTGGGAGGCGAAATGGTCGCCGAACAGTGAGCTTCTGGCTTGCATTTGTCGAGGCGATATAAGCATTTTCGATAGCAATTTGCCGTCGAAGTCACCCAGGATAATAGAAACAGAGCATTGTACTCCTCTACCCGGAGTGCTGGACTGGTCAAAGAACGGCGAGTACCTGATTTATTCTTCAACAGGGCGCATTACCGTTGTAAGGGCCAAGGACCTTCAGGAAAAGTATCGAATAGATACGATCGAAAGCGCGCCGGCCAGCTTTCAGTTATCTCCTGATGGGACGAAGCTCGCCTATCTGGATGCTGGAGTTTTGAATATTAGGTCATTTCCGCAGGACCTTTTGGAGCGGCAAATCGCGGCACCCTGTGGCCTTCAGGCCAGTTTTAGATGGTCCCCTAATGGGAAGTACCTTCTACTCTCTTCCTCTGAGAAGAGCGCGGTTTATCTGGCCGAATCTGGTCGTGCATTAGGATTTACAGCTTTGAACAAGCTCGGTAGCGATTGGCTGCCGACTAGTGAAGGACTTGTTCTTAGTGGGGGCAATGTTCGAATCTTGCCTCTACCGCAGTATGCCGGTGTATCGAAACAATCTAGCCTCTGGAATCTAGAAACGCCAAACTGGGCTTGTGTTCCCAATCCAAGAGACATAAGCGAGTGCTTTAAGCTGCTTGATGCAACGTTGAGTGCAAGTGCAAAGGCTAAAATCCGGGATTCTGAAAAAAAGGAAGATCTATACGAGTTTGGCGGTGGCAGTATTATCACGGACGGTTGTATTGCTGAGCACTGGTGTAAATGGGGAACGGGTTATATAGAGCGAGAATGCAGGAAATTTGGGATCTATGACGGCAATGACGTTCTTGCCTATGTCATCAAAGAGTACCGGTTGCATTTGAAGCAGCAAAACAAGTGACTCCTTAAATTTGGTAGCCGCGGCAAAATAATTACGTACTACGCCAATTTGATCTGATTAAGGGTCAGGTCGGAGAGGAGACTTTGCAAGAATTCAAGCTCTGAAATCAGCTACTGCTGGTCTTTTCAAATTGGTAGGAACATAACGTTGCTTATCTGCAGCCCAACCAGGTCGTTTCGGGGAGGCTCTAAGCCAGCAACGGTGTTAATTTATTTGCGAAATGCCTCCTTTTGGCGGGGCCGTCCATTATGACGCCTGCGCGGATAGGGCCGGAATTGGCAAGGGCAATTACCGGCCGCCGTCTGTGGGAATGGCCGGCTTGCCGTTTTTAATTGCCTGAACTTCTGCATCGAAGCGCTTTCCTTCCGATGCGCCAGCTAGCTGTTCTAGCTGCATTCTGCCTGCTTTTGCTGTGATTGGATTGTTTGACAGCGCCTTCACTACGGCCTGATCCAGCGACTTTTTCAATTCCAAAATGCAATTAAATAGTGCTATTTGTTCGGACTGATTGAGCACGATTTTTTTTGCGTTCTTAGCCGTCGGGCCGAGAACCGTTTTGTCCACTAGCATAAATGTTTCTAGGAGCGGACAGTCGCCATAAGGCGAGCTTCCAATCTTCTCCATCCATAGATCTAGGCGATTCTTTTCAGTCGGCTGGACTACTCTGTTTTGAATAAACTGGACATCAGCGCTTCGCTTACAAGATGCGTCCCACAAAACCTTCATGATTTTGAAAGAGCATTGTTATCCTCGCCTTTTGACCTCCGGACAGTATAGCTTTGGCTTCTGGATAAGACATAACAGAGGTTATCAGTCCCTATTTTTGAATCCAGCAAATTTACTGTTACTCTTCAATGTTTGAGCCAAAGAGCAATGGAAATATCCTATAACCAAGCGGAGGCGGCCTAAATAATATTATTTGGCGTCATTGGCATGTGTCAAAATAGGAGTGGGGGAAAGAGGTGCTAATGAAACGTTGGATTCCAGTTGCTTTACTCCTGACCAATCTAATGGTCGTCAGCCCTAGCCAGGCTCAGCAGCGATACAGCACGGTAACTGCTCATTCTGGTCGGGCTGTAAAAGTCATGCAAATGGGACCCATGATTTTTGCGGATGGCAAGAATAAGGCTTTAATGCTTCAGTACTTATCTGAGGTCAACATTGATGATAAGCCTAATCTTGCGAAGGAAATTGCGGAGATCTGGCCCTCATTTCGATTTGACGTAGAAAAGGGCGGTTATTCTGGAGCGATCATTTCAGCCAATGAAATAGCCAAGCCTGGATTACTCGGTTTCACGAACAACAGAGGATGCAACTTTGTCTTCGAAAAAGACCCAAATGGGGCATGGCGATGCCTCAATGACGCGGCCATCGTAAAGCCAGACGTCCTTTATAAAAGAACGATGTCCCTTTTGCAGAGTAATAAATACGAACCAGCCATAACCAGCCTAAATGAATTAATTGGCTTGTGGCCTAATTCTGCAGAGTGCTACCTGAACCGCTCAGCCTGCTATTTATCACTTCACGACTGGAAAAAGGCTCTATCGGATTGCAATAAAGCTATCTCGATAAATCCAAATGTCTCAATGGCGTACGTTAATCGTGGCGTGGCATACAACAAGCTTGGCGACCAAAGCCATGCGATTGAAGACTGTAACAAGGCCTTGACCATCAATCCAGATTCCGATTTGGCACACCTCAACCGAGGCGAATATATGCTAAAAGCTGATAAACTTGAGAATGCCGTCAAGGATCTTACGGCAGCAATCAGCAAGAATCCGAGTGTCGGCGAAGCTTACTTCTATCGGGCTGAGGCATATAGGAAGCTAGGCAACAGTGCAGCTGCGCAGAAAGACTCAGCCCAGGCGAAGATCCTGAAATATCACGAAGGGTCTGATACTATGCTGGTAAAGTAACCGCTGATCATACTTGCGCGCATCCGCAGCCAGATTCCGAGCGACCGAGAATCAATATTATGCTCAGCCCCAGATTGGAGCCTTACTGGCGCTGCGTTTCTGGGTGCTATTTGCGATGACCTCGTTGACATCTGCAGCCGTGGGACAACAGCCGCATTAGCAAGCCAGGCAATCGAATCGCTATCGGCGAAATTATTGAGGAAATCTTCGAAAATATCCAGCACGCTTGTTCTTGTAGTCAATGAACCGGACTTTCGATTTCGAAAACATGATGACTACGGGTTCTGATTTACCGTCTAAGGCACCAGCCTCGATAACCTTCTGTCCATCCAGGTAAACGGTCTGACTTTGACTGTTTGGAAGGCCCTCCCACAGCTTGCCTGATACTTTGATTGCGTTCTTGTCACTGTCAATCAGAATGTAAGTATCGTTACCCAGCATTCCAATCCCTCCTTGACGCCAACAAGGTTGGTTCACAACTAGCTCAAAAAGGCTATCCGCCAGCTTCGATTCCGAAATCCCCCTCTGCTTTGCAAATTCCTGGAGCGTCTCTACTATTGTCGCAGGATACTTGAAACCGGGTTTCATATCCTTGGAGCTCGCAGCCTGCATAACTTCGAAGCAAGCTAAGATCGCAAAAATAGTGACAAAACTCTTGCTAGTCATAACCATCCAAAGGCACTCCGATGTACATATCTTCCATGATAGCAAGACACATACTGGTATGCGAAAAGCCGCTTACTGATAGCCAGGATTTCAGCATGTATGCCTATGCTACTGCCAGTAGTATCAGACTTATCAGCCGCGGCCTATAATGGAGATGATGATTCAATGACCTTGGGGGGCCACTTTGAATGGAGGCACCTCTTTTTTTGTTCTCGAAAGTTGGCCTACTAGCTTATGTCTAAGTTTGGGCACCCATCATTGAGTGAGATATTTGGCCCAGCAGCTAAGTGTGTGAAAGCCACCATTCGTCAGGCTTTAAGAACGACTACGACAAGCACGAAGCTCCCCTACTTAACCTTCTTGTCTGCGCTCAGGTCATCTTTTAAGATCTGGCGAAAGATTGGCCGATTGACGCTGAAGGCAGTCGGCTTCAGTTTGATATCTCCGACAAACGGTGTATTGAACGACACCAGCAAATACATGTTCATACAAAGCACATACGTCAGCATTGCGGTCATGACTGTTTGCAAAATGACGCTGTCCAGGCCGAAGAAAAAGCTGAAAACTACTGTGATGACAGCGCCGGAGATTACAACCAGCCACAGCACCGCCGGCATCTGACTTTGCAGCTGTGCTGACCTGGCGCGCCGGCACTCTCCGAGCTTTGTAATTGATTGCACCAGCACCTGGTGAATATTGCTCTGCCCCTGAGTTTTGGGTTCGACTCTGGAAATTTGCTTCCACATTTCGGTGTAAATCGACCAGGCCCTATCGTTGGTCTGCATCTCCGCCATCTGCGGCCATTCCATCTCTACCACGGTATCGACATAGTCCAGGCAGTTGATCATTATTGGCCTGCTGTCTACGCTGTGCAGTCCCCGTGCCAGGCGGAAGATATCCCCGACCGCCGCTGACTCTGCCAGAACCGTCAATCTGCACTCCTCGTACTTGGTCATGGCATTGGCCACCATGAAGCCGAGCAAGATGGCAAAAAGCATGCCTATTGTCGCCATCAGAGGATCGGTGACAGGATTGTTTTCTTTCATCTTTTCGCGATCGGTAAATTTGCGGAAGAGGAGCATGCCGCCTATTGAAATAATTACGGCTGCCAAAGTTATGACGTTCCAGAGTAAAAATGACATGGGGGCTCCGATCTATTTGTGCGCGGCCTGGCTTTCCTCAGCCATGGCATCGTGGAAGAGTTTTCTATTTACTTCAAAAGGTATTGACTGCACTTTTACCTGGCCGCTGAATGGACTGTCGAAGGCCGCCAGCAAATAGATATTCAAGACCAGTACAAGGGTGACGATGCTGGTCATGCACAATTGCAGGGGCAAACTTGCGACTCCAAAAAAGAGTGTAAAAAGGATAATCGAAACAGCGCCCACTCCCACCACTACCCAGAGGACACGGGGCAGGCAATAGGATATCTGTGCGTTGCGCGCTCGCCGACACTCACCCATGGTGGTCATAGCTTCTACCATTCCTTGATGCAGATTGCTCTGCCCCTGTGTCTGGGGATCGTATTTGGTGCAATCCTGCCACAGGTCTGAATAAATTTTCCAGCAATGGTCGCTCATCTTACCGTCTTCCATGAGTTTGAATTCTTCGTCACAGACAGCGTCGAAATAAGCGACCACATCGGACATGATTTTAGTGTTTGTAGGTGGTGGCAGGCTGCGAGCCAGACGGAAAATATCCCCCGCCGCGCCTGCTTCTTCCTGCACGTTGATGCGTGCTTCCTCAAATCTGGTCATAGAGTTGGCCACGAGAAAGCCCAGCAGAATAGCAAAGAGTGTGCCGACGCAGGCCATCATCGGGTCGGTTGCTTCGTGGTGATTGCGCAGCACCTCGGTGTTTACGTTTTTGCGCACCAAAATCACACCGGTGCAGGACACTGCTACAGCAGCTACTGCTATTAAGATCCACAAAATGACGGACATTTGTTCTCCTTGGACATGTTTGCTCGATTACGGCTTCCATTGCGGCACGGGGTTTGCTTCTGAGTGCGATGCGCTTTTGTTTTTTAGATAGTGATAGAGTTTGACTTGCATCGACACTACGCTCAAATGAATCAAACAGGTACCCACTCCGTTTAGAGCTAACAAGCATATCAGTGGCAGGTTGTTGAAGTTCCATTCCCACGAGCTAAAAGCTCCGGCTGCCTCTGCGTCAGGAATACAGTAGCCAACCGCCATCGGTACGCCTAACCACTGCACCAGTCCAATAACGATAGCCAGTGAGAAGTATCGACCAATCATACTGAGATGACCTTTAGTAATAGCAGAGCTTGCGCTGAAAGAAGACATGGTTCCTTTCTTCTCAATGCACATGATTGGTTGCGCTAAGCAACCGCCGGCAGCCAGTAGCAGGCCAGGCAGTATAAACAGGCAGAGACCGAGAAAGACAACCACCCAGTATAGATCCATCAAAATCCAGACCTTGCCTGTTCGAGCAATGTCGGCGGGACTGGCCTTCCAATCTTCGTTATTGATATATTTCCAGTATCCGGTGATAAGAAGGCAGCAAACAGCGCTGAAACAGATTGTCATTGTAATGCCGAACAATCGGGCAAACAAATGATAATGCTGAGTGTCTGGAATGAATCTGGCGATGAAAGACATCGCAAAGAAAGCCAATGTCCACATTGGGGCTTTAGTCGCCAGGAGTTTTATCGTCAGCGGCAGTTCTGTGAGGCAGTCTGTGGGCGACAATTTGTAGTCTTTATTTGTCACGTGCCCTCCCTGATTGGTTCAATAGAGGCGACGTCGTTTTCCAACGCTTTTAAATAGAAGTAGAGGCGGACCTGGGTGGCTATAAGCGACAATGTCACGACAGTACTTAGAATAGCCATGCCGGAGAATAAAATTATTGTACCTGCGTGCTCAGCCAGCCAGGCCCATGAGTAAGTTGATTGGGCGAAAAAGTACTGATCAAAAAACATCATACAGATTATTGCGGAGACAGCAGGGACGGCTAATAGCAGTGCTGGCGCGTAAAACGAATTTATGAGGAGGCCCATCTTACCCCTGGTCAGGCGCAGACTTTCGTTGAAGGCGCCGAGCACACTGCGGCGCTCAAAAATTAAAATCGGCAAGGCCAGCGACGCTCTCAGCGCCAGTAGTAAGCCTGGCCAGAGGAAGAGCAGTGAGGCGCATGTGACGCTCAAATGAAAAGTGTAGTGGAGAAGCCAGATTTTACCGATTGTACGTGGAACAAGTTTTTCCTGGGTGATTGATTGCGCTTCTAGAAATCGCCCATATGATCGCACAAGCACGTATCTAATCACGCTGCCAAATATGGATCCGATCAGAGCCGATACCATAGACAATAACTCAAACTCACGACCTTTCGTTGCCGGAAAGATGTACTGTAAGGCCGGTAGGCATAGAATCGCCAGAGTCCAGTAGGGCGCTTGGCTGCGCAGAATGGAGACTACGGTGGGAAATGCTATGAAACAGTCATTCCATTTGACCTGATTCTGCCTTCTATCTTCGGGATTTGGAATGGGTAAAGAAAGCATTTTTTAGCCCGTTGACTGCAAGCCTTCCGCCACGCCGTTGATGGTCATGAGGACTGTTTCCAGCAAGTGGTCGCGCTCACCCTCGGTCGGCGCCTGGCCCTCCGCCCGGGAGCGCAGTTGCTTGATCAGATTTACTTGCAGGTAGCTGAGGGGATCAACATACGGGTTGCGGATATTGATTGAGTTTTTGAGGTAAGGGGTGGAGTCAAGCAAGTCTTGGTTGCCGTTTATCGCCAGGACCGCTTTGCGAGTAAGGTCAAACTCTTCTTTGATGCGCTCGAAGAAATCGGCTTTGAGTCTGGGCTCCACCAGATTGTCGACGTAATAAGCGGCAATTTGCATGTCGGCTATGGCCAGGGACGTCTCCAGTTTGTCTATCAGACCGGCGAAAAATGGCCAGGTCTTATACATGACTCTCGTCAATTCCAGGGTCTGGTTGCCTTCGCTCAGTTCTCCCGCGATAGCTTTGATGGCACTGCCGAAGCCGTACCAGGCAGGCAGCATGTAGCGACTCTGGGTCCAGGAAAAGACCCAGGGTATGGCCCGCAGGTCGTCAATGGAGCCGCTGCCGGCGGTGCGCCTTGTCGGTCGCGAGCCCATGCGCAGTTTTGAAATCTCCTGAATCGGCGTGGCTTGATTGAAAAATTCCACAAACTTGTTGTCTTCATAAATGAGACTGCGGTAGGCCTTAAAGGAGCGCTCCGACAGATCTTCCATAAATTCAAACCACTGGGATTTTTCCTCGGCGCAGTCTTTGTCCGAGTGATTGATGGTTGCTTGAACCACCGCCGCCGCCAGGCGATCGAAATTGCGCACGGCGATATCGTGCAGGGCGTATTTCGATGAGATCACTTCGCCCTGTTCGGTAAGTTTTATGCGACCGGCCACTGTGCCCGGCGGCTGCGCCAGAATTGCTCTGTGGGTGGGTCCGCCGCCGCGGCCGATGGTGCCGCCGCGACCGTGGAAGAGTCGCAGTTCGATATTGTTCTTGCTTGCCATCTCCACCAGTTTCTTCTGAGCTTTGTATAGTTCCCAGTTAGCTGAGACGATGCCACCATTTTTGCCCGAGTCGGAGTAACCGATCATTATTTCCTGCAGATTTTTAGATTGCTTCAAGTAGTCTTTGTAGACCGGCATACTGAGCAATTCCTGGAACATGCCTGGTGCACGCCGCAGGTCGTCAACAGTCTCGAAGAGCGGGACAACACTGATGGCCCGATTGGGATAGTGGGGCGAGCCGTAGATGCCTGCTTCCTTGGCAAATAACAATATGCACAGCAGGTCCGAGCTGTGCTGGGTCATGCTGACGATGTATGTATCAATCGCCTGCAATCCGTAAAAGTCCTGACAGTAAGCCATGGTGCGGAAGACTTCAATAGTCTCGTTGGTCGCGGCTGAGAAGTTCAACTGACCGGGGAACAACGGTCTCTTTGATTGCAATTCGGCTTGCAGCCAGTTGAGTTTTTCTTCTTCACTCAAGGAGGCGTAGCCGCCTTTAATGATATCGAGTGCTTCGGTCACTTCATTGAGGGCGGATAGATGCCTGGCACTGTGCTGTCTGAAGTCCAGCTTGGCCAGGTGGAAGCCAAAAATGTCCGCTGTTGCAATCAGTCGGTCCAGATTCCAGAGGCTGACAGAACAGCCGACTTCCTCAAGGCTCTTCTTGAGCAAACGCAACTCTGCTTTGAAGCAGTCCACATCCTTATATCTGACGCCTTCATCGGCCACCGTATTGCGCAATTTGGCCTGGATGTACAGAAGCTTCAGGCGGAACGGTTCGACACCGTAGCGCTGTCTCCAGCGCGAGGCGATCTCGGGGAGGTCGTTGCTGTCTTTCTCCAGGGACGCCTGCAATTCAGCATTGACAGGCACCCAGTTTTGCGACTGACTGAGGTCGTTAAAGAGAGTTTCCAGCTGCTTGAGATAGCGATTGAGAATGACCGAGCGCTGATAGGCCAGTGCTTGCAAGGTGACATCCGGCGTGACGAAAGGATTGCCGTCGCGGTCGCCGCCTATCCAGGAGCCAAACGTTATAAAGGTTCTGTCTGGGGTGTGCGGTTTCTTCAGTTGCATCTCCAGGCCGGCGCATTTTGTGCTGAGCCATTCATGAACGTCGAGCACGGCGTCGATTACAACATGGTCAAAGTGATAGACGGCGTAGCGTACTTCGTCCATGACGCTGGGTTTGAAATAGATGACGTGGTCGGTCAGCCAGAGTGATTCAACAACAGAGCGCAGGCCTTCCGAGATTTCTTTTTGCTCGCGCAGATTCAAGGGCGGATGGTCTTTTTTATAGAGGAGGCGGGCCAGCTCCAGCTGTTTTAGAAGCACCGTTCTTCTTGTAATTTCGGTGGGATGCGCTGTGAAGACTACTTCTATATCGAGATTGTCCAGCACCGGTAACAGTGCCTCGGGTTTTACGCTGTTGGCACTGCACAATTCTTCCAGTGAATCTTCCGGCAATGCGCGGTGGTCTTTCTGGCTGTCTCTGATGGCGCTGCGACGCAGACGGTGGTTTTGTTCAGCGATATTGATTATGTCAAAGTACGTCAGGAAGGCTTTGACCACCTTCGTCGAGGCGGCCAGGTCCAGTTTGTTCAGGAGGGCAGTTATTTTGGCCCGGGCGCTCTCATCCTTCTGGCGGTGAAGAGCTTTTGAGAGGGCGCGCAGTTCTTCCACACAGGCGAAGATTTCCTCGCCTTCAAATCTTTTGATTGTATCGCCGAGTATGTAACCCAGCATGCGCACATCGTCGCGCAGGGGTTTGATACGCGACATCAAGTCTTCGTCGTTTGAGGCCGTGAGTTCTGAACTGTTAATCATTATTTGAGGTCCATCTCGTATATGTTTTTTCCTTTTTCCAGGTCCTTAGCCGCCAGATCCATTTTGCCGAGGGCCTTGTAAACTTGAGCTCTTTCCGAATAGGCCGCGGTTGAATTTGGTTCCATTTGCAGGATGGTGGTGTAATCCTTCAGTGCCTTGTTGTAATCGTGGAGCTGTTTGTAAATGATGGCGCGTTGATGATAAAAGTGAGGGTTTGGTGTTATTTCAATTGCTCTGGTGGCATCCTGCAGCCCTTTTTCCGGTTGATTCAAATGGGCATACAACAGGCCGCGTTCGCACAATAGCTCAGAGCTCTTTTTGCAATGAGTTATGCCTTTGCTGAAGACCTCGATTGCTTCCTTTGGTTTGCCGGTGAGAACCAGGGCATGACCGAGCTCCAGGTATATGGTTTCGTTGGTGCAGTTTGGCTCAAGTTTTAGGCCTTCCCTGAGGTGGTCGATGGCTTCTTCTTTTCTGTCGAGTTCGGCTAGAGTAGCTCCCAGCAATTGTTGAGCCATGGCGTAAGTTGGATCGGCTTTGACCGATAGTTCAAAGAGTTGCAGCGCTCCGCGAAAATTGTGCTTGCCCAGCAGGATGCCGCCGCGCGTGCAATATGTGGCGGCCAGTTGCCTGTTATTTTGCGCCAGAGCGGGCAGACTTATAGTCATGAGCAGAGCGGCACTGGTGGCGATGAGGGATTTAGCCACGGGGAAGTTCTCTGTGCGTGAATGATTTTTTGCCGTTGCTGTAATCTTCAACAGTTTGACCGTTGCCTTCCAGTTTGTACTTGTAGGTGACCAGGCCCTCGATGCCTACCGGACCGCGCGGATGCATTTTGTTTGTACTGATGCCGACTTCGGCGCCGAAGCCATAGCGGAATCCGTCGGCGAAGCGAGTGGAGGCGTTTCTAAACACACCGGCGGAATTGACCCCGGTAAAAAATTGCTGCCAGGCGCTGTCGCTTTCGCAGATTATGCCGTCGGTGTGCCCCGAGCCGTACTGGTTGATGTGCTCAATCGCTTCATCCAGAGCTGAAACTGACTTAACCGAAATAGTCATGTCGCAGTATTCGGTCGACCAGTCGGTGGCCTGGGCCGGTGATGTGCCGATGCTGCGTTCGCGGCAGAGCGTGCCTATAGTCTCGTCGGCTTTGACCTCGACGCCTTTGGCTTTGAGTCCGCTCACAATATCGATGATTACTCTGGTCTCGACATCTTTGTGGATCAAAAGAGTTTCCAGGGCATTGCAGGCAGCCGGATAATTTACTTTGGCATCCACCACCACGGCTTTGGCCTTGTCACCGTTGGCGGTACTGTCGACGTAAATGTGACAGATGCCTTCGGCGTGACCGAGCACCGGTATGCGTGTATTGTCCTGCACATAAGTGACCAGACTATTTGAGCCGCGGGGGATGATCAGGTCGACGTATTTATCGGCTTGCAGCAGCGCCTGGACTGCTTCGCGACTGCTGAGCAGATGCGCGCAATCCGCAGGTAGTCCGCTTTTGGTCAGAGCCTTTTGCAGGCAATCAAACAAGACGCGGTTGGTCGCTTCCGCTTCTTTGCCGCCTTTCAAAATGACGGCATTGCCGGACTTGATACAGAGCGATGCTATTTGAGGCAGGGCATCGGGCCGGGCTTCAAATATGACCGCCACCACTCCGATGGGACAGGTGACCCGGTAGAGATTTAGTTCGCTGTCGAGTTCTCGTGCCATGTCTACCCGGTTAAGCGGATCGTCCAGGGCAATCAAGGCTTTGAGGCCGTCGATGACGGCAGATAATTTTTTGTCGTCCAGACCGAGGCGTTTGGTCAGCGGATCTTTTTCGTCGGCCGCCGCCATGTCTTTTTTGTTGGCAGCAAGTATCTCGGCCTGGCGATCCGTAATCATTTCGGCAAAGTATGTCAGCGCCCGGTTGCGACCGGCTATATCGCTCTGGCCCAGGATGCGCGATGCTGTTTTAGCTCTGGCTGCCAGATTCAAAACAAGTTGTTTCTCACCTGCTGCTTCATTATTTGTACTGGGAGCCGTCATTAAATGCCGTCCTTTTTAGCCGTCCACAAAAACGATATTGTCTCTGGTGATAAGCGCGTCGTAATTGCGGCTGACGATGAGCTCGTCTATGGCCCCGGAGTGCAGACCCGAAACCTTCTTTGCTTCATCCGACGAATAATTGACTATTCCCCGGGCAAAATCCTTGCCGTCTTCACCCACGACAAGCACCACATCCCCGCGCTCAAACTGACCTTTTACGGCTGTCACTCCGGCGGGGAGCAAGCTTGCTTTGCGTTCCTTCAGTGCGGTTTTGGCACCGTCGTTAACTACCAGGGAGGCTTTGACCGTGGTGGCAAATGCAATCCAGCGTTGCTTGCCGCTCAGCCCGGCATGAGGCAAAAAGAGTGTGCCCATGTCCTCGCCGGCAAAGATGCGGCCGATGGAATTTTCTATTTTGCCCGAGGCAATGATTGCCGCACAGCCGCTCTGTGTTGCAACCTTGGCCGCGGCCAGCTTGGTTTTGATGCCGCCGCGTCCGGGTTTGTCCGAGGCCGCCTTACTGTCTCCGAGATGCTCTATGTCGGAGGTGAATTCGTTGACGACCGAGATCAGCTTGGCGTCAGGGCCGGATCTGGGGTCAGCGGTGTAGAGTCCGTCGACGTCGGTCAAAATCAGAAGCAGGTCGGCTTCGATTTTGCTTGCCACCAGGGATGATAGCTTGTCATTGTCGCCGAAATTGACTTTCACTTCACTGCCGTCCTTGAGCATTTCAATTTCGGCTGTTGATACGGTGTCGTTTTCATTGAAGATTGGCAGGACTCCGCGCTCCAGCAGTTCGTTGATGGTGCTGCGCAGATTGAGGTAGCGCTGGCGGTTGCTGAAGTCTTCTTCGGTCAGGAGGATCTGTGCCGCCACTACGTCCATTTTTTCAAAGGCATCTGAATAGAGCGCCATCAAGCGACCCTGCCCGACGGCGGCGCAGGCCTGTTTGACCGGCAGCAACTTGGGCTTGCTGGTCAGGCCCAGCGCTCGGGCGCCCAGACCGACGGCGCCGGAGGTGACGAGCAGGACTTCTTTGCCCGCCTTGATCAGGTTGGCTATGCCTTCTACAAAAGAGTAAAAGCGACTGAGGGCAATGCCTCCCTGGTCGTTCATCAGAACAGCCGTTCCCAGCTTTATGACGATGCGCCGGGAGCCGCTTATGATTTCTTTCCTTGTCGCCGTCTTATCCGCCAATGTCACGATTTCACCCTTATCTGGACCGTTTCCGATTGATTCAACACCTGGGGCTCTTTGGCCTTCGTAACAATTAGAGAGGCTTAAGAACGCCGCCCAGCTGGCCTGAGCACTGCCTCTGGCGCTTCCGGCGTCTAATTTTACCTCTTTGGGGCGCCCTACGCTCGCCCCCGCGCCTTTCTAATCCTGCTGACATGTAATATTATCTCTAGTAGTTTGTCGGAAACCCCAGTAGGAACCATGATTCGCCTTGAGAATGTCAGTAAAATTTATCCCCTCGGAGAAGTCCTGCGTGACGTCACCTGGGAGCTGAAGGAAGGCGACCGTATAGGCCTTGTTGGCGCCAACGGTTCGGGTAAATCGACGCAGTTCAAAATTATTACCGGTGAGGTTGAGCCGACCTCGGGGCAGGTCATCCGCAGCGCCAATCTCAAAGTTGGTTACCTTTATCAGGAATTCGCCGTTACATTAACAAACACTGTGCGCGAGGAGTTCAACAGCTCCTTTGTCGAACTGAACAAAATACAGGCCGATCTGGCGGTTATTCATCACAAGATGGAAACCGCTCATGGTGACGCTCTCGACAAGCTCATTCATCAAATGGATGCCCTGCAGCGTGAGTTTGAGGCCAAGGGCGGCTACGCCCAGGACTCCAAAGTAGAAAAGATGCTGGCCGAGATGGGCTTCAGTGCTGCCGACGGCGACCGTTATGTCAGTGAATACAGCGGCGGCTGGCAGATGCGCATGAACCTTGGCAAGGTGCTTTTGCAGAAGCCTGACATTTTGCTCCTCGACGAGCCGACCAATCACATCGATCTGGAAACAATCGAATGGCTGGAAGTCTTCCTCAAGAGCATAAGCACTGCCATGGCGATTATTTCGCACGACCGGCAGTTCCTCGACAGGCTCTGCACCAAGATAGTCGAGACCGAGCGCGGTCAGGCACAGATGTATCTGGGTAACTACTCCACTTATCAGATCAATAAAGAGCTCAATCGTGAAGCTCAGCTGGCTACTTACGAGCGCCAGCAAAAAGAACTGGAGCGTCAGCAGACCTTCGTTGACAGATTTAGAGCCTCGGCCACGCGCAGTACCCAGGCGAAAAGCAGGGAGAAACAGCTGGATAAAATCGAGCTGATTGAAATGCCGGAAGATGAGCTGCGCACGCTCAATTTCCGCTTCGCCAGCGCTTCTCGCAGTGGACGCGATGTGGCGACGATCAAAAATCTGACGCACAGCTACGGCGACAATATAATTTTTCTTGGCGCCAATTTGCAGATCGAGCGCGGTGATCGCATCGCCATACTCGGTCCCAATGGTGCGGGTAAATCAACTCTGCTGCGCCTTTTGACCGGTCAGGAAAAACCCAATGACGGCATAGTTAAGCAGGGCGAACACAACGTCAAAACTGCATACTTTGAGCAAAATCAAGCCGAAGCGCTTGATCTCAATAAGACTCTTTATGACACCATTGCCGACGAAGTGCCGCAGTGGAAGACCGAGGAAGTGCGCGGTCTGCTCGGTAAGTTTCTCTTTTCCGGCGACAATGCTTTCAAGAAAGTCGAGAGTTTGTCCGGGGGAGAAAAAGCCCGTCTGGCCCTGGCCAAAATGTTGTTGGGTTCAAATAATTTCCTGATTCTGGACGAACCGACAAACCATCTGGACATCCCGGCTAAAGAGACTCTTGAGGATGCCATCAAACACTTCGACGGTACGGTCATAGTTGTTTCGCACGACCGCTATTTTATCTCGCAGATTGCCACCAAAATTGTCGAAATACAAGACGGGCAGCTGGTGATGTATCACGGCAACTATAACTATTATCTGGAAGTGAAAGAGAAGCAAAAAGCTAAAGCGCTGGCAGCTAAAGAAGCTGCTGAAGCGGCTGCTAAAGCGGCTGAGAAGAAAGCTAAGATGCTGGCGAAGCAGAGAGAAAAAGAGAAGGCCGGCAAGTAATCAGCGCCTGCCGATGCGTGCCGTTAAGTCCTGTCTGGCTGCGACTGCCAGTGATGGCGGTAGGGAGCAGGCGATTACTTTTACGCAATAAACAAAGTCAATTACGCAGATCATTTTTGTGGTGTTAGCGAGCCAGGCAGCCGGTATTGCCTCGCACAAGATCGAGGCAATGATGGCTGCGAATATGCCCATTATCGGATTGGCGAATATAAGTCCGAAACGGTCGCCGATAGTGAACTTTTTGTTGCTGGCGATGAGCAAATTTGCGTGCTGCAACAGTAAGAGACAGAAGAAAGCCGAGTATGGCAGGCTATTGCTCCCCACATACGGCAGCAGAGCCAGACTGAGCAAAATAAAGAAAGCTAGCAGCCCGTTAACGAGATTCATGGCGCCCTCCTTGACTATTTTACACTGTGATCCAAAGAGGGGGCTTCAGGAAAAATCAGGGCCCTGGCATGCTAAAAATAGGGGCAAACCGCCCAGAGGCTCAATCATGACTACAACAATCCCAGACCTGGAAATCATCGCCAAGACAAAGCCGGAGTACGCCCAGATCCTGACTCCGGAAGCCCTGCGCTTTGTGGCTACATTAAACAGCAAGTTTAATCAAACCCGCCTGGAATTGCTGGCGCGTCGTCAGGAGAGACAGCTGGAGATTAATGCCGGCAAATTGCCGACTTTCCCCGAGGAGACCAGGGCTATTCGCGGTGGCGACTGGAAAGTAGCCGAATGCCCGAAGGATTTGCTGGATCGCCGGGTGGAAATAACCGGCCCGGTTGAGCGCAAGATGATGATTAACGCTCTCAACAGCGGCGCCAGGGTCTTCATGGCCGATATCGAAGATTCGCTCTCGCCCAGCTGGGCCAATGTTGTTGAAGGTCAGATCTGTCTTTATGAGGCCGTGCGCCGCACGCTGACCTTTACGAGCCCGGAGGGCAAAGCCTACAAGCTCAATGACGAAATTGCCGTTTTGCTTGTGCGTCCGCGCGGCTGGCACCTGAATGAAGACCATGTATTGATGGAAGGCAAGCCTGTATCCGCTTCGCTCTTCGACTTTGGCCTCTATTTCTTTCACAATGCTAAGGAGCTCATCGCTAGAGGCACCGGACCCTATTTCTATCTGCCCAAGATGGAAAGTTATCTGGAAGCCAGACTCTGGAATGATGTTTTCACCTACGCCGAAGAGTCCCTCGGTGTGCCCCACGGCACTATCCGCGCTACAGCTCTGCTTGAGACAATTCTTGCCGCTTTTGAAATGGAAGAGATTCTCTATGAGCTGCGCGATCATGCTTCCGGTTTGAACGCCGGACGCTGGGATTATATTTTCAGCGCCATCAAAAAATTTGGCAGCCTGCCCGGATATGTGCTGCCCGAGCGCCAGATGGTGACCATGAACGTGCCTTTCATGCGTGCCTATTGTGACTTGCTCGTCAATACCTGTCACCGCCGGGGCGCACATGCCATGGGCGGGATGGCTGCCTTTATCCCCAGCCGTCGGGACGCTGAGATTAACAAAGTGGCTATGGCTAAAGTGACCGAGGATAAAGAGCGCGAAACTAAGCAGGGCTTTGACGGCACCTGGGTCGCTCACCCTGACCTTGTGCCTCTGGCCAAACAGGTCTTTGATGCGCATCTTGGTACGCGCGCCAATCAAAAAGACAATTTGCGCTCCGATGTTAACGTGCAACCTTCCCAGCTGATAGATTTCACCGTGGATGGTGCCAAGATCAGTGAGGCCGGTTTCAGGAACAATATCAACGTCGCCTTGCAATATATCGAATCCTGGTTGCGAGGCGTGGGTGCCGCCGCCATCCATAATCTGATGGAAGACGCCGCTACCGCTGAAATATCCCGGGCGCAGCTCTGGCAGTGGATCAAGAACGGCGAGAAGCTCGATGACGGTCGTCTGATTACAAAAGAACTCTACAGTGCCGTCGCCGCCGAAGAACTGGCTAAGCTCACCGCTGAAAATCCGGGACGCTATAAAGAAGCGGCTCAGATTCTTGATGATCTTGTGGTCAATGATCGCTTCGTAGAATTTCTGACAATACCGGCTTACGAATACATCAAGGAGAAGTCTTAGTCGGGACGCCCTTTTTCTCCGCCGCTTCGCGAGCTAACTTGGCGTCGGTGGCCAGTAGCTGCTTTATGCGCGAGCGGGTGACAGATACTTCGGGATCTCCCAGCGTATAGAGCAGGACTTCGTTGAAGCGACTCAGGTAGAGGACCTCGGGCAGCGGCTTGACGCCGTATTCTTTGACCAGGTCCTGGTTCTCTTCCTTGTCGGCATCGATGTAGACGACGTTTACTTTGTCTTCGTCGCTTCCCAGGGCCTCATGTATATCAGCCAGTATGGTTTTGCATGACTCTATCCACGGTGCGCAAAAGACAAGCATGGTTGGTTTATCGTTTGCCTTGGCCGCATTGATTGAGACCAGCTGAGCGTTGCCGTGCTTGTCGGAATTTACCGGCGGCGCAATCATGTGCTCCGGCAAAGTCAAAAGCATCTGGTCTGCCTTTTGCGCCAGGGCTGTGCCTCTGGCGATGCGCAGCACAGTGAGCAGGTGATCTCTGGCCACTTCGGGATCGTTCAGGAGCATACTGCCCTCCGCCATTTTGTAATGGCCCCGGGCCTGCCTCGTCAAATCGGCATTTACTTCCATAGCCTTGCCCGGCTCGGCCGCCACTTCGTTGTCGGCGTTTGCTACGTGCTTGTCGATCCAGTTGGTTAAAAGTGAGATGACATCGTCTTTGATGATTTGCTTATCGTCAAACTGTCCCTGCTCCAAAATGAGATGTTCCGCCGAGCCGACCATAACCAGGTCTTTGTCGCTGGTTTTGAGATGGCTGAAGAGTTCGACTGTACCGGTCGGCTTAATCAGTTTGTCACTGCCGCCCTGCAAAAACAGCACCGGCATTTTAGTGATGGTCTCGGCTTTTATACGGCTTACGTTCATGAGATTGCGAAATTGCAGCAGCTCTTTTGGGGTGAAGCGCTTGCGAGTCATGGGATCGTTTTCCCACTCCTCGGCCAGGTCGGTCTTTTTGGTAGCGCGCTTGATAACATTGTCACCCACGGTGACCTGGCCATTTGGATTGTAAATTAGGCCCAGCGCCGCTTTCAGATTGGTTGTGTTCTGCCCGCTGTTCTTTCTCGAGGGTACACTGCAAATAAGCCCATCGACCAGGTCCGGATTGGCGGCGGCTGCCTGCAAGGCGATGGCACCACCCATGGATTCACCGACCAGTACGACTGGCAGGCCGGGATTGCTGCGACGGATGGCTATGAGCGAGTTTTTGATGTCGCTGAAGGCTTGCTCGAAATCGAGCTCCGTTGTTTCTTGCGTGTTTTGCCAGGAGCCGAAACCGCGCACATCGATGGCATAAGTAGGTACGCCCAGGTGAGCCATTGCCTTGCCGAATGCCTTGTAGCTGGTGGCATGCAGGCTCAGCCCGTGAATACAGAGTAGCGCCGCCCATGGGGTGACCGATACGTCGCGCCATATTTGCAGCGGCACATCGTCACCTATTGCTTTCTTTTCCCTGGGGACCGCCTGCTGGCCGGCTTTGCGGGCCAGGCTTGCAGGTGCCAGGAAACAGGCCAACAGAGGCAAGACCAGCAAACTGGTAATCGTCCGTTGTCTCAACTTTTTCGACGCACCCCGGGTGGTCATTGCTGTAACCAAAAGCCTCTAGTAAGGATCGGGCGATCCCGACCAGCTCGATTATAGGGGCTAAAGCGCAATTGGAACAATTGCCGGGACCCCCCGTCGGATCCTTTAGATGTCAGGTGAGTACCTGCTGGAGTGTCACGATGTTCAAAATTACTCAGCCCTTTCCGGCGGCTGTGGCCGCCGCTATGTCACTTATTTTGGCTCTGGGCGTGCTCGTGCTCGATGCAGACGCTCTGGCCATTGTTGTATTGAGCCCGCCCGCTCCTGCCCAATCGGTGCCGGTCCTGCCGCCTGAAAAGCTGGCGGCTATCAGCAATCGCGACGTTATAGTGTTTATTGATTCTTCGCGCTCGATGTCCAGAAGTATCGATCTCAGTGGCCACCTGCCTGGAAAGCGCAGAAGTGCCGAAGCTGATGGTCCCCCGGCGCCCAGTCGCTGGCAATGGTGCAGTGAGCAGACCGAGCACCTGAGCCATGATCTGCATAACACTCTGAAAGACCATCTCAAGGTTGTTCTTTTCAGCGACAATTACAAAGTCTACAAGGATGTCGATTTGACGAGTGTCCCGGCCTTCTTTGCCCGGAACAAACCATACGGCAACACCAATGCCACCAAGGCGCTGCGCAGTCAATTACACGCTTATTTTGCCGCCAGGGATGCCGCTGTCGGCAGTCAGAAACCTCGACCATTGCTTCTTGCAATGATTACCGACGGCTGTCCGGATGAGCCGATGCTGCTGCGCCAGACCATCATCGATGCCACAAAAAAGATGCATAGCGCCGATGAAATTGCCATTACGTTTTTGCAGGTCGGCGTTGATCCCAGCGCTACAAAGTACCTGCGCGAGCTCGATGACTGCCTGATCGGCGATAAGGCGCGCTTCGACATCGTCAGTGCCAGGAGTTTCGATCAGCTCAATAAGTCCGGCCTTTCCATGGCCCTCCTTGATGCAGTCAATTAGGCGGCTCGAGCTGACATTGGTGAGCTAAACTTTCTCTAAGATCGGCTCTCCGGCAGACTCAGCGCCCCGCTCAATCCTGCAAAGAGATGGTTTTGCCGTGGCTTTCAGTGATAAACTCACTGACCATGAAGACTACAACTTGTGAAATCTTGCAGATATTGTCCCGCGACGCGCGTTCAACGCACGAGGCTATCGCCACTCAGACCGGTAAGACCGTGGATGAGGTCAAAGCGACCATCGCACGCTACGAAGCCGATGGTGTGATCAAGCGCTATGCCACGGTCGTTGACTGGGAAAAGGCCGGCGTGGAAGAGGTCACTGCTTTTATCGATGTACGGGTAGTGCCGGCCCGGGATGTAGGTTTCGATGCCATCGCCGCCCGCATCGCTCGTTACCCTCAAGTGCAGAGTGTCTGGCTTGTCTCCGGCGGCTCGGATTTGCGAGTGGTCGTGCAGGCACATAATCTCAAAGAGCTGGCTAATTTTGTCGCTGAAAAGCTTGCCACTATAGATGGTGTCACCGGCACGGTGACGCATTTTCTCCTGCGCCGATACAAGGAAGACCATTCCTTCTATCTGGAGGATGTGGAAGACGAACGCCTGGTCATAACGCCGTAGAGAGCAAGGTGAAATGGTTGAATTAAAGCCTATGTCCGTAACGGCCAGTGAGCTGCCAGTCTCCGGAATCAGGCGCTTTTTTGATGTGGCCGCGCAGATGCATGACGTCATATCCCTGGGGGTGGGCGAGCCGGATTTCTTCACACCCTGGAGCATCAGGGAAGCTGCCATCTATTCCCTTGAGCGGGGACAGACTACGTATACGTCCAACCATGGTTTGCTGGAGCTGCGCCGTGAAATCGTCAAGCATATAAAAAAGCACTATGGTGTCAGTTACAAGGCCGATGATGAGGTGCTTGTCACCGTAGGCGTTTCGGAAGGTCTGGACCTGGCCATGCGCACTTTGCTCGATCCTGGCGATGAAGTGCTCGTGCCCGAGCCCTGCTATGTTTCCTATAAACCATGTATCACCCTGGCCGGGGGCAGACCTATAGGAGTGGAGACTACCGCGGCAGAAAATTTCAGAATTACGCCGGCGGCCCTCGAGAAGCACTTAACGCCCCGGACAAAGGCTATTTTGCTGGGCTATCCTTCCAATCCCACCGGTGCCACCATGCCCGGTCCTCAGATGCAGGAGATTGTCGACTTTGCCGTTAAGCACGGTCTTTATCTGATCTCGGACGAAATCTACGATCGCCTCACTTACGACGGTGTGCATACCTGCGTCTCCTCTCTCAAGGGCGCGCGCGAACGCACCATACTGCTCAACGGTTTTTCCAAGGCTTATGCCATGACCGGCTGGCGTATCGGCTATGTCTGTGCGCCGCGGGAAATTGTTTCCATCATGACCCGTATCCACTCTTATACGATGCTCTGTGCACCGACCCTCGGGCAAAAAGCCGCTCTGGAAGCGCTCAAGACCGGTGAGCCGGAGGTCGTTGATATGGTGGCACAGTACGGGCAGAGACGCAGGCTGATTGTCGATGGCCTGAACAAAATCGGACTGAAGTGTCATATGCCGGAAGGCGCGTTTTACGCCTTCCCCAGTATCGCTTCCACTGGTCTCACGTCCGAAGAATTTGCCGAGAAACTGCTCTATCAGGAACGCGTGGCCGTTGTGCCGGGTACCGCTTTTGGTGCCGGTGGGCAGGGTCATATCCGTTGCAGTTACGCCACGGCGATCGATAAAATTGAAGCGGCTCTTCTGCGTATGAAAACATTTGTCGAAAGTCTGGCGGTCAAGGCAAGCTAATGCGTAGAATTGACTCAGCCTGGCGTCTGGCCTTACTGGTGTGTCTGGCCTTTTCAGTTGTAGTTCCCGCCGCCCTGGCTCAGGCCTCCAGCAAACCAGTTATCGGTATCAACTGTGATGTCAGTGGTGATAAACCAAAAGAAGTCGGTGTGCAGTCTCAGTACCTTGAGGCTATCACCAGGGCTGGTGGCATACCGCTTTTATTGCCGCCCATGAGCGAAGCCGATCTTAAGGTCGTTTTGCCTGCCGTTGACGGTGTGCTCATGGTCGGTGGCGATGATTATCCGCCGGAATTGTACGGTCAGAGTCCTCATCCGTCGGTATCTCTGATGCAAAAGGACCGTTATGACTTTGACCTTTTGCTGGTACGTTCGGTCCTGGCCGATAAGACCTTGCCTTTTCTTGGTATCTGCGCCGGTTGCCAGGCCTTGAATATTGGTGTCGGCGGGGACCTGACCCAGGACATACCGAGCATGAAAAAGACCAGTATTGCCCATGCCAGCAAGCAGGGTTGGCAGAAGGGTTTTAACACCCATGTCGTCACATTCAGTAAGGGCAGTATTTTAGAAAAGAGTCTGGCGGTTGATTCTATTTCTGAACCCACGTCTCATCATCAGTGTGTTGATAAATTAGGGACCGGACTGAAAGCCACCGCTTCCACCGAGGACGGACTGACCGAAGGCATTGAGATGCCTGACCGCGATTTTGTCGTCGGGGTGCAGTTTCATCCCGAGCGAGCCTTTGACAAAAACAAGGCCCTCTTTGCCGCTTTTATCGCCCGGGCGGCCGAGCACCGCGCGCGACGCTAGCCTGAGCGCCCAAATTGACTAAATTTCGGTCTTCGCAATTTCCCCATCGACACCCCGGGCAGCCGTATTTAATATGGAAATTGTCCATTGATCGGTACTGGAATCCCGCCTCCCCCGGACGGACATATATAGATGCATGTCTCATAATGAAGTTTCCCTACCGGGAGACTGGGCGGCGACCGCTGCTCCCGACAACATTTCGGACCGTTTGCAGCGCGAAGCCGAGTTGCTTCTGGGCGGCACCGCTCAGGGCGTGAAGGACGCGACCATAAACGCCGTTCAGCACCCGGGCGACACCGCCGCCAAAATAGCCGTGTCCGCCATGCTGGGTGCCGGCCTAGCGCTCAGTCAGGGACGCGCCGGCTTTTTGCGTGAAACGGCACAGATGGCCGGTGTGGCGCTGACTGCTGCTTTTAGCGTGGATGCGCTCAATCGCATAGGCACGGTCGGGCATTCTATGGCCGATACCTGGCGCTCGGACAAAAATTTTGCCCACAACAAAGAGGTGGTCGCCAGTACTCTTGGTTCATTTATATTTGACTCTGCTCTGATGTCCACTTCCGGCATTGCCGGGATTAAGCTGGCGCGCACTCCGGCCGTGTATATGGGCGCTCACCACACCCTCGATACACTGCGCGGCAGTCCTATGGCTGCCCAGCACCAGGCGCTGCAGGCCGAGATGCTTGCTTATCACCCCGGGACCGCCTACCACCAGGACCGGGTAGGGGAGCTCAGTTTGCTCGTGGCCAAGGACATGCATTTACCCCCGGCCTCGGTCGAGACGGCTTATGTGGCCGGGACCTACCATGACACCGGCAAGATGCGCACTCCCCTTGAGATACTGGATTTCCCCGGCAAACTGAACGCCGAGCAAAGAGTGATAATGGACCGGCATGCCACCGAGACCGGTATCATTTTGCGGGAGCGCGTGCAATACCCCGAGCGTTTGGCCGATGTGCCGACCGTAGCCGAGCGTCATCACGAACGGCTGGACGGTCAGGGCACCCCCAACCATCTGCCGGCCTCCGAGCTGCCGGTTGAAACGCGCATAAACACAGTGGCCGATGTTTTCGATGTCCTGTCGCACCAGCGCTCTTACAAGCAACCAACGCCCATTGGCGAAATCCTCGATGTCTTCCAGAGCGGTCGCGGCACTAGTTTTGATCCCGTTGTCGTCGATTCGTTTATGAATCAACGCGCCGATAAAGTGCTCGGACTGATGCTTTCTGATGGTGGTATAAAACCCAATGTGGAAGTCCTCAGTCCATTTAAGAAAATGACTATTGGAGAGCTTCTGCAAGCGGCGGCCGCCAGGGTGGGAGCCGGCTTAGGCAATGTATCGCCAACTGCCGTCGAGCGTTTCAACAACTACTATGGAGCCGCTTCCAATCGTCACCGGCTAACCGAGGCCCATATATAACCGGCTTGCTCAGCTGCAGTCAACATCTTGCTGGCAAAATGTGGGGAGCGCAGGTTTGCTATAGTAACTTAGCATCGAGGCCGGGGAACTATGAGCAGACAATCCGCACCGATTATTTTGGCTGTCGTAATGGTGCTTATCGCCCTGACGGCGATTGTCTATATTGTTCGCACCCAGAGATATCATACGCAGTACGTTGTCGCCGCCACTCCGGATCTGGCGCAGGCCGTTTATGCAGATCGCGACATTGCCGATGAGCACGTTATAACTCCTGAGGATGTCGTGGAGCTCCCCATCCAGCCGGCGGATATTTTTCCCGGCGCCATGCCCTGTCAAGATTTGGTTGTCGGCAGCAAGGCCAAGCATGCCATTGCCTTCAGACAGGTGGTCAATGGAAAGGATTTACAGGGTTCAAACGGTAAGATGCTTATCGACAGCAGTGATCAGACCAGGATCACGCCGGCGGACAGGACCACGATTTGCCATCATTCGCACGGCAATCTTATCAATCAAGACCCGACCAGGACTTTTGTGATTGTGGAGGACCTGAAAGAAGGTGCCATCATCACCACCAAATTGCTGCTGGAAAGACCCGACTCCGATGCCCCGGACGACGCCGCCCACAACATGTGGCAGATAGTCGGCAGGCCCTCCAAATACGGCTTGTTTGAGGGCAATATCGCTTCCGAGTTTGATTCGGATCACGCAAGCAAGATTCCTGTTACCGTGCTTGTCACTACTCGTGATATCGCGCGCGGTGAGTCGATTGCAAGTAGTGATGTGCGGAGTGTTTCGCTGGCGGCTGTCAAATGTCCCGGTACGGCTTTGACTTCCACTGACTTGCTGGCCGGCTGTCACGCGCATCTGGACATACCTTCCGGCACTATCCTGCGCGCTTTTCACCTGGACGTTACCGGCGCCGGCTCTCACTGAGAGCGATTAAAGCATGACGGCCGGCACTGCCGGTGGTTTGCCCGCCTCTATTTCGCTGAAGAGTCGCTCCAGCCATTCCGAATAACCGTCCGGCCATTGCTTGCGGTCGAGGGCGAAGAACTCCAGCACGGCATCGGTTTTACCTGCTTCTATAAGCTCGGCTATGAGAGTCAGATGCGGATAATCGTGGCGGAAATGGGTGAATGGTTCCATATCCAGGGTGCTCATCAAAAGCTCGATGGCCTTTTGAATCTCGCCGGTTTTTAATGCCAGGCGACCGTAAATGATTTTGCCCAGAAACTCATAGGTGGAGTCGAAACCTTCTTCCTCCGCGGCTTTCAGCATATCTTTTGTGAGGCGTCGACAGAGGTCCAGGTCGTTCAGCTCCAGGGCAAACCAGGCGCGCCTTCTCAGCATCTTCAGGCGAAAAAACGGTTCTGGTGCACTACTGGTATTGGAGGGTGTCTCCACTTTCTCCAGGATATCCAGCTGTTTCAGGGCGGCTTGAGCGTGCCGCAATCTTTGATCGCCGCTTGTCTCTTTTACTTGAAAGGCGTTCAGTTCATAGAGCCGTTCGGCAATTTTGCCGTTATCCGGTTCGAGCGATTGCGCCCGGTTGAGTAATTCCTCGGCCAGGGCCTTATCGTCCGCTCCAAGCAGTAGCGAGGCGTTGAAGAGTATTTTTGTGTTTTGCGGATTTTTTTCTATGGACACAAGCCATTGCTGCTTGAACTCTTCAAAGTCCTCGGCAATCGCCTCTTTGTTGAGAAAGAGGTAGAAGAGCAGATCTTCTATGATGCTGCTGTCCGGGAATTTTTCAATCAGCCATGATATGTGCGGCTTTTTGCGCGCCAGGTTGGCGGCGTCATATTTGGAGTAGGCGCCGATTAATTTCAAGCGCAGCTCGAGATCGTCGCTGTTTTCCTCCAGCTGTTCTTCCAGCTCTTGCACTGCTTCTTCAGTCAGGCAGCGCGCCAGGCTGCAAATATAGTTAAGTCTCTCGCGTTGCATGATCGAGACATAGGGATGTTCCACAATCTGTTTTGCTTCGGTGCGATTGCTCCGCAGCAGATCCAGGCAACGCTCCGGCGTCATTAATTCTCTGTTTTTGGGATCCCAGAGAAGATCCAGCCAGGCCACTTCAAAGGGATGTTCGCTGGACTTGGCTACCACAGCCGGTTTCAGTATCTGCCAGGCTCGTTCCTCCTGACCCCGGGCGGCCAGTAATTGTGCCAGCTGCACCGCCTGTCCCAGGCTGGTGTAAAATTCACCGCTGTTGTTTTCGAAGAGTTGCAGCGCTTCGTCCAGATCCTCGTTGTAGAGAGCCTTCCAGAGATAGAAGCTGCGTTGCTTGTTTTTGTCCAGTTGATCAAATGTGAGAATGCGATTGTGGTCTTTAGTGGTGCGCAGTGACAGACTGCTCAGCCTGGCGTATTGATCCTCGGTCATGGAGGCATAATTGACCGGACTGCTGATGCGAAACGGCAGCTTGCCTTTGCCTTCGGACCAGATATAGGCCTCGAAGCGATTAAAGGCCTCGGCGAAGCGATTGAATTCCGAGGACATGTCGAGCATCGTTTCCAGATGTACGCGCAAGGATTCCACTCGTTTCTTCGCTTCTTTCCAGTCATCGAGAGCAAGAGCGGAGAGGATAAATAGTTTCATCAGATCCTGTCCATCGACATAAGGATCGAAGCTGAAAGGCTTTTTCAGCAGGCCCAGCGAGAGGCTGCGCACCGCTTGCCAGTCGCCCTGGAAGGCTCTCACCTGCGCCAGCATAAAGGCGGCGGTATCATCCTGCCCGGCGACGGGCTCTATCTGAGCCAGGGCCGTGGAGAGGTCCCCGCGCATGAGGAGGTCGCGGGCTCCGATCATGGCGGACGTGTCGGTGGTGGATTGTGATGTTTGCTGCATGCAGTCTTTCTTTCGCGCCCTATTTGCCGGCCGGTGCTGTGATCGACTGGGTGCTTGATTTGTCCTTTGTCGGAGGCGTGGACGACTGTTCGTTTTTATAATTACGGATATAGAGGTTTGTTCCTTCGGGCACCAGCTTCGGTGAGCCGGCCTTGCCTTTCTCATTGAGCAGTCCGGCCAGGTTGTCGGCGCTCTTTTGAATCTCGTCCGAATGCTTGGCGCTGCCGTCCAGATAGGAGCTCTTCTGAGCGTCGTACATACGCTTCAGATTATCGAGTTGTCGCAGCGCCTCATCGGGCAGCGGCAATTGGATCAGCCTGCCGCGGCGGTAATAGCTCATGTCTTTTTGCATGTCTGATTTAGCCCTGCCCAGAAGCTCCTGGTTGCGCCTTGCCAGTTCGCTTATCTGGTCGCTGCTGCCGCGGTCCAGATTTCTTGCCTGTTCAGCTTGTTTTTGCAGGGTCGCATTGAGCTTGTCGAGCACCGGATCTGATGGCGGCTTTTTCTCCAGAGGTTTGCTCGTTTCCTTTGGCTTTGATTCATCGGCACCGAGGATGGCCAGGGCCTGTTTGGAAAGCTTGCCGACCTCCTTGTCGGGGTCCAGGGCATAGGCGATGCGAAACTCCCGGATGCCCGCATCCTTGCTGTTGAGATGGACAAACGTATTGGCCAGGTAGTAATGCAGTTTTGGGTTTTGAAAGTCAGTGGCCAGGGCTGCTTGCAGATGCCCGAGAGCGT
This sequence comes from Cyanobacteria bacterium SZAS LIN-3, assembly GCA_018266215.1. Taxonomy (GTDB): domain Bacteria; phylum Cyanobacteriota; class Vampirovibrionia; order Obscuribacterales; family Obscuribacteraceae; genus REEB67. The sequence continues at coordinate 1,336 of JAFEAV010000034.1, read as the reverse complement.
CGCTGTAGGCGCCGGCATTGTACTCGGATACGCCCAGGCGCATATTGTCGTTGTCGGCCCGAGCCGACTGGGTCGCCTGTCCAAGAGTCAGACAAAAAGTTAGAGTCAGTGCCGCCGCTATGTTTTGTTTTGCTTTCATTGTCGCATCCAGCTCTTCGCTCACTCAGTTAGGCTGACCCGTGAAGTATATCTCGGTCAAGCGCGCCATCTGCATCACACCCAGGCACTGGCCGTAGCCCGAGCCGGGGGTCCAGAGGAAGCGCCCGGAAACTTGCGTATAGTGCTTGTCGGAGCTGAATGGTCCTCCCGTGATGTAATCGGTACAGGTATTGGGGGCATCCTTTGTCATTGTCTCATCTCCGATGCTCATTTGCAGGCCGTCCAGGGGCGGGCCGTTTATGGAGAGCCAGGCCGGCAGAGCGCCGTTGGCCGGGGCTATCTGAATGCTCGGATCGCTGCAGTCGGGGCTGTGATAAACAGGGAAGATGAAATAGGAACTGACGGTCGGATCGAAGTTTGTTTTGGTCATCAGACCCTGGAGCTGGGTCATTGAATAGTTCGGGTCGATCTCCTGTACACGCTGCAATATTTTTTGCAGCGGCGTCATGTGGTCGCCCGGCAGGGCGTTGTACATCTGCCAGAGGCTGCCCCCCGAAGCGTATTCATTACCGAGGGAGGCAAAGCCGTCGAGAAACCCTCCTGTCGATAGTTGCTTTTGTTTGACGATTTGTTTCGAGCCTTCCGGCTTGTTGCCGTAGGTCTTTTGACCGGTCTGTTTGCCCTCGACAAACCACTTGGCGGTGTTGTGGAAATTGATCACAATGTATGAGTGAGGTATTGCCAGCTGGTACTGTCTCTGTGGATTGGCGACGGCACAGGCAACCGCTCCCATGGTGCCCTGGGTGGCCTGCACCGTGCCGTCAATTTTGAAGGCATTGGGAATGGCCTGCCCATCGCCTACCGGGGCCGTATCGGCGCGGTTTTTCTCAAAGTAATCCTGTGAAATCAGGTGAGGCATCTCGCCCACATGGAAGCTGGTGAAGTTGAAATTTTTGTTGTTGGCCTGCATCGGCACATAACCGGATAGATAGTTCTTATCGCCGTGCTTAACCGCACTGGCGGTCACTACCTTGGGTATCTGGCTGGGGTTGAAGGTGATGTTGCTTTCGTCCCCGCGGTCGACCATGGCTATTTCTGCCAGCGGATTGTCCTGACCGGTGCTCTTCGGGTCTTTGGTGACCGTGGTATCACCCGATAGCGAATTGGCCTGCTTAAAACCGGCTACCTGATTGAAAAAGGCGCCGTGCTTTGTGCGACAGGAAACCTCCTCGAAGAG
>JAFEAV010000033.1 GCA_018266215.1 Cyanobacteria bacterium SZAS LIN-3 | reverse complement strand
GGTGATGGTGACGTAGGTCTTACCAGGCGCCGCCAATCTAAAGGTGTGTGTTTCCAGTTTTTGCGAAGCGCCAACAACGGCTTTGGAAGCCTTATCCACCGTAACCGACTGGCCCTTCAGGCGGATGACGACCTGATTGTCGTTCACCATTAGCGGTTCTTCCAGAATAATGACGTTCATATCGATGCGGCGGTCTTCTTCCACAACCAGCAAAAACGGCTCGTTGCGCTCGTGCCAGATGTGTCCGAGACGATCATACTGATAGCCGCGCCAGCGGTCTCTGCGCGAGGATGAGACTACAGGCGGATTACCGGGGAATTCATAAATCATCGTATCGCGATGCCAGCGACCGGCATACCAGGGCGGTATGCGGTACCAGGATTTGGTGGTGTGAAACTGCGGCAGCGCCGACTTATCGAAGGTATCGCCCTGACGCAGACCGGGCTTGACCGGATCGATTACAACCTGCTGGGCGACGCCGCCCTGAATCGTTTCGGACAGTGCACTCGGGCACGTAAACGCAAGCGAGGAACAGGCGGTAAGCGCGAGCAAAAACATACGCCCGGCCGCTTGCGGCAGGCGAAGTGAAGGCTGAGCTGGTTTCGTCACGGGGAAAAGCGACACTTAGAGACACCGTTGCTGCGTTCCCCTGGTGCGGAAACGCTGACTACGCTGAAAATAGTAACCCGACCTCAGGTTTTAAAGGGTTAACGAATCCTCAGCAGATCCAGTATAGAGCACTTTCTTAGAGACAAATCACGGTCTGTCACCCAGCAAGGAATGCACAAACTCGCGCGGTCGTCCCTAACGGCCGGCCAGAGATTTCTTTACATAAGCCGACAGAGTCTCGGCCACAAGGGCATGACCCTGACGGGAAAAGTGATACTGCAAAAACAGAGCGCTGGGATTCCAATACGAGCGGAAAGGCGGATTGAGATCGATGACGTCAAACTTTTCCTGCTCCCCCTGCGCCTGCAGCGCTTTCATATCGTAAGCCCACTGGGCGTCGCGTCCGGCCACATCAGGAAAGAGCATGAGGGCAAACTTGCTGCCGCAGCCGCGCGCTTCCTGATTAAGCGCAGAAATAAGAGCCTGGGTCACTTTCAGCTTGTCCTGCTGGGCATAGAGCGGGGGCGTGACCACCGCACCTTTGTCGCCCAGACGACGACCGACTTCCTGTAAGAAGCGCATGGAGCGGAAATAAAGCTTATCCGTCAAATTCCAGTTGAAGTTGAGCTGCGTCCATACGCCATAAAGACAGCTTTTAGCGCGCAGGAAATCAATTACAGGATTGGGAGCCAGTTTTGCGGCATTAGCCTGGAGCACGCTGTTGTCCTGAGCCAACTTACCGGCGCCGTCGATATAAAAATACGGCTTGGGCTCAGCGTGGGCTCGCTGGGTGGGATCAAGTGAATTTTCCAGAGTGTCGCCGAAGCAAGTGAGCACAATCGTCAAATCCGGCTTGTACTGCGCCACCTGGCGTTTGAATTGCAAAAGCTCCTGACCGGTTGAGTAACTGGAACAGCCAAAATTGAGCACCTCAAATTTGGAAATGCTCTGCCCTGAAGCAGTTTTGGCCAGACCGGCATCGAGCACGCGGGCAAAAGTTTCGCCCATATCCACCTGCAAGCCCTCGGTAGCCGAATCCCCAAGCAGGGCGATGCGATAGGTGCCCGGTGCCTTAGCCAGGTTGTGCTCGGGATCACGCAGCCCGGCCGAAGAAAAGGAATCGCGCGAAAACCCTTCCAACCTCCAGGTCACTTTTTTACCGGGAATATGCACGCAACCGATCTCAGCGTCCGGCTGCAAAATTTCCTGCTGACCAACACCCACAGCCGCAAGCAGGCCTTCCAGGCCAAATACGGTGAGAGGCACCAGCAAAGCAATCTCGACAAATGTGCGAACGGGGGATTTTTTCCACGGCTTTTTTCCCGCATCCACGCAGGCGTGCGCAGCGGCGTCTGCCGCCTGCGGCAGGGAGGATGGTTCGCGCTCGATAGTCTTACTTTTCATCTAACAGGCAGCACCTAAAACTGGAAATAAATGAACGGCGACAACTGCCCCGGTGCAAAGCCGGAAATGATCACGGCCAGACTGGCGCAGGCAGCCAGTCTCAGTGCAAAGGAATTTTGCCAGACATCTTTGAAGAATGTCAGGCCGGAGCCGGCAAAAAGGGCAGCCGCTTTTTTGCTGCGCAAGGCGACAAACAATGTGTAAGCAGGCAGGGTCAGGACCAGCGTTGAGCGCAGGAAACTCTCCAGCACGGCCCCACTGAGACCGGCATTACCATTGCCGAGCAAGCGCGCGGTCATAGACAGCGCCTGCGGCAGATCGTTAGCGCGGAACAAGATACCGGCCAGGAAGAGGAAAAATATCGTCAGGGCCATACCGCTGTAATGCCACAGGGGAGTCGGTCTCAGCGCGCTCAATGTCTTATTGCGCGAGACCAGGTCCTGCCATTCTTTAGATATGACCAGACCGCTTCCGTGAAAAGCACCCCAGATGACATAGTGCCAGGCCGCTCCGTGCCACAGTCCGCCCAGGACCATAGTGAGGAAGACATTGCGCCGTGCATTCCAGGCACCACCTTTGGAGCCACCCATGGGGATGAACAAATAGTCTCTCAGCCAGGTAGAAAGAGACATGTGCCAACGCCGCCAGAAATCAGTGAGATTAGCGGCCAGAAAAGGAAGATTGAAATTTTCCGGAACTTTGTAGCCAAACAGAAGCGCTGAGCCCCGACCGATATCGGTATAGCCGGAGAAATCGAAAAATATCTGGAAGGTGAAACCGGCGGTGGCCAGCCAGGCATCTGCCAGGGGCAGGTTGCCGACGTGATTGAAGCCCTGCGAAACAATGATGCCCATGTTGTCGCCGAGCACCACTTTTTTGAAGAAGCCCTGCATGATCAGAAAAATGCCCTGACCGAAAAGTTCGTTTTTGAAAACCGGCTTTTCTTCCAGCTGGTGCATGAAGTCCTGGAAGCGCTTGATCGGACCGGCTATCTGCGAAGGGAAAAAGGAGGCAAACAGAGCGAAGTCGGTGAAGCTCTTTACCGGTTTGGAACCGCGATAAACATCCACTATGTAGTGAATGAATTCAAAGGTGAAGAACGAGATACCGAGCGGCAGAATGATATTGAGGGCAGGGCTGGACATGTCTGCCGGAGCAAAATGCATGACCCCGTTGCCCAGCTTCAAACATTGAAAGAGCGAGTCGATCAAAAAGTTGGAGTATTTGAAAAAGCACAGACAGCCAAGGTTGAACCAGAGACCGAGGACGAGGATTTGCTTCCTCTTCTCCACGGCTGTCTGTTTATCAATCTGACGACCGATGAAGAAATTGATCAGGGTGAGGGCCAGGATGAGCAGTCCATACTCGGCCTTCCAGGTCATGTAAAAAACATAGCTGCCTGCCAGCAGCAGGGTTTTGCGGTGGCGGTCAGGGAAAGCCCAGTAGAGGGCAAACATGACCGTCAGGAAGAACATGTAAGTGAAGCTGTTAAATAGCACTAAGAAGCTCAGCCCATGGGAGATTTAGCGAATCGCTGGGGATTTCAAGGTGATAATAACATTTCGGCAGGGCAGGCCCCTGAGAAATCTCTAAATATGGGCTCTCGGTTGATGCTGTGCTCCCAGGAAAATCCCACAAAAGAAAAAAGCGAGCCCCCGGGGACCCGCATAAATTCAGCTTCCTGAGATAAAGATCGGAGAGGGTGGGATTCTTCAGTAGGGGTCTTCGGCATCCCTCATCCCATCAGCCTAATCCTCAAGCAGAGTGGCATTCTAAACCTTTTGCCTCTATCCCTGGCTACCCTCGATTACCGCCAATTTACGCAAAAAGGGGGGAGTTGCGGGGGGATCTCCCGGGAACGATCTCGACGCACCCCTCATTTAGTGAAGGGTCCTCCATGCACCGTCTAAATCACGACCTAGATGCCTGTACAAAAATTTTTCAAAAAATTTTTTTTTGCCTGCTGCGCGTCTATTGTTTGTCCACCCACCGTGCGGTACGTTACGGGCTAGACACTTCTTAAGGCAGCAAATCTTATGGCCAGGCGTAACATCAGCGTCAGAACACCGTTAACCCACGAATATGAGAAAATTCACAAGGAGGCTCTGGACCTTTATTGCTCTATGCCTGTGGCCAGGTATAAGGCCGTTGCACAGACCGTCGGCATCGATGAGCGCACGGTAGCAAAGTGGGCCAAGGAAGAGGACTGGCAGGCTTTGCGCGCAGAGCGAGAACAGGCCTCAGACGAACAGACAAGGAAGCAGTGGCAGTGGCTGGATGACACCACGGTCCTTCAAACTATTCTCGGCCGCCGGCTAGCCGCTCTAAAGGACCTTGGTGGCAACGCTCCGGAAGATCGCCTGGCCACAGTTGCCCGGGCAATGGCTGATGTGCACAGACTCCAGACAACCTTATACAAGCAATTGGCCAACAAGGTCAGACCTGAATAACGCAGATTCGCCCAGATAATTTCAAATCCCATCTCCGGGGACAAAAGGGATTTTAGGGACAAAGCTCGGTCTGGTCTTTCGTGTACACTTGTCGCCTTGTGTATATCACTTACTGGGCGCACACGTTGTCATGAAAGATGTTTTTCCTGGGTACTTTGGTACTGATGAGAATGTCATTAGGGCGGTTTGGGAAAACTGCGTGATGGTCTTTGACACGAATATTCTGCTCGACCTGTTTCGCATACCACAAGCCGACCAGCAGAAGTTACTAACTGTTATAGAGAAGCTTTCTGGCAAACTCTGGTTGCCGCATCAAGTCGGCCTTGAATTTTTACGGCAGAAAGACGCAGAGATTGAGACTCAAATAAGGCTCCACAAAAGTAGTGCCCAAACCATAAAGTCGTCGATTTCTGGTCTGCTAAACCAACTGACTGACTACAAGAGGCATCATTGGATCGACTTTCCAGCGCTAGAGGCAATCTTCAAGGATGCTGAGGCCAAGGCGAACGAAGACATTCAACGGCGGTACGACGAAAAAATTTCATATGAGGATGTCTGTCGAGGCGTGACCGACAAACTTGCAAATATCTATGCAGGCAAAACCGGTCTGTCTTATCCGGCTGAAGTTCTCTCAGAAAAGCTTGCCTTTGCTGACCGACGTATGCGCGCAGGCATCCCGCCTGGCTTCGGCGACTTGAACAAGAGCACCGGTAAGCAGGGCGGTGACGTTCTTGTCTGGCTGCAAATGATGGAGCATGCCAAGGAAATCGCTAAGCCAATTGTTTTTGTCACGAGAGATTCGACTAAGCGGGACTGGTTGTGGCAGCCGAAAGGCAGAATTGCTGAATTATTGCCCGAGTTGATAAATGAATTTAGGGAGTTTACAGGCCAGGCGATTATTGGCTACGACTTCTCCTCCTTCTTTCCTGTGCTGGAAAAGTATCTCGCTATCGTTGCAGAACCAGCGCTTGTTGCTTCTTTGGAATCAGTTCGCGAGGCGGAAAGAGTTGCAGACTCTGCCTCTGTCGCGCCTGTGGACGATTTTGGTCGTCCTTTGTTTGTTGCTGACAAAGCAGCATCAACAATATTGCGCAAGGCGAGAAATGTTTTCCTTCATTTACAGAGTGCTCTGTTCGCCTTGGGAGCTGTTGTTGGAGACGGGATCCCCACCACAAACGAGTCGACACACGGTGTTATTGCAAGGTTGGTTAAAAAAGGAATTCTTAACTATACCGAAGGTGATGATATCGCCGACCTCTTGGCTGACCTGAATTTTGCCATTGAGACTTCCGACTATTCCATGGCTGCGAATTTGGCAGAATCGGGTCGCGTATGGATCAACGATTTGGTGGGTAGAATTCCAATACCAAGACGCAGAGTGTAAGAATTATTAAGCCGCGCCACCAAATTCAGTGGCATCTTTGCCAAAAACAATTTTCGGCAACCAGGTTTGAAGGTGTTTACGTACTCGGTTATAGGGTATATCAAACTTACACACACGTCCGAGAGTGACATCCAAGGAGCGAGGGAGCCAAGTCTACTTACTGCTTGTTCACTACTCGGAGGGTCTTGTCCATCTTCTGTGCCGGCGCCGACAGATTCGCCCAACACATTTTAATCTGTTTCGATTGTCCCCTTGGAGTGCAGACATATGTCTACACTTTCACGGTAGCAGCGCTGAGCATTCTTAAAATACCGTCGACATAGGGCTAAGCTTGACTGGCTCTGCCTGTCACTTTTGTTAGCTGCCTGACGTTGCAAATCATTCAAGATTTCAGTAACGTGACGGTCAAGCAATTAAGTGTAATCAACCAAGCGCACCGCCCGTGAGGGCGTTATTGGAGCACGTCCATGAATCCAGATCCAGCATCAGTAGCAGTCGGCTATGTACGTGTCAGCTCTGACAGCCAGGCAGACAACGCCAGCCTACCGGCTCAGCGAGAGGCAATCATCAAGTACTGTGCCCGAAAGGACCTAAAGCTCTTTGCTATTTTCTCGGATGTGCAGAGCGGCGAGGATGCCTCTAACCGTGATGGATTTCAGAAGGCCCTATCTGCTTTGTATGCTGGTATCGGTACTTACCTGGTTGTCCATAAGCTTGACCGCTTCTCTCGAAATGTTCTCGACAGCGAGCAGGTAAAGGAAGAACTAAAGGCCAAAGGCAAGAAGCTGGTGGGCGTGGCCGAAGAAATTGAGACAGCAACCAAGGACGGTGAGCTTCTGTTTCATATGAAGACTATCTTTGCTGCAATGGAACGGAAAGCAATAAACAGACGCTGCTCAATGGGCCGGGCACGGAAGCGCTCTCACGGCGGATACATCGGCGGCGCCCCACCGTTCGGCTGGGATGCAATAGGCCGAGAGCTGGTGGTCAACGCGGACCAACAGAAAGTGCTGAGAGAGATTTTTGAAATGCGGGAGCGAGGGCTGACGCTGGCGGCAATTTCCTTTGACTTAAACAGCCGAGGGATTAAAACCAAGAGAGGTACCGCGTGGTCACCAGGACCTGTGCAAAGTATTCTCCTTGGATTTCCTGAAATGCTGGAACGGCGCGGAATTATGCCGGATTGGATGAAGGAGAAATTGGGTAACAAGGAGAGCAGGCAATGTCAATAAAATTGAGACCAGTGGCGATCGGTTATGTCAGGGTAAGTGGCCAATCCCAGGCGGACGGAGAGAGCCTACCGGCGCAGCGAGAGGCAATCGAAGAATACTGCAAGAGCTTTGGCTATCGGCTCTTTAATGTCTTCTCGGATGTGCAGAGCGGCGAGGATGCCGCCAGCCGTGAGGGTCTTCAATTTGCTCTCAGTGCCCTATATGCCAATCTTGCTGACTATCTGATTGTCTGGAAACTTGATAGATTCACTCGCAAATTCCTTGACGCTGAGCGACTAAAAGAAGAGTTCAAGGCCAGAGGAAAGCACCTGGTGACCATCACGGAGGAGATTGATTTTGCCGTCTCGGATGAAGGCGAGATGGCCTATCAAGTCCGCGCTGCGTTCTCTGAGTTCGAGCGAAAGTCAATCAAGGAGCGGTGCCAGCTCGGTGTTGAGAGGAAACGCGCCGCCGGTAAGTTTTGGGCTGGGTGTCCGCCCTTCGGGTTTATGGCTGTCGGTCGCGAGCTGGTGCCGAATGAGAACGAGCAGGCAGTCATCCGTTTGATTTTTGACTTGAGGCGCAAAGGGGCCAAAATTTCCGGCATAGCACTACACCTCAATCAGCTCGGCATCAAAACCAAGCAGGGCAAAATCTGGGGCAATAGCCAGATTTGTAATGTACTTACGCGGTACCAAAACAGTGCAGCAGACATCGTCCAGGGCGGCAGCCAGCCACAAGATTTTAGCGAGGTGAGTCTATGACCAGCCAACCACTCAAACAGCGCGCTGTGGGCTACGTGCGTCGACCACTTGTCGGAGGTGATGGGACAATGCACCCCGGGTTCCAAAAAAAGACCATCCTCAATCACTGTGCTATCAACGGCCTGGACCTTTATACAATCTTTGACGACGAAGCTGGTGATGCGCAAGGCCTGCAATTTGCCCTGCAAGCTATTCACGCTGGCCTCGCTGAAGTCCTCCTTGTTTGCCGTCTTGACCTCATGCCGTCCGTCGACATGCCGCCAGTTCACATCATGGCTATTTCCGACCAAAGGCCACCAGGCCCTGAAAGAGATGGGCTGAAGGAGCAGATAGCCAAAGTCATCGAGGGCTATAGAAACAACGTGGCTATCAGGCGGGCCCAAGCGAAAGTTAACCGGCGCCAAGACGGGGTGCCTCCATACCGGAACAGAAGCACCTTCGGAATCAAAGACGAGCGAGAGCAGATGATTCTCGGCTTGATTATTCGCTGGCATCTGGAAGGCGCGGATAGGGGTGACATCATTCACCGGTTGAACAGTACCGGCCTTCTTACCAAGCGTGGTTGCCTGTGGACCTATGCGCAGCTTGGGGCCATCTTCCTGGATATGCCGTCATCAGCCTCGACGGATCAGAATGAAAAACAACCAGCTTGTTCACCTAAAATTTTAATCTACTGATTCCCGGAGATTGTACGTGGCTCTCAAACTGCGGCGCTGTCTGATTCTGCCGGACGAAGACTTATACAAGCTACCGGATCTGGTAGTGCCATCTTCGCTGCAGCCTTGGCAGTTTTTCAAAACTGGATATCATTAAGAAAGTTCGAACTTTAACTAGATTGGTTTCGAGTCTGCCACCGTCAATGATGGCAGGCGACCTCCATACGCACCATTTAATCTCCCAAACTTAAGCAACCAATACGCCATCTCGATAAACATACCCATATCCGAGGGCGAGATAGACACAGATGCAAGTGGAACCAAACCTACTTTGAGAAGGAGTACTGTATGTCGTCAGGCAATGCAAGAGAAAAAATAGCAACTCAGAAAATACTAGTTGGCTATGTTCGTGTGAGCGGTGACTCTCAAGCGGACAACACCTCTTTGCCAACCCAACGCGAAGAGATTACCAGCTACTGCAAGAAGAACGGATACAAGTTGTTCAATATATTTGAAGACGTCTACAGCGCCGAGTCAGCAGAGAAACGCGAAGGGTTTCAAGATGCCCTGGCTTGCATCTTCTCCAATCTGGCTGACGGCCTCATTGTTTACAAACTTGACCGATTCGCTCGCAAGGTGCTGGACGCAGAGACAATCAAGCGCGACCTGCAAGAGCGGGGCAAGAAGCTACTGACAGTAGTCGACACGCTCGACCTGGAGACACCAGACGGCGAGCTCATGTTCCAGTTCAAGGGTATGTTCGCTGAGTACGAACGCAAGCTGATCTATCAGCGCTGCCAGGAAGGACGCCGAAAGAAGAAAGAAGCCGGAGGCAGTCTGGGTGGCAGTCCACCATTCGGATGGAGACCCTATAAGGGTGGCCTTGTCCCTGTGCCAGAGGAGCAGGCAGTTCTGGAGCGTATTAGAACGATGGCCGATGAGGGAGTAAGTTTTACAAAGATTGCCAACATCCTGAACGCCGAGGGGATTCCAACGAAGAAGAAAGGGCGCTGGCACAGCGCCTCGTTCTACAACTTGCTCAACGGTCAGCGCCGGAGTTTGGTAAGACTCGGTTTTGAGGTGAAAGATGCAGGATGACCAATGCACTGAAAGCCCCTGTTCTTTTAAAGCCTCAGCATCAGAGGGCCCTTGCGGAGAAACTGCGCCAAAAGCTTGCCGAATGCTACCCGGCTATTGAATGGTCACCTCTGGCGCCATGGGGTTGGGGGCAAACTGCGCAATCGTTTCTTGGTCAAGGAGAAGAGGCTGAGATAAGAATTATAGTGAGCGCAACCAAGTGGATAGACTTGGGCTATCGGCTGGGAGTGCAAGCCAGGATAGGACCGCTCGGTGATGAGCATGTCTATTGTGCTGATACCGACTTTGTTTATCTGGCCAGCGACCGCCGTGCTACTGCCCATCTCTGTAAGACTGGACTGAGGCAGGTCAAAGACGGCTTAGCCTTTTACCGTTACTTCGTTTCAGCCACTCGCCATGACAGTTTCTGCCTGTGTCACTGTCATCAACAGTCAATGACCCAGCAAGACCGCTCAAGGTGTCGGTGCCGACGTTGAATAATTCGCCCCTACTCTTGCCACTTAAATGGCTGCGAAGCTGGGTTTTTAATTTTGTATTCGACAAGCTCTTCTTTGTTGAACGAATACCATTCATCGTAGGCATATCGCCGAAAAAAGTCAGCAAGGCGCTCTCTAAAATGTTCGTATGCGACCTCATTCAAGCGCGCTACACGCCGCTCCTTAAGTCCTTCTAAATCTTCTCGTTGCAACCGGATAGTTATTCTAAAATCCGCCCCCAGTCTTTCCGTAGAATTTAGTACCGCATCCGGTGGCAGGTAGAACCATTTCAGGTTTTGTCGCGATTGCAGCGGCAATCTACTCACAAATTTTGCCGTACTTAAGTCCTTAAAAGTCCCGTCGATACTAGCTAAAGGCTTAATCTGACTTAGCGTAATAAATGGCGAACGAACGGCATCACAAGTCTGCGTAATAACTATGGCGTTGACCAATGTCATAGCAGCCACCACACCGACGTTGTCGAAGGATGCCGAGTCTTGTCCACGGCCGGAAACCAGCTGCTCCCAGGTCATTATTACGGGCTGTGCGTCCTCTGGTCCATTGACCACACTCAGGCTTTTGAGGCTAATGTTGAGATCCGGTATACCCAGGAAAATATCCCCTTGGCGAATATCGTCCTCTAGTGCGGGGACCTCATAAATCATCTAAGGTGGCTTATTCCTCTAGTGACTCATAACCGTCCCAGTCTATAGCTTCCGCCTCTGCCGCCGCTTCCAACTTTCGAGCAATATCTCGAAGAACATTCAAATTATTTCGTTTTACTCTATCAAGGAATGGAGTTTTCGAGGATGGGAAATTATAAGTAACAGCAGTATCACCGCTGCCACCATTACCCATTCTCAAAGTTACGTTGAGCGTCAACCCAGTGGTCAAAGGATCCAGCGAAACCCGGGGATTGTCAAAGTTAGCCGGTGGTTTTCCCACATGTGACGGGGCAAGGCGATAAATCGCTTCTGGAATCTCAGTTACAGCTACATAATCCATTACGTTCAAACTCCGCTATTCTTCTTGAAGTTCTTTTGAAAATAGTCCTGCATGGGTCGCCCTCAATTCCGCGTGGGCCAATTTAAACCACTCATCCACCTTTTCGTAAGTTGTATATTCCCCCAATCCTCTCGCCGTAAAATTAACCTGCAACATCTTGTTCTTCCCTTTGAGTTCAACGGCTGTACCACATTGGACGTGTAGTCTGCCGCCAAAGTTCTCCCGTAGAAAATTAATTCCAAAGGCGAACCCTTCCGGGTGGGCCATACCGGGAGTGTCGGGAAGATCGGTCATAAAGGGAAACAACTTCGAAAGCTTTCCTAGGCCTTCCCAGTGCTCGCCCTGGAACAGCTGATTCAAATAGGTCAGCTCAAATTGAACTATTTTGGGCGGTTTTGGGGTGCCCAGGTCCGTGATTACCTTCACGAACTCCTTAAAATATTCTGAAAACCGCGGGTAGACTTTATCGAATCCGGGGTATGGACTGCCGTCTAGAGAAGGTCTCCAGTCAGTAAGGAAGCGGTCCTTCTGGAACTGCACCACCGAATTATCGGTCGGGTTAGTAAATACAAGACGAGTATTGCCAAAGGGGTCAGGAAAACCTTGGGCAGTGCTATCAGGCATTTCGATTTGAAGAATAATGGGCGCTTGTTCCTCACAGCTTGAGTATCCAAACTGCTTAAAATGCTGCCAAACAAGACCGTACTGGAATGGTTTCAGCTCCTGCAGCGGTTCAAATGTTACTCCGCATATGACTTCAACGAGCGGCGGTTTGGTAGTCGTCACTTTTATTTCGCGGTAGGGGCTGGGTTGAACTCTACACAAAGCTGGGTCAAAAGGCAAGGTCAGACTTTCTTAACCAGCCTGCTGCCAAGAGCGCGGCAGCGCCCATAGAGAAAGGCTTCACCGCGTTTTCAGGTGCAGCTGATAGAAGGTTAATTGCTACTAGGTGGAGCAATAGCATTGTTGGCAGTTTCACAGTCTGGGGCGGTCTGCCTGGCTCAGCCGGAACACAAAGTCAATACTACTCAAATGGCATCCCACATCATGCAAGCGGTGCCGCGGATTGCTAAGACTATTGCCTTTGTCTCTGAGGGTTATTAAAAGACACTTCCCGTCTGTCGCTGACTGATGCCGCGGGCTGCCGCAAATAGTGCAGCGTTGAGCCATCCAGCCACCGGAAAATATGTATTGATACTGCCGGTAGTACCGCCTATATTGAAATTGTTGATAATCTGCGTGCCTAATTGCTAGAGCCACTGCGGGTTTATGTGACTGATTCAATGGAGACAACAATGTCAGATGTAAGAGGCGGAGTTGGGCAAGCGCCTGGCGGGATACCCAACACTTATGTGGGAGCGGGCGGCCAGCTAATTTATGGCACACCTCCTCCGACCGTAAGCACTCCCGCCCCAGTCGCACCGACTCCAACTATCGCCCAGCAGCTCGCAGCCTCCGGTTACGTCAACCCATATGACCCGGCAATTACTCACCCGGCAGGCAGCTCCAGCAATCCGCTCCAGGGCGGCGCCACTTCTAATAACACTACTGGCGGCACTTCCTCCGGCTCTATCTCTGGCGGTGTCACTACCACTAGCTCTGGTGGCAAAGGTAGCCAGGGCAACGGAGCCACGGCTACTGCCGGCGGCGGTACCACAACTGTCACCTTCGATCCGACGCAACAGAATAACTCCTGGGTCACGAATAACACTGTGATGCAGAAGCTCCAGAACCCGGCCATACCGGGCTGGGCCAATACCAACTCACTGGACCTGCCGTCCTTCCAGAACAACATCAACAGCTTTGTTGACTACGCCATTGGCCGGAGACCTGATGCTCCGCAGCTGGTGGCTAGCAACTATGACAGCTCCTATAAACCTCCACAGCTTGCGTCTGTGTCTGGTGCTTCACCTACTAACTTGAGTGGTGTGGCGGAAGCAGCGCGTGCTTTGCAAAGCAGAAATTATGGTACAACCGGTTCACTGCATCCCTTTGGCGCAGCCGGAGCTTTTGCCGACACGGTAGAGAATATCCGCAACACGGTGGCACCACAAACAGTATCAGCCAATCAGCCCGGCGTCATGCGCATCGGCCAGGAAGTGCCTCAAGTTCTTATGGCCAGCCAGACGCCGCAAATAGTACCCGGTGCGCCGGTCCCTGATTACATGCCTCAAGCTCAGACTCCTCAAGTCTCTCAAGCTGACCAGGCGCTCAAACAGATTTATGGACCTGATGCAACGGTGGCTAACTCCCCGCCCTTGACGCCTGCTCAGTCTCTCGGTGGTCAACCCGGCCCCGTCCCTGGTTCGCCCCGTCGCTCTGTCGGTAATTGGTTGCAACAAATCGGCCTTGCAATCTCCCCCCGAGCACAGAAGCTGGCTTATGAGAATTGGAAAGCTCAGCGCGCAGCCGAAGCTGCCATCGCTCTTGAGCGCTTTAAAAGTGCCAATGAAATGGAGAAGGTGGCCTACACCCAGGACCGCGAAGACCAGCGTAAGCAGATGGAATTAGAGGCTCATGCCAAAGCTGCCGGTGCCATAACCGAGTATCAGAAATCAAACCTGATAACTGAGTTCGTGAAAGCTGGACCGGAAGAACGCGCAGCACTTGCCTCTCAGTTTCCTTTCTTGGAGCCCTATCTGGGTCTTCCTCGTGACTCTCAAGCTCTTGCCTCTGCTCAGTCAGCTGAGGCCGATGCTGCCCTTAAGGCTATCGAGCTGATTAAAAAGACACTCCTCAAGGATTCGGATATCGCAGGCGAGCAGGCGCGCAATGAATCCGCGCGCATTGATTACGCACATAAGCAGCAAGAGTACGGCGCTGACCAAATGAAAGCGATCGCTTCCTCCAACCAGGCGGTGGCCGCCGCCGGTAAGGCGCAGATTGACTATCAGAACGCCATCGACACACGGCCCGCAGACGTCTTGGCTAAGTTCCAAAGCTTACACAACGATATCCTGACAGGTGTGGCGAAACAGCAAGGCATTGCCAAAGCTCCGATGGAGTCAATGCTTCAGATGCTTGATGGTGCGAATAAGCTGACACAAAACCCATTTGCATCGCCTCAGTCTAAGGCCGTCGCTCAGTACATGATGAACCAGGCAATGTCCCTCGGCATACCCGGACTGGACCTTAACAGCATCACAGCCAAGCAAGGCAAGACCGGCAAGTATGAAGTGACTGGCCCGGTACCAGCCGCGATGCTCGGAGCCGGCACCATCCAGCAGCAGATGCAGGCGCCTGTGCAGCAAGGCTATGCTCAATTCACTCAGGGCCAGATGCAACCTCCGCCCGGCGCCGTGCCTATGAGCTTCCCGCAAGGTCAGCCTCAGGCGATGCCTACCAATGCCAACTTCGCACCGCCTCCACAGGCTGGAGCTCCCAACATGCAGCAGCTCTATGCTGCTATGCAGGGCCAACCCCAGGGCGCTCCTCAAGCGGCTCCGCAGGCTGCCCCCCAAGCGGCACCGCAACAGAAACCGCCGGCAGTTCCCCCGGTGCAGTTCAAGAACGGTGTCCCAGTACTCCCTCCCAATGAGCGAGACAATACACACATCCTCGCCGCTGTGCTTGGCTCCGCCGTTGCCAATCTGCCTGGTGCTATGTGGGCTGCTCCCGGTGTGGCAGTGGGTAGAACTTACGAAGCTTTGAAGAGAGCGGCGGCACAAGGTGACCAGATGATAAGTCAGAATGCTGAAAGAGCTTTTCAGAGAGAAGCCAGCCTGGCCATTAAGCCGAGCGTGACCCCTGAGAGCCGCGGCCTGAAGAACGGTACACCACTCACTGACCCTGAGCTTGTTCGCTACTTTGTTGAGCGCTCTCACTCCAACCCTGTGGCTTACTCTCGACTGATTGAAATGGCAGGTTGGTCGAACGCTGGCGGCTTAGACAAAATTGGTCAGCCTCAGCCGCTGATTGCACAGAAGCCGCCGGCAGAACCTGGTGGAAGACATCGCCCGTTCTGGGAAACCGTGGGAGAAACACCGCAAGGTGCCGACACTATCGGCACTATCAATCCGCATACACATCTGCAGGCAATTAACCCCGCGCGTCCGAGCTCCGCTCTTACCTTCACTCATCACCCCTCGGGGAACGTGGGTAATATCGGCAACTCCGGCGAGAAAAAACCAAAGGTGATCGCACCCGGCAGCAACTACGCAGCGCTGGTTCTTGCTGGAATGGGCATGAGCAGCCGCAGGTAGCGTCTCTATATACTTTTCGGATTTCAGAAAACTCTGTAGTTTGTTCACAACCGCCCGGCGCCGCGCCGGGCCGGGGGTGCCGGAAATTGCATCAATCTGGAGCTGCGGCAGCTGTAGCCAAATTATAAGCATTTTCAAATATCATCATAGTGGCGCCAATGGTGACTGCTGGCTATGGGTCGGAGTTGAGGGCATCGAGCTTTCTTATATAAGTTCGACTTATATGAGCGCGTTGGTCATCCGACCATGCTCCCTGTCTGAACCGGTCAACAATGCTCAAGACTTCCCCGGGGCTGGTTGAGTGATTGATTGACGCCACCCAATCATTGAGGGTTTGCTCTCGGCCTCCCGGGGGATTGTCCCTAAAATCCCCTTTGTCCCGGGAGATGGGATTTGAAATTACTTCAGTCTCGCGCCAGCCCATGATGGTTATTTCCTCTTGATAACTAGAATGGGGTTTATATAGTAGTACTGGGTTGGCTTTCCAGTCGCCGGGTTCTTATGCTTCCCACTGATTATGTTGCGGTCAATCAACACATCAAGTGCGCGGTGAAGGCGATCGACTTTGCAATTCTTGAAGCGGCCAAGACGATGCACATCGCGCTTGAGGAATTTGTCACCACCCTGGTGGCTTAGCCAAGCCAGAATATATTTTGCGTCGTCGATACCTGGGTCAGCGCCCATCATCTGAAAGGCAGCCTCGGCATGCCTAATTAAGGACTGGCATAAGTCCAGAGCACGCTCCATAGTTTCGACGCCTACTAGATTCGTCTTTGCTCCGTATTCTGCAATGTGACAGAGCCCTGCAACTCTGAGAGCCGCGCCGGGAAGCTTTCCAGTCCAGTCTTGAATTTGCTCAAAGTCTCTTCCGCTGCCTTGGTTGTTCTCAACGTACTGGGCAAATTTTTGGAAGGAGGCTAGTGCCTCTGGCGTTAACAGCAACCGACACTCAACGGCTTTTCCTTGTTCGTCAAGGTCTGGCTCGATAGCCAGTAAGTGCCTGATATTCGTCTCGTACTGAGAGACCAGCCCTTCACCGACTGCCGTGCTCCTGGTTACATCTCGACTTCCGATATTAGATTCCGGAATAAGATACAGAAATCTTGCCAAGCAGCCGTTACCACGCAATCTCTTCTTGTTGCCTTGGCCCAAGTCGGCAAGCACTGAGGGCTGGACTGTTAGCCCAAAAGAAAGAGCTGGTCGTTCAAGAGTGACGGACCGCTGAGAGCGATTTACTCTGACAGGGCTGCCGGCATGGCCCTGCAAGAAAACATCGAGATTGACCTTGCCGTCACTGTACAGCCCAGCCATTACCTCAAAGATGCCGCCCTCATCCGATAACACTGCCATTCTTTCTTTATGGTCGACAAGCAAACTCTGTAAAGTCTCTGGCGTTACGTCTCCAGTGTAGAGCTGAGGCGGTCTCATCTCATCAGGAGTAGAAGCCTTCAGCTCTGCAATTTCCTTGAGGAGTTCTCTACGTTGCTCAGTGCTGTCAGTCTTGGCTGCCTTTTTATTTAAATCTTCACATCGTTTGTCGTTTACGACACGCTCAGCCGCCACCTCTTCAATCTTCGTCCTCATTTTTATGCCCTGCTCTTTCTCCCAGACTTGGAGCGGGAGAGTAAGTGCACCGACTACAGCAGACTTCCTACTGGCTGGCGGTAGTGACGTCACAGTCCAAAGGCTGAGTGGTTCAGAGTAGCCTCCTTGCTTCGGTGAGATAACGAACTTTCTCTGTAGACATGTCGCCAAGACTGAGAGGGCCATCATGACGCCCATGCCCTCTGGTGTTTGGGTGCATGCACTGACGGACCGAACATAGTCACGCAGCCATGGTGGCAACACATCCGCCGTCACAGGCGGTGTAACTATTTCACCAAAGAGCAAGGGCTCTTCCCACATTATTGCCTCGGGCTGCCTTTCGACATCGTCGAAGATAGGCTCTCCAGCTGTGGTATTATTTTCTTGCGTAAGCATCTATATTTTTGACTCCATAATAACGTTGTTCCAATCCGCTCCCTTTCTTGCTGTCCAGGCGCTAGGGAGCGGTTTTTTTATGACTTGTTTGCCTTCACTTAAGAGGCGGGCTTCGAGAGCCGTTGCCGCTTTCATTCCTGCGTCATCGTTGTCGATGCAGATGTGAACGGTCTCAACGGATGGTGGCAACCAGACAGTAGGTATGCCGCCCGCGTACCCAGAGGCCCAGGTGGGAACACCGGTCAGCTGAGAATAAGACAGGGCTGTCTCTATACCCTCGGCGATAGCAACCACTTTGTCCACTGGGCCCAGCCGGATAGCACTCCCCCTGATGCCCTCGTCCACTGTTGGCCTACTTAGTTTCTTGGCTTTGAAGTTGTCTATTTGTAGTGTCAGCTTCTGGCCATCCTCAGTCAAATAGGTCTTGTGAAAGGCAGTTACCTGCTCTTCCTGATTCTGGAAGATGGCCAGCATTGCAGGGAAGTAACCGACCGGCTCAGCACTGTCGGAGAAGTAGCCGAGAGCTGGCACATAGCGCAAGGATGTGGGATAGGCTGTCAGCGTCAGACCACGTCTGGCTAAATATTTGCCAACAGGATCCACAGCAGCGATCGCTTGTCCTTTGTTCCATAATTTACGGGCAGACTCCCAGCTCAGTAGGGCTCTTGGTTTAGCGACGATCTGATTTACTGGAGCAACTACCCGCTGAGAGTGCCAACTGTCCTGACCGCCTAAGTCTCTCTTTGCCTGCTTGAAGTCGACACTGTACCGCCTCATATAAAAGTCGATGAGGTCACCGCCGGCACCGCAGGCGAAACAGTGGTACCAGCCGGTATCAAGATTCAAGGAGAGTGACGGTGTACGGTCTGAGTGAAAGCAGCAGGAGACCAGGGTCTTACCTGATGTCTTTGTCAGGCCAGCGAACACGCTGCCGTAGTATTCAGCGGGTGTGACAGCTAGGGCCAGCATCTAAGAAGCTCCTCCCGCATCTGCCTGTCAGCTAGATACCTCTGCCATGTGTCGCCATCAATGAATTTACTTATGAACAACTGCCTGCACCGGCACGCAGCGAGCGCCATCATTGCTGTGTGCAACGTCTCCGGAGTCATACCCCAGCCCTCGGGTGCTATCACGGAGCCAGGTACCCATGGGTCAGGCCCGGTGATATCCACCGTAAGTGGTACTTCATAGCCACCTATTCCGGTTGGTGAGCAGAGTACTGTAAACTCACCACCAGCGCCGCTTTCGTACAGGCGTTCATTGATTATCTCTAGCCTTGGCCGGGGTGTTCCCTCAGTTATTGCCATGTTCACTCTCCTGCTTATTCTTCCGCCAGACTTCTCTGCCCGCTAGGTCGGTCTCAAGTTTGAATATGTCCGTCTCCATTGCGCTGATGGCATTTGCTTGCTGTGTTGCTGCGTTGGCGCTGTCCAGGGCGCAGGTGCGTTTAAATTGCTTCTTGAGCGCGTTGAGAACCTGGCGCTTACTCCTGATGACCGCAGCAAGTTTCTTCTCGAGTTCTTCGTTTCCCCTTTCCATATCTGTCTCCTTGTTACTTTGTTGCCGGGATTGTTTGTTTAGCCAGCCAGTCATCCAGAGCTTTCTGACTGATTAAAACTCTCCTACCTATGCGGATAGTTTCAACTTCCCTGGCGTAGACAGCTCGCCACATGGTTGTCTTTCCGATTCCGGCATAAGCTGCCGCCTCAGGTACAGACCGCGATGGTCCCTGTTCTGTTTGGGAATCTCTTCCGCCTTCTTTTTTAAAAGTCATGTTTATCCTCTCTATTTTTGTGCGCCGGGATTGCCAGCCGACAAACAAAACGATAGACTGGGGAAACCCAGGATAAAACTGGTAAACAGCACTCTAAAACGGACAATAACGGACATGCGAAAACAGCCCCATCCCAGTGACCAAATGTTATATATAGAAGACTATTGGCCAGTGGCCGGAAGCTACCAGCTCGCAGGGCGTGGTAAAGATCTGCGCATTGTGGTAAGTGGGGCCACCGAGAAAACTTACTACCACCTCACGAACGAGACCGAGCAATACAACATGCTAGCCAGGTTTGTTCAGTGCTCTGATCCGTCGTCCGCCCTATCTTTCGTTGAGCAGTGGGGCTTCTTTACCAGTTACAGGAAACCGGAAGACAACACAGTCAACACGGTGCTTCATGCGGCGGCCACTCTTGGTTGGCTCAAAGAAGTCGTAACTACAATCAACAAGCGTCCCTCGGATGCCACCGCCTCATGGCTGGTTAAAGACAGCACTATTGCGACAGGTTCGTTGGTTCTAAATCTCGCACTTACTCCGACCGACGGATTAAACTATCCGGCTCTCGACTCCAACAGTAATCGCGGCGCCAAATTGTGGATACCAGCCGGGCCACCCATATATCTTGCCGAAGAAACTCGACTACTTGTAGACAAAAAAGAGTATGAAGCGACACCGCATGCCGATGAGAAAGCACTCCGCAGAATGTTGAGGAACCTGTTTCAGAACCTTCTTGTCGGCGCAAAGCAAAGCTTTGAAATTACCGTAAAGCGACCATCAGACCCACCTGCATGGTCAGCATGCATGATGGTGCACACCCCATTTGATGCCATGGTCCAAGCGCTATACAGGCTTGCTGCCGGTGCTACTGGAGGTTATCTCAGGTTCTGTAAGGCTTGTGGTCATGAAATTTGGATAGGGCCCAACGAGAGAACTCGCTCTTACTGCAACGACACTTGCAGAAAAGCGGCCAACCGAAAAGGACAATTCATCAACACTAGAACCAAAAGAGGAGGCCGCTGAACCATGGGCGTATTGTTCAACAAAAAGACCGGCAACTTTTACATACGGGTGAAGAGCCTCGGCAAAGAGTACGAAAAGGTTATAGGGCCGAGAAAAACGGAGGCTGACATAGCTCTAGCAGAAATCAAACAAGAGATACGTCTCGCCCGTTTCGCTGGTCAGGACTGGAACGGCTTTGCCAAACTTCAAAAGACGCGCAAGCCAAGAACATTTGCCGAGGCAGCTGCTGACTATATAGACCAACGCGGAGCCACCAAGGCATCCACCAAACGCACCTATCAAGACATCCTTAAGAACCATCTACTCCCAGAATTCGCTAATACTCCCTTGGCTAACATAACGAATGCGCCCATTAAGCGCTTCCAGTCTGGCCTCCACAAAAAAGGACTATCGGCGAAACGCATCAATAATATTCTCGGCCTGCTCGGCTACATCCTTGAGCAGGAAGTACTGGAAGGCAACATCGACCGCAACCCATACACCTCAGTAAAGAAACTTCAGGAGTCAAAGCCGGATGTAGACCCGCTCTCAGAAGAGGAGCTGACAGCGGTGCTCGCACAAATTACCGGCGTCTACAAGCCGCTCTTCATTGTATTGGCTTACACCGGAGCAAGGCCAAGCGAGCTGTTTGCGCTGCGCTGGTCTGACATCGAATGGAAAACTGGAGAGATTCGCATAACCAAGGGGCGGGTTAGAGGAGTGGAAGGAAAACCCAAGACGCGCTCAAGCGAGCGTAAGATACCAATGCTACCCCCGGTAAGAGTATTGTTGGAGGAGTTGCGGTCTGGCCCGGTCGTGACACTGGCAGAGTACGTCTTTGTCAACAAGCAGGGTAAGCCCCTGGACGACCACATGTCCCTGGTATGGAAGCGAGCTCTCAAGAAAGCAGGATTGAAGCACCGCCCCTCCTATCAATTGCGCCACACGTTCGCGTCCCTGTGCCTCCAGAAGGGCATGGAGCCGGGGTACGTTGCTAGCCTGCTAGGTCATGCAACCCTTGAGACTTTTTACCGGCATTATGCGCGCTGGATTAAAGGCGCCTCACAAGATAGCAAGGCGCGAATAATAGAAGCGTTTGCAAATACCACCCATTCACACCTGAAGGGGGGAGTTGCGGGGGGAGTCCAACAATCTAAAGTTGTGGGATTGCGCAACCATGGGCATTTGCATGAAGATGGCGGAGAGGGTGGGATTCGAACCCACGTGGCTTTTGGCCCATCCGCTTTCGAGGCGGCGCCGTTATGACCGCTTCGGTACCTCTCCTCATTAGCATTTGGCATTTTAACAGCAAAAAGACTGTCGGCGCAGTTGCCAACAAGGCACTGCACCGACAAACTTAACTTATGTAGGCCAATTGGCTATTGAACGTGATGGGTACCGTGATGATCCGGGCGTCCGGCAATCTGCACCGAGCAGGCATTGGCTTCGGCCTGGGCCTTGAGTGTATTAACCACACCGGCCATGTCGATTTTTGACTGGCGGCGGATTAACAACTGCGGGATAAACATGCCGCCATCCACATAACTTGCGTATGTGACGAGGGTGGCATGCCCACCTTCGGTCGGATCGAGCTTCCAGTAACCGTCGACTTGCTTGAAGTCTCCGGAGATACGATGCCACTCAAGGGCGTGGGGCGCCGTTTCCTTAATATCAAGCATGTACTCATAGGTGCCGGGCATGCCCGACGGAGCGATTTCATGCTTCACAACTTTGCTTGTGCCTTTTTCAGACACCAGCTTGCAGCGCTTCACCTGAGGAAAAACTTTATCGGCATGATCATAATCAGACAATATCTGAAAAACCTTTTCCGGAGGCGCTTTAACAGTCACACGGGCCACGACGTAGGTCTTGCCGTGCATCTGTTCTTCCCCGATGGTCTCGGCGCCATGGACCTTGGCATAGGCAGCCTGAGAAGGGAACACACAATTTTCGCTCTGAAGAGCGCATGGCGAAATTACCGCGGATGCTGCCAGTGAAAACACAGCAACCGCCTGCTTCAAATTAGCCACCAGTTTCCTGCCTTTCTGTTCGGAAGACCTAGTCTTGCGAAAGATAAATTTGTACCGTGTGCAATACAATACTGAAATCCGTTTAATTGTCAACCGTGCCACCTCAAACGGTATCACACCGTTAGAACATTATGTAGACGCTTCAATGTATATAAAAGCGGCTCCCCTGGGCACATTCAACCAGCTTGCGTTGATTGAAGCAGGCATTGTATGTGCTATTGACTTCCCGAGCAAGCAATTTAGCTCTAAATGTAAATAAGGTGCGCGTAAGAGAAGCGCAAAGGCCCACAGAGCACGTACTATACGCAAATCAAATGTCAACAAATGCAATGCGAAAAGTGTTAATCATCTACAATCCCACGGCCGGATCAGCTTCCGGACCGGAATTGTGGCTGGGTGCCTGCATTCATAAACTGTGCAATAGCGGCGGGTACATCGTTACGACGCTCAGCACGAGAGTAGAAACCACCGCCGACAACCTCTTTGAATCCACCGGCACGGACTTCGACTGCATCGTTGCCGCCGGCGGAGACGGCACCGTGCGCATGGTCCTGCACGGCGTATCCAATTGCAAGTTGGATATCCCGGTGGGCATCATCCCGCTGGGCACGGGCAATCTCCTGGCGCGTAACCTGAGAATTTTCGAAGAGAATCTGCTTATAGATCCCATCGAAAAAGCAATCGACATAATTTTGAAAGGCTCCTCGGTGAAAATCGACCTGGGTTCAATGAACGGTCATTACTTCGCCGCCGCCGCCGGATGCGGCCCGCTCTCCGACGCCCTGATCACGCCGCACCGCCGGGACAAAGAAAACTGGAAGATGCTTGCCTACGCAGGCTCTATGATGCAAACCCTGGCCGAGCCGCCCATGCATTTCAATGTCACCGCCGATGGTGAAAATTTCCATGTGACCGCATCGGGTATTTTCATCACAAACATCGCCGATCTGGGCGTGGGCATGCTCTCGGAGACGGCCTCGATGCACGATGGCTTGCTCGACCTGTGCATCCTCGCCCCAAAGGAATTTACCGATTTCGTTCACTACGGCTTTCATTTTGCCGCAGGCTCGGCCACGCCTCTGACAGGCGGCAAAGCACCCTACTATTTAAAGAAAGTGCGCGAAGTGGAAATTGACCTTGTTAAAAAACGCAGACCACTTTCCTTTCTGCAGCGCGAATTCAACGCCCTCAAATACACGCTCAGCGGCAAGCGCCCCAAAGCCATCCACAGCGGCACAGCCCAGGCCATGATCGACGGCGACGCCTGCGGTCAGCTGCCTATGACGGTAAAAGTAATACCAGATGCGGTGCGGGTAATCTGCCCTCTGGGAAATTGATATTCAGAAATAACGAGACAAAAGCCAGAGACAGCACACAACACAGAGGCAAAGAAAATGAGCAGAAAAGCACTGATCGCAGTCGACATTCAGAACGACTATTTCCCCGGCGGCAAATGGACCTTGAGCGGCATGGACCAGGCCGCGGACAATGCCGCACGTTTGCTGGCCGCAGCCAGAGCCAAGGGCGATCTGGTGGTGCATGTCAGACATGAATTCCCGACCACCGAAGCGCCGTTCTTTTGCCCGGGCTCCGAGGGCGCTCAGATCCACAAAAAAGTCCTCAACCAGCGGGACGAGCCGGTCGTGGTCAAGCAACAGATCAACTCCTTCAGAGACACCAAACTGAAAGAAATCCTCGACGCCGCCAATATCAAAGATGTGACTATATGCGGCGCCATGAGCCACATGTGCATCGACGCAGTCACCCGCGCTGCTCATGATTTTGGCTACAACGTCACTCTGGTGCATGACGCCTGTGCCACGCGCGATCTCGACTTTAACGACCAGGTTATACCGGCTGCCCAGGTACACGCCGCCTACATGTCGGCTCTGGGATTTGCCTACGCCAAAGTGGTATCCACCGCCGATTACCTGGCGGCCGTACCGGTCTAATTGCGAGACAGATATTTAGCGGCCAGCTCCAGCTGCTCCTGCCGGCTCGATATGCGCCGGTCCAACCTGGCTGCCATCACCTGACGCAGAGCCTGTCCCAGCATCGGGCCCTGTGAATGTCCCAGCTTGATCAGATCCCCGCCGCTGATATCGAGTTTGGTATCAGCCAGTTCTTCCAAAAAGGTTTTGATGGCGCGACGCAGGTCAGTGCCGATGGCGGCAATAGCCGCCGCAATGGCCAGAGACTCACGCGGGCGTCCGTGCATCAGGTCATAAATTTCGGAGCGTTTCAGCTGCCTTAGCTCCAGCGGCATCTGTCTGTGCAGATCAAGACCGCTCTCGATTATTTCTTTTTGCTTGTTGGTCAGCTGCAAACGATCCAGCACGCCCGACACTCTATCAATAGGCAGTTCAGAGAGCAAAGCACCCAGGTGCACTATCCAGGGCTCGTCCACAGGATAGCGCTGCAACAGACGTTCAGAGCGTCTCAGGGCCCTGGTGATACCAAGGTTGTAATCAAGCTGGGCGTCGATATAACAGAGGCGCGGCGAAAGATCCGCCAAAATATTGAGGGAGCGGATGCGGGTGGGCGATTCTAAAATCATGCGCAACTCTTCCCTGATGCGCACGCCTCCAAGATCTTCAAAGATACCCATAGAAATTGCCCGCCGTGCCTGTTCCCTGGTCTTGGGCTCGAGGTGGAAATTCAAGCGCCCGGCAAAACGCGCCGCTCGCACTATGCGAGTCGGATCCTCGATAAAACTGAAGGGATGAAGAATGCGGATATTTTTCAGCTCCAGATCCTGCACTCCCTCAAAATGATCCACCAGCTCGCCGAAGCGCTCGGGGTTGAGACAGAGCGCCAGAGCGTTAATGGTGAAATCGCGACGGAGCAAATCATGCTCCAGCTTGGAAGGCTCAACCTCGGGCAGGGCCGCGGGTTTTTCATATATCTCGATACGAGCTGTGGATAAATCCACGTCACGGTGCGGGCGACCATTACTCTGACCCGATCTATTTTCCAACTTGCCGCCTTCACCTGGGTAATAGACAAGCGTCGCAGTCTGGAAGCGGTCATGGCGGGCAACGATCTCAAAGCGCTCGGGGTGCGCTTCCACAAGCTTATCAGCAAGAGCGCCGGCGGACCCCTCAATGACAAAATCGAGATCGAAGTTTGGTATCTTCAAAAGCAAATCGCGGACAAAACCACCCACCGCATACGATACCATGCCAATCTCATTGGAGAGCCGTCCAATTTCTCTGGCTAACCAGACAGTATCGGCATCGAGCTGCAGGAGCGGGTCGGCCAGAGACGGCCCCTTGCTGCGTCTGCGCGTGAAAGAACGCTCGACAATCTCGCCGGTATTTTGTTTGTCCCGGGCATAATCGACACCAAATAAACTGTTGAGGACGTCCTGGCGTGAGACCAATCCGACGAGGTTGCCAGAGTCATCCATGACCGGCAGCCTGCCTATGTCTTCGGAGACCATTGTCTGCTGAATTTGCCCCAGCGTGGCATCCTGCGAAATGGTGATCACAGGCTTGCTCATGAAGCCGGAGACTTTGGCGTGACCGAGACGGTGGTGCGTAGATTGATCAATGTCGCGGCGCGAAATAATGCCGACCACTTTGTCTTCGTCAGCCACAACCAGGCCGTCCAGCCCATAACGCAGCATTATGCGACCAGCCTCATCCATAGCAATATCAGGTCGCACTGTGCGCACGGGTGACACCATCAGGTCTTTTGCCAGCGGTTGATATCCGGCATAGCGCTCGATGGTCTCGCGCAACTTGGCCATAACAGCCTTGAGCGAAGCGCCCTTCACGACCGCGGAAGCGGCTCCGGGATGGCCGTCTCCGCCAAACTCCTGCAAGACCTGCTTAACGCTAACAGCTTTGGCGTCGCAGCGCCCCACGAGATGCACCCGATCACGCATATGCGCGACGGTGAAGGCACCATCGACATTGTTCAGTTCCAGTATCTGCCGCGTGATCGTGGCCAGTCCTTCTATATATTTGGGCTCATCGGACTGGGCGAGGGCAAAACGATGGCCGTGCACTTCCAATATCTCGGTATTCTTCAGCAATCGCTCGAACAAGCCCACCTGCTCCAACTCCATTTTGGGTCGAATATATTCTCGCACCACAGAAAGGTCCGCTCCATGCTCTATCAAAAAAGCTACACAACGAGCATCTTTAGCGGTAGTAGCCGAATAGGTAAGACAACCGGTGTCTTCAAAGATACCAATCGCCAGCACTGTGGCGTCAAATTCAGAGAGAGTGATACCAGTTTTGATGATTTTTTCAACAAGAATAGTCGTCGCCGCACCGACCTTTTCGACGACCGAATCAGGCGTGGCAAGCGACAGGAGGCCATGCGGTTCCACTTCGTGATGATCAATGATTGTCAGCGGACGCGACAGCCCTTTGCCTGACTCACTCTTCAAAAGCTTCTGGGCTGCGATGTCCAGTCTTTCAATGTTCTGACAGTCTACGAGATAAAAGCGACTGACTTTGGCGAGGTCGATGTATTTGACCTGCACCAGCGGCAGATAATTACGATTGAGCGCCACAAAACTGCGCACATTACCGGTCAATGGGTGACCGAGAACCATGCGACAGGCCGGATAGAGCTTCGTCAGCGCATACTGCGCCGACAAAGAATCAAAATCCATATTGTTGTGCGATAAGGCTATTTCCAAGCTCGATCTCCCAGCCTATTGTTCCCCAAGTTTAGTCATTTTTTTAGCATTGGGGCTCTGTTTGGCCGTGTTTTTGCGTTTACCGCTTAATCAAAACGGGTACTTCCAAAGCAAGTTTAACTGTCGCCATTGCCTCAGGAGAAAGAATTTCATGGACCCGCTGGGCCAACTCTACATTCTTTGCACCATCGTCGGCTGGGGCTTCATTATCGCCTGCTTCGCCATGGGCCAGATTGACCATGGGCACGGCATGCACACCGATATGGACGGGGGCGCCGGGCACGGCATCGGGGCCGGCCACGGTGTGGGAGGACATGCCGGGCTGCACGGCCATGGCGGGCACCTGGGTATCCACGATGCCGGAGGGCACGCCGGGCATGCCGGCGGCCACACCGGTGGCCATGCCGGCGGCTCAGGCCATGGCGGCAACGGACACGGCGGTCACGGCCAGGCTCACGACGGCTCCGAGGAGGCACACACCTCGGTCAATCCAGTCGTCCGGGCCCGCGAAAACAAGTTGTATTTCACCCTGATGGGCATCTTGAGCCCCATGAGCATGTCTCTATTCACCGGCTTTTTCGGCTCGGTCGGTTTCATCACCTGGCACTACGCGCCGGCTCTTGGCTATTTCACCCTGATCCCGGCAATAGGGGTAGCTACCATCGCCACCGAGGTGCTGAAAAGGGCCATGTCCCAGGTCGTGAGCAAGCTTTCGGCCTCCAGTCTGACCAAGCGCGGTGAGGCCATCGGCCGCATAGCTCAGGTAAACATCCCCATAACCGGAGAACGCCTGGGTGAAGTCACTTACGTCATAGGCACGACAAGATTTAACTCCTCGGCCAAATCGGCCAAGCCGGGAGAAACATTTCAACGCGGCAGCAAAGTCATGATTGTAGAAACGGATGGCCCCGTCGTTTTTGTAGAGCCGGTAAACGACCTGGATATGGAGATGCTCTAGGGTACAAATCCGCGGGCGCTTCCGGTATCCTTTGAACATCATTTTCAAATTCGATTCAGGTATCCACTCAGGTATCCGTTCAGGCGTCCTTTCAAGTGTCACAACAGGCGTCCCTGGAGCCTCTGGGCAAATCGCCCGAAAGCCCTGCTAACTGGCAATCTTGCCAGTTGTCAAGATTATAAAGGAATCTATTGCAGTGGCAAAAAAGGCACCACATTCGGTATAGGATCGGGATGTCATTAAGACAAGGCAACCTCAGAAAATATCAGACAGATTGGGTTTTACAAAACAAAACAGGGAATAAGTCACGAGGGATCCGCTGCGTTTTAGCGCCACTCGATGACTCAGGAGGAGTTCGTTCATGGATATGATGGTGGTAGGTACAGTAGTGATAGGAGGCATCTGCTTATTGATGTTCTTCTACTTCATGCTCAATCTTTATCAGAAGTGCGGTCCCAACGAAGCGATGATCATCACCGGTTATGTCCCGGGTGGCATCCAGGTCGTACGTGGTGGAGGTGCTGTCGTATGGCCCTTGATCAACCAGAAACACTCACTGTCTCTGGAAGTTATGACCATTGAAGTACATTCTCAAGCAGCCATGATCACAAGAAATGGTGTGCCGATTTACGTAGAAGGTGTCGCCCAGGTCAAGGTGCGCGGCGAGGAAGAGGCGATTGCCACAGCGGCGGAACGCTTCCTCAATAAATCAATGGACGAAATTGCAACCGTTGCTCACGAGACTCTCGTAGGCCACCTGCGTGCCATCCTGGGTACAATGTCGGTCGAAGATTTGATTCAGAGTTTCGACTCGTTCGCCCAGAGAGTGCAGGAAGTGTCGGTCGCAGACTTGGCCAAAATGGGTCTGACAGTAGACTCTTTCACAATCAAAGAAATCAGAGACACGGTCGGTTACCTCGACGCTCTGGGTAAGAAAAACACCGCTGAAGCCAAGCGCAGTGCCGCAATCGGTGAAGCTCAAGCATTGATGGAAACGCAGATTGCTCAGGCAAACGCTTCCAGAGACTCGCAGATTGCCCAGGCAAACGCTGCAGAAGAAGGCGCCAAGGCCAAACTTGCAGCCGACACCCGCGTAGCCGAATCAAGCAAAAACTTCCAGGTCAGTCAGGCATCGTATCAGGCTGAAGTATCGAGAACCAAAGCCGCTTCCGACATGATGTATGAAATCGTCAAAGCTCAGACGCAGCAAAAACTGGTTGAAGAAACTCAGAAAATCAAAATCGTTGAAGCTCAAAAAGAAGTTGAACTGCAACAGGTTGAAGTGCAGAAGCGCCAGGTATCACTGGAAGCCGACATCACAAAACCAGCTGAAGCTGAAATGAGCAGAATCAGACTGATGGCCCAGGCCGAGCAAGAAAAGAGAAAATTGCTGGCCGAAGCCGACGCCATAGCAGCCAAGCTGCAAGCCCAGGGTCAAGCCGAAGCCACCAAGCTCAAAGCCGGTGCCGATGCTGAAGCCCGCCGGGCAATGGGTATGGCCGAAGCCGAAGCGCAAAGAGCAAAGGGTCTTGCCGAAGCTCAAGTAACGGCAGCCAAAGGTCAGGCAGAAGCCGACGCCATGTCCAAAAAAGCGGAAGCTTACAAACAATACAACGACGCAGCTATCGCCAACATGATCATCGACAAATTGCCGGATCTTGTAGCCGCAGCCGCTTCGCCTCTGTCCAAGGTAGGCAACATCACCCTGCTTTCCACCAATGGTGATACCACTGGCGCCAGCAAGATCTCGGGAGATGTTTTGAACGTCGCGGCCCAGAGTCTGATGATGGTCAAGAGCCTGACGGGAGTCGATTTGACTGATACACTGAGGAGAAAAATTGGCGGAGCCGAACACCCCGCCAACAACAATGCTCCACAGCCCCCATCAGCTCCACCGCCTCAGCCTATTCCGCCGAGACAGAGCAACAACTAGACAGTTAAGAGGAATCAGAAATCAGTAAGCGCATCATTGTAGTTGGTGCAAGCGGAGTCGGCAAAACCACCCTGGTGGAAGCGCTGGCTCCGCTTCTTAACTTGCCCGTCATTCCAGAACTCGGTCGTAAACTCTGCCTCGACATGGGCTACCAGCGCATAGGCGACATCCCGGCGACCGAACAGGAAAATTTCAAACGCCTCGTCCTGGAGGCCCAGATTGAGCAAGAGAACAATCTGGGTGAATTCATTTCTGACCGCTCCACAATAGACTGCTGGGTGCTGTGGCAGCGCTGGAATATTTGCTCGGCTATGACCTATGACACCGAGGCTTACTACACGATGGCACGAGAGCAGGCCAAAGATTACAGCCATGTCATTTACCTGCCGCCCATGTTTGCCCCGCCGGAGGACGGTTTCCGCTGGACCGACCTGGATTATCAAAAAGAAATTGATCGATTGGTTAGAATGACATTGTTCGAATGGGACCATTTGCCTCATACTCTGACCGTGCAAAGTACTGGTCACGACGAACGCGTCCAGGAAACGATGGCCTGGCTCAGTCAGTAAAAGGGATCTCGACAGTGAGTGATTTTGGTAGGCGTGCGGCACTGACACTGGGTGTACCGTTGCTCGTCTATGCACCGATTTGCACAAGCGCGGCCCTGGCATCGTCAGCCGACAGCGCCACCGGCCAGACGCACGGCAATGCAAGCCCAGCAGTCGATCGCAGTCACAAACACGCCGGTGAGGCCCGCCTGATTTCGCTGGCTCCTTCAAACACCGAGCTCCTGTGCACAATCGGCGCCAAAAGCGAAATAATCGGCGTCTGCTCCTTCTGCGACTACCCGCAGGACGTGAGCGGCATAAACAAAGTCGGCACCTTTGTCTCGGCCAATATGGAGCGCCTCTGCCGCCTCAAGCCGGACTATGTGCTGCTTGTCTCAGGCCAGGAGATGCTGGCGGCACAGCTGGCTCACAATCATTTCAAAACTTTGATCCTGGACAACAGTCACCTGGCCAACATCGGCAAAAATTTGAAGAAACTGGGCGAAATTTCAGGCAAAGCAAAAGAAGCCGACAATGCCGCCAAAAATTTTGACCTGGCCCTGCATAACCTGAGCGATATCCTGCCCCGAAAGGACCAGCGCGACGCGACCGAGAAACAAAAGGCACCGTCAGTGTTTTACTGCGTCTGGCCACAGCCGCTCATGACCGCCGGAAGGGACAGCTTCCTCAACGAAGTCATCACCGCCTGTGGTGGCATCAACATAGCCGGCGACGTGCCGGCCAGCTACCCGCGTTACAGCATGGAGCAGCTGATACTGAAAAATCCGGACGTGATTATTTTGCCCTACGAAGCCAGAGGCCAGAGCTTCCTCACCCGCGCCCCCTGGACCATGCTCAAGGCAGTCAAGGAAAACCGTCTTTACTACCTGCCCGACCAGAAACACGACACCCTTTCCCGCCCGACCATCCGGGTGCTGAGCGGTATCGCATGGCTGGCGACGATTTTGCATCCCGAGCGCAGCGACGCAATCGCCGCCTGGCAAAAAAGCAATTGTTACGAGCAGGCGGTGGGTGCCAATCATTGAACATTGTTTATGTAAGAAATTGAGCATCTTTGCGCCCGGTCCGGCAATTTCTGAATGTCTCAGAATTGCCCGCCTACGCCCTCCATCCGCGCTGTTCTAAAGAATACGTTTTCTTTACTGTGATCTATTACTCAGGCGCTCCTCCGCCGGGCGCCGATATAATTCATTGGAGCGTATTTTTTGAACGGTTGAGACCGCATCCAGTCGACGCTTTGCCCAGGGAATCATGAACCACCTAGTAGTTTGCGGCATCAATTACCACTCAGCTCCCATCGCCATCCGGGAACGGTTCTGCATTCCCGACTCTTGCGTCGGACACGCCCTTGAAGGGCTCAAGCATTTCAGACACATAAAAGAGTCGGCCATCTTGTCAACCTGCAACCGCACCGAAGTGTACGCGGTAGTTGACGATGTAGCCGCCGGCCTGCGGGAAATACAGGCCTTTTTCCAGTCAGTACAGTCGGTCAACGACCACGCTGTGCTCAAACCAAATTTTCGCCTGCTACGCGATGACGTCGTACTTCACCTGATGCGCGTTGCTTCCGGTCTGGACAGTATGGTGCTGGGCGAAGGACAGATAATGTCCCAGGTCAAAGCAGCCCATCAGACCGCCCTGGAGAAACGCACCAGCGGACCGGTGCTGGATATGATTTTCAAACTGGCCCTGACCTGCGGCAAGCGTGTGCGCTCCGAGACGACCATGGGCAAGCGCGCCGTATCAGTAAGCTCGGCCGCGGTAGAACTGGCCCGCGAAACCCTGGGCCCACTGAAAGACAAAAACACCACCATCATCGGCATGGGCAAAATGGGGCAGATTTGCGCCAAGCATCTGCTCAGCGAGAACGGCAAACCCGTGATCGTGCTCAACCGCAGCGCCGCTCGCATAGACGCCTTTTTGCAAAACAAGCTCAACAATCGCGAGCGCCTAACCACCGGCTTCGACTATTCAGAACGGGCAGCCATAGCCGCTCAAAGCGATCTGGTCATTGTCGCCAGCGGCAGCAAAAATTTTGTACTGACCAGGGACGAACTGGCCAAACAGCGCCATGAGTCTTCACCAGCGCAGGTGATAATCGACATTTCGGTCCCCCGCGCGGTGGACCCGACCGTGGCCGAACTGCCCGGAGTCGAGCTTTTCGTCGCCGACGACCTGAGCAAAATTGTCGGTCGCAACCTGGCCGAACGCGAAGCACTGGTCTGCGAAGCCGAAACTATTGTTTTTGAAATGATGGAATCCTTCCACAACTGGGAGCGCTCCCAGCTTGTCGTACCGACAATAACCGGCTTGCGAGAAAAAATCGAAGCTATCCGCCTGGAACAAATTGCCAAAAATTCAGGCACCCCCGGTATGGAATCGGATTTTTCCAGCAAAGGGGACATGGAATCCATCAGCAGAGCCATTGTCAATCAGATTTTGCACCATCCAACAGTGCATTTGAAAGCGACCAAGGACTACGAGATACTCAGACAACAGGCGGAAGCATTGCGCAAGCTCTTCAACCTGGATCCGATCGCCTCGGCCGGAAACACAACCAGTACAAACCCTGGTGGTCACAGTGCCAATTCAAGCACGGGCGACAAACATAAAAACGGCAGACACGGGCATCTCAGTAAGAGCTGAATCAAATAGACTTCTGGTCGGGTCGGAATAATTTTGTGACACAGTCAAATTTAAAAGTGTTGAGAGTAGGAACGCGCGAGAGCAAACTCGCCCGACTTCAAACAGACACAGTCATTGCTCGGCTCTCAAAACACTATCCGGGCATCACTTTTGAAATCCATCCCATCACCACCGGCGGTGACAAAATACTTGATCGCCCTATCGCTGCCATCGGCGGCCGGGGCGTTTTCGTCAAAGAACTGGAAGAAGCCCTGCTGGAAAACAGAGTCGACCTGGTCGTGCACAGCCTCAAGGATCTGCCGACCGACCTGCCTCCGGGTCTCAAGCTAGCCTGCGTCATGGACCGCAGCAATCCCGCCGACGTGCTCGTCAGCTCCAAATATAAGAGCCTGGCGGAACTGCCCTCCGGCGCCACCATCGCCACCTCCTCCCGCCGCCGCTCGGCGCAACTGCTGGCCCTACGTCCCGACCTGCACTTCACCGATATGCGAGGCAACATTCCCACTCGTCTGCGCAAACTGGAAGAAGGCCAGTGCGACGCCATGATTCTGGCGGCAGCCGGTCTGCTGCGCCTGGGATTTGAAGCCAGCATCAGCGAATATCTACCGCTCGACGTCAGTCTGCCGGCAGCCGGACAGGGCGCGCTTGCCGTCGAATGCCGCGCCGATGACAGCGACCTGTGCGGTCTTTTGAAAGAAGTAGAAGACGCCGATATTGCTCATGAAGTGGAAGCGGAAAGAGCTTTCCTGGACGAACTGGGCTCGGGCTGCTCGATCCCGGCCGGGGCACTGGGGAGAATCGAAGGCGAGACTCTGGTGCTGATGGGCTGCGTCGCCGCCCTGGACGGCAGCAAAGTCCTGCGTGACCAGATCAGCGGAGACAAGCAAAAGGCTTTTGCTCTTGGCAAAGAGCTGGCTAAAAAAATGCAGGCCGACGGCGCCGAAAAGATTTTAGAAGACCTCAGACGCTCGACACCAAATGTGGTGTCACCCCCTTGAGCCGATGATCACAAGCGACACAGCCCTGAGTGGCGTGAGAATACTGGTCACACGCGCGCGCGAAGAAAACAGCGTGCAGCCCTTCAGCGAACTGCTGCGCTTTCGCGGCGCCGAGGTGCTGGAAATACCGGTGATCGACATCAAAGCACCGGATGACCTTTCGCAACTGGACCGCGGCCTGCAAAATATAGCCGACTATGACTGGTTGATTTTCGCCAGCAAGAACGCCGTCAAGTACACCCTGGCCCGGGCGCAGGCCCTCGGCCTGGACATCGCCGCTGCTCCCTTGAAGCTGCAGTTGGCGGCAGTAGGACCGGCGACCGCCCAATCCTTGAAGAAAGCCGGGCTGCCCGTCGCCTTCTGCCCGACTACATTTGTGGCCGAAAAGCTCATTGATGAATTCCCGGGTTATCCCAGGCTGGCCGGTCTGAAGATTTTCTGGCCGCGCACCAATATCGGCCGCGACCTGATTGCCGAAAAGCTGACCGCCGCCGGAGCGAGGGTGGACACGGCTCTGGCCTATGTCACAGGCTTGCCGGCAGACGCCGCACAACTGGCGGGGCAACTGGTTGACGCGCTGCGCCAGGGCAAAATCGACGTCATCACCCTGGCCTCGGCCCAATCGGCAAAGAACCTGAAAGAACTGATCAATATGGGTCTCAAAGAAGTGCCGGGCAGCCACATCGACGCCCTTCTGGCCCCGGTTAAAATCGCCGCAATCGGCCCGGTGACAGGGCGCGCCGCGATTGAACACCTGGGCAGAGTGGACGTGCAATCCGAGCAATACACATTGTCAGGGTTGACCGAATCTCTCTTGGCATCATTAAAATTCCCACAGAAAGAGCAATGATGGGACTTTTGAGACGCCCGGAAGCGATATATTTAGTATCTATGCGGTAACTATAACTAAGAAAGGTTAGATGATGAAAGAGACAACGACCGCCGAACGCAGTCAGGGACGAAAAGCCAGCGGCTTCGAAATCCCGAGAGTCACTCCAGACATGCGTATGCGGCGTTTACGCTCCAAGGCCCCTCTGCGGGCAATGATCCGCGAAACGCACCTGCGCACCGAACAGCTCATCTATCCCTTCTTCGTAGTCGAAGGCAAGGGCATCAAAACCCCGATCAAATCAATGCCCGGCATCCATCAACAGAGCATCGACCAGATGCTCAAGGAAGCCGAAGAAGTGGCAAACCTCGGCCTGAGCTCGGTGTTGCTATTTGGCATCCCGCAAAATAAAGACTCCCAGGCCACCGGCGCCTGGCACGAAGACGGCATCGTGCAGCAAGCCACCCGCGAGCTGAAGAAACGCTTCCCCGAACTGATGGTTGTGGCCGATACCTGTCTTTGCGAGTACATGGACCACGGTCATTGCGGCATAGTCCACGACGGAACCGTTCTCAACGACCCTTCCCTGGAAATTCTCGCACGCACATCCGTATCGCAAGCCGCAGCCGGAGCCGATATCATTGCTCCCTCCGACATGATGGATGGTCGCATCGCCGCCATCCGTGAGGCTCTCAACGTCAACGGCTTTGAAAACGTGCCGATCATG
The DNA here is from genome assembly GCA_018266215.1 of Cyanobacteria bacterium SZAS LIN-3. Classification (GTDB taxonomy): domain Bacteria; phylum Cyanobacteriota; class Vampirovibrionia; order Obscuribacterales; family Obscuribacteraceae; genus REEB67. Next base: position 24,669 of record JAFEAV010000033.1, on the reverse strand, counting down.
GCCTACAGCGCCAAATATGCCTCCGGTCTCTACGGACCATTCCGCGAAGCGGCTGAGTCCGCGCCGCAATTTGGCGACCGCACCTCCTACCAGATGGACCCCGCCAACGGCCGAGAAGCCCTGCGGGAGATAGAACTGGACATTGAGGAAGGCGCCGACATTGTCATGGTCAAACCCGCTCTGCCTTATCTGGACATCATTAGCCAGGCCAGGGCCCTGACGAAATTGCCCATTGCGGCCTATAATGTTTCTGGGGAATACTCTATGGTCAAGGCCGCTGCCGCTAACGGTTGGATTGATGAAAAGCGTGTCGTTTTAGAATGCCTGACGGGAATAACTCGTGCAGGCGCCGACATCATCATTACCTACCATGCTAAAGACGTCGCTTCGTGGCTTAAAAACTAGGGTCCAAAATGAAGACTAGCACCAACTTTCAAATCAGTTTCGCCAACGCGTTTGCAGATCTCTACCTCGATAAAGAAAACGGCGAGTTTGCTCTCGACTTCAGAAGACAGGAAGTCACAATCTATCTGGACAACACTCACTATCAGGCGCTTGTGCTCTTAGTGCAGCAAAGCCTGGAAGACGAGCAATTTGTCGAGTATTTGAACTGGCAAAAAGATCCTCTTCAATGCGAAGAAAGCCAGATCGAAGTCTGCGGCCCGGATCACATGATCTGTATGGCCTGCACGCCCAACTGTGAGCGTGTAAAACTGACCTTCGACATCGGCCTGGCCATCGATCTGTCCTTCGCCGACTTCCAGGGACTGGCATCACTTATAAAGGAAGCTCAGGCAGATCTTGAGTGGCGCCGCGAGCTGCTGCGACTCAATTCGCAAAGCGATTCGGACTCGGATATGGACGGCCCTGATTTTGCGGCCGGCGGCATGGACTAACCAATCAAGTCTCTGTACTTAGTCACTTTGCGCTGCAACAACTGCTTCAGATAACGCAGCCCGGCTTGATCGGGAAAGACCCGCTTGGGGATGACGTACATGGCGTGTCCGCGCCGACCCACCAGCACGAGAAACTGATCTTCGGTTTCCCAGCACTCTCTAAAATGCCACCAGGCAAGCACAGCATAACGCTCGCCCGCCCGCACACCGCAACCCTCTTCGGTAAACTGAAAAACAATCGGGGTGGCATGAGCCTCGCTCAACTTCGTCCGTCTTCTGACGCCGAGATAAATGCAGAGCGCTTGTATAAAAAAGATCGGAATCACCCAGATCAAATTGGGACAGACTTCAGCCAAAATCTTCTGACAGTAGTCGGACATGCCCCAGAGGTAGCCAATTGCAGAAAAAGACAGCGGCATCCAGATCAAGTATGTGATGTAGAGCAGAGCCAGAGCAATCAATCTCTTGCGAAAAAAATAGATCTTCTCCGCCTTCCAGATATCGCCAGGCTGGTAAGCGATTTCCACAGCCAGTCCTGATTTTAGAGGACTGGTCACCTGCTCGATGGCGGCCGGCTCGGGCAAGGACTTTGCAGTCGGCGCAGATGTCGCAGCCTCCTCACCAGGCACTTGATGTTCGCGCGCCTCGGCTGCCTCTGCCAGTTTAACCACTTCTTCGATGCCCTGGTCTACCATAACCTGAATCGCCGCTTTCTCAAAGGCTATGTCCACATTGCGCGCGCCGCCTGATACCCGGCGATAAACCCGAACATGCGACTTGATGATCGACCGCGCTTTCTCCAGTTCATCCGCGCCGCAGAGGCAGCGCTTGGGCAGGACAAAAACATCCTCCACACTACTGGCCAGACAGAAAAATGTCGGACTCTCCAGAGCCAGACTGAAGTGGTGCCAGTCGAGCAAACCGGCGCCCGATGCGTACTGAATCTGACACCCGAGAGGAGAAACGGTGTACATCATGGGAAAATGAAAATTTGGCCGATTGTCGTAGCTGCTCATCAATCTGCCGCGCAGGATCAAGTAGGCATAAAGACAGAGCAGAGGCGGAAAGACAAAGGCGGCCAGCGCGATCAGAACAAGAGCATTGATCGGCTCGAAGTTACCGGCATTCGCCACCATGCCACCGACACCAAGGGCGAAACTGGTGCAGAAAATTGTAATCAGGACGCGGGGCAGCGCCAACTCGCGATAGACGGCCCAGTAGCCTTCATTCACTTCCTCCGGCTTGTAGGTAACCCAGAAGAATATGGTTTGTTCCGGGTCCGAAGGCGGCTCTGATGACTCTACAGGCGGTGGCATAAATTACGGTCCCGCCTATTTGATCGCCAGAAGCACCGTCGACTCTTCCTGAGAGCTATAGCGCACGGAATTGTGCTTAATTATATCAGTGAAACCGGCATCAAGACACATTTGCTTCAGCTCGTGGGCACTGAAGACACAGCCGCTGGTCGTGGCCAGATACATGTTCAAGCCAAACATGAGAGACATGATCGGACCGGTGTGTTCTTTATTGGTCATGAACTCGCCGATAACCAGCACACCGCCTTCCCTCAAACAGGCATGACAGTAAGCAAGCAACTGCCGGCTCAACTCTTTGCCTTCGGAATGAAGGATATGTCCCAGAATAACGGCATCATAATGATTTTCCTGCACCTTAACGTCGCGCCAGTTGCCGGGCAAATAGTTGAAATTGCCGCTCACACCAAAGCGTTCACTGGTCTTGCGAGCGACATCCAGAACCGCCGGAAAGTCCAGGGCGTCAATCTTAGTTTCCCTATTATCCTGGGCAAAGGGAATGCTCCAGATAGCGCTGCCGCAGGCGACATCCAGGATTTTTAACGGACGGGTGTAAGCCAGGTCGATGATGCGGAGAAACTGCACCACATCGGAGGCGACTGCATAATTGAGCGGGATGATCGATTCGGCCAATCGGGGAAAGATTTCCTCAGCCGTGGCGTCGGTATTTACTTCCATCACCGGTTTGCCGGAGCGCACTGTTTCAGTGAGCGAGCGCCACATCTTATCCAGCTCTTCGTGTTGCTTCAAATACATGCCGGCAAAAAGCGGGCTGTCCTTGAGCAGATAAGTCTCGGACTGTTCATTTAATTTATATAGAGCCGTACCGCCCTCGGCCAGACTTTCACCCAGCCCGGCATAGTCGGCGCGCTCCAGCAAGTCCAGTCCCACCAGCGAATCCAGCATCAGGGCGATACCCTGCAGCGGCATATCCAGCTGCTTGGCCACCGATTGAGCGTCACGAGGGCCATCAAGAAGCGCTTCAAATAATGAAATTTCAACGGCGGTGCGCAGGATACGGATGGCCCAGCCCCCGTGCAAAATGTCGCATATTGTCTGGGGCGGTCCGATTTTAGCGCCCTGTAGGTCCTGAACTGTTTTCAATGTAAATTCTCCCTGGCGTAGAGACCATTGCTATGTTGATACTGCCACCGGTGCGAGTTGCCGCTATCCTACAGTACAACAGGGTCGGAGGTTGGAAAAGCCCACCACTTGTCAGCAGACAGCTAACAAGTGGGGTGAATGTATTAACAATGCCATGCAAGCTTACCTCCGTGGTTTATAATGGCTGATCACAGATCGTTGGGGAGCGGCGAGGGCCGACGAACCTGGTCAGGGGGGAAACCCAGCAGCCATAAGTTGAATTCTTCGGGTGCGACCCAGCGGTCTGCTTTCCAAATCCTACGAGAACAATGCAAGAAGATGCCAAAATCGTCTAAGGGCCCACAAAATAACGATAATAGCGACCATGACAAAGATGATCATAGCCGCACATTATTAGGTCAGATTCTTGTAGAGCTTGACTATATAACGATTTATCAGCTCGACGAGTCGCTGCGCATCCAGCGCGAGGACCGCGAGCATGGTCGTGAACCCAAGCCCCTCGGTCAGATTCTTCTGGAACTTGGCTATTGCGGACCGAACCAGCTCATCCGCGCCATCCAGGTACAGGCCGAGTACAGAAAAGCTCAGGCCAGCAAATAACAAAGTTTTGCAGTCCCGGCCGCGCCGGCTGCCCGCTCCAGGCCATAGTCCGGCCACGCCTCAGGGGCGAAATCGCTCAGCTCAGGGTTTTGGCGGTTTCCAAGCAGCGCTCGGAAGCGTTAAACTTCTTATGTCATAAAACTCGATTTTGTCCGGAGTCGGTGGTAACTCTTTGAATCTAAGCTCCAAGCTTACATCCGCAATGATTTTCGTGGTGCTTCTGGTGGTCGCAGGTCATGTGGCCTACTCGGTGTACCTCGACTACCGGACAACACGCATGGATGCCGGCGCCGCCTGTCAGGAAGCCTCGGCAAAACTGAACGGCGCCCTCAAAGCCTCTCAAGACCTGACCCTGGAAGTGGCAAAAGGCCTGGTAGGCAGCGAAAGATTCATCTCCGCCTACAATGCCGGGGATAAAGGCGGTGTTGCCGGCGAAATTAAATCAGTCTGTGAGCGCTTCTCCTTCAGCGGCCATGTATGGGTGGTCGACGATAAGGGCAACCTCTTTTATGGCAGCGACACGCCAAAAGCTTCGGGCCATTCGGTGCTGAGAGAAAACTACGGCATCGAAGTCGCTCACGGCAACAACGATCCGCGTAAGTTCTGGTCCGGCGTAACCTTCAACGACAAAACCAAAGTCGTGGCCCTGAGCACCGTTCTCTCCATGGGCAGCCGTGGCCACAACGGTATTCTGGCCGTCAGCCTGCCGATCAACACCGACTTCCTCACCGGCCTGGCCACACGTTTCGGCATCGAAAACCCCAATTCCCAGGGCATCGAGCTGGCCGTATTTTCCAACAAAGAAGGCAAAGTGACGGCCTTCTCCGAAAATATGAACGACGGTACGGCGATAAAATTTTTGCCCACCTTAAACAGTAGCGGACTGAAAGCCATCCCCAAAGCCGCTCTTGAAGACGGTGCTTCCGGCGCCAAACCTGGTTTTGAATTTTCAGTAGAGGGACTGACCCGCTTGCTGGTCCCCACCCTCGGCTTTGAGCGCGAATACGCCTGGTGGCGCACCCTTGGCCTGACTGCCAAAGACAATCAAGACGTCGTCGCCTATATTTTGATCGCCAAGGATGTACCCAGCGAATTTTCCAAAATTGTAGAAACAACTTTGCTCGGCGGTCTGGTGGGAGTACTCGGGATCGTCGTCGGCATGCTCTTTTCCTCGCAAATTACAGCCTCGGTCGACAGACCGGTACGCTTCCTGATCAAACGCACCCGCGACATCGCGTCCAACAAACAGGTGATCCCGCCACTGGAAAACCTCAGCGGAGACTGGCTAGAACTGGGCGAGTTGATAGACACGGCAGTGCTTTCCATGCGCTCCACCACCCAAAATCTGAAGCAACAACTCAATAAACAAGCGGAAAGCGTCAAGGAAAAAATAGCGCTGGCGGAACAGTCCAATCAACAAGCCGACTTGCTCAACCGCAACATCGCACATCAGGCCAAACAAATCGCCGAATACAAAGGTCAGATGAATCAGGCCACCAGACAGGCGATCATCGTCCAGCAACAGCTTGATGCCGTCCTGCAATGCTCCACCGAAGGATTTCTCGTCCTCGATCAATTCGGCAACATCCTGCACGCCAACACCGTCTTCCTCAACTGGTACGGCAGCAGTGAAGGCGAAATAGCCGGACGCATGTGCTTCGACCTGGTGCGCAAACCAGGCGATCCGCCGACCGGTGACGCACAGGGCCAGGCCTTCGCCCAACACGGCGGAGATCCTCATGCGCTGATCAGTCAGTTTTATCCCGAAGGCACAATCTATCATAAAGGTGGCCAGAAAAAAGTCGATGTACTGGCGCACTTGCAGCCGCTCTCCGGCGACGACAGCAACATCCAGGGCTATATCATGGTCCTGCGCGATAAGTCTCTGCGCAGCGAAAATGCTCACCTGCGGCAGGAAATCATCAACATGCTGCAGGAAAACATTCGCGCGCCGCTGACCCAGGCCGAATCCGGCTGGTCGGCGATCATGTCCAATGCAGCCGGACCGGTGCCGCCGTCAACAGGTCAGGCTCTCAACGATCTGCACGGCCAGTATCAACAGTTAATTGCTCTTGTAGATAATCTGCTCATGATGTACGGCGGCTTCGTGCCACCGCCGGCGGTGCAGCCCAAAGAACAGATCACCATATCGAGACTGGTTGCCGACTGCCTGCAAGAGGTCACACCCATGGCCCGCGAACGGCAGCTGATGCTGGATTACAAAACAGTGACCGGCCTGCCCAACATCTCCGGCAACAAAGAAGCGATTACAGGCATCTTGCTGCAAGTGCTGGAGCGGATGATTGATATCACCGGTGCCGGCGGCCGTGTACGCGTGGAAAGCCTCTCTAAAGGCCAAGAAATGCGCATAGGCGTATCAAGCTCAGGACCGGCTCTGCCCGAAGGCGAAATCGCCGACATGTTTGTCGGCTACATCGAAGGCAAACACGCCGAGCACACCTACGGATCACGACTTTCGATGTACCTGGCCCGCAACAATGTCGAGCGCCTGGGCGGCAAAATCTGGGCCGAATCCGAAGCCGGTCGCGGCACAATAACTTACTTCACTCTGCCGATAGCACCAAACTAAAAACTAAAGGCTCGAGGCCGCTTCAATAGCGCCCTTGCGCGCTTCCATGGCGGCAGCTTCATCATCGCGCTTGATGCGGCGCAGCATGATGGCGTAGTTTTTCAAAATCGGCACCAGCTCCGCGTGCTCAGCACCGAGATGTTTCTCGCGAATTTCCAGAGCTCGTTTGTAGAGAATTTCCGCTTTTTCCCAGCGCAACTTGGCGCAGGACAGTGCCGCAAGATTATGCAGATTGACGGCCACTTCCAGATGATCATCACCGTAAAGCGCCAGCTTGAGATCGAGACAGCGCTCATACATGGCTTCAGCCATTTCATACTTGGCCTGCAGATGATAGAGCGCGGCCAGATTGTTCAAGCTCTTGGTCAGACGCTCAAAATCCTGCCGGTCTTCCTCGCTCCTGGCCTTAGCGGCATCCTTACCGGCGGTGAGCGACTCAGCTATCTTCAGCGCATCCTGAAACCTGGTTTCGGCCTGCACATAGCGACGCTTCTCAAAAGCCGTATAGCCTTCCTGACTGAGATTCTGCCAGTTTGCCGCCAGAGCTGCGCGGTCTTGGGTGGCCACAGCCGGACCCTCACTCGTATCCATCGATGTTCAACCTTATATATGTGGAAATATCTTAGCGCCTCACAGGGACAAAACAGTCAATAAAGCCGCAAACGGGGGCCAAGATGAACAATTTTTGCGCATACCATACGTTGATATGGTATACTTTCGGATATGCCAACCGTGACTGAAGTAAAAGCCAAGACTATTCTCACGCCCCAGAATGGCGGAGCCCTGTCGGGACATTACAACTTTTCGCTCAATCCTTATGCCGGCTGCGCCTTCAAATGCTCATATTGCTATGTCCCCAAGTTTCCTTCAAAACACAAGTACGACGACTGGGGCAACTGGGTGGAGGTGAAAACCAATGCCGCCGAGCTCATTCGCAAAGAGCGCGCTCTGGTCTTCGGCTCCAAGATATTTTTCAGCTCGGCCACCGACCCCTATCAATACCTTGAGCTCAAATATCGACTGAGCCGGGCCTGCCTCACCGAGCTGCTCAAATACAGTCCGGCAAAAATAACAATGCATACACGCAGCCATTTGATTTTGCAGGACCTGCCGCTGCTGCAAGCCTTTGGAGAGCGGCTGTCGGTGGGTGTTTCCATTACCACAGACAGTGATGAAATCGGCCGCATTTTCGAGCCCATGGCACCGAGCATATCGCGTAGACTGGCCCTGATTGCCGCTTTGAACGAAGCGGGCATCAACGTCTTTGCCTCCATCGCACCGCTGCTTCCCCACGATCCGGAAAAACTTGTGCAGGCAATCAAACCGCATGCAAAGAAAGTCTGGATTGACCAGATGAGCGCCATCGATACAAACACGCGCAAAGACTTGCTGGCGGAGTACAGTGATTTTTTCCAGGCCGATAATTACGACAGAGCAGTCGCTAAATTAACGGCACTCCTGAAAGAAGCTGGACTGGTAAAACCAAGGGTCTGATCGCTCAGCTCGAGCCCAGATATGGCATGGGGATGAAATCCACTGAGGGCCTCGCTCCCCGCGGCTGCGGATAGAGATTCATCACCTGATAAATCTCGATCGGCACATCAGTAGAAATTTTCAGGCCAAGCTCCTGCAACTCCTTAACCGATATCGGATAATCCTGCGTCCAGCGACCACTGGTCAGACCCAGTGCAAGCTTCTCCACGCCATCGGCATCCAGATGTTCTTTCGCCAGCTCGCGCACAAAGGCCCGCGTCTGCGCCAGTTGCTTCTCCGCCAGGTCGGCAAAGATCCAGGTTTCATCGGCAATCTTGGCCGGCGATTTGCTCTGCAAAACGTGCTGATAAGCCGAAGTCGGATAACCGTTTACCACAGGCTCCATCGCCCCGAGGACAGCATCTTCGTTCATTATGATTTCATCGGCGGCAAGCGCAATAGCCGTCCCGCCAGACATGGCGTAATGGGGCACAATCACAGTCACCTTCGCCTTATGCCGCTTGAGCGCCCTGGCGATTTGCTCGGCCGGCATGGAAAGATCACTGGGAGTATGCAACAAAATATCAATCGGCACTTCAGGATCGGTCAATCTGATGGCCGTCAAAACCGACTGTGCATCTTCGATATTGATATATTCAATCAAGGGTAAACCAAGAAGATTGAATGATTCCTGCCGGTGCACAAGCGTGATGATGCGCGAACCGCGCTTGTTCTCCAGTTCGCGCATCAATCTGATGCGATAGGCGTTGAGGAGAAAACTATCAAGCACGGGCTTGAGAGATACGACAAAAATAATCAGCAGCATAAAATTGGAAAAATGCATGGTCACCACGGATGATACTGATCAAGATGAGTGGCAGGCTTTTGCGCGCCCCAGGCAAAGACCCGGGCCAGGAGCGCTCCCGCCAGAAATCCGCCTATATGCGCCCCCCAGGCCACCGATGCGGCTTCCACACCGCCGTTGACCCCGCCGATAACATAGGGATGAATACAGCCAATCACTTGCACGAGAAACCAGACTCCCAGATAGAACCAGGCTGAAATTTCAATCAACCAGGGGATGATTATAATTGGCACGAGCGTGATAATGCGCGATTCAGGAAAAAGTACGCCATAGGCCCCGAGCACTCCGGCAATGGCACCGCTGGCCCCGATTGTCGGGATGTGCGAGCCGGGGTCAAAGACCAGCAGAGTGCCGCAGCCAAGCGCGCCCATGAGCAAATAGAAAAGTAAAAACTTCCAGTGACCCATGACATCCTCGACATTGTCGGCAAAAATGGCCATAAACCACAGGTTGCCAATGAGATGCGCCCAGGATGCGTGCAGGAAAAGACTGGATACAATACTGATGGACTCAGCCAGCACCGGCCAGAATCCCCGGGCGCCGATGAACTGTGCCGGAATGAAACCGAAAAGGTGGACAATCATTTCGCGTTGCGGCAGCGGAGAAAAATTGACGACATAGAAGACAAGACAGTTGATGACCATAATTGTCCAGGTCATCACAGGTGGCGAGGCCGAAGGATACGTGTCTCGGATAGGCAGCATAATGGAAAGATTATCACCAAGAGAGCAGCCGCAGACATTGCATTTTAGCGTCGATCGCGGCGGGACGTTTACCGATGTCGTGGCCCGCACCGGCGACGGTCGGCTGCTTATTGGCAAGATGCTCTCCCAGAGCCAGCACTACCGCAAAGATCCGGCTGTCCTGGCCATAGAAAAAATCCTGGCCGAACTGCAAGCAGAAGACAGCGCGGCGCCGCAAAATTCCTTCCACGTGGAAGAAGTGCGACTGGGCACAACGGTTGCGACAAACGCGCTCCTGGAGCGGCAGGGTGAGCCAACCGTGCTGATAACCAATAAAGGCTTCGGCGACGCGCTGATCATCGGCTATCAGAATCGCCCCGATATCTTTGCCCTGGACATCGACAGACAGCCGCCGCTTTTTCAGGAAGTAATCGAGCTGGGCTGTCGCTTCGACAAAGACGGCCGAGAGCTCAGTCCCTTTTGCGAAGAAGAAGCCCGGGATAAACTGCAAACACTGTTAAAAGAAAAAGGCCTCAAATCAGCGGCAATAATTTTTATGCACGGATACAAATATCCGCAGCATGAACTGGCCTGCGCCAGGGTAGCTCAAGCACTGGGTTTTGAGCAGATAAGTCTGTCGCACCAGGTAAGCTCACTGATTCGCTATGTCAGCCGCGGTGATACCACTCTCATTGACGCCTATCTCACTCCACCCCTCAAGCGTTACATCGATAATGTCAAAAAAGACCTGAACGATACCTCAATGCTCTTCATGAAATCAGACGGCGGACTGGCACAACAGGCCGCTTTTAGCGGTAAAGATGCCATACTCTCCGGGCCGGCCGGGGGCGTCGTGGGAGCGGTCGCAATGGCAAAGAAACAGGGCAAGGAGAGAGTCATAGCCTTTGACATGGGTGGAACCTCCACGGATGTTTCATACTACGAAGGTACATTTGAGAAACAGCTGGAGTGCACCGTCGCCGGTGTCAGATTGCGAGCACCGATGCTGGCGGTGCACACGGTAGCAGCCGGCGGCGGATCGATTCTATCCTTTGATGGAGCAAGATTTAGAGTCGGCCCGCACTCGGCCAGGGCCGTGCCCGGACCAGCCTGCTACGGCCTTGGTGGCCCGGCCACAATCACCGACGCCAATCTGGTCCTGGGCAGATTATCGCTGGAAGATTTCCCCCGGGTATTCGGCCACGACGGCGCAAGCCCCCTCGACTCCGCCGCCGCCCACAAACGCATCCAGGAAATCGCCGCTCAGATAAAGGCCAGCCCCGGCAACGAAAAGCGCTACCAGTGCGATGAAGAAATCGCCGAGGGCTTCCTCACGGTAGCCGTGGAAAAAATGGCCCAGGCCATTGCCAAAGTATCCATTCAAAAAGGTCATGATGTACGCGGCGCTACACTGGTGGCTTTTGGTGGCGCCGGTGGTCAGCACGCCTGCATGATCGCAGAGCAATTGAGCGTCGACAGTATTTTGCTGAGCCCACTGGCTGGAGTACTTTCGGCCTATGGCATTGGTGCCACCGAGCTGACCGACATCAAACAAAAGACTGTTCGCCGTCCGCTGACAGAAGAAGTACTGCAATCCCTGACCGAACAATTTGCCGAACTGACTCAACAAACCCTGGACACAATCGGCGCCTCGGAAAAGAATAACCATCACCTCAAGACCACGCAGCAGCTCGGTCTTGCCTACCGCGGCTCAGACACCACCCTGCTCATCGACTACGATGCGAGCCGGGACACGGTTGCGACGATTGTGCAGAACTTCAAAGTCGAGCACAAAAAATTATTCGGCTTTGTTTTTGACGACAATGCCATCATGATCGAGAGCATTCTCGTGGAAAGTCGCAGCCGCAGGGAGGAAAATCCAGGGGCAGGAGCGATTGAATTTTCCGGAGCGATCAAGCAGAAAGAGACAGTGGATACAAACAAAGTCGGCCGCCCCTGGCAGATTTTTTACCAGGGCAAAATGCACGACGCCCGACTCTATCGCCGCGAAGACCTGCACACCGATATGATCATTGAAGGACCGGCTCTGATAGCCGAGCCCGCCTCCACATCGGTCATAGAACCGAATTGGCAAGCGCACGTCCAAGCTGACGGTTCACTGCTGGTTTCAAAAATCTCAAAAACAATAGACAAGTCACAGGCAGACACGAGCACCGCGCGCCCAATTGTCCAGCAAAATGCCGACCCGGTGCAACTGGAGTTGTTCAACAATATATTTATGTCCATCGCAGAAGAGATGGGCATCACGCTGCAGCGAGTCAGTCATTCGGTCAATATCAAAGAACGACTGGATTTCTCCTGCGCCATTTTTGACCGTGAGGGCCGCCTCATTGCCAACGCACCGCACATGCCGGTGCATCTGGGCTCGATGGGGGACTCGGTGGTCAGTCTTATCCGCGCCCACGGAGACGCCCTGCACCCCGGGGAAGCCTACGTCCTCAACAATCCCTACAACGGCGGTACCCACCTGCCGGACATCACGGTCGTCAGTCCCGTATTCGGCGCCCCCGGCTCAAAAGACGAGAATACTCTGCTCTTTTTTGTCGGCTCCCGGGGTCATCACGCCGACGTTGGTGGTATTACTCCCGGTAGCATGCCGCCCCTCAGTAAAAATGTCGAAGAAGAAGGCGTCTTGATAGACAACTTCCGGGTACTGAGCCAGGGGCAGTTTGCAGAAGAAGCATTCATCGAGCTTTTACAGAGTGCCAGGTACCCGGCCCGCAACATCACGCAGAATGTCAAAGACCTGAAGGCCCAGATTGCAGCCAATGTGCGCGGACAGGAAGGTCTCTACAAAATAATCGAACGCTACGGTCTGAGCACGGTGCAAGCTTACATGGAATATGTACGACAGAACGCCGCCAAGTCCATCCGCGACCTGCTCAAAACACTGCGCAGCGGTGCGGCCTCCTGCACCATGGATGATGGCAGTGAGATAAAAGTAAAAATAACGGTCGACAATTTAAATTGCAGCGCCGTAATTGATTTTAGCGGCACCTCAGCCGAAACGAAGAACAATCTCAATACTCCGCTGGCGGTCACAAGAGCGGCCGTGCTCTATGTTTTTCGCACCCTGGCCACGGACTCAATCCCACTAAATGACGGCTGCAGCGAACCGTTGACCTTGATTGTGCCGGACGGCAGCTTGCTCAATCCCAACTATCCAAGCGCGGTCGTGGCCGGCAATGTGGAAACCTCCCAGGTCATAGTCGATACGCTCTATCAGGCCCTGGGCGCACTGGCCGGCTCACAGGGCACGATGAACAATTTTACCTTCGGCGACGCCGAGCATCAGTACTATGAGACCATCGCCGGCGGCAGCGGGGCCGGACCGGGCTTTGCCGGTACAGACGCCATCCAGACTCATATGACAAATTCTCGATTGACCGACCCCGAGATTTTAGAAGAGCGCTTCCCGGTGCTGCTGGAAGAATTTTCCATACGCAAAGGCAGCGGCGGCAAAGGCCTCTACCAGGGAGGCGCGGGAGCAAGACGCAGGATCCGCTTCCTCAAGGGCATGACCGCATCAATACTTTCCAACCGCCGCACAACCGTGCCGCCCGGTCTCAACGGTGGCGGCAACGGCCAGCCGGGCGCTAACTTTGTTGTGGCAAAGGACGGCAGACAGACCGCACTGCCATCAACCGCAACAGTTGAAATTGAAGCGGGCCAGTCGATTCTGATCGAAACACCGGGCGGCGGCGGATGCGGTCAAATCCAGCGTAACGAAAACTAAACGGAGACTACCCGGTCGCCGCCACGGATGAGCGCGGTTTCCAGCGCTTCCATTGAACAGGCGATCAGTTCATCGTATTCGGTGGCATGGTCGGGGAAGGTAGCCACGCCAACCGAGGCCGTAACCGAGAAATTTTGCCAGTTGTGCACAATAGCCTGGTTGCCCACCCGCTGACGGATGCGCTCGCCCACCATGGAAGCCCCGGCGGCGTTGGTCTGCGGCAGGATGACGGCATACTGCCAGGCGTTATAACGAGCGGCCACATCGACCTCGCGCAGGGCGGAGCGGATGGAATTGGAAACAATCTTTTGAATGGCTTCGGCGGTCAAAGGACCAAACTGATGGACAAGCTCTTCATAGCCATCGACGCTCATAATCACCAGGGAGGCAGGGTGACGATAACGTCTGGCGCGGGCCAGCTCGGCCTTGAGCTCTTTAACAAAAGCGCGATGGTTATAGAGCTCGGTCACAGGATCGAGCAGGGCCAACTTTTCGATATCTTCGCCGCGAGCGGCAGCCAGTCTTACTTGCTGGGTAATGACGGCTGTTTGCTTCTCATACTCGCGCACTCGCTCCAGCACAGTGGAGTTGGCGGCCAGACGGGTAGCCAGGCCGGGACGGTGCTTGCGCAGATCGGCGAGGACTTTGTTAAACAGAGGCTCGCCGCCACTTGATATCGCAGAACCAGTTGGTTCGTTGGACATGGACCATTTCTCCGAGGAGGGTAGGACAGAAGTCAAGCCGGGCTATTATGGATTAACTTTCCGCCAAGTCGATTCTATCATCATGTAGACCGTCTTGATGCAGCCCCAGTCAATGACTTCAAGACTTAAATCGATGGCACTAAAGCATATCCACTGAAGACCAGAAGGTAGCGACACATCTTGACTTCGGTATCCGGATTTCTTTCGCCTCTCACCTGTAATATTTGGAACAACCCAAACTGAGCCCCGTCGAAGGAAACACGGCATCGAAAACACGGCATGAATGCGACCGCAGTCAATTACTCAAAGGACAGTGTCTATGAAATTGAACATACTTATCACCGCTCTGACAGCCGTTATGGCTATCGGCTCCGCCTGCCAGGCGCCCGCCGAAGCGAAAAATCACTGCAACGCTCGCCACGCCCAGTACAACATCACCGCTAGACAACGCTGGGAGCAAAACCAGGCTGCGCTGATGCGCCGTAATCGCAACATTCAGCAAGCCCAGAGACATGGTGCAAATTATCGTTATAACAAGAACTATCGTTATAACAACGGTCACCATCATCACCATAACTAAAGCCCCGGCGCCAGCACCGTATACGGTACTAACGAATCGAGCAAGATTGAACGCAAACAGTTTAGCCCTTACGCCGGAAACATTTCGCGTCGTGATCGTCGGCAATCCCCACGGCTTGCATCCAGGCATAGACAATAGTTGGCCCAACAAACTTAAAGCCGCGTCGCTTCAATTCTTTGGAAATTGACAGCGCCAGCGGCGTCGTGACGATGCGGGTTTTGCCGTCGCTGCAAATGGTTTTGCCGTCGGTGAAAGACCAGCAGAAGTGGGCAAAGTCTTCGCCGTCCTTCTTCATCTGATTGTAGATTTTGGCACCCTGAATGGTGGCTTCGATTTTGGCGCGGGCACGGATAATACCGGCGTCACCCATCAAACGAGCAATATCTTTCTCGGTATATTTCGCCACTTTGATCGGGTCAAAGCCGGCAAATGCCTTGCGAAAGGCTTCGCGCTTATTGAGCACAGTGCTCCAGGACAATCCGGCCTGGAAGCCTTCAAGCATGAGCATTTCCCAGAGTGCGCGCGAATCTCGCAGGGGCACGCCCCATTCCTCATCATGATAGTCCTGCATGAGCTGATTGCCTACGGCCCAGGCACAGCGTTCTCGACTGGATTTCTTTTGCATTGGCTTGAGCAGTGTGCCTATCTGTGTTTCTTTGCTTTCAAAAGAAGGTGCTTGAGCGGCTTCTTGCGTGTGGCATGGCGATCGATGATGTCGATGCAATCGCCTTCCTTGACTCCGCCGTAATGCACACCGTGGCTGTCCACGCTGACCACCGGACCGTGCTTGCAATAACCCAGACAATCCGATTTCTTGACCTTGAAGAGATCTTCCAGCTCGCACTTCTCGATAGTTTTGCGCAGATTGCGCAGGACATTGCCGCTATCGCGAGCAGAGCAGTGTTTGCCTTTTGTGCAGACCAAAAGCTTAGTACAACGGTTTCCCACGGCCAAATGTTTCCTCGGTCATTCAAATTACAGTGAATCGACGCAGACATTCTAGTCCCTGCGTCAACCATTAGGTGACAGTATTGCCCTGTTGACAATTAAATTATACGTAAGCTGGATCCCACCAGCGTTTTAGCGTGCGAAGCGGATGAGCATCTTTTCGTTATCGATCACATATTTGCGGTCGCCGAAAAAACTCTGCCCCACCAGGGGTATCGATTGCGGCACAGCCGATACGGCGATTTCAAAATTGGTCTTCTTCAAATCGCCAACCTCAAATGTATTGACCGGGAAGAAGTATGTCGGGATCAAACCACCCACCCCCCCGGTGCGGCCGACCTTGCAGCCGGCGGGAATAGTCAGCCCCACTTCGTCCATCTGATTGACGCCCAGCAAAACACCAAAAGCCCCCGTGTCGAAGAGGCACTCGAGAGGCACACCGTTAACCTTGGCGGTAATGGCCATGTTCTTACCCATGCGCCGGAAGGGTATGTCAATTGAGTTGTAGGGCACGGCATTGGCCGAAGCCTTATGCCCTTTTTTGAAAAAATGGATATAGCCGGCCCGGCTGTCCATGTTGTATTCCATGTCGCCGAAAAAAGTCTCACCCAGAAGCGGCGGCACGGTCGGACTGTCCGCCACATGCACTTCCATATACTTTTTGATTTTCCCCAGCGAAACTTCCGCCTCCTGGGTCCACATGCCGACGGAGCCGGCCACCCCTGAGGCATAACCGCTGTGATTACCCTTGGGTGTGGGCAGGCCCATCTGCTTCCATCGGTCCAGGTTAATAACAGTCATCTCAGCGCCGGTATCCAGCATCATTTCCTGCAAATGACCGTTGATGTATGCGTTGACGAAGAAATGCCCGCCATTGCCCCGGCGAAAGGGAATCCACTCCTCTTCCGGAATATAGTCACGACTCGACCCTTCACTGGTCCCTGCGGTCTTGGGGGCCGATGAGGCCGCCCCGGCAGCCCCGCTGACATTGGCGTTGAACGTCGCCAATCCCTGGGAAGCGTATGTGGCGGCCGTAGTGCCGGGGAAATTCTTGATTATGTACGCATATTCCTTCTTAGCCTCTTCGTTTTTGCGCTGGTAGTGCAGGCAGGAGGCCAGGTAATAGTGGGCCTCGGCGCTGGTCGGATAGAGGGCGACGTGCTTGGTGAGGAGCTTTTCGGACTCGGCGTAGCGCTTGGCGCCGTAGAGAGAGACCGCCTGGGCGTAATAATCCTCAGCCCGGGATGGCAGCGCCGTACCGGCCAAAATCAGAAGGGCGGCCAGACCATTGGAAAGAAGGGCAAATCGCGACATACAATCCCCGAACATGAAATTGAAAAGGCAGTATCACCATTTAAGCAGACAAGTTTGTTATAGACACCGGGGCCAGTTTTTCCTCGCTTTCAATTTTAAAAATTTGGCGAAAGAAATAAAGTTCGGACTCCAGGGTACGGATGATATTGGCCGCCTGTCTGAAGCCGTGCTGTTCGCCTTCATAAGCTATGTAAGCCACGGGTATGTTCTTGGCCTTGAGCGCATCCACCATAGCCTCGGCCTGATTGGGAGGCACGACCTTATCGTCCAGACCCTGGAAAAAAATCACCGGGCATTTGAGCAATTCAATGTGATTGATAGGCGAACGTTCAACATAAATCGATTTTGCCTGGGGATAGGGCCCTACTAGATTGTCCAAATAGCGCGCTTCAAATTTATGAGTATCGCGGGCCAGGGCCTCCAGATCGCCTATGCCATAGTGGCTGGCGCCGGCTCTGAAAACGTCTTTGAATGTGAGTGCGCTCAGTACTGTGTAACCACCGGCGCTACCACCTGTAATTGCCACCCGAGCACCGTCCACCCGGCCCTCTTTCACCAGATATTCAACGGCACTGACGCAATCATCGACATCGACAAGTCCCCAGTTATCGTTCAGCCGCTTGCGATAAGCGCGGCCAAAGCCGGTGCTACCGCCATAGTTAACATCAACCACGGCAAAGCCGCGCGATGTCCAGAATTGCAAACCGAGCGAGAGCACACTGGAAGCCGCCCCGGTCGGACCACCATGACACTTCACCAGTAGTGGTGGCAGCTGGCCGTCGGCATCGGGGTCGGGATAGTCACGATTAGTGGGCGGATAATAGAAAGCAAAAGCAGTCCGGTCGCCGGTTGTGGGGAATTCAATCACTTCAGGTTTGGAGAGATAGCCGGTCGGCGGCACCTCGGCAGCCGAGCTCTTAATGGTCGTGAAGCTGCGCGAAGCCCAGTCGTATTCGACCACGGCCGATGGCCGGTCGGCGGAACCGGCCAGCATAGCGACACAATTATCGCCCAGGGTCAGGTAGGAAAAATCCGTATAAGGCGAGAGGATTTCCAGAAGCTTGTGACCGCCCTCAAAATCCAGCTCCAGCCGCGCCAGGTGCCAGAGGCCCCGGCGATTGACGGCGCAGATGATCAGTTTCTCACTGGCCACCACATAGGTAGACTGACCAAAAACCCACATCGGCTGGCCAAATTCACACTCGGCAAAGACTCTCGGGATCAGAGTCTCGACCTGCAAGGATTGCCAGTCGCGCACGGCATAAAGATTCCAGAAGCCGCTGCTGTCGCAGACAAAATAGAGGGTGCCGTCGGGTCCCCACTCAGGTTGAAAGACCGAGCAATCTTTGCCCCCGGCCACCACCCTTTCATTAACCGGCTGACCACTTTGATCCAGATCGGCTACAACCAGCTCCGAGTCATCCCAGGGCAAATTGGGGTGATTCCAGCGGATGTAAGCCAGACGGCTGCCGTCCGGGCTGAGCCGGGGGAAGCCGTAGAAATCAAAACCGGAGCACAACTTGACCGGTTCCGAGGGCCGGTCGGCAACCACGCCCCCACCGCCAAATCCGGCAAAGGACAGCGCCACGATGGAATTTTCCGGCTCCGCGGCCTCGCCGCTCTTGACCCGGCTGTGATCCTCCATCACGGCCAGCAACCGCTGGCGGCTGTGGTCGACGAAATAATCGGCAAAGCGGTAGGGCCCCTCCACGCTCAGCGGCACGGCCGCACTGGCGGGCGGGGCGATGTAGACCCGCTGGTCGGCGTAATTGGAATAAAAAACCGTACCCCGGCTGACCGTATAGGCGCCGCCGCCATATTCATGGACAAGGGTGCGGACCGAAACCGGCGCCGGGGTGACATCTTCCAGCGGAGCACCGGGCGTCAGTGGGCCGGCGGCCCCGGGGCGCTTCACCAGGACCTGGCGGCCGGCCTCGGCCGGTCTGCCCTCAAGGTAATAAAGCGCTCCCCCCTCGCCCCTGTCGTAGTAAGGCTGACTCAGGCGCAGGGCCCCGGCGGCCACCATCGAAGCGGTTATGGGCGAGCGCCAGCCGCCATAGTTTGTGCCGTTTGTCATCATTCCTCCGCCCGAGCCCCTCATCAATATCGATAGAGTATATAATTACCTGCCTGCACCGAGGTGCTTCAACTGCAGGCCGAGGGTTAAATCCATGGTGGCGAAAGCCGATACATCAAAGTCAGTCAAGGTGCGCTATTTTGCCCTGCTGAAAGAAGAGCGCGGTCTGTCCGAGGAGACGATCGAAACTTCGGCCGCTACTCTGCGCGATCTCTACCAGGAACTTCAGGCGCGCCATCATTTTGCCCTCGGTATAGACCAGCTGAGAGTAGCTGTGGGCGATGACTTTGTAGACTTCGACTGGAAAATACAGGATCAGAACGTAATTATTTTTGTGCCCCCGGTGGCAGGAGGCTGAGCAGGAAACTGCGCGCGATGTTTGAGCTTACCGAGAAAGCAATCGATACGCAGGCGCTGAAAGAGTGCCTCAAGGATGATCAGGCGGGAGCCCTGCTCACCTTTGAGGGTGTTGTGCGCAATCACAATGAAGGCAAAGCAGTAAGCGCGCTCAGCTACGAGGCCTGCGATTCGCTGGCGGAGGCCGAGGCAAAGCGCATATTTGCCGAAGTCAAAGAACGCTTCCAGGTCATAAAATGTGTCCTGGTGCATCGCACAGGTCTTTTGCAAATTGGTGAAGCGGCAGTATTTGTCGGCGTTTCAGCGGCGCACCGCGATCAGGCTTATCTTGCCTCTCGCTACATTATCGACGAAACAAAAAAACGACTGCCGGTCTGGAAAAAAGAATTTTACTGCGATGACAGCTCCGCCTGGGTCAATTGCAGCCACTCCGAGCATGCGCGCGCAGACAAAGAAAAAGTGTGCCCATGACCGCACCAATCACCAACACCTTAATCGACAGCTTCGGCCGCAAGCACAGTTATCTGCGCATTTCGGTCACCGACCGCTGCAATCTGCGCTGCACCTACTGCATGCCGCAGGAAGGCCTGGTCTGGAAGAAAAAGCAGGAGCTGACGACCTTTGAAGAGATCCAGCGTCTGGCTGAGATTTTTGTTTCAATGGGCATAAACAAAATCCGCCTCACCGGCGGCGAACCCATGGTGCGTCGCGATCTGCTCGATCTGGTGCAGAAGCTGGGCAGCATCGAGGGGTTGGAGACCCTGGCCATGACCACCAACGCCACCCTGCTTGCGCCCAACGCCGAGCAGCTTCGCCGCAGCGGCATGACACATTTGAATATCTCACTCGACACCTTCAAGTCCGAGCGCTTCAGTCAGATTACTCGCCAGGATGAAAGCCTCTTCCATGTCGTCATGGACGGCATCAACGCCGCTCTGGCTCAGGATTTCAAAAGCGTCAAAATCAACATGGTCGTGATGGCCGGGGTCAATTGCGACGAGATCATGGACTTTGCCGACTTCGCTTTTAAGCACCCGGTCAATGTCCGCTTCATTGAGTACATGCCCTTCAAGGACAATCAGTGGACAAATGAAAAAGTAGTCACATACAAAGAAATGCTCGGCACAATCGAGAGCCGCTACAGCCTGAGAAAAATGGAAGACGACCCCTCGGCGGTGGGCAAGGACTATGCCATCGAAGGTGGCCGGGGCTCGGTCAGCTTCATTTCCTCCATGTCCGACAGCTTTTGCGGCACCTGTAACCGCCTGCGCCTGACGGCGGACGGCTCCATCAAGTCCTGCCTGTTCTACCCCGCGGAAACAAATCTTCGCGATGCCATGAGGCAGGGGGCCACAGATGCGCAACTTCAAGGTATGATTCTCAACTCGCTCAAGATGAAGCCTGAAGCTCATCCGCCGGCGGAAGAAATTGCAGCACAAGACAATCGAGCGATGATCCAAATAGGAGGATAAAAGCAAGCCATGCGCGACGTATCACACAAGGTGAGCACGCTTAGAGAAGCCGTGGCCAAAGCCGTCCTCAGAGTCAGCCCGGGTACGATCGAACAGATTCGCACCAATACACTGCCTAAAGGAAACCCGCTCTCGGTAGCTAAAGTCGCTGCTATTCAAGCGGCAAAGAACACCAGCTCGATCATTCCTTATTGCCATCCAATTCCGGTGGAATTTGTCGGCGTGGAATTTCACCTGGACGAAGATTCGATTGAAATTGAAACCACCGTCAAAGCCGTGTACAAAACCGGCGTTGAAATGGAAGCTCTTACAGCCGCCTCGGTAGCAGCTTTGACCATCTATGATATGGCCAAGATGGTGGATGAATTGATGCAAATTGAAAGCGTCACTTTAATCAGCAAGAAGGGCGGCAAATCGGATTTTGTCCATGCGCCACTGGAAGCGGCATCGGGCCGCAAGCTAAAAGCGGCTGTCCTGGTCATGTCCGACACGGCCGCAAAAAAGAAGAGCGAAGATTCCTCGGGCAAGCTTATCGTTGATTTCCTCACCGAAGCGGGATTTGAAATCGTCGAATATTCTGTCCATCCCGACGACGAATCTGCAATCGTACCGGCGGTCAGACGCTGCTGCGACGATCTGCAAGTGAATTTACTCATCACCACCGGTGGTACCGGCATCAGTCCCCGAGACAATACCCCGGAAGCGCTCAATCGTCTGATCGAGCGCGAGTTGCCCGGCGTTGCTGAAGCCATTCGCAAATACGGGCAGGAACGCAATATGTTTGCCATGCTTAGCCGTGGCGTCGCCGGCGTGCGTCACAAGACAATCATCATAAGCCTGCCCGGCGCCATGACCGCCGTCGAAGACGGACTGACCGCCATATTCCCCGCTATCACCCATGCCTTTGCCATGATTGAAGGCGGCGGACACGCGCACGGCCACGGCGAAAACAGCCACAACGACAAGTCGGCCAACAGCAAACACAGCCCTATCTAAAGATGCTTACCTACGAGCAAGCCCTGAGTCAAGTCCTGCAAGCCAGCGCCCGCTGCAGTCGGCAGGTGGAAAAAGTGGCTCTGGCGGATGCCTTTGGCCGGGTGCTGGCCGGGGCGATTACCGCCGGTTTTGACCTGCCGCGCTTTAACAATTCGGCTGTGGACGGCTACGGTGTACTGGTTGAAGACCTGCTGGGAGCCGGGGCCGACACGCCGGTTACACTCAAACTCAAGGGGCAGATAGCCGCCGGCGGAACTGAGGGCGACGACCTCAAACCGGGCGAATGCTTGCGCATATTGACCGGAGCGCCGGTGCCCGACAGCGTCGAAGCGGTTGTGATGAAAGAATATTGCCGCCTGTCGGACGAGGACGGAAGCGCCACTGTGACCGTAGCAACAGGCACTCGCATAGGCGAAAACATCCGCATGCGCGGAGAAGAAATTGAAGAAGGCTCGCAGGTACTGGGGCCGGGCATGCTGATCTCGCCGCCTATCGTGGGTCTTCTGGCCACCCTGGGGCAGACTGATGTCGATGTTTTCAAACAACCATCAGTGGCCGTTATCGCCACCGGTGACGAGCTTGTCGATCCGGGCACGCCTTTGAGCGGCAGCCAGATTTACAATTCCAATTCCCCGGCGCTGCTGGCTGCTTTGCGAGCCCTGGGCCTGAAGAACGTTTCCACCTTTCACACCCGAGACGACGAGGAAGAGACCCGTTCCGTTTTGCAAAACGCGCTGGAAAACTTCGACGTGATTATTTCCATTGGCGGAGTGTCGGTGGGCGAACGCGATTTTGTCAAAGGCACCTTCGAAAGCCTAAATGTACAGACAGTCTTCTGGCGCATCGCCATCAAACCGGGCAAACCTGTTTATTTCGGCACCATCGAAGGGCAAAACGCGGGCGCGGTTTCAAAACTGATTTTTGGCCTGCCGGGCAATCCGGTGTCGGCCCTCGTCACTTTCAATCTCTTTGTCAAACCGGCACTGAAAATCATGCAGGGACTTAGCGAACAAGAACAGCGCATCACCACCGCCAGACTGAAACGCAATCTCAAGAAAAAAGCCGGGCGTCTGGATTTTGTCCGGGGCACGCTGGAGAGCGGCGAGGAGGGTGCCCTTGTCGCCCAGGCCACATCCGGCCAGGAATCACACATGCTGACGGGCCTGGCTCAGGCCGACTGTCTCATGCTTTTCGCCAGCGACCTTGAGTTTTTACCCGAGGGCGCCGCCATACCGGTGCAGTTGATCAACTGGCACGAATAGCGGCTTAAAACAATCAGACTAGATCTTTTGCTGATGCAGCTTGGGATGATCATGCTCAAACTTGATCACGGCATCGGCATTCTTTTCAAAGATGCCCTTCAGATTCTGGGCCTGTTCCGCCGGAGCGTGCTGCAGAGCGTTCATCATATCGTGCAAAGCCTGGGGGCCGGCCGATTCCAGAGCACGGGCGCGGTCATGGCCGAAGACCCGGGTGGCATAGTCGATGTCTTTCTGATCGTACTTGCCGGGCAGATT
Source organism: Cyanobacteria bacterium SZAS LIN-3 (assembly GCA_018266215.1). GTDB lineage: Bacteria > Cyanobacteriota > Vampirovibrionia > Obscuribacterales > Obscuribacteraceae > REEB67. The sequence goes on along the minus strand of JAFEAV010000033.1, from coordinate 1,423 downwards.
GTTGGGGTTGAAGGGCGCCTCGCCCTGATTGTCGGCGATGAGCATCTTGGGGAGATGGGCGTCGGCGGTATTGAAGATCAGATTGGTCATGCGCACTTCGGTGCCCAGACGATAGTTTTGCAAGCCGTCGTCCTGACCGGCGTTATGGACTTCGGGTTGCCTTTCCAGTCTGCCTGAATGCGCGTCTGTAATCATGGTAATTGCTCTCTCGGTTAAGAAATGGGGGGAGATCGGGGGGAATTAACCTTGATTGCATACTAGCGCCACCGAATGTCAGACCTGTGACGTAAGCGTGACATTTTCGTGGAATTTGAAAATTTCTTGCTCAGGGCACAACGGTCTCATCGTCCCAGATGATTCGGGACGACTGTCTGGCCACAAAGGTCCCGACCACATAATCACCACCGGCGAAGCGCAGAGCGATGCTTCCGGGTACCGTATCTCGTCCGGGACATTTAGCGCGGCCCCCAAACCTAACATGAAGCGCATAAGCAGAAGGTTTCACCCCACCTTCAAAAATACGGCCGTTCATTTTTTCGCCGTTCTTCAGTCGCTGAAAAACTTCTACCCCGGGCTGTACTTTCCCCCTGCTGAAAAATTCCTGGCCGGGCAGAGGAGTCCCCAGGGCGAGAAAATTCAGAACCAGACGATTGTAGATTTTATGCTTCTGCTTGAGGATAAGCGTACAGCTATTGATGTAGGCTTCGTCAGCGACAAAGGGCTTACCAAACAAGACCCCGCGCACCGCCGCGGCCGGGCGGCAACTGGCCGGCGGAAGAAGAAGAGGCTCCTTGTAGACCGACTCGAGGCTCTGATTACCGGCGGCGACCGCGGGCGCCAGGGCGCAGAACCCCAGAACCAAAGCCGCAATCGCCACCGGCAAAAACCGCCTCATGCTTGCCCCGACTGAGACATTCCGGCCTGGTCCGCCACGGCGACAGCCCCGGCCAGTCCACCAAAGCTCATACTCTGCACCGCCGATGATGGCACTATCACGGTCGATGTGCCGCCCGCTTTCATTACTTCATAAAGCATATTCATGCCACGCAAATGTACAGCCATCGGATTTTGCTCATAGACTTTACCGGCGTCGGCGAAGCGCTGAGCAATGGCCATTTCAGAGTCGCCCAGCAGCACACGGGCCTGGCTTTCCCTGGCCGCCTGCGCCACACGGCTCATCGCGTCCTGCAGGGCATCGGGGATTTTAATATCGCGCATCTGCACCGATATTACTTTCACCCCCCAGGGCTCGGTCTGCGCATCGAGCACGGCAGTCATGCTTGAATCGAGGCCGGCTCGGTCTGAGAGCACATGGGCCAGATCGCTGCGACCGATGATGTCGCGCAAGGCAGTTTGGGCCGCACCCAGAACGGCCTGTTGATAGTCGGCCACTTGCAAAACCGCCAGCTTGGGGTCAACGACT
>JAFEAV010000032.1 GCA_018266215.1 Cyanobacteria bacterium SZAS LIN-3 | reverse complement strand
TGGGCTTGCCATTAGCGTAACGAATGCCAAGGGCATCCTGGCCAATGATCAGGCGCTGAATTTCGCGGGTGCCTTCGTAGATATTGAGAACCTTGGCATCACGGAAATAACGCTCGACCGGATACTCATCCGAGAAACCATAACCACCGAAAATCTGGACGGCGTTATGAGCATGCTTGTTGGCAGCTTCGCCGCAGAAGAGTTTGGCGATGGAAGTTTCGCGCGAGTTACGCACGCCTTTATTTTTCAGATGGGCGGCTCTCAAATAGAGAAGACGACCGGCTTCACAATCGGCGACCATGTCGGCGATCATGGCTTGCACTTGCTGGTGCTCACCGATGGGCACTCCGAAGGTCTTGCGTTGCATGGCGTATTTGACGCACTCGTCGATACAGCCCTGGACGACGCCGATGGCACCGGCAGCGACCGAGAAGCGGCCGTTGTCGAGGGCGGACATGGCGATTTTGAAACCTTCGCCAACCTGGCCGAGCATGTTCTCTTTAGGTACGCGTACCTGATCGAGGAACAAGCTGGCGGTATCGGAAGCTCTCAAGCCGAGCTTACCGTGGATGGCCTGAGCTTCGAAGCCCTTGGACTTGGTGTCGACGATGAAGCAGCAGATGCCTTTGTGCTTGAGGGCCGGATCAATGGTTGCGAATATCAAGGCATAGTGAGCGATGGTACCGCAGGAGATCCAGATCTTGGAGCCGGTGAGGATGTAGTCGTCACCGTCTTTGACAGCACGGGTCTGCTGATTACCGGCATCGGAGCCGGCATCAGGCTCGGTCAAACCGTAGCAGCCGAGGAATTCGCCACTGCACATCTTGGGCAGATAGAACTGTTTCTGCTCTTCTGTACCCCATTTCAAAATGGTCAGAGCAACCAGTGAAGTCTGCACCGAGAAGAGAGTGCGGGTGGAGGAGCAAACACGGTTAACTTCTTCGGTCATAAGACCGTAAGCGATGTAGTCCATGCCAAGGCCGCCGTACTTTTCCGGCACGGGGCAACCAAGGAAGCCTTCTTTGAAAATCTTCTTGGCGATATCCCAGTCAAATTTGCATTCGCGGTCGTTCATTTTGGCTTTGGGAGCGATTTCGCGCTCAGCGAATTCACGCATGTGCTTGCGCATTGCAATTTGTTCGGGTGTGAAATCAAAATCCATAACTATTTCTCCAATTACTCAATTGTTTCAATCAACTGTTTAAATCAATCACTGCTTCAGAAGCCTGTCTGCTCTTCTCTTACTCTTTGCCGACAAGATCGTCGGTGTCGATTTGCGCTTTTTGCAATCTACCGGAGTAGTCGATGTATACCGATTTCCATTCAGTAAATTGATCAATCGCAGAGGTGCCGGCTTCGCGGTGGCCGTTACCGGTTTGTTTAACGCCGCCGAAAGGAAGCTGAATTTCAGCACCGATTGTCGGAGCGTTGATATAAACGATGCCGGATTCCAGATCTTCGATAGCTCTGAAAGCGCGGTTGATATCGCGGGTGTACATCGAAAGCGACAGACCAAACTGTGTGCCGTTGGCAACAGCGATGGCCTCATCAAAATCGTTGACAGGAATAATCGCCGTCACTGGTCCGAAGATTTCTTCCTGGGCAATGCGCATGTCCGGTTTTACATCACAGAAGACTGTGGGCTCGTGGAAGAAACCGTTGGCGAATTCGCCTTCGCTCAGAATGTTGCCGCCGCAAAGGAGCTTGGCTCCTTCTTTTTTGCCGATTTCAACATATTCGTGAACCGATTCCAGCTGGGCTTTGTTCACAACCGGTCCGACTTCAACACCTTCATGCAGGCCGTTGCCGAGCTTGAGGGCGGAGGTCATCTTTTTGAATTTTTCGCAGAATTCTTCGTAGCGAGCTTTGTGCACAATCACGCGGCTGGCTGCGGTGCAACGCTGTCCGGCGGTACCGAAAGCGCCCCAGAGAGCACCTTCAAGAGCCAGGTCAATGTCGGCATCGTCCATAACGCAGATGGCATTTTTGCCGCCCAGTTCGCAGGATACTTTCTTCATCAACTGACCGCAACGACCGGCCACATGGCGGCCGACTTCATTGGAGCCGGTGAGGGAGATAGCCTGCACGCGGGGATCTTCAACGATGGCGTTGCCGACTTTGCTGCCGGAACCGGTAACCAGGTTGAGAACGCCCGGAGGCAAGCCGGCTTCGTTCAGGATTTCAACAAACATCAGGGCGCACAGCGGGGTGTCCGAAGCGGGCTTGATGACGATTGTGTTGCCGGCAACGAGCGCCGGAAGGATCTTCCAGGAAGGAATGGCGATGGGGAAATTCCAGGGGGTGATCAAGCCGACGATACCGAGGGGCTGTCTCACCGACATGGCAAACTTCATGGGCAATTCGCTGGGCACGGTCTGACCGACAAGGCGGCGACCTTCGCCGGCGATGTACTTGGCCATATCGATTGCTTCCTGCACATCACCGCGAGCTTCTTTCAAAACCTTGCCCATTTCACGGGTCATGGTGCGGGCCAGCTCTTCCTTGCGGGTTTCGAGCAGGTGCGCGGCCTTGAGAATGATCTCAGCGCGGTGCGGAGCGGGGGTGTGCTTCCAGCCGTGGAATGCCTTTTCAGCGGCATCAATAGCCATTTTCACGTCTTCCGGTGAAGAAGAAGCGAAGTGACCGATGATTTCGTTTTTGTTGGCGGGGTTGAATGAATCGAATGTTTCGCCCGACTTAGACTTGACCTGGCGACCATTTATATAGTTGCCGTAAGTCTGCGGCTTGTCCGCCTTCGTAGAGGAGGTCTCGGGTGCTTTGGTGGTTGTACTCATTTGAACTGGTCCTCACTTGGGCTACTTAGAGTGTCATACATTTTTCAAGGATTTCCATGCCTTTTTCGGCCTCGGCATCGGACATAGTGAGAGGCGGAATCAAGCGAATAACCTGACCGGCGTAACCGCAGGTTAAAACGATCATCTTGTGTTCGAGACATTTCTCGGCCACTGCGTCGGCAATCTTTTTGCTGGGATTGCCGTGCTCATCATTGAATTCAATGCCGATCATCAAACCGCGGCCGCGAATTTCGCCTACATGTTTATTCTTTTCGGCAAATTTCTTCAGTCTGGTCATGATCATATTGCCCAGCTTCTCGGCGCGCTCACAGAGCTTTTCTTCCTCGATTACTTCGAGGGTGGCAAGCGCTGCGGCACAGGAAACGGGATTGCCCCCGAAGGTGCTGCCGTGACGGCCGGCCGGCCATTTGTGCGTAAGTTCGCTTCTGGAGATGAAAGCTGCAAGCGGCATGCCGCCGGCGATTGCCTTGGCCATGAGCATGATGTCGGGCTCGACATTTTCGTGCTGGCAAGCAAACATCTGACCGGTGCGGGCAAAACCTGACTGCACTTCGTCGATGATGAGAAGGATGCCGTGCTCGTCGGCGATTTTTCTCAAAGCCGGGAGGAAACCGGGAGGGGGAGCGACATAACCGCCTTCGCCCTGGATCGGTTCAATGATGATGGCCGCGACCTGTTCAGGATGAACAATCTGATGGAACAGTGTGTCCAGTTCTTTGAGCGCTTCGTCCACGACTTTTTTGGGGTCGCCGCGGAAGTGCGAGCGGTACTCATAAGGAAAGGGAACGGTATGGATCGAACCCGGCAGGGGCTCGTATTTTTCACGGTAATAAAGCTTGGATGTAGTCAGCGCAGTTGTGAAAATCGTCCGGCCGTGGAAAGAACCACGGAAGTTGATAACGCAGGGACGGCCGGTGACATAGCGGGCCATCTTGATTGCGCCTTCGACGCATTCAGCACCGGAGTTTGTCAGGAAAACACTGTCGAGACTTTTGAAAGGTGCAATTTCGACCAGCTTTTTGGCCAGTTCGATATAGGGCTTGTTGTGAGTGACGACCGATGTGTGCATCAGCTCACCAACCTGCTTTTGCACAGCGGCAACAACTTTAGGATGGCAGTGCCCAACACTTGTGACTGCGATGCCGCAGGCAAAATCGAGATAGGCGTCGCCGTTCATGTCGTAGATGTAGGAGCCGCTGGCTCTCTCCGCCACGATACGAGCGCTTCTCGCAAGCACAGGATTGACGAATTTGTCATCCATTTGCAGATACGCCAGGTTTTTGTTTTTAGTTTCAGCCATTACCATCGAGAACTCCTTTAACCTTGAATTTAACCGCCGCGCGGTCTCCACTGTCAGTGGATAAGACCAAGGATGGTCCAGTGTCCAGAGCTCCCGATCGCGACAAAAAAGTGTTCCGCAAAAGTCCGGAATCCCCTTCCTGAAGCGCGATTGCTCAGGTCACAAAATGATAGCAACAAAAATTCAAGAAGGAGCCGTTATTTAGGATTCTGTCCGTATTTAGAGCCTCTTGACAGGGCCGTCATTTCTGACTTTTTCCCGCACAAAATCCCGGGCCTCTATCTGCTGCAAGATTCCCGGGCTTCTTTAGATACAAAGGAAGGGGGCCGACAGGCGCCAGGATTCTGAGATTTACTCAATCTTTGGAACAAGCACTACAATAAATCACCCTGGTTATTATCCGACCCGCAGAAATTATCGTACTGTTGGACTTTTGAACTCCTGGTAAAAATGCTAGTCAGACAGCGCGTCCCCGAAATCATGGATGATCCGCAACTGGACAGCGATCTGCACAGACAAGCGCTGGCCGGGCTGGAACGTCTCAACGCAATCAGCAACAGCAAACAAATCGTCGCTCGACCAATAGAAAATTTACTGCTCACAGCCCCAGCAGGAAACCCGCTGAGGGTGCTGGATCTGGCCTGCGGCGGCGGCGATCTGGCCATGGCTCTGAGCAGCTACTTTCACAGCAAAAAACAAGCGGTGCAAATCCTCGGCGTCGACGTCAGTCCCCTGGCCGTTGAATACGCGACGAGCAAGTGGCAAGATTTTTGCGGCAAATCCGGACTCTCAATGCCGTCACAATTGCAAAAGAGCTGCAGCTTCAGCCGGCTGGACGTGCTTGGCGAAGAACTGCCGGCGGGTTTTGACGTGATCATGACCTCGCTCTTTACGCACCATCTTGATCCTCCGGATATTCAAGCGTTGCTTGCGAAAATGGCAGCCAGTGCCGGGAAACTTATCCTCGTCAACGATCTTGAAAGACACCCCCTCAGCCTCTGGAGCGTCACACTGGCGACCAAACTGGTGACAACATCAAAAGTGGTGCAGCACGACGGGCCGGCTTCGGTGGGGCGGCTTTTACAACCACCGAAATGCTGCAAATGGCACAGGCCGCCGGCCTGAAAGAAGCGACCGTGGAGCGGCACTTCCCCTGCCGCATGCTGCTTTCCTGGCAGCGGGGCGAACAGAGATGACGGACATTGACCAGCACTGGCAGGTAGTGATCATCGGGGCCGGTCCGGCCGGAGCGACCTGTGCCTTTCTGCTGGCTAAAAGCGGGAAAAAAGTCCTGCTCGTGGACAGAGCCACTTTCCCCCGCGCAAAAGTCTGCGGCTCCTGCCTCAGTCACAAAACCATCGAAGCCTTGCAGAGAGCGGGGCTGAGCGAACGGGCGGACCTGACCGATTTACTCGATGCAGGCGCCCCCGGAAAAAACATCGATACTCCGGCTATAAAAAACATAAAGCTATGCACCGCCGGCGGTGCCACAACTCTGCCCCTGCGCACGGGTCGGTCCGTCTCGAGAGAACTTCTCGATTGGGCCATTGTCAAGCGCGCGCAGGCTGCCGGAGCCGTCTTTATACCGGCCTGTTCGGCCTCGGTCCTGCCTTCGGAAAACGCCGATTATCGAACAGTGACACTGACAATTGGAAGTGATGCTCTCAAAACGGTCAGAGCCGACTGCGCAGTCATAGCCGACGGCATCAACGGACAGTCCCTGGCACAACTCAGCGGTGAAGAAGGGCGCCGGCTCGCGCCGGTAATCGCCCGCGGCTCCAGAATCGGTGCCGGCACTGTCATCGACGGTCGCGAGGTCTCGCCTACGCTGTATCAAAACGGCACCATTTACATGGCCGTCCATAAAAGCGGCTACGTTGGAATCGTCAGACTGGAAGACGAAAAAATCGACCTCGGCGCCGCTTTTGACCTCGATTTCGTCCGCGCCTGCGGCAGCCCCCAGGCCGCGGCGAGAAAAATTCTCGAAAGTTGCAACTTAGAGTATCCGGAGCAACTGGATAGCGGTCACTGGCTTGGCACCGCACCATTTACCAGAAAGCGCAAAACGCTGGGCGCCAGGCGATTATTCGTGATCGGAGATGCCGCTTCTTACGGCGAACCATTCACCGGCGAAGGCATCGGCTGGGCCATCAACAGTGCACTGCTGGCGGTGCCACATATCCTGGCCGCAACGGTGAAATGGGAGGATCGGCTGGTTTCGCTCTGGCAAAAGGATCACAAACAACACCTGGCCGGCGGCCAGCAAACAAGCCGCCAGCTGGGCGCACTCCTGCGCACAAGCGAACTGACGAACCGATTAATAGACAGCGTGCTGGTAAAAATTCCGGGGCTGTCGCAAATACTATCAACGCAGCCCGAAGGCTCTATAAGACGATGACAAAAGTAAAAATCACTTCTATTGCAACGGCGCTGCCCACAAGTGAACTGGCGCAAGTGGACGCACTGCAAATGGCGCGGCAGTTTAACTGTCAAAACACTGACGATGAGCGCATTTTGCGCAGCCTCTACCGCAGGACGACGATTGAAAAAAGACGTACCGTCCTCAGCCTCTCACGCACGGACGCTACCTACACAGCCACCGCGGAGCCAACGACAGCAGAACGCATGGCCATCTACAAAGCGAAAGCCGCCCCACTGGCAATCGAGGCCACGGCTGCCGCTCTGGCCCAGGCCAAACTCGCGCCCGATGCTATCGGCAACCTGGTCACCGTCTCCTGCACCGGCTTCTTTTCCCCGGGCATCGACACGCAAATAATCAAAAGCGTGGCCCTGCCGCGCGGCGTCAGTCGCACCAACGTAGGCTTCATGGGCTGCCACGGCGCTTTGAACGGCCTCAGGGTAGCCACATCGCTGGCTCAGACAAGCGGCAAGCCTTCCTTACTGGTCGCGGCCGAACTCTGTTCTCTGCACTTCCAATATGGATTCAAATCCGACGACATATTAGCCAACGCCCTCTTCGCCGATGGGGCGGCGGCCACGGTCCTCAGCCCGGTCAGCGAAGAGGCTGCCGGCATGGCGGTCATTGCTTCCGGCTCGCATCTTATAGAAGACACCGAAGCGGCCATGACCTGGGAAATCGGCGACAAAGGTTTCAAGATGACCCTCAGCCCGAAAGTCCCTTCCCTTATAGAGCGTCATTTGAAAGATTGGCTGACGACTTTCCTGAACAGCCACGGCACAGCCATCGAAGAAGTTGCGGCCTGGGCCATCCACCCGGGCGGCCCCAAAATTCTGGACGCCGTAGAACGGGCCCTGAACCTGGACGCCAGCTGCCTCATCCCCTCGAGGCAGGTCCTCAGGCGCCTGGGAAACATGTCCTCGCCCACCATCCTCTTCATTCTCAAAGAGCTGCTGGAGGGTCGCTACGGTGCTCCGGGCAATGGCCCGGTCGTGGCACTCGCCTTTGGCCCCGGATTGACCATAGAGGCGGCAATTTTAAGGAATCTGAGTGCGATTTAATAATTTCACGAGTGTTTCACGTCTTTTTTCGTATTTTTCCCATACCGAAACGCACCCCCAAGATTTCGTCGGAGAATTTGAGATGAGCAGCACCATTGACCCCGCAGCGGTAATCCCCCAGGCCAAGCCCAGCAGCTTTCTGAAACCGACCATCCTGAGCTGGATCAATACCCCTTATTACGATGTCCCGGCTTCGGTCAAAAGCAAAGTCGAACAGCCGACAACGAAGGTTGCGGATGTCGAAGCGGAGACAAACCAGGAGTTTGACGCCGCCCCGCCGCAATTGCTCACCGAACGGACAGCCACAGAGGCTCCCACAGTAATCGAGGGCTTCGACGTGAGCAAACTGGCCCCGACCATGCTTGAAGTTGCTTGCGAAAGCCACATTTCTCACGTTCAGAAGGTCCTTGCCTTCTTTCAAAAAGGTGGGGAAAGTGCCAAAACCTTCGGCAAAATTTTCCTCAACGACCTGGCTCTTCAACGGACCGTGCTCAACGCCCTCATGAACGAACCCGGCAATCCGCTCAGTCAGATGGAATTCCTGCACAAAGAGCTGGCCCTGAGACTTGCGGCCTCCAGCCAGGCTCGCCAGGTTGCTCAACTTATCCTCGCCGACGTTTAACGCAATCGTCCTGCTTACTAGCACGCCCTGCTTACTAGCCGAAAATCGCATAGGCAAATCCAAAACCTAAACCGATATCGGTTCGGGTTTTGCACCTTGGATACCTGAACCGATATCGGTTGGGCCTGTCCAACTTGAATAGCTCAACCGATATCGGTTGGGGTTTACCAACTTGAATACCTCAACCGATATCGGTTGGGGTTTACACAAACAACTAGTCGCGGCGGCCCATGGCTGTGCGTCGGCCACCGGCTATGGTCGGACGACTCTTACCGGCAGGAGGGCGCTTCTTGGCGCTGTCTTTAAACACAAGCGCAAATACTTCATCCAGATGCGAGACCGGAATTAGTTCAACTTTCTCTTTCACATAGTCTGGAATGTCGATAAGGTCTTTCTCATTGGCTCTCGGGAAAATCACGGTCTTTATACCGGCCCGCAACGCCGCCAGAACTTTTTCTTTCAAACCGCCGATGCCGATGATGCGACCGCGCAGTGTAATTTCACCGGTCATGGCTAGATTGCCGCGGGCAGGCCGTTTGGAGATGGCCGAAACCAGGGCGCAGCACATGGCCACACCGGCGGAAGGACCGTCTTTAGGCGTCGCGCCTTCGGGGATATGCACGTGGATATCCTGCGTTTCCTGAAAATTAGGATCGATGCCCAGACTTTCGGCATGGCTGCGCAAATAACTGAATGCAGCCTGGGCAGACTCTTTCATGATGTCGCCCAGTTGTCCGGTCAATTGCAGATTGCCTTTGCCGGGCATGGTGTTCACTTCAATTGAGAGCGTTTCACCGCCGGTTTCGGTCCAGGCAAGCCCGGTGACGATGCCGACCTGCGGTCCTTTGACTTCATTTTCTCTGACAACTCGCGGCGGCCCTAAAAATTTCGCCACCATATTCGGTTGCATCTTCACGGACTCAACTTCTTCTTTAACGACCTGCGAAGCAACTTTGCGACAGATGCTGGCGATACTGCGTTCCAGGCCTCTGACGCCGGCTTCGCGTGTGTATTCTTGAATAATTTTACGCAGAGTAGGCGAGTTCAGCTTCAACTGCTTGCCGCTCAGCCCGTGCTTGCGCAGCGTTTTGGGAACGATGTGATTTTCGGCGATGGCCACTTTTTCTTCTTCGGTGTAGCCGGAGATGGGAATGATTTCCAGCCTGTCGTGAAGCGGCCTGGGGACGTGGTCCAGAGTATTGGCCGTCGCTACAAATACGACTTCGGAGAGCGAAAAGGGCGCGTCCAGATAGTGGTCGGTAAAATTGTCATTCTGGTCGGGATCGAGCACTTCCAGCATGGCGGCCATCGGATCGCCTTGATAGGAGCGCGACATTTTTTCAATTTCGTCCAACAAAATAACCGGATTTTTGGTGCCCGATTGCTTCAGGGCCTGAATAATGCGCCCTGGCATAGCACCGATGTACGTGCGGCGGTGACCGCGGATTTCGGCCTCATCGCTGACGCCGCCGAGCGAGATGCGCGAAAACTGGCGGTTCATGGCTTTGGCGATGGATTTGACCAGACTGGTCTTGCCCACGCCGGGCGGGCCAACCAGGCAGAGAATCGTGCCGGTCGGCTCTTTGGCCAGCTTGCGCACGGCCAGATACTCGAGGATGCGTTCTTTTACTTTTTCCAGACCGTAATGGTCTTCGGCCAGGATGGCATCAGCCCGGCGCAGGTCAATTACTTCCTTGGAGCGCTTGCCCCAGGGCAGCGAAACCAGCACATCGAGATAGGTACGAATGACCGCCGCTTCAGCGCTTTGCGGCATCATTTTTTCCAGGCGCGACAGTTCTTTGGTGGCCTTTTCCAGGGCCACGCCTGTGATTTTGCACTTTTTGATTTTTTGCTTGTATTCGTTGATTTCGCTCAGTTCGCCGCCTTCGGCACTGAGTTCGTCCTGGATGATGCGCATCTTTTCGCGCAGATAGTACTCGCGCTGCGTTTTTTCCAGGTTGAATCTGACTTTGTCGTGGATTTGCTGTTCCAGATCCGCCAGTTCCAGTTCGCGCGACAGCAGCTGGCCAATGTATTCCAGCCTTTCGGTGGCATCGGTAATTTCCAGACTGCGCTGACGCTCGGCCAGGGTCAGGCCCAGATAGGTGGCGATGATATCGGCCAGGCGGCCGGGTTGACCGATGCCGGAGACGGCCAGGAGGCTTTCCGGATTGATTTTTTTAGTGGACTTGACGTACTGCTCAAATTTTTCCACCGAGATCTTGATCAGGGTGCGGGTGGTCTCATCGTCCACCAGGACTTCACTCAGCTCGGTTACCTGGGCGGTGAAATGCTCGGCACCGTCTTCAACCTGGTCCAGAGCCACACGCATCGAGCCTTCCACCAGCACTTTGACAGTGCCGTCGGGCAGCTTGAGCATTTGCATCACTTCGGCCAGGGTGCCGACTTGATAGAGGTCGTCGAGCTTGGGCTCTTCGGTTTCGGCATCCTTCTGGGCAACAAGCACAACCAGCCGGTCGTCGCGCATCAAAGACTGCTCAAGGGCGGCAATCGATTTTTGTCTGGAGACAAAAAGGGGCGTGACCATCTGAGGGAAGACCACAACATCCCGCAGGGGGATAAGTGGAAAAAACGTTGTGCTCAGGTCTACCACTGGGGCTTCACCGTGCCTCTTTAGAAGGGATATTGAATAGCCTATATAGTCTAGGCTATTTCACCCTTCAGTTTAGCCTTTGGAAGCTGTAGAAGTTCAGCAGTTGAACGTTTATCAACAAGTTCCTTCGTGATATGGCAGACCTTAATGTCGGTGCGCGAGGGCACTTCGTACATTATGTCGAGCATAATCTCTTCCACAATCGAGCGCAGGGCGCGGGCGCCGGTTTTGCGCTTGATCGCTTCTTCGGAGATGGCGCGGATGGCGTCGGTGTCGAATTTGAGCTCGACTCCGTCCAGGGCCAGAAGTTGCTGGTATTGCTTGATGATGGCGTTTTTGGGCTCGACCATGATGCGCACAAGGGCTTCAACATCGAGGGATTCAAGAACGGCCAGAACCGGCATACGTCCAACGAATTCAGGGATCAGACCAAACTTGAGCAGGTCATCGGGCGCGGTGTCCTTGAGGATCTTGGATGAGCGCTGTTCTCTCTCCCAGGCGGTGAGAGGACGCTCGGAGCCGAAGCCGATGTTGCGATTAGACGACACGCGGGCTTCCACAATCTTGTCCAGGCCGACGAAGGCGCCGCCGCAAACAAAGAGAATGTTGGCCGTGTTGATCTGGATAAATTCTTGATGCGGGTGCTTGCGACCGCCCTGGGGCGGCACATTGGCCAGCGTGCCTTCAATCATCTTGAGCAGGGCCTGTTGCACGCCTTCACCGGACACATCTCTGGTGATGCTTGTGTTTTCGGACTTGCGCGAAATTTTGTCGATTTCATCGATGTAGATGATGCCGCGCTCGGCCTTCTTAATGTCGTAATCGGCGGCCTGATAGAGGCGCAGAAGGATGTTTTCGACGTCTTCACCAACGTAACCGGCTTCGGTCAGGGTGGTGGCGTCAGCTACCGCGAAGGGCACATCGAGCAATTTGGCCAGGGTCTGAGCCAGGAGCGTTTTACCGCAACCGGTGGGACCTATCAGCAAAATATTGGATTTTTGAATTTCGACCTGTTCGGCCAGCTCTGAATTGTGGCTGATGCGTTTGTAGTGGTTGTAAACAGCCACTGACAGGATTTTCTTGGCCGTGGCCTGACCGATTATGTGCTGGTCCAGATAGGCTTTGATTTCCTGGGGTTTCGGTATATCAACCATCGCCGGAGCGGTGCTCTCAGCTGCGGGCTGGGCGGCGGCTCCACCTTCAAAAAGCTCTTCGTCGAGGATCTCATTGCAGAGATCGACACATTCATCGCAGATATAGACTCCAGGTCCGGCGATTAGCTTTTTAACCTGGTCCTGACTCTTTCCGCAAAATGAGCATTTGAGTCGGTTGTCCGATTGCTTTGGCATTTAGTTTCCCTATCTAGAACACACACCGTTAAATAGATTATGACGCTTAAGCGACAGCCTTAGTGCCTGAAATCATGACATTCGGCACATTCTTTTCAACTTGAGGCTAAATTTTTCCTCTTTTAATCAAACTCATCAGTTCTACTTAATCACAAACTGGAGAATCTACAAAGTTAAATGCCCGGGACAATGTCATGTCCCGGGCACCAATTTGTCTTAAACAGCGGCCAGGTTCGGCGATTGATCAAGTTTAGTGATTACTGAATCAACCAGGCCGTACTCCTTGGCTTCCTCAGCAGTCATGATGTTGTCGCGATCCGTATCTTTCTCAATGGTCTTAACTGTCTGACCGGTTTGTTCGGCCATCAGCTCATTAAGTTGTCTCTTAATGCGCAGAATTTCGCGGGCCTGGATTTCAATGTCGGTAGCCTGACCTTGAGCACCACCCAGGGGTTGGTGAATAAGGATGCGGGCATGCGGCAGAGAAAGTCTCTTGCCTTTGGCACCGGCCGAGAGAAGGAAGGCGCCCATGCTGGCAGCCTGGCCGAGACATATCGTTGATACATCCGAGCGGATATGCTGCATGGTGTCAAAAATCGCCAGACCGGCGGTGACGGATCCACCGGGTGAATTGATATACAGACGTATATCTTTCTCCGGGTCTTCGCCTTCAAGAAGAAGCAACTGAGCCACGATCAGATTGGCTACGGTGTCATCGATGGCAGTGCCCATGAATACGATACGTTCACGCAGGAGGCGCGAAAAAATATCGAAGGCGCGTTCGCCGCGTGCCGTGGTCTCAATGACTGTAGGTGGATAAACGGCATTGGGACTGGCGTACGGAGAAATGCTCCACAGCTCGTGCAACTGTCTGCTCGAAGGCGGGGTCTTAATGTACTTACTTTCGTTATCAGGGCCCATGGTCATATTCTCCAAATGAAACTATCAAGGTGGCTCATGGGGAGTAGTTTAGCCTGTTTTGGAAAAAATCTCCGGTCCAGACTAATCTTTTTTCTTGGCCTTTTCCTTTTTAGTGTCACCTTCAGCTTTAGCTTTGCTTTCGCCTTTGGTCTCACCCTTGGATTTGGCACCCACAGCCGCTTTTTCACCGTGCTCATGACTGTGGCCGGCGTGATCATGCGTTGAATGATCATGATCTTCGTGGCAGCCGTCATCGGGCACATAATTGATCTTGGCTTTGGCAATCAAAAGCTCGACCACTTTACCGGTCAATACTTCCTCAGCCACCTGCCTGCGCACTTCTTCATTGCCGGCGAATTCTTCGAACTGATCCGGACGCAGGTTATAGCGCATGGCCAGATCTGCAAGATACGGAATCATTTCTTCGTCGTTGACGGTCAATTTCTCTTCGCGCACAACCGCGCCCAGAACCAGTGAAGTCAGCACTCTCTGCTTCGCTTCATTGAGTTTGGACTCTTTCATTTGCTTGTAATCGTCGGTGGCTTCGAACTCTTCCCAGGCCTGTCCGCCCTGTTCGATGTAGCGACGCACCTGACCGATGAGCAGCTCTCTTTCACGCTCTACCATGGATTCAGGGATATCAACGGTGGCCAGATGCGCCACCGCCTCTACTACCATTCTCTGGGCGCGCGCTTCATTTTCCTGCTTGACCACTTCATCAAGCTCGGCCAGGACAGACTCCTTGAGAGCGGCGAGATTTTCGTGACCGACTGATTTGGCCAGTTCGTCATCGATTTCGGGCACAAATTTATGACGGATTTCTTTCAGTTCGACGGCAAATTCAGCTTCCTTGCCGGCGATTTCCTTGCGTCTGTAATCAGCCGGGAATGTCGCTTTGATCTGGAATTTTTCACCGGTCTTCTTGCCCACGAGCTGTTCGCAGAAGCCGGGCAGGAACGAACCTTCCTTCACTTCCAGCAGCATACCGTCGGCCTTACCGCCTTCGATAACATTGCCGTCTACCTTGCATTCAAAGTCGATGACAACAGTGTTGCCCATTTCGACGGGCTTGCCTTCAACGGTCTGCAAAGCGGCCTTGGTCTCGGCCACGTTGGCGAGGGCTCTTTCAAGCGCATCGGCGGGGAGATTGACCTCGGGCACATTGACTTCGATTTCTTTGTAATTGCCGAGAACGACTTCCGGTCTTACTTCAAACTTGGCATCAAACTTCAGAGGTTGACCCAATTTGAATTCAAAATTGGAATACTCGGGAGCAGTGATGATGTCGAGGTTTTCTTTGAACAGAGCTTCATTGATAAGCTCCGGCACGAGACGCTCGAGCGTTTCACGCTTGATATTTTCTTCGCCGATTGTTTTTTCAATAATCATGCGCGGTGCCTTACCCGGTCTGAAACCGGGGATGCGCACCTGGTGGCTGAGCTGGCGGCATGCCATCTCGTAAGCCCGCGAAACTCTGTCTGACTCAAGCTCTAAACTCAGCTTGACGACGTTTTTGCCTTCCCGCTCAAGGGTGACCTTCATGCTTCTCTCTCTCAAAATACGGATATAACGATGTTAACTGCTTACACAGACAGTGGATTTTAACACGCGCCAGAGCCCAAAACCGGCTAGAGCTGGCATTACAAAGCAAGTCTTAACTAATAGAGCGGCGGATGCGGGAAGAATGCTTCAACCAGCCAGGCAATTACAAATATTGTATTGAGACAGAGGAAGATGCCAAGAAAGATGCAGCCCATCATCATCTGCCAGCAAATGAGCGCCTGGCGGCCATTGAGCGCGCTGAGAATGCCTACGCGGTAAACGAGAAAGAGCAGGATGCATGTGCCGAGGATGACATCGCAGCAACACATAAAAGGAAATCTGAAGCCGGCCAGGGGCGTGTAGACAAGCGAAAGCACCTCAGCCAGACAGAAGAAAAGCAGGGCGATGATGGTAACGCGGTCGGAGGTGCGGATTTGAAATTGACTGGTTTTGGCCGCGGTCTGAACATAGCGAATAGCCGCCGCCGCTGACTTCCAGGGGGAGCGGCGCATGGAAATATCGCCTTCTATCTTGGCAGCGTTGAGCACCGCCGCCTCGAGCTCGGCCTTGGCCGACGCACTCATTGCAGATTCTGTGGATTCCGGTTCAGTTGATGCGGATTCAGGCGGGGCAGGTTCTTGCGGGGCCGGTGAAACTGTCTCTTCGCTCATGGGCTCAAAAACCTCAATGTCAGACCAAATCTAATATATCAGCCCCGGACCCGATAGACGGGCAAAAAAAAGCTGCCCACCGGGGGCAGCTTTGAAAATGGAGCGGGAGAAGGGGTTCGAACCCTCGACATTCTCCTTGGCAAGGAGACATTCTACCACTGAATTACTCCCGCAATTCAGAAGGCACTTGGTCAGTGCAGGTCTTCATTATACACAGCCGACCTCAGGTGCAACATGCGTTAAGAAAAATGCTAACGGGATGTTACCAGAGCGCGGCAATTGGCAACTACTCAGGCTCAATTACCTGGTCGTCACTACCGGGCTTTTTTTTCCCGGTCTGGCCGAGAGGCGTTTTTCCACATCGGAGAGCACACGCACTACGTTGTAGGCATTGTTGGCATCCGTGCGGGGGCGTTCGCCACGCAGCACGCACTGCAGGAAATGCTCGCATTCCAGATGCAGCGGTTCGCCATCAGGATAATAGGGATACTCAACAACCATCCGCCCTTCGGACGTCTGACTGTGAAGCGCCAGCTTATCTTCCTGTTGTGTATCGTTAAGAACAGCGGTCTTTTTGGTGCCGTTTACGGTCAAGCGCACAACTTTCTGGGGATCAATCCAGGAATTGCGGACCTGTCCGGGGATGATTTTTTGCTCGCCGTTAACCGTGATGGGGAATGACAGGTCCAGGTAGGCAACGTCCACAAGGCCGTCACCCAGAGTGTCCCAGCCACCGACCCGGCTCACTTCCGGTGATTCACAATCGAGCAGATAGCTCATCATCGAGATATCATGCGGCGCCAGATCCCAGAGCACGCTCCAGTCACGACGGCCAAGATTGAAATTCATACGGTCGGAGCGCACGAAGAGCAGCTCACCCAGCTCACCCGATGCAATCAAATCTTTGAGGCAATTAACGGCAGGATGGTAGAGCAGCAAGTGCCCTACCATCAAAACCAGATTGGCGTTAGTTGCTATCTCGTCCAGTTCCTCGGCGTGCTTTACATCACGCGCCAGGGGCTTTTCGACATATACATGCTTACCGGCCAGCAGAGCTTGTTTAGCCAGGTTGAAATGCGTGTCACTGGGCGTCGCTATCACTATGGCGCTGACGGAAGCGTCCTTGAGGACACTCTCGTAATCGTCAGTAGTGGCAACGCCGCGGTGCTCTCTGGCGACATGTTCCAGTCGCCGGTGATCAGCATCGCAGACCGTAGCAAGGGCCCCAAGATGGTGGAAGTTGCGTACGAGGTTTTTGCCCCAGTTGCCACAACCTATAACCGCTACTCTAGGTAACCCCACTCCGACCTCCAGAAAGTTCGATTAGCAGGCCCTTTCGGGTATGCCCTCGATTACTTGCGTTTGTTTACCGCATCGGCAAACTCTTTTCCGACCTTAAATCCAGCCACGCGCTTGGCAGGAATATGAAGAGGCTCGTTAGTCTTAGGATTACGACCAGTGCGAGCTTTGCGTTGGCGGGCTTCAAATGTGCCAAAGCCAACAAGAGTAACTTTTTCGCCCTTAGCTACATGACCAATGATGGCTTCCATCATTTTATTGATCACTTGCTCGGCGTCTTTCTTGGTAGTAGCGGCTTCCTTCGCGACTATGTCGACCAATTCTGCTTTATTCAAGACTTTCCACCCCTTAAAGATTTAGAACCGAATCCTGTACACAGGACCACAACAGGCAGATTTGACCCAAGTGAAATGGGGCCAAATCATCTAGGATTCCCCAAGAGATACCAAGCCTTACAGGCTTACTCCGCCATATTTTTCCTGGACCTACTACACAAGCCTGGACTGTGTTTAGCAGAAATCATGATGACGATCGAGAGCAATGCTAGCATAAACATAAGCTATGAGAAGTGCTTGAAATAATGAGTGTGCCAATAATTTACTAATGCAGCCAACCCGCCAAGCCAATCTCACCTCGATACGACGCGATGCCTGGATCGAAGTCGATCTCAATAACCTTGAGCACAACGTCCGAGCGCTGCGCCAAAACCTATATAAAGGAAAGCGGCCGCAACTCATGGCCGTAGTAAAGAGTGATGCCTATGGACACGGTTCCATACCGCTTTCCCAGCTGTTTGCCGCCACCGAGGTGGATTATCTGGGCGTGGCATCCATAGATGAAGGCACACAAATCCGGGACGCCGGTGTCACACTGCCTATCCTCATTCTCAGCCCCACCCCCACCTGGGCTATTTCAGCGGCACTTGAAAACAATCTTGAAATTACGGTGTCCACCGAAAAGCAATTGCAGGACCTCAGTCAGAAAGCGCGCAGCACAGGCAAAAAAGCGGCCATTCACCTGAAGGTGGACACGGGCATGCACCGCCTCGGCGTGCCCATAGACCGACTGCCGATTATTTTGCAAACTATCGCCGCCGACAGCGGCCTTCGCCTGGTCAGTGTTTACAGCCACCTGGCCAATGCCTCGGTGGAAGCCTCGGTGCTGGAACAAAAGGAGCTATTCGAGCGGGCGGTTGCCCTGACGCGTCCGCTTTTCCCCGAAGCCATTTTTCACCTGGCCTCCTCGGAGGCAACCACGCGCTTCCCCGACTGCCACTACGACATGGTGCGGGTCGGCCTCTATCTCTACGGCCTGGAACCAAATACGGTATCAGAGACATTGCTCCCGGCCATGTCGGTCAAAGCCCGCATCAACCATACAAACACCATCGCCGCCGGCGAAAAGGTCGGCTACGGCCATACCTGGACTTCCCGGCGCGAGACAAGACTGGCCGCCATACCGGTAGGCTATGCCGACGGCGTGGACCGCGGCCTTTCTAATCAAATGAAAGGTCTGCTGCTCGGCCGAGTGATTGACCAGGTCGGTCGCATCAGCATGGATCAGATGCTTTTTGATATCACCGATGTGCCCGAAGCCGGCGAAGGCGACATCATTACGCTGATAGGCCAGGAAGGCGATCAGACACTTTATTTGAGCGATTGGGCCGTATGTCTTGATACCATTACCTACGAGCTGGCCTACCGCATGCGCGCTCGCCTGCCCCGGATGTACACGCGCAATAAAAGCAGGAAACCAAACAGGGAAACATGAAGGAAATAGGCTTATTTTGCGGCACTTTCAACCCTATTCACCTGGGGCACCTGTTGATTGCCGAATGCGCCCGGGATCAATTTGCCCTGAGCAAAGTCCTGTTCGTAACCAGCCTTTTGCCTCCGCACCGCTCCGGCGGTCTCCTGCCCGGGCGCGACCGACATCTGATGGTGCAGGCGGCGGTGGACTCCAACGAGCATTTTGAGGCCTCCGACCTGGAGCTCAATCGCCCCGGCCCCTCCTACACCGTGGACACGGTCAAACAAGTAATCGCGCAATACGGCGACGTGAGAGTAAATTTGATCATCGGCGGCGACAACATGCCCTTCCTCAAAGAGTGGCACCGCGCAGAAGAACTGGTTTCTCTCTGCCGTTTAATCGTTGTCCCGCGCCTGCGTTATGTGGGCGAGGCCTCGCCACCGGATCTAAAATCGGGCGTGATCAAAACCATCAATCAAATGCAGGCCGACAGCAGTGAAGACTACGGGCTGAAAAACGCTCATATCGCGGTTGTGGATTTCCCCGGGATAGCCATTTCGGCATCGACTATTCGCAAGCGGGTGGCGGCCGGCAAGTCGGTACTGTATATGGTGCCACCGGAAGTGGACCGCATCATCGGCGAGAAAAAATTCTTCCACAAGAACGACCCGGCTGAGCAAATGAAAGTCGAGACAAAATGAACGTCAAAGCAATTAGCGGCATACCCGAAAATCTCACCCTCGACCATGCCAGAGACTGGGCCCTGGCAAGGGTTTCAAAAAAGCGCGCCGATCATGTGGCGGGGGTGCATAAGGTCGGGCGCGAGCTGGCCGAAATGGCCGAGCTCGACAGCGAGAGCCGATTTATGGTGGAACTGGCCTGCCTTTTGCACGATGCCTGCAAGGAATACAAGGATACACAGCTTGTGGCCCTGGCCGAGGAACACGGCATGCACCTGACCGAACTGGAAAAAGCCAACGGGCACCTGCTGCACGGTCCGGTCGGGGCCTTCGTCGCCCGGCAAGATCTGGGCCTGACTAACGAAACCGTGCTCCGGGCAATCTCCGAGCACACCCTGGGCAACTGTCCAATGTCCGATATATCTAAGATTGTATTTCTCGCCGATTGTCTTGATGAAACCCGTCCCAGAGACTACACAAAGCCCATCTGGCAGGGCTTGCTGGGCAAGGGCGAGAAGAAAAAGCGTTCCGGCGATGACAAGAGAAAGCCTGCGGCCGAGGACAGGCCCCAGGTCAACATAGATAACGCTATGCTTGTCGCCCTGGATTCAAGCCTGGCTTACGTTATAGAGACCAGGAGGGCAATTCATCCCCGCACCGTGGATGTCAGAAACTATTTCCTGGGTATAGTTAGAGCGTCCGAAAAATGATTCCATATAATGGAATACACCCGGGGATCCGGAAAACAGAGTAAATTATGGAAGTGCCAAAACCAAGGTCGAGGAGAGACATGTCTATCAAGTCAAGCAAAAGCATTTGTGGAAAATATACGGCGATCGCCATGCTTGCCGCCTCTATTGTGCTGACCTCGGGCAGTGCAGTTCTCGCCCAGAGCAGCGCTGACACAAATGCCGGCAGTGCCGCTACAGATGGTGCGACATCCTCGGCTTCCTCTTCCAGTAGCAATGCCACATCCGCCGCCACCTCGGCGCCTCTGCCCGGTGACAACAGCGGCGCTTCCAGCGACGCCGGCTCAAGCGATACAACAACAACTACTACTACTTCCACGACACCAACCTCGGACATCCCACCCGGCGTCCTCTGGACCGATCCCAAATACGCGGTCAAGGAAGTGCCCCAGCCCAAACAAGTAGCGCCGACCAAGGGACAGCCCACCACCGGCACCACCGCCGCGGCGACGACACCGGCAACCTCCCAGCCGGCCGCCACCAGCAATGTCTATGATGAAAAAGCAGCCCAGGCCTTCGCCGATTCGGTCGGTCTGCCCCAGTACGTCTGGACCAAGCAGGAAAATGCCACCGCCGCCGGCAAAGCAAAAGCTGCCCTGATTTCCAAAGAAATGGCCGCCTACAACAAGAGCATTGTTGAAAAATTCGTAGCCAATATGACAGTGCCGAACAGCGCCACCCTGGTGGAAAACAGCTCCAATCAATACGTTTATCTGATCAGCTTCACCATCGACGGCAGCGGCAAAATCTCCAAGATCAATTCGGAGAGGTCCTTCGGTCAGTTCAACGCCCTGCATCTGGCGGACGATAACGAAAACGCGGCCATGACCAACAGCATCACCTCGGCTCTGGCCAAATGCTCACCGCTGAAAGTACCGCCGGTCGGCACTTCGCCCTGGTATATGCTGCTCAAGTTTGAGCCCAATACCGGCAAAGTATTCGTCGCCAATCTCAATTCCAACTAAGAGTCAGTCGCCGGATTGCTCTGAGCCGACTTCGGCAGCCGCCTCAAGCGCGGCTTTTTCGGCTGCCTTTTCCTGCATTTCTTTTTCCAGGGCGCGCTGCATGGCTGCGGCTTCGTCCCATTTGGCGATGGAAAAGACTGCCAGGCCAAAGCAGGTCATGAGCCAGCCCCAGACAATGTCAAAGTTGATGGGCAAAAGGCCAAACTTGGTCTCGATCGACCCGGCCGGTGGATGCGTGTAGCCCCAGGCGCCGATCATGATGCCGAGGATAAAAAAGAGCGCTCCGATTGGCAGTCTGACGTCGAGCATGAAATACCTCTAGTAAAAGAGCAGGTTGAGCCAGACAGTGACGGCCAGCAGAATAATGCCCCAGAAGCCGGGTCTGGAGAAAATCGATTCTTTTTGCAGCGCCGCCGCACCGTCCATGCTGCCTTCACGAACGCCCATACAGAGCCCCTTGAGCTCGGACTCGGCCTTGGGCTTGGTGAGATAGCTGACAACAACAGTGACAATCAAACAAACGGTAAAAGCGACAACCGCACCGTGGAAATTGCTTATCATCTGCGATCTATAGATCAATTTGCCGTTGAGCGTGAGGCCATAGTGATAAGCGGCGGCGATGGTGCCGCAGAGCAAGCCGATGAAAGCACCGGGTCCGGTCGTGCGTTTGAAGAACATCCCCAGGGCAAAAGTGGCAAAGAGCGGGGCATTGAAGAAGGTGAAAATCAATTGCATGTAGTCCATGATGGAATTGAAATTCATCACCAGATAAGCGGTGGCAACACTGATCAAGATACCGCCGGCGGTGGCGGCTTTACCCATCCACAAATAGTGGGCGTCGGATTTGTTTTTGGCGATATAGCTCTGATAAATATCAAAGGTCCAGACTGTGTTGAAAGCCGTGACATTGCCGGCCATACCCGACATAAAACTGGCCAGCAGTGCCGTTATACCCAGGCCCAGCAGGCCGCTCGGATACATACTGCTGAGCAATATGGGGATGGCCATGTTGTAGGAATAATTGGTGTTGTTGGAGCCCAGTGCCGGCACAAAAATAATGGCCAGCAGGCCGGGGAAAACAGTGAGAATGGGAAAGAGAATCTTTGGAAAAGCAGCGATGATGGGCGTCATCTGAGCGGCTTTGAGATCCCTGGCGGCCAGAGCTCGCTGGATAACAAGAAAGTCCGTGCACCAGTAACCGAAGGAAAGCACAAAACCAAGGCCGGCTATTAGCCCGAGAAAGTCAGCGCCCATCGGGTTTTTAGCCCCTGGCACTTCCAGCCAGAGATGGGCGAAGCCGGGATTCTGGAAGCGGGCACAGATGTCGTTCCAGTCACCCAGACGCAAAATACCCATGATTGTCACCGGCATGAGACCGAAGAAAATCAGGAAAAATTGCATCACTTCGTTGTAGATGGAAGAGGTCAGACCACCTGTAATCGTGTAGGCAAGCACCACACCGGCGGCCATCAAGATGGACCAGTTCATATCCCAGCCAAGCATGCTCTGGAAAACCAGGGCCATGGCATAGAGATTGATGCCCGACATAAGCACGGTCATGACGGCAAAGGAGATGGCGTTCAGGGCCCGGGTGGGCTCATTGAAGCGCTTGCGCAGATATTCGGGCACCGAGCGAATATTGGACTTGTAATAGAAGGGCATCATGAAGACAGCCACAAAGACCATGGCCGGGATTGCTCCCAGCCAGTAGAAGTGGCAGGTCATCATGCCGTACTGGGCGCCGTTGGCGGCCATACCCATGACTTCTATAGCGCCCAGGTTGGCCGACAGGAAGGCCAGACCGGTCACCCAGCTGGGTATGCCGGCTCCCGCCTGAAGAAAGTCTTTCGAACTCTTCATGCTCTTTTTGAGATGGAAGCCAATGCCCAGAACAAAGACGAAATAGACAATGACTATTGCCGTGTCTATCCACTCTAGCTTCAGATATTGAGGAGCAGCCGTTTCCACAAACTTGACTTAGTTGAAGTTTTCGGAGAAATCGCCGCCGCCGGCGGAATCACGCTTGCTGCCAAGCAATCTCAAACCGCTGCCGTGAACGACGGGTTTGACGTTTTTATTGCCGGCGTCATCGGTCCACTTGTTGAAATCAAGACGTCCTTCAATGCCGATAAGACTGCCCTTGCGCACATATTCGCCGGCAATCTCAGCCTGTCTGCCCCAGATCTCAATATCGAACCAATCGGTTTCTTTCTCTTTGGTAGGACGATTGACGGCCAGACTGAAGGTTGTTTTAACGCGTCCAGACTCAAAATAACGCATTTCGGGGTCGCGGCCGGCGCGACCGACGAGAACGACAGAATTGACCATTCTAAAACTCTCCTATCCAGTCAAATAAGGGTATCGAAAATAAGGCTGTAATGATCGCGGCCCTTGATGAAAATAACGCGAACTATGTGCAAGAATCAGATTTTAAGCTCTTGATTAAGGGTTGGAGCACACTTGACAGGCGTGGAAGAAGATCTCGGATATTCAAAACAACAACCGCCCTGGCATGTCTTTGTCCTGTCTGTGCTGACCCTGTCTCTGTACAACTTCTACTGGTTTTACAAAAATCTGCTCCTGCTCAATCAGGAAATCCCGGCCCAGAGCGCCGCAACGCCAACCGAAACGGCGGGGAAAAAGCCGCGCTTCTGCCAGCTGCATCCCTATTTTTCCACTCTGTTATTTTTCCTGCCCGTCGTCAACATGATCATCCTGATGGAATTTTTCGCCGCCACAGGCGATCTGATCCCGGACCAGGAGAGCTTCTGGCACAAGAACAATTTATTCTGCGCCTTCGCTCTGGCACTCAGCTTCGGGGCGCTCTTCCTCCTGTCGGTGCTGCCCAATCCCTACCATCTTTTTTATCTCACCAACGCCCTGCCCCTGGCCGTGGCGCAACAGGCCTTGAATAAACACTGGCATAAAACCGAGAACGGCAGCCTGCTTTTACGCTCGGCTTTCAATCCGCTGGAGCTGGTGGTGATATTTTTTGGTGCCGGATGTCTGGGACTGGTGGCGATTTCGTCTTCGGTACTGCCGCACTAGAAGCCGTGTTTCTTGGCCCAGCGCAGGAGCTTGTCGCTGTCGTCCAGTTCAAGTTTTTCCACCAGATGATTGACTGTATTGTCCAGCTCGGTCTGGCTTATGCCCATGCGCTCGGCGGCGGTCGACAATTTGCCGCGCATGGTCAAGTAGCGAAGGATGGTGCGCTCCTGGGCGGTCAGTCGCGTCAGGTGCCGCGGCAAGCTGGGGGAAATCACCCATTTAGAGCCCTTTGAGACCATCAGCAAGGCCATCTTCAGCAGGGCCGGAGGGTCATCCTTCAATACATATCCGCTGGCACCGGCGTCGAGTAAATCCTGGACCTCCGACGCTTTGCCCTGGCTGGCGAAGATCACCACTTTGGAACGCTTCAAATTACTGAAACGCTTGAGCAAATCAAAAGTGTTGTAGAGCCCGGGCAGATGCAGATCGAGCAGGACGATATCAGGCAAAATCTGCGACGCGACCTGCCAGGCCTCGTGAGATGTCTCGGCCTCGGCAACGATTTTGAGCAGTCCACCCTGCGTTAACTGTTTGACGATCTCCTGCCTTGTAGCGACATGGTCGTCAACAACCATGAGTCTAATCATGCTTTATAGGATACACAAATTTAGCGATTAGCTATCAGGACACGATTACATCCGTCTTCCTTAGCCTGAATAAGCGCTTCCGAAGCCGCTTCCAGAAGACCCTGCGGATCGCCGGAGTGCTGTGGATAGCTGGCTACAGCCAGTGAGGCGGTAATTTTGATCGGTTTGCCAGTCTTTGGTTCGCGAATTTCCAGACTGGAAATGCGGCGGCGCACACGCTCGGCCACAACTGAAGCTCCGTCGGCATCGGTCTCATGCAGCACAGTGACCAGTTCTTCACCGCCCCAGCGAGCGGGCATATCAATCTCGCGCACCGAACTGCGCAATATCTTCGCCACTTCAACCAGCACGGCGTCGCCTACTTCATGACCATATTTGAGATTGATGTCGCGCAGATGATCGATGTCGATGAGCATGAGAGAAAGGGAATAGCCCAGTCGCAGAGCTCGTTTCAGAGAGTGCGTCAAATGTTCTTTGAAGATATGACGGTTAGGTAGCTGCGTCAGCACATCCTGGCCCATCAATTCCTGCAGCCGCGCTTCGGCGTTGGCCAGCTGATGGCGCAGTCGGTCAATTTCTCGATCCTTCTCTCGCAGGAGTTTTTCATACTGCAATGGAGTTTGTCCCGGCGAACGCCGGACCGAACCTGCACCCTCAGGCTTGCCTGGAGCGGCAGGGCCGTGAAAAGTCTGCAGCATCTCAGCTATACGAGCCTTCATGAACACCCTCCTAATCTACCTCTGACTCTCAAGCACTAGCTTGGAGAGCTGGTATGAAGTCAACTTGACCTGATGCGCCTGTCTCTTTGCAGACAATTGGCCGAGTGAAGAGGACCGGAACCCGATAGATATGAGCCATATATTGGCTGATATCTATTAAGTAGAGCGGTCATTCGATCTCGATCAGATCATGTTTGATCGACAGGAATATATTAGCTGCATTTAGTATTTAATGAAATAAACTCAGTGGGGTAAACCGCAAAAATTTACTAGAAGCATCTAATTTTCCGGGTATATGTGCCGCAAATGGAAGAATTCCGACCTTAAACCGACGAGTTAATCCAGTTTAATGGGTTCGCGACGCACTTCCCTGCCCCGGGCATCCGTCAGCAACAAACTATATTGATGCTTGCCCGCGTCCACGCTGAATGGAATGGTCAGGGTCTGACTGGAGCTGGGCGTCAGCGGCTGATACTTCACAGCCATAAAATTCGCGTGCGGCGGGTAAATCTCGTTCAATTCCGAAATCACTCGCATGTTCTTTAATAGAAACTCTCTCTGGCTGTGGTTTTCGATAGTGAACTTCACTTTCAAAATACGGGCCCGTTTGTCCTCGCTGAAATTATCCTTGAGCAACTTGGCCTCGTCTATCTGCATATATAGACCGACAACCCGCTCCGGTTTCTTGGCCGAGGGCAGGTTGGCCAGGTTGAAACCGGGCATCTGAATCGAGCCCGCGGTCTTGAGTTGCAAGTGCTCGCCCGGATAAACACTGAGAATAGGCCCCTTCTTGCGCATGGCGCCAAAGAGACCGATAGCGGCACCGATGCCCGCTCCAATCGCCACCGAGTAACCGTGACTGGCCACGGCCAGCGGAATACCGGTCATCTGCACCGAGAGCACACTGCCGGCAGCGGCCCCCAGACCCATATATTTGGTATCGGTCGCCAGTACTTTGGTAACGGCGACGACCGTATTGTCCTTGGTCGATAACTTCGCTTCAAAGGGAATGTCGTATTTGCCGTCCGGGCTGATGATGCGATCGAAGGTGACCTCGGCCCAACCGGCCTTCGAGTGCCGCCCCTGGCCGGAGCGATCGGTGACAAAACCATGGGCCACCCAGCCGCCAGGCAGATAGACCTTGTTGCCGGAGGCGTCGGTGACGTCGCGGGAAATCTGCGCGAAGACCTCCGAACCTTTTTGCGATACTTCGCTGTTCAAATTACCCTGCATCGTCAGGTCGACCTTGATGCCGTCGGGTATGGTTTGCACCGAGCCGGAGAGCAGAGGCGAGATCTCGGGGGTTTCGCTCAAATAACCAGAAAGTTTTTTTAGCGCGCCGTCCGAGGGCAAAATGTATTCGTTGTTTGGTAAAGACAGTTTCAACGGGCCGGTCGCGGCTATGGAAGCGGTGCTGGGCAAGCCGCTTTCGGTGGCATCCGATCCATCCTCAGGCATGCGCACAGCGGAAGACGAAGCACCAGACTTTCCAGCACCCGCATCTGCGCCAGTCGACTGGGGCGCTCCGACAACGAATGAACTGCTGGTCGAAAGCGGCGGCAGGACGCTGCTGCGCTCCTGCCCATCATCGGCCGCGCCACTGTTTGCGGCACCACCGGAAGTGCCACCCTCTTCTTTCTCCAGGGGCTCGGGAGCACCCTGCTTCAAGTTAAAATCCACACCCTGCGCCAGTACCGCTGCAGGAGAGAAGAAAGAAGCACTGAGAGCCAGACTCAAAACTACACAGGTGGACTTTATCGTAAGGTTGGAATGCGACCGGAGCATGAACGGACCTTCTAATCTAGCCAACACCAGCATTTTAACGCCAATTTCGCCCAACTGCTTGCAGCCGGGGCTGAGCGAGGCCCTATTTTACCTGACAACCGCCAAATTGGCAGCCTGCCGCGATTAATCCTGGGCAAAAATCAGTCATAAAGAAATTGTAGATTTCTTAGGCCGCTATAATGCAGCTTTGCATAATTTGAATAGAGGGGTTTTCTTCCCTTTGGAAACCCTCTTTCCGGCCGCGCACTTCGGAGCAAGGACATCATATGAATCTAGACAGATTTACAAACAAAGCCCAGGAAGCCGTCACCGGCTGCCGCAACTATCTAACACGCTTCGGCCACAGTCAGGTGACGCCCGAGCATCTGCTTCTCTCGATGCTGGAGCAGGAAGACGGGCTGGCCGCCAAAATACTGGAAAAACTCGATGCCAAGCCGACCGAAATTAACGCCGAAGTAACTAAATACCTCCAGAGTCAGCCTAAGGGCTCGGCCGTAAACATGGCCAAGGACGAGATTCAGGTCTCGACAAAGCTGATGCAGATTCTGGAAGTCGCCGAACAGGAAGCGGCCAGACTGAAGGACCAGTTTATTTCGATTGAGCACCTGCTCATAGCCGTTTGCGACGAGAGCAAGGGCCAGGCCGGCACCATTTTGAAAAACAATGGCGTGACGAAAGAGCGCATTCTGAAAGCTCTCACTGCCATCCGCGGCAAGCAGAAAGTGACGAGCCAGGACCCGGAAGGCACTTATCAGGCGCTGGAGCGCTACGGCAAAGATCTCACCGCCATGGCCGCCCGGGGCAAACTCGATCCAGTTATCGGCCGTGACGACGAAATCCGGCGCGTAATGCAGGTCTTGAGCCGCCGCACCAAGAACAATCCCTGTCTCGTTGGTGAGCCCGGGGTTGGTAAAACGGCTATCGTCGAAGGTCTGGCCATCCGTATCACCAAAGGTGACGTACCCGAAGGCCTGAAGGACAAGAAGCTAATCGCCCTCGACATGGGCTCTCTCATCGCCGGCGCCAAGTACCGCGGTGAATTCGAAGAGCGCCTCAAAGCCGTGCTCAAGGAAGTAATTGAATCGGAAGGCGAAATCATTCTCTTCATCGACGAACTGCATACCGTCGTCGGCGCAGGCTCGGGCGGTGAAGGGGCCATGGACGCCGGCAACCTGCTCAAGCCGCCCCTGGCTCGCGGTGAACTGCACTGTATCGGTGCCACCACAGTTGATGAATATCGCAAATACGTGGAAAAGGATCCGGCCCTCGAACGCCGCTTCCAGCAGGTTTTTGTCGATCAGCCCTCGGTGGAGGAAGCGATATCGATCCTGCGCGGTCTCAAAGAACGCTATGAAATCCACCACGGCGTGCGCATCAAAGACTCGGCTCTGGTGAGCGCCGCCGTGCTCTCCGACCGCTATATAACCGATCGTTCTCTGCCGGACAAAGCCATCGACCTGGTCGACGAAGCGGCGGCTCGCATGCGCATAGAAATCGACTCCATGCCCACCGAGCTGGACGAACTGGAACGGCGCAAAATCCAGCTGGAAATTGAGCGCGAAGCCCTGAAAAAAGAAACCGACCGCGCCTCAAAAGAACGTCTGGAAAAGCTGGAAAAAGAGCTGGCCAATTTCAAGGAACGGGCCGACAATCTGCGCGCCCAGTGGCAATCTGAAAAAGAGGGCCTGTCTGAAATCCAGGGCATCAAAGCCGACATCGAGCACACCAAAGTGCAAATCGAACAGGCCGAAAGAGCCACCGATCTGCAAAAGGCGGCCGAACTCAAATTTGGCAAATTGATAGAACTGGAGCGGGCACTCAAGGATCTGGAAGCGAAATTGAGCAGCCACACCGGCACCCGCCTGCTGAAGGAAGAGATAGACGAAGAGGACATTGCCGAAATCGTCGCTAAATGGACCGGCATCCCGGTAACCAAGCTTCTGGAAGGCGAAGTGCAAAAATTACTGCGCCTGGAAGACCATCTGCACAAGCGCGTTATCGGCCAGGAAGAAGCTATTGAAGTAGTTTCCAATGCCGTTCGCCGCGCCCGCACCGGTATGAAAGATCCGCGCCGGCCAATCGGTTCCTTCCTCTTCCTCGGCCCGACCGGGGTTGGTAAAACCGAGCTGGCCAAGGCTCTGGCTGAATTCCTCTTCGATGATGAGCAAGCCATAGTCCGCATCGACATGTCCGAATATCAGGAGAAGCACACCGTAGCCAGGCTTATCGGTGCGCCTCCCGGATACATCGGCCACGACGAAGGCGGCCAACTGACCGAAGCGGTGCGCAGAAGATCCTACAGTTGCGTGCTCTTTGATGAAATCGAAAAGGCCCACGCCGATGTCTTCAATATTTTGCTGCAGGTCCTCGATGAAGGCCGCCTGACCGACTCCAAGGGTCGCACCGTGGATTTCAAAAACACGGTCATCATCATGACCTCCAACATCGGCAGCCAGTTCATCCTCGACTATCAATTGCAGGCTGCCACCAGCAACGAAGACACCTACGATCTGATGAAAGATAAGGTGATGGAAGCGCTTCGCTCGCACTTCCGCCCCGAGTTTCTCAATCGTATCGACGAAACGGTCGTATTCCACGCCCTGACTCCGTCGGAACTGAAGCAGATCTCGACTATCCAGATGCAGATCCTGAACAAGCGCCTGGAAGATCGCAAGATCGTCATCACCCCAACCGAAGCCGCCGCCGAATGGCTCT
Organism: Cyanobacteria bacterium SZAS LIN-3; assembly: GCA_018266215.1. Taxonomy (GTDB): domain Bacteria; phylum Cyanobacteriota; class Vampirovibrionia; order Obscuribacterales; family Obscuribacteraceae; genus REEB67. Next base: position 32,464 of record JAFEAV010000032.1, on the reverse strand, counting down.
CGCGCTATGGTTATGACCCCGTATACGGTGCCAGACCATTGAAGCGTCTGATCCAGAAAGAAATCGAAAACCCGCTGGCCCTCAAGCTGCTGCAGGGTGATTTCCTTGACGGTGACACGATTGTGGTCGATGTCGACGATGACAACGAACTGACCTTCGCCAAACAGGCCAGCGTCGTCAGCGTACCGGTCTGATCCGGTTCGCCTTCTGAGCCATCAAAGTCCAGATTATTTCGGGCCTCTTAAATGGGGCCCGACTTTGCTGGCATCAACCATCATGTGGGTGCTGCGCATGGTCGTCATCAACGTGCCGTCACTGGTGCGCACTTCGGTATCAACCACGGTCAATCGCCCCCGCTTGAGGACTTTCGCCTCGGCCGTTATCGGTCCGACGGGGTCGTTAGTCAATAAATTGACCGAGAGCTGCACCGAATAGGGGAATTTCTTTCCCTCCAGGGCCTGCGCGTCTTTGATATCCGAAGCGGGCTCAAAGCCCCCGCCCCAGATAGCGGCCGAGGCCGCCTCATCGGCCAGGGTGACGATGGCACCGGCGTGGTAAACCGAGACCGGCTGCATCACTTCCGCCGACAGGGGCAACTGGGCTTTAGCGTAACCGTCCCGCACCTCCAGCATCGTGCCACCAATAGCGGTGAGGGCATTCCAGGGATATTTACGGGCGCTCATACTTTCTTTCCTAGATCTTGAATATTGCCTTGCTTACTGGGTCTTACCCATCTTCACGTCCAGTTGTTTGACATGGGCGTAATAGTTCTGATAGTCCATTTTTTCAGCGCGACTGCGGCTGACCACGGCGTGATCATAAATAGCGTGAGCCGCCTTGTAATTGTCCCGGGCCCTGGCTGTCTGCCCCTGGGCCTGATAAGTGTCGCCCAGTTCCTCAAGAGCCAGGGCCAGAGCAGTGCTGTATTCACCGGCGTTCTGACGCCGGAGCGCTACCACCTGCGTCAGCTCGGTCAGCGCCTGATCATAATTTTTGCTTTTGTAATGACAGACAGCCAGGCGCTCCAGGTTATTGGCATAGGCGCGGGGATTGGCTGATTGACTGAGAGCGGGATTGCTCATCAAACGATTGAGCATTTCCACGGCATCACCATATCGCTTATCGCTGACGTAGAGATCGGTCAGATGATTGATAGTGCGCTCGGCATCGGCATCATCCAGATTGCCGTTCTGGGCGCGCACATCGAGGACACGCTTGAGCACACGTTCTGCCCGCTCCAGATCACCCCGGGCATCGAGTCCATCGGCCAGGTTGAGCATGTCCTGGGTCAGGCGAGACTGATCCGGCGGAGCAGTGCCCACCGCTCGCAGGGCCGCATCAACGACTTGTTCCGCTTCCCAGAAATTGCTCTCGCTCATCTGCTTTTCAGCCACGGTCAAATATTTATTGAGGATGGAAGTCTGATTGTCCTGCGGCCCTATATCAATCACCGCCGCGTTCTTGATCAAATCCTCCAGGGTGGAAGTACCGACCGAGAGCGATGTAATCTCCTTGGCCGTCACCAGCACCTCACTGTAATAGGCACTGCTGGAAGGCTCAAGATAGCGGGTGGCGACGGCAGTAAACTGGGTGGGGGAATAATTGATCAGACAGCGGGCGGCGAAAATTGCGTCTTTGATGCGATTGCGCGCATCCCTGGAGGCATAATTGGCCACCTGGATCAGACCTTCCTTTTCTATCAATTGCACGGAATAAGAAGCACTGCTGCCGGCAAAAGCCCGGCCATGGTGCAGCACAGCCTCCAGCTTCGGATTGCGATCCTGACCAGAAGCTGCGGAACCCAGCGCCAGGGCCGCCAGTAAAATGGGTGCGATCCGTGTAATTTTCTTCATCCGTACATTGTAAAACGGCATGGCGCTTTAAGCATTCTCCTGCTCATTGATAATTTCGCCGGCCCCGGCCAGAGCCCTGAGCAAAACCTGCTTCAGCGGCAAATTGCTGGAGCGCGCAAAGGCGAGACAATCTTCATACTCGGGCTGGGCATTAACCAGGCGGCCGCTATTGTCGCGGGCCATTTTTATGCGAATGGGCGGACCGTCGCCAATAGTCACCACCTGAAATTCTCGACTCAAAGTCAGGCGCTCGCAAAAATAGCTGCGGGTGCCGATTGTCGTTGTCTCAGCCAGGATCAGGTCCCCAATTTTCTGGCGCTCGTCAGGGCGCACAATAACCGTCAACTTCTGGGCCAGACGGCCCTTTTTCATGACAATGGGCGTGAGCGAAACGTCCAGAGCTCCGGCTTGCAAGATTTGCTCCATGGCGTGCGCCATCACCGGCGGTGCCAGATCATCAATGTTTGCTTCGATAACAGCCACGATCTCGGCCTGGCAGCTGCCGCTCTCACTGAGCGCCTGCTGCGGCTGGGGCAGGGACTGACCGAGGAGCAACCGAACGACATTGGGATGGTCCCCGGGATTGAGCGAACCGGCGCCGTAGCCGACTGACTCGATACGAGCGAAAGCCGGCGGCGAGCCGAAGGCGGACGCAACGGTACAGAGAATGGCGGCCCCGGTCGGTGTGAGACATTCATAGGGCAGGGCGAAGGCGGAGGTGACGGCACCGGCATCGCGCAAAAGCGCCACTACAGCCGGCCCCGGCACGGGAAAGCGACCGTGCATGGTCTGCACCGTGCCCGAACCAATGGGCACGGGCGAAACAAAAGCCTGCTCCACACCTAGTTGCGTGTAGGCAATGGCGAAACCGACTATGTCGCAGATGGAGTCGACGGCGCCAACTTCATGAAAATGAATGGACTCGACCGGCACACCGTGGACGGCGGATTCGGCCCGCCCCAGGCGCTCGAATATGCTGCGAGCAAGATTCTTAGCCGCCTCGGTCAGATCCGAAGCGGCAATCATAGAGAGAATTTCACTGAGTGCGCGCTCGGGTTTTTCGGGGGAATGGTCGTGGTTGTGCTCGTGGTCATGATCATGATCATGGTCATGAGAGTGATCATGCACGTGGTCGTGAATGTGAGACCCCGGCTCTTCACCAGCACCTATGCGCACATCAAACTTGGTGGCATAAAGACTGGCGCGGTGTACTTTAGCGGCCACCACCGAAAAACTCTGCTCCGGCAAATGCAGCTTACGCAACTCGGCTTCGATATAGTCGGCCGACACACCGGCGTCAATGCAGGCAGCCACAAGCATGTCGCCGGCTGCCCCAAAGGCGCAATCGAAATATGCGGTTTTGATCGTCATTGCCCTGACCTTTCACGATGGTTCTACTGAAGCTCGATGCGTCCCAGATGTGTATCATCGACAACGCTGATATCCTTCTCGGCGCGCCGGGCACAGTCCGGATACTTCTCGTTTATGACCATGAGATGCTTTTGCCCTTCTGTCAAAATCAAATCGAAAGTCCCGCCCCGTCCCGTCTCCGCCGTGCCGCCACCATGCACCCTGGTGCGCTTGTCCTTGGCACCCACTGGCTTGACCCTGATGATTACGCCTTTCAGCCCCTTGCCGTCATGGGTGACGCGCCCCGTCACCAGATAGCCGCGCTTCAATTCCACTATCAATTTGCGAGTTTCAGCGCCGGGAAGATGTTCGAGTACGGCCTCCGCCAGCTTTAAACTGCGCTCCGGCACAATATCGAGGCAAAGCTCGCCGCAGGGTTTGTGCTGAAACCTGAATTCGCCGCCACCGTTGCTTTTGGTTTCCATCGACAGCTGTCCGTCGCTCTCAAAAAGCACGACGGTGACACCTGAAACCGGCTTCTGTTGCTGGTCTACGATTCTGCCTGATATGGCGAAGGTGGGCACATCCTCATTCACGTCGGTGAGCACGTCGGAGGCTTTGTAAGCGAAAACCGACGGCCCGGCAATCAGCCCTGCCAGCAAAAACACAAGCAAAGGCCAGCCCGACCGCGACCGGAAAAAAGGCAATGGTGAGAATGATTGAAGCAATGAACTGAGCATGGGAGAAATATAGCCTACATTAAGCAGGCGGAGCCCCGATTAACACAAACCATTTCAGTTCTTGTAAACTCTAACCATACATTCTTCAGGTCATCATGCCAGTTCAAATCGGTCCCCTAACTCTCAAGAGCCGGGTATACGTTCCGCCCATGGCGGGCGTGACCGACCTTGTCTTTCGCGACATCGTCCGCGGCATCGATCCCAATTGCATGATGTCCACCGAAATGGTCAGCTCAAGGGCGCTCCTGGCCAAACCAGAGAGCCGCATCATGGACCTTGGTCCCAATGAGCATCCGATAGGCATTCAGATTTTTGGTCACGAACCGGACGTCATGGTCCACGCAGCGCAGCTGGCCGAAGCTAAAGGCGCCGATTTTGTGGATATCAATATGGGCTGCCCCGTACCTAAAATCACCAAGGGCAAGGACGGCTGCGCCCTGATGCGGGAACCGGACCTGGCGCGGGAAATAATCAGCTCAGTCAAAGACGCGGTCAAAATCCCCGTGACGGTGAAGTTTCGCCTGGGCTGGGACGACAGTACGCGAAACGCAGTGGAGTTCGGCGAAATGGCCGAAGCCGCCGGGGCTTCCATGGTCACGGTGCACGGGCGCACCCGGCAACAGCTTTATTCCGGTCAGGCCGACTGGCACTTCATCGCCAAAGTCAAAGCAGCGCTATCCATACCGGTCTTCGGCAATGGGGACGTCTTCTCACCCGAAAACGCCGCCACCCTCCTGGAAATAACCAACTGCGACGGGGTGGCCGTGGCCCGCGGCAGTCTGGGTAATCCCTGGCTAATCCCGCGCATTACCAAATATCTGGAGCTGGGGATTCTCGACGACCCGCCCGATGACATCGAACGCCTGAGATGCGCCTACCTGCACTGTCTCGGCCTGTTGCGCTATAAGGGGCCCAGGGTAGGGATCAACGAATCTCGCCGTCATTTGACTCAATATACTAAAGGTATTACGGGGGCGGCCCCGTTCAGGAATCGCCTGACACAGCTGGCGTCGGTAGAAGATGCCGCCCAGATTATGGCTGAGCTGGCCTATGCTGCCGGTGGAGAAGAAGGCAAGAAGCGCTTCTTACTGACAGTAGAGCAAAATAATCTCGAATATGGCGAACATCCAGGCGAAAGGCACAGCGAGCGAGAAGGCCGTGTCCAGTCCCCAGTTTATGTCGGTGCCGTCGCGCCAGTCACAGTACCATAGGACCGCGTTTGTAAAAGGCGTCATGGTCCAGCCCATGATCCCAGCCATAAAGGCAAATAACAACATGCTTGCCCAGAAATCCACTGATTGGTCCTGCTGACGCCATTTAACATTGAAATATTAGGCCCGCCGTCCCAGTTTGGCAACGGGGAAATTCCCATCAGGCCCATATTGGCAAGTGATCGGGGGTGCGAGTTAAATGGTTTCTAACGGAAATTGGGGCACATGGCAAAAAACCTGAACCGATATCGGTTCAGGTTTTGAATAGAGAAAGCCTTCAAAGGACTCAGTTCGATGCGCAAAAGTTCAAAAATTAGAACTAATACATGTACTGGCCGGAAGGGGAGATCAAGATTGTGCCGTCGCCTTCAGCAGCAACCATTTGCAAAGCCTGTATGACGGCATTGGCAGTTTTGTGCTGTTCTCTCGACTCATTTTTGATTTGTTTGGCGCGTTGAGCCACTCTCAGTACAAGCTCGTAACGGTTTACGTTGTCTTTGAGAAGCTGGTCAAGGATGCGTGTCGTGCTCATTTAGAAGGTTACCCCTCGTCTGTCAGGCTGTATTTAAACGATACCGCTCAGCATACACGATATGGACCAGCTTGGTAACAGCCGAGTCCAGGACATCGTTAACTACTTCATATTGGAAAATGTTGCGCTCAAGGAGCTCTTCCCTGGCTTTAGCCAGCCTTTGCTGAATTTTTTCCTCACTCTCGGTGCCACGCAGGCGCAGCCTCTCCTCGAGTTCTTCGAAGGAAGGAGGCGAGATAAAAATGAGCACAGCCGGCGGATACAGGCTATGCACCTGCTTTGCGCCCTGCACTTCAATCTCGAGGATGACGTCTTCGCCCTCGTTCAGCTGTTCGTAGACCCAGGCCCGGGGTGTGCCGTAGAGATGTCCGGCAAATTCAGCCCATTCCATGAATTCGCCATTTTTGACCATGGCTTCAAATTCGGCTCTGGTGCGGAAGAAATAGGATTGGCCTTCCTTCTCACCAGGGCGCATCGGCCTGGTGGTAACGGAAACCGACTGCTTGAGATGATCGACTCGCTCGATAATGCGCTCGACAAGCGTCCCCTTGCCGACCCCGGACGGACCGGTAATCACTAGCAAGTCACCCTTTATTCGAGTATCGGCCATTTCCGCTTCGGGACCAAGTTTTGTAAGCGGTTCGCCGGCGTTCATAAAAAACCCCCGCGAGTTTGATAAATTGTCAGCTATTAAACCTTACCTTGACCCACCATGCAACCATTTGATGCGCTATCCATCAGGGCAGTTCTCACAGAAGCCCGCCCACTCATAGTCAACCGCAAAGTTGACCGTGTTTCTCAGCTTGGTCGCGACGAGGTTCTCATATCCCTGCGCGGAAAGATGGGAATCACCTCACTTTTCATTTCCGCCCAATCGGTCCATGGGCGCATGTGCCTGGTGCAGATGAATCAGACGATTAAGGCCAACAAAGACGTGCGGGCGCCTTACGACCCAATGACCGACCGCTACATTTCGAAATACGGTACAAACACATCAGTCCCCAACTTTTGCCTGCTGCTGCGCAAGCACCTGGCCGGCGCCACTCTGGTCGCAGCGGATCAACCCACCGGTGAGCGCATCGTCGACCTGGTCTTTTCGTGCACCGACGAAGTCGGCACCGCCTCCATCAAGATATTGACGGCGGAAATCATGGGGCGACACAGCAATCTGGTTTTCTGGGACAAGGCCAGCGGCAAGGTCATCTGCGCCTCGCACAACGTCACAAAAGATATGAGTCGGCAACGCGAAATCGCCGCCGGGCTGCGCTACGAGAGACCACCCAGCCAGGACAGACCGAGTCTGTACACCGTCGAAGAGAGCAAATTTCTGGAATACTTCGACGAATTTGCCGCCCGCATCAAAAGCGCACCGGCCCCAGAAAAACAAGCACCGGACCCGGCTGCCGGAGTCCCACCACTGCCGGTCACTGTTGAGCAATGGCTGATCGCCACTTTCACCGGCGCGGGCCGACACCTCTGCGAAGAACTGGTCGCGGCAGCAGGTCTGCCGTCAGAAGCCTCTCGCGCGTGCACCACCGACGGCGCAGGACAGAAACTGGCCGAAAAAATCGTCCAGATGCGTTCCACCGACAGCTACAAACCTTTTGTGCTCGCGGACTTGAGCCGCTATTCGGTCCTGGGCTGGCTGCCGGTGCCCACCAGCGCGCAGACCGGCGCAGCCGCGGAGATAAAATCATTTCCTTCGGTCAACGATCTGATTGAAGAATATTTCCGCTCCTGTGAAATAAGCGAACAGTGCAATCAGTTGCGCGAACGTCTGAAAGCCGAAATTTCCCAGGAACTGACCAAGATCGACGCCCGGGTGAAAATGGCTTCGGCACACGTTCAGGGCGATCAAGAGATCGGCAATCTCAAAAAATACGGCGATCTGATTCTGGCTCATCTGACTGAAATTGAAACCGGACAGGAAGTGTTCGAAACCGATGATATTTTTGCCGAGGGCAACGGCAGCAAAATCAAAATCAAGCTCAATCCCAGCCTGTCCAGCGCCCAAAATGCGCAGACCTATTATCGCCAGTACGCCAAAAGCCGGGCCCGCCATGGTGCTGCCAGCCAATCGGTGAACGAAGCGCAGGTCAGACGAGGCACACTGGAATCCCAGCTCTTGCAAGTCGATGCCGCTAAAGGTCTGATGGAACTGCGCGCACTGAAAGAAAGCATCAGCGGTCGAAAAGCTCACGAAATCGTCAAGCCCAAAGTCAAACCGAAGAAGGGCGGCGACTCGAAAATTCTCAGCGTGCAGTCAACCGACGGCTGGACAATTTATGTCGGTCGCAATCGCAACGAAAACGACTATCTGCTCTCGCGCCTGGCGCAACCGAACGATCTCTGGTTCCACGTTCTGGGCCAGGGCGGGGCGCACGTTTTGATTCGCATTCCTTCGTCCAAACAAGAGCCGCCCCAGACGACGATTTTTGAAGCGGCGCAGATAGCGGCACGTCTGTCAAAAGCCACGCATGGTTCTAAGGTGCGGGTTGTCTACACCCAGTGCAAGTACGTGCGCAAACTGGCGAAAGACAAACCGGGTCTGGTCAAATACGAGATGGAGCGGACCATCGAAGTCGACACAGCCAGGCCGATGCCGAAGGCAATGAAACAGCTTTTCAGCAATGAGCGCTGAGCGCTCTACATTTTGCGGAAGAGTGCCACCACGGTCCCCTGAATACTCAGGTCATCATCGGGGCCGACAAAGATAGGTTGCATTTCGCTGTTGGCCGGCTGCAGTCGGAATCCGCCGTTCTCCTTGAAGAAGCGCTTCAAGGTGGCGCTGCCGTCAACCAGGGCCACAACAACTTCGCCGTTGAGGGGCGAGGGATTGGGTTTGACAATAACGAAGTCGCCGTCATAGATGCCGTCTTCGATCATTGATTCGCCCTTCACCTTCAAGGCAAAGCAATTATTGGCATACTGCGTGTCAACTGAAAGATAATCGGAGGTCTCAATAGCGTCGATGGGCATACCTGCGGCAATTGCGCCTACCATCGGAATGCCGCGCGGTCTGGCCGAGGAGTCGGAATCATCGCTATGACTCGATCTCTCACTGAATTTCTCGCTCTTGCCCTTAGCAAATTGCGCTTCTTGCCTGGTGAAAGCGACCACATTAGCCTGCGAATCGTCTTCAGTGGCGCCCGGATGCGAGATCAGACGCAGCCCCTCCGGCAGGACGCGAAGTGAACGGTTAAGTCCCGGTTCCCACTGGACCAGGCCCTTCTTTTTAAGGGCGGCCACATGCTGGTGGACGGTCATCCGGTTTTTCAGCCCGAGGGCGGTCGCCAATTCAGCCAAAGTAGGTGGATACCCGTGCTCGTCAGTCAACTTGACAATCAGGGTAACTACATCTCTTTGCCTTGCTGGCAGCGGCTTTGCGGTATCGACCATGACTCCCCCAGAAAGAACACCCGAATAAAACACATACGTAAGTATAGTACCCCAATCCTTATTTGTCGAGATCAATTTCATCTGCGGCAAAAAAATTTCCTTTCCTCTCAAAAAATAATGGTGGCATCGCCAGCCACCGAGGCCGCGCGCATTTACTTCATATCTGCCAACAGCTAGACTGTGACTTACTTACGAGGCAACCGCGTGCTACACACGATAGATATCGATCGCATATTGACCGAGAATTTCGCCCTGCAATCCCTGAGGCCGAAGCAAAAGGAAGTGATCGACCACGTTCTTCACGGACGGCACACTCTGGCGCTTTTGCCCACCGGCTACGGCAAATCGCTTTGCTATCAGGTGCCCAGCATGGCCCTGGACGGCATTACGCTTGTGGTGTCGCCCCTGATAGCACTGATGCAGGATCAAATGAGCGGGCTCACCCGTCGTGGTATCGCCAGCGCCACCGTGCTCAACAGCGCCATCGCCCCCGACGAATACGAACGCAGGCTGGAAGGCATCGCCCAGGGCCGCCTAAAACTCGTCTATGTAGCACCGGAAAGATTCGATTCGCCGCGCTTCCGTTCCCTCGTCGAAAATTTGAACGTTTCGCTCCTGGTAATCGACGAAGCGCACTGCATCAGCCAGTGGGGACACGATTTCCGCCCCAACTATCGCACCCTGAAAAATCACCTGGCACTTATGCCGGAGGCGACTGTGCTGGCTCTGACCGCCACTGCTACGCCGCGGGTAAAGCAAGATATTATCAACAGTCTGGCGCTGCCGGACATGGCCGTGGTCGAGACTTCCTTCGACAGACCAAATCTGCACTTTCAGGTATTTTGCTGTGCCAACGATTACGAAAAAGACCAGCGCGTGCTCAAAGCAATGGGCAGCGATCAGCAGCCCACAATCATTTATACGAGCAGTCGCAAACAATCCGAAGAACTCTCGCAACGCCTGCAAAAGAGCGGCATAGCGGCTGGATGCTACCATGCCGGCCTGCCCTCACACGTCCGCCAGCGCGCGCAAAAAGCCTTCGAAGACGAAAAGCTTCCCGTCATAGTCTCGACAGTGGCCTTCGGAATGGGTGTGGACAAAGCCAATGTGCGCAGAGTCATTCACTACAATCTGCCGGGTTCCCTGGAAAATTATTACCAGGAAGCGGGCCGCGCCGGGCGCGACGGCCAGGACGCCCGGTGCACACTGCTCTTTCAAGCTCGCGACATTCATACCCAGCGCTGGTTGCTCAAACGAAATTTTCCCAGCGCCGCCCAGGTGCAGGACGTCCTGAATTTTTTGCGCCGGGCCAGCGCCAAGTCGTCCTATCCGCTGCGCAGCACGGACATCCTGTCCGCGGTAAAAATCGACGATTCGGCCCTCAACAGTGCCATCGACCTGTTCAAATTCCTGGAGTTCGTCACCAGCGCACCTGACGGCATCGTTCTTACACCTAAAGGGCAAAACCCGTCCAATTCGATAGACATGTCATTCCTGCAGCAGCGCGAGCGAAGGGAAGAAGATCGCCTGGATTTGATCGTTCGCTACGCGCAGAGTACAACCTGCCGCCGCCGCGTAATCCTTTCCTACTTCGGTCAAGATTTAGACGGGCTGTGCGCCGGTTGCGACGTCTGCCACAAGGTGATCGATGAACCCGCGACTGAGGACCTCTACAAAAGGCCCGACGATGGCCCCCGGAAATTTGGCGGCCGCGCCGCATCGAGAAGCACAGCAAATAGCAGCGACAAACGCGAGCAGCGAAGACCGGGAATAAACGACCTTTCCGCCACAATTTTAGAACTGGCGACTGAGCTGAAAGGCAAATTCGGCCGAACGACTATCGCTTCCGTATTGTCCGGAAGCAAGGCCAGTAAACTGAAAACGCAGAATCTGACCAAACTGAGCTCTTATGGTCGCTTCTCCCACATGAGCAATAACGACATCTTAGATACGATTGACACCCTGGTGGCCGAGGGCCAACTACGAGTAGTACCCGGTCCGTATCCGAAACTTGTAGCGACCGCTGGACAAAATAATGGGTAAGTACTATTAGTAGTGAGCACAGGCAGGTTTAATAATCTGAGGCCAGTTTCAGCGATGGAAAATCGACAGCCAGAAGAGATAAAAACCGGTAAGGATGCAGTCGACGTTCATTCTGACGGCGGCAAGAGTGGGCTGGGCGAAAAACTGGCCACCGAAAACCAGTTAGCCAATGCTGCGATGCCTGCGACCAGTGCAGCTGACAAATTCCTGCCCTCGGTTGCGCTGTGGCAGGAAGGGGGTAGTTCTGAAACCTCAACCGATATCGGTCCGGGTTCCGGCTGGAGTGCTAAGTACGCGGCCAATTTTGACCGCGAGAACGAAGTTCAAAACTTAGATTTGGCGCCAGTCCTTGGTCTGCCGCAAGGCACTGACCACGAACAATTAGTCCTGGCCGCAAAACAACAAGAAGATGAGCTATTGAAAGAGCTGCTCACCTAAATTCAGAGTGGCGAAGGTCAAAATGGCACGCCCAGATCCATTCGAGCTCAGGCGAATATCATCTTGACGCTCAGGGGAGTTACAAAAGCACGGATAGACGCCCTATTCAGTGCGGACGCATGTAAGACGAGGTCAAACAGTGAGCCGGATGGCCAACGGTCACGGTCGACGGAGCACCAGTAACTCGCTAGATGCAGTTGCAGGTACTTACGGGAAACTCCGTGAAGCGTGCGCACGACAGAAGTGAAAAGAGACTCTAGTTCAGCGTCAAGGTCATCTAATGGCCGATTGGCTGCAGGAGCAGGATTGGCACTGCTCGGAAGCGGCCCCGGGGGTGCCATGTGCCTGGGACCCGTCGGCCTCGCTCGGCGCGACTGCGGCTGCGCAGACTTGGGCTCTACCACGGCATAAACATCCCCGGGCTGCCTTTCAATAAGGTCTTGGAGCTCCAGTTGCAGAAGGACAGCACTCAGCCGTCCATATGGAATTGCTGTGGCTTCCAATAAGGCTTCGAAGTTAAGTGGTCCCGCCGAAATGAGGTCAAAGACAAGTTTTTCTTCTCCCGACAAACCAGCGATCACCGCAGTAGATTTAGAGGGAGGAGAAACAGGTGCGGCAGCAGGACCTGGAGACGGCGGTCCGTAAAGATCCTTCTCCAGTTCAAACTGTTCCGCGCGCGGATGTTTGAAAGCCGGGGTAGCAAAACTTCTCTTGCATACCAAAGGTTGAAAGAGTGAAGATTCAAAGGAAATGGCAGAGGCGTCTGATTCAAGCCTTTCGCTGATTAGCATGTCGATTTCGGTCACGATTTGCCACGCTGTCGAACTGGCAACTTTAGCGTGCTCGTGAATTTGCGTCTTGCTAAAAAAGACTCCCAGCTCCTTGAGCCAAATCACGGCAAAAATTGCTCCCAGAGCTCTTTTCCCGTGGAAGAAGGTCCCGCTGGTGAAATGCACCTGGGCCTTGCATGCGGAGCACCTCGCTACACGGCTTCCGTATTTTCGCTGAAGTTCCATGCATCCACATTTGTTGCAAGCTACATTTCCTGCCGCAGAAATCCTTTCATATAGAGCTTCAATACGAGACTCGTTGGTCGGAAACATAGCCGAGAACATGTCCCATGCAGCAGCAAAAATCTCCCTCGGGGAGGGCGCATCATCATCATCAGAATACGAATTGTAGAATGAACCCATACGGCACCCCCTCTCATTTGCTAAAACGAGGAGATCGAAAAAAAAGTTCAAGGTTCAACGGAAGAAATTTTCGCCAAATCAAAATGAGTTCGGTCTACTGATAACCCGAACCGATATCGGTTGAGCCTCGATGCCCAGAGGCAGTCGAAAGCACCGAGCCGGCACCCGGCACAAAAGGCAAAAATGAGAACCTACAATATATTTTTGCCCAGTGCCGATTGCACAAGATCAACGGCGAGTTCGGCAGTCTGATTGCGAATATCTCGAGCGGGATTGAGTTCGACGATATCGATTGAAGTCACCAATCCAGTATCAGCTAAAAGCTCCAGAGCATAATGACTCTCACGATAAGTCAGACCACCGCGCGACTCCGTGCTAACACCCGGGGCGACATCAGGATCTATGACATCCAGATCAAAAGAAACATGCAGTCCCTTCAGAGGACTTGAGTTCTTGTCGTCACTCTTAATTCGCACCAGAGCTTCACGAATGATTCCAGCCATACCCATATCGTCAACATCTCGCATCGTAAAAGGTGCAATTCCTGACTTGGCTATTAACTGTATTTCGTCGGCGTCGAGATCTCGAATTCCAATCAACGCACATCGGCTTGCTTTGAGCTTGGGGCTAAATCCCAGCAGTTTGGTCAGTCTCTCGTCACCATCACCAAGTGACACCGCAAACGGCATGCCGTGAACGTTTCCGGAGTGCGAAGATTCCGGCGTGTTTATATCGCCATGTGCGTCAAACCAGACAACGCCGAATTCCTCTTTTTTCTTTCGGTAGTAATTGGATGCACCGGCAATGCTTCCGATGGCCAGGGAATGATCGCCGCCCAGTGTGATGGGAATGGTACCGGCTTCTAAAGCTTCTTCCACCGCCTGCGCTACAGCCAAACTGACCTCGCCGATCTCAGGGACGCAGCGGGCTTGATTGGTGCTTTCTTCCCACCAACAAAGAGCGTTCGGCACCGGAATGTCGACTTCGCGCTCGATTCTGAATCCCAACTTCTGGATCTTACTTACAACACTCGCTACTTTCATGGCAGCTGGACCCATACTGGCACCAGCGTGGGGGCCGCCCAGGTGAATAGGGCAGTAGATAAGGGTGACTGCGCGAGCTCTTTCCATCACCTTGGATTCCCTGAGAGCAGTCTTTGTAGCGACGTTCGAGGCAGATGATTTTGTTTGAGACACTCTTGCCTTCCTTTTGTTGGAAACTTAAGACGATTGCCCTTCTGTGACGAAATGCAGCAATTGCTGCCGTCGGCGGCATATAGAAACTACGTTTAGTGTATAATTTTTCGTTGATTTTGTCTGTCCGGAAGGCAGATATGCTCGGCTCTAAGAGCTCAGCACATGGAGGTTGGCAAAGTGTTGCGTCCGATCATCAAAATAATTTTTCTCGTAAGCGCTGCTTTCGAAGTGACAAGGGAGCGTATTGAAGACGAGCTTGATAGCTGGACCGCCAGGGCCGGTGAAGCTCGCTCCAGCAGCACAGACCGTCTGCATGAGACTCGCGACAAGTTCAAGCAGATTCTTTCGGAAGCCACCCAAAACGTCTGGCAACGTTCCGAAGTTTTGGAAAATCAGGTACGCGAAAAAATTCGTAGACAAGTGGCGGATTTTTCGCTGGGCGCCCTTGGCGACTCTACCGAGATTAATGAACTCCGCGCTGAAATCGCCACCCTTCGTGCAGAAATATCAGAACTCAAGCAGAAACAACCCGCTTAGTAGCGTCCCTCGCTATTTGAAAAATCCGCTAGAGGCCTGAGCTATGAGAGACGATGAATCGCGGTCCTCTATAGACTCAAGTTCGCCAAAGGGTAATTCCGGGGAAACTCAAGCCAATCCGGCCGCCGCCACAGTGACCGAGGATAAGGCGGCACATGCTCGCCCGTCCTCCGACGCAGCCACAGCAGCCTCTGCATCCTCGTCTGCCTCCACAGCTACATCTGCATCCACCGCCACATCAACCTCCGCATCTGCGCCGGCGTCCACCGCCACATCGACATCCACATCCACGGCGGCGGCCCAGACTCCTTCGCCCGTCAGCAGCTCGGTTGACCTGAAAGCTGTCGGCGGCGGCTACGACCCGGCCCTGGCCGACAGCGCCGTGCGCATCGAACGGCTTATTCGAGACAAGCGTTTCTGGCGGTCGATGAGCACCTTGCTCCAGCTCCTGTCCGGCTCGGCTATAGACAGATTGGTCCGCAACCGCAAGTCCACACCGGTCGAACAGCGCCGCCGCTCCGCCCGACGGGTGAAACAGGCCCTGATTGAGCTGGGCGCAGCCTTTATCAAACTGGGCCAGTTTCTCTCGGTACGCAAGGACATAATCTCCGACGAGCTCGCCGAAGAACTGATGGAACTGCAGGACCGCGTT
Organism: Cyanobacteria bacterium SZAS LIN-3; assembly: GCA_018266215.1. GTDB lineage: Bacteria > Cyanobacteriota > Vampirovibrionia > Obscuribacterales > Obscuribacteraceae > REEB67. The sequence continues at coordinate 17,320 of JAFEAV010000032.1, read as the reverse complement.
CCGCCCTTTGAATTCGACCTGCTCAAATCCACCATCGAACGCGAGCTGGGCGCGCCCCCCGATGTCATATTCAAAGAGTTTGAACTGACACCCATCGCCTCGGCCTCCATCGGCCAGGTGCACCGCGCGCGGCTAGCCGACGGCAGGCCGGTCGTGGTCAAGGTTCAGCGCCCGGACCTGGCCGAAACTTTCTACCAGGACCTGGGGTATATGCGGTTTATCGCGCGTATCGGTCCGATTATTAAGCCGAATGCCGACTGGGAATCCTGGCTGGCGCTGTCGGACGAATTTGGACGAACCGTCTTCGAGGAAATTGACTACCTCAAGGAAGGCCGCAACGCAGACCGCATCAGGCAAATTTTGAAAGAACACAAGGCGGTCCGGATTCCACGGGTTTTCTGGAAGCTGACCGGGCGCCACGTTTTGACGATGGAATACTTACCCGGCGTCAAAATCGACAAGGTCAACGAAATCGTCAAACTCGGCATCGACCCGGTGCAACTCGGCAACAACCTGGTCGCCGCTTATATGGAGCAGGTTTTGAGCCATGGATTCTTCCATGCCGATCCCCATGCCGGCAATCTGGCTGTCGGTCCCGACGGTCGCATCGTTATTTACGATTTCGGCATGATGGGCGAAATCAGCGCCGTACAGCGCGAGGCCATCCTCGGATGCATCGCTTCGGTCATTAACTACAACGGCCTGGAGCTGATAAAAAATCTGACGACCCTGGGAGTCGTCAAGGAGAGCCATCAAACAAGCGAATCTCTGGTCCGCGCAGTCGGCCCCTTCATCGATTATTACAAAGGGAAGCAAATTAAGGAGCTGGATTTCAGCCACCTTGAGCAGGACATAGACAAAATCGCCATGGACCGGGCCCTCAAGCTACCGCCATCCCTGGCCTATTTGCTGCGCACCGGCTCCTCCCTGGAGGGTATCGCACGCAGCCTGCATCCTAATTTTTCATTTGTGGAAGCGGCCAAGCCCGTGGTCAAGCGCTGGGCGCTGGCCAACCCGGCCCAGGCCTACCTGGCCCTTGGCTATCTGACCCAGGGAAAATTATTTGGCCAGAAGGGTGTATTTACAGAAGAAAGGCTCCTGCGCATTTTTTCGGGAGGAAAAGGCGGCGAGGATGGACCGGCCTCCGGCAAAAGCGCTGCGGGGGATTCCTCCCGGTCCCTGCGTCGCGGCAGAGACACCCGGGAAGGTAAAGATGCCAAAACCCTCCGGGAATTGCCCCAGAACGCCCAGGACGACGATGAAACCCAGAAGGAAATGTCCCGGAGACTTCAAGAGATAAGGAAAATGGAGGCACAAATTTATATTTTGGAGAGAGATCTGAAGACTCTGTCGAAAAATAGAGTAAATTTGTTATTGATAGCGCTGCTATGGATTTTTATGTCCCTCATCTATTGGGGCATAACTTACTACAACGCTGATCAACATCAATTTTCCGAGTATTTTTTGATTGGAAATGGTGTAATGGTGGCACTTATTATTTGGCAAATACAACGACCATTGGATTTGGCCTCTCATCGAAAACGAATAGACAGGTCAAGAGGTAGACGGAGATAGAACATGCTGAAATGGCGTGCAGCGGCACGAACTGATGCGGGTTGCCAGCGTCAGAGGAACGAGGATAATTTCTACGTAAGTCCAGATAATCGTGTCTTTGCCGTAGCAGACGGTATGGGCGGAGCTGTCGGCGGCGCGAAAGCGAGCAAGCTGGCAATGGAAGCGGTAGAGAAGAAATGGACCGATGCTCCACCTCCGGCCAAAGACAAAGAAGCAATTACCAGCTGGCTGACCGATACGGTCAACGGCGCAAACCACGCCGTTTGGCATCAGGCGGAAGAAGATCCGTCGGTGCGAGGCATGGGTACTACTGTGGTGGTGGCCGTCCAGTCCGATGAGGATAGCCTTCTGATAGCCCACGTAGGCGACTCCAGGGCCTACCTCTACCGGGAAGGCAAATGCAAACTGATGACCAACGACCACTCGGTCGTTCAGGAAATGGTTCGCGCCGGTCGTCTGACCGAAGAGCAAGCCAGAATCAACCCTTACAAAAATTTAATAACTCGCTGCCTCGGCCACGAGGAAAAAGTCGAAATTGACCACACCCCTATCGAGGTCCGTGGGAAGGATTGGATAGTCCTTTGTTCGGACGGTCTGCCCACAGTCCTGCGGGATGAACAGATCGGCGATATCCTCAGCACCGGAATTGAGCCTGAAAGCGTCTGCGAAGAGCTAGTCAAGCAAACTATCGACGGCGGCGCCCCGGACAATGTGACGGTAGTTGTAGTCAAATTTATCGACGAAAATTCAGATAACGGTAGCAACTGATCAAAGCAGAGTTTCATGGCTAACCCAGCGAAAGAAATCAAGCAGCGCAATCCCGAGAAGAGAGGCGCATAAATGAGACCGGCATTTCTCTTCAACAAACTGACGAACGAGCGCTTTGCGCTCAACCAATCCGTCAGCAAAATTGGGCGCGACCAGACCAACAATATCTCAATCACCAACGACCACTACGTCTCAAGACACCACGCCTGGGTTTTGCAAATGCAAGGCGCATATTGGGTCGAAGACCTTGGCTCAACCAACGGCACCCTTCTAAACGGCGACATTCTGAGCGAAAGACGGCAAATATCGCCCGGCGATCGCATTACGTTCGGCAAAACCGAGCTCGTTTTTGTCGTCGAATAATTCAAATGCAAAATCTCGGCCCCTACGAGGGTCTTATAGAAATTTCGAGGCCCACCTGCGGCTCTAGTGGCGCTTGTATATACAAAGCCAGGGATCGCGAAAGTGGTCATACTGTTGCCCTAAAGGTTCTCAACCCAGCCGGCGGGACCGGTCGTGGCGCAAAACCTCAACCGATATCGGTTCAGGTCGAAGAGAAACCCGAACCGATATCGGTTGAGCGTTTTCTACAGGAAGCATCAATTTTGGCCAGCCTCGACCACCCCAACATAGTCAAGGTCTTGCCTACACAGATACCTCCTCCCAGCCAGCCCCCCTACTTCTATGTAATGCAATTTTTGACCGGTCGCGAACTCTCCAGGGTCCTGCAGGAAAACGGAGGCCGCTTACCACTGGAGCGCTTTATCCCTATCTTCAAGCAACTCGCATCAGCTCTCTCTTATATTCACGAACGCGGAATCGTGCACATGGACGTAAAACCCAACAACGTTTTCATCTCCGAAAACGATTCGATAACATTGCTTGATTTCGGCATCAGTCGCTACGCCAACGGCAGCGAATCTTTCAATAAGCCGGCTGGCACACTTGCTTATGCCTCGCCGGAACAGATGTTAGGCTTGGATTTTTCGCAGCAGTCTGACATTTTTTCACTGGGAGCCCTTGCATATGAGGTACTTTCCGGCAGCCCACCGTTCACCGCCGGCAGTATCAGCCGCCTTGCAGACAGAGTCCTGAACGAAAAGGAAAAACCACTCCACCTCCGCTGCCCCGACATCTCCATGGCACTGTCAGTCTGTATTGCCAGAGCACTTTCTAAAGATCCAAAACAGCGCTATCCAGATGTCGATTCCTTCGCACGAGATTTCGAACTGGCGAGCAACACACACAATCGGCACAAATGACAAAAAATCCAAACCCACCAATAGTCCTTGCCTCCGCCTCTCCTCGAAGAATCGAGTTGATGCAAAATCTCGGCTTGCGCTTTGAAATCATTCCCGCCGATATCGACGAAGTGACAGAGCATGCGCAGATACCTGCTGAAATAGTTGCTGAGCTGGCTTATCTCAAGGCAAAGCGAGTGCAAGAGATACTGCAGGAGAAAAAGAGTAAGCTGCGACTGCAACCACATGTGATACTGGCGGCCGACACGATTGTCGTGCTCGATGGCGAGGTCTTAGGGAAGCCCGACAACAAAGAGCACGCTGTGGAAATGCTGACACGGCTGTCCGGGACGTGCCATGAGGTTTTCACAGGGGTCCACGTGATACATCAAAGCGAGGGCTCAACCGAGGCCTATCATGATGTTGGCATGTCCAAAGTTTTTTTCCGCCAATTGCAAAAGTCGGAGATAGAAAGTTATGTGGCAACGAAGGAACCGATGGACAAGGCCGGCGCTTATGCCTTGCAGGGAATCGGCGCTTTTCTTGTTGAGAAAATCGAAGGCTGCCCCAGCAATATAATTGGCTTGCCAGTGCCAAAAACAGTTGCACTGCTTCGCCGGTGCGGGCTGAAGGTAATGGGATATTGATCACTCCCGACTAAGGCGTCCGGAAGAATCCAACGGATATACGATAGATTCATCTCAGCTGAGCAGCGCACGGCGCAACCTCCTGTCAACCAAAAACTTTCGGTTAATTATTGGTACATATTTCGGCTGTAATTATTCGCCAGGGCGGGCCTCCAGCTCTTGATTACACCCGGTGACAGTACCGAACCCTTACGCAAGGGCGGCAAGACTGGCTCAAAGTCTTGTTTAAGGTTAAAATTACTGGTGTCCATAATTGATAATTCCAGGTCCCAAAGCCGAGGCCAATGTTGCAAAAGCGTTTTATCTCAGTGCTTGTCGCAGTCTCTATCCCTTTAGCCGGCGTCTTGGCGGCTTCGTTGAATACGTTCGGCATCCCAGCCGCCTGGGCCGCCCCATCGAAGAAGCAACTGGCTGAAGTAGATTACAACGCCGGAGCGGATCCGGCAGGCTATCAACCGCAAGAAAGCAAAAGCGGCACCAGAGGCCAGAGCAAAGAGACCGATCTGGAACAGAGTGACGGCGGCAACGCCGCGTCCGATACCACTGGTAGTGGCAGTGCAAACCCCAGTCCTTCGGCCGCGGGCGGTACACATGAAGATGGTTCGGTTGATTCCATCTGGAGTGAGGCACCTCCGGTTGAAAGCAAAAGCAAGTCCAAGAAAAAAACAAAAGATAAATCACGTTCGCCGGTTCGTAAAAAATCTTCCGACAAAGTGAACGCTGGAGCCAATGCCGGCGCGGCTGGAGATGAAGCCGGCGCCAGTTCGGCCGTCGGTTCCGGCACCACAGTTGATACCGCGCCCAGTGCATCCACATCCACATCCACATCCACCGAGCCGGCTCCGGACACCAGCAAACCCAGTGATTTTGGTTCTTTTCCGGCCACAAGATCTACCAGCAGCGGCGGTCGCTCCGTTCTCGATCAGCCGGTAACGACAACCATCTTCGGTCGCCCCGCCCCAGATACATCTAATGCCGCCGGCGACAATAAAGGATCGCAGAGCAGTCCGGCGACGACAGCCGCCAGCGAGCCCGCCACCCCGGTAGACACTACGGCGACGGAAAAAGCAAGTCCGGCGAAGGCTTCGGCGAGTGGCGCCGGCAAGAAGAAATCCCCCAAATCGACCGGTAGCACCACCGCCGCCAACAAAAAACCAAAAACAACTACTCCGGATACCCCGAGCCAGACCGCAACAGAGACGGAATCACCGGCACCTGCGGCAACACCGACAACATCTACTTCGGCGGCGGCGGTTACTTCGACCCCGGACCCGACACCATCTTCAACCACCACGACAGCGGCCACAACAACGGTGCCCGTCAGCCGCATGACCGAATTGTCCCAGGCCTCCCTTTGCTCGACTCGTACATTCTTTCAAAGCGATCTGATCCGCACGGTCAGCTGGCCGGGCGTTGGTCCCTTCAAGGGCGACAGCGATCCCAACGACCTGGCGGATCCCCAGGACAACAAGCTGACACTCAAAACCGATGGCGACAAGCTTTCGAGCGCCGAACTCTTTTTGATTCATCAACCGGGCAATCCACAAGGATTCATCAATCTGCAGATGGTCATGGACTTCATGTTGGAGGCCGTGGGCACGAAGGATAAGCGCATCAATGACTTCAACGCCTTCCTCGAGAAAAACAGAGAGAAGATAGTCAAGCGGCTGGCCACGGAAGAGAAGCCCCTGCTCACCAGCAGTGGACCGTATCTGATCTCTATTGCCAGCTCCGGCAACAGCAGCGAATCCAACTACCTGGTTCAGCTCAAGAGCAAGAACGCGGAAAGCGGCAGTACTGCTGAAAGCGGCGCTGAAACTCAGGTCGAAAGCGGAGCCGGCAAAAGCACAAGCAACAGCACTAAGACAACAGGCAGCGTCAGCACAACGAGCACCGGAACCGGTAAGAGCGGAAAGACCGGCACCGCCGGTGGTGCGACCAGCCTGACCCTGGCCGGTCACAACAATGCAACAACAACCGCCATCGCTAACGCCAATCCTTATAAGAAGCCGCCGACCACCAGCCAGAGCAGCGCAGCGCCGGTTGTCACCGACGGACAGCCCGCGCCAACCGGCAAACAACCGGCCCCAGCCGCAAGCCAGAGCAGCAACGATTCACTGAAACAGGAATTCATCGAGACCATCCGCAACTGGCAGACAATTAAAAAAGCCGCCGTGCGCAACTGCGATGCCTCGGAACTGTCCAAAGTTCTGACCGGCAAAGCGCTCGACAAGCAGACCGTAGCCATCGGCTGGTTGACCAAGAAAAAGGACTATTACGAGCTGACACCCAAAGGTGTGAGCGTTGATCGCTACGAAGAAATTTCGCAGAGTCCCCGCCGGTACGCAGTTTTTGCCCAGGTGAAGGAATTCAGCCGCTTGATGGATCAAACCACCAATAAAATGCTCAGTGAAAGTGAAGACTCCTACAAAGTCAAATACACAATCGAGAAGACCGGCGACCACTGGTCGATCTATGATTCGGATCTGATTAAGAATTCACAGGCAGCTGGAGACCAGTCCAAGGCAGGGACCAAGCCCAAGCGTTGATGGCGATTAAGAAACTCCAAGTCTCAGCAAAGTCGACGCCACTGTATATAGTGGCCACGCTTTTCTCCCTTGCCGTTCTTTCGCTCGTCGGCCAGCTCAACACGGCCCGGGCGCAGAAGACAGCCATGTCCAGAAACGGCGCCCCGGACAAGACAACAGCTGCGGCCGCCACCGCCGCCACATTGACTCCGCTCCAACCTTTTCTCTGCAACCTGATTGACGAGCAGGGTCGCGCTGTTTTTCCCTCAGCAATTGTCCGCGGCGAGGGCCAGACATTTCTCCTGGGCTCCGACTGCCTCTATATGGCCAGCCCCCTGCCGCGCCCGGAACTGGGCGGCTCTCTGGTTCTAAAAACATTTCCCAAACCGGCCTTCAGTCAGACTCCTTCCACCCAGGGCGCCCTGACCATTCCGGTCCATGAATTTGTAAATCTGCTCTATTGCCCGCTCAGGCACAGCGTTTTCGTCCTGGACAAATCGGGGGATATATTTGAGTTCGATCCGCTCAAACAAAGTTGGGCCATTTTACGAGCCAATCTTCCCAGCGGCGGCTCCCCGGATCCTGAGTACATCGATTTCTGCCTCTCGCCCGCTCCAGGCCAGACGACCCTTTCGCGGCTCAATCTGCTCGACCCCGAGCGCAATCAGATCTGGAAACTGGCGCTGACCGGAAGCGGCAACGTTTCTCCTTACGTACAAAAGTCATTCCCCGAAATCATGCCCTGGCGCCTGCGCCCGGGCCAGCCTTCGGTCGCCGAGAGCATAGCTCTCACGTACGATTCCTACTATTACATCCTGCGAAATTTCAGCCAGTCGGGACAGATTGGCCTGATCCGCCCCCTGACCGAGATGCTTGTGCAGCAAGGTCGCCTGCCGATTTTGGGCATTGGCGGTATTCGCCCGACGCGCATGGTGAGCCAGCCGGCACTGCCCCTGTTTATTGTAGAGAGAGAAAATAACCGGGTGCTGGCCGTCGATAAACAGACCGGTCGAGCGCGCCCCTTTCTCTTCAGCGCCGCCTCCGATCTGCGCGGCCTGGTGGCCGACAGCCAGGGCTTCTGGATCATAGACGGCAATAAACTGACTTACCGCAAACTCTCCGCCCCCGACAGTCTAAAACTGGCTGCCAGACCGCCGGCGCGCTCCATCGACGAGCGCCTGAAAAAACTGCATATGCCGATTGTGGGTATGAATCTGCCCAAGCATGCCGGCGTATATCCAGGCGCCAGAAGACTTTATCGCTTCGGCGTACACGAAGGCATGGATTTCTTCTACGGCGGGGGACGCGCCAAAATCTATATGGGATCGCCCGTCGTTGCCGCCGGTGACGGCAAAATAGTGCGCGCCGACGCGAACTTCAAAGACATGAACGCCGCTACATTCAACCGGGTAATGGGCGACTGTGCCCGCGAACACAGGACGTCAGATAAAAATGAGGACCTCTTCCGGGGTTGTCAGGTATGGATTGATCACGGCAACAATTTGATCACGCGCTACGCTCACCTGAATAAAATCAACGCCAAAATCAAAGTTGGGCAAACCGTGAAGCACGGTGATCTGATAGGCTTCGTAGGTGTTTCCGGTACGGGGCAAAATTTACCAGGTCGTGCAAAATATCCCCACCTGCATTTTGAAATCTGGCTGGACGGAAAATATCTGGGATATGGGCTCACCCCCGCGGAAACCGTTGGAATCTTTGAAAACATTTTTGGTACCAATTTGTAGTTAGCACTGTCGGATTTGCGAGGACGGAATGAGTTTTGAAAGGCTGCCGCTGGCACTGGCACTCAGCGTTACCCTCATCGGTGGAGGACTCCTGAATAGTGGAGGAACACCGGCCTTCGCCCGACAGACCCTGGGCGGCCATGCCAGTGCCTCCGGCTACCAGAGCGCAACCGGCTCGACTCTTCTGATAGCTGCCAAAGACAGCGGCGACGTCTCCGCCGACAGCCCGGCCAAGAGCGGCAGTGCCGACAAAGGCAAAGACAGCGATAAGTCCAGAGACAAAGATAAAGACAAAGACAAGGGTAAAGCCAAAGAAAAAGCGGCCAGGGACGACAAGAAAGACTCGGATAAAGGCGCAAAAAAGGACAAGAAAGCCGAGAAAGTAGAGAAGGTCGAGAAAGACTCAAAAGAGCAGGCAAGTGCCGACGATGGCGGCGAGAAGAAGAAAAAAGGCGGCCTCTTCCACCACCGCGCGGCAGCGGACGAAAAGGCCCCCGCCGCTGAAGAAAAGGCCAGGGAAGAGAAGCCGGTAGCTAAGGCCCGGGAAGAAAAACCGTCGGCCGAGGAAAAAGACGCCGCCAGAGGCAAAATCGAAGCCAAAGCCGCTCCCGCCTTCGTGCCGGATGACGCCCTCATTAGCGTCCTCAAAGACATCAGCCGCGCTCTTGCCGACGGCCAGAACGAACAGGTACAGAAACTGGAAAATGTCAATGAGAAAATGATTCTTGGTATGGCTCAGGAAATCCTGGCAAAAGCGCTGGCCGAGCCCACGCTCAGCGCCAACCGCATCGTGCCCAAAACCGACGAGCGCCAGGTCAAGTCCGCCCTGACGGCAGAGTCCTGGTCCTCGGGCGATGTGGTCGTCAACGACCAGTTGCGCGGCTCCCTGGCTGCAGTATGGGCCAAGCGCATCGGCGGTCTACTGACAGTCACCATCGCCGGTGACGCAGGCACGCGCAAATCCGCCGAAGGAAAACCCATAGGCGAATTCATGGTCGTCGTCAGCGCCCACTCACCGGTGCAGAGCGGCTTCGATATCCAGAGCCAGTCGGATGTTACCTTCTGGATGGGCAAACTGAACGCTATTTCGGTGGAGGCCAATTGTGTGCCCACCGCCGACACGGCCGGCGATGACAAAGCGGGCGGCGACAAAGCCGACGCCGCAGCCACCGACAAAACAAATACCAGCGCCGATGCCTCCAATACCACCGACGGTGCGGCAAAAAAAAAAGCAGTAATCTCCCTCAGTCCGCTGCTAACCGATAGATATCGCAAGCACTACGCGGCTCTGCTGGCCGCCGACCTTGATGCCCAGAAAGTAGCAGCCGCCCTGGCGGCGGCTGCGGACCCATCGACGCGTCAGGCAACCGCTGTGGAAAATTCCAGCGAGGAAGAAAAAGGCGCAGCGGAAAAAGAAGTGGCCACCGAAACCGCCGATTCGGCAAAATCCGGCAAAGCCGAAGCCGCAAGCAAGCCCGAAGCCATGGCCGGTGACGATGCCAAAAACGTGGCCCGACCAACGCCTAAGATGACCACGGTTGCTTCGGCAACGAACGCCAGCTCGACTCCGACCGTGGCCATGACCGAACTGCCGCGCTTTCACATGCCCAGCGTCAAATCTATGCTTTTGATGCCGGAACGCGCCCTGGCCGGACAATACGTCACAGTCGCCCTGCTCGACCATAACCGCACACCGGAACCAAACGTGGAGCTCAGTTTCAACGGCGCATCACTGGTTACCGACAGCAATGGCCAGGCGGTTTATCAAATCCCCGATGACGCCACCCCGGGCAGGTCTCTCAATGTCGCCCTGTCGGCCAGACCGGACGACGTGCCCGCTATCATCGAAGTGCTCCAGCCTCTGAACATGACAAACGGACAGCCGCCGCGACTCGATCGCATGACCCCGCTTGCCACCAGAGGCAGTATCATGATTATCGAAGGACACAATTTTGACGGCATGGCCCACAACAACAGCGTCATAGTCGACGGCGCTCTGGATGGTCGTATCGTATCGGCCTCCCCCTTCCAGCTCAAGGTGCTTCTGCCCCCGGGCCTGCGCCCCGGTGAGCACTCACTCTGCGCCAGCACCGACGGTATGCGCAGCAATCTGGCACGCTTCGAATATGCGGACACGCTCGTTGAAGTCGCCGGCAAGGACACGGGCAAGGAAAATGCACCGATCAAGCTGGTCGTCAAAGTAATCGGCACCACCGCCAAGCTAAACGTCAAAATCATCAACCAGACCCCCGATGTCGTGCGCCTCAATCGCGGAGCGGAGATGACCATCACAAGCTCCGGCGGCTTCGATAATTGCATCCAGCTGCCGGCCGTGCGCGGCAAGAAAGGCACCTTTCAAATCGACACCAGAATCGAAATTTAGACCGAGGGAAACCAATCAGTGTTAGTGCAAAAAAGTGAAATCACCCTGGCCAGCAATCTCGGCAAGAGTCGCTACAAGAATTCACTGGCGCAAGGCACAAAGATTGAGCAATTGATTCCCGGCGGCGTCGATAGCCCCTTTCGCGCCTTCATAGAAGTCGGCGGCCAGGCCGTTTTCTTTACCAGCGCCCGGGGCTCCAAACTGACCGACCTGGACGGCAACCAGTACATCGACTATCTGGGCGCCTGGGGACCGGCTATCCTCGGCCACTGTCCCCCTGAAGTAGTGCAAGCCTGCCAGGAGACACTGGCCCTGGGTCCAGTCTTTGGCGCGCCGCACAGCCTGGAGCTGGTCATGGCTGAAAGCGTCATAAATGCCTGCCCCAACATCGAAAAAATCCGCTTCGTCAGCTCCGGCACCGAAGCGGTGATGAGCGCTATCCGACTGGCCCGGGGTTACAGCCGCCGCGAAAAAATAATTATGTTCGAAGGCGGCTACCACGGCCACAGCGACGCCACACTGGCAAGCAACGGACATCTTTCATCCGGCGGCATTCCCGGCGGTTCCAGGGCAGCCACACTGCTCGCCCGCTACAATGATCTGGATTCGGTCAGGGAATTATTTGAAAGCAATAGCGACCAGATAGGCACGGTCATTGTCGAGCCGGTCTGCGGTTCGATGGGCGTTGTCGTTCCCGAGCCAGGTTTTCTCGAGGGGCTCAGGCAACTCTGCGATCAGCACGGCGCCGTGTTGATTTTTGACGAAGTGATCACCGGCTTTCGTCTGGCCCGCGGCGGTGCGCAGGAGCTATACAACGTCAAGGCCGACCTTTCCTGCTTCGGCAAGGCTCTCGGAGGAGGCATGCCGATTGGCGCCTACGGCGGCAAACGCGAGATCATGCAGCGCCTTATCCCGGACGGTGATGTCTATCAAGCCGGTACTTTCTCGGGCAATCCAGTCACCATGGCCGGTGGCATTGCCACCCTGGCCCAGCTGGCGCAGGGCGACGCTTACCGCCTTATGGAAGAGCGCGCAGCCGCATTGTTCGCCGGTCTGGAGCCGGTTATCCGGCAAAAGCACTGGCCGGTGCAGTTGCAACGTGTGGGCTCGATGTTCTCAATTTTATTTGCCGCCGCCCCGGTGAAAAACTATCAAGACTCACTGACAATTGATCATCAAGCCTTCAGCCATTTCTTCCACGACCTGCTGGACAACGGCGTCTATCTGCCGCCCTCGGGGGTTGACGCCGCCTGCATATCGGCAGCCCACAGCCCTGAAGACATCGAGCAAACCGTCAAGGTAATGCTCACGGCGCTGGACCGGATTTTTACCGGCTGAAGGGCGATGAAACCGCCCCAGAACTTTTCCTGAAATCTACGCCAAAATCTCTCGGCAATTAGTATTTCTACCATGGCCGACCGACCGGGCAGCACCTATGCTCAAGTTGGAAATTTGCGGAGATTTACCAATGAGCGTATTTGACCCTGGATTTGGTGGAAGTGGAAGCAATTCCGCACGCTCCGCCAACCTCTCCAATAACCTTAATTTTGCCTGCCTGGCCAATGCCGGCACACTCAAAACGCCGGGCCGCTTTATCATGGGCCGCAATGAAGTAGGGGGCAACAGTCAGGTGGAAGCCCTGGGCAGCGCCGCCATTACCGCCCGCGACCACGCCAAAGTCTACGCCTGGGAGAGTGCATCAATCACAGCCCAGGGCAACGCTATCGTCATCGCCGCCGACCGAGCGCAGGTGATAGCCCTCGATTACTCAAACATCATCGCCAGCGACCAGGTGACAGTCTATGCCCGCGACAACGCAGCCATAGAGGCTCTGGGGAAGGCCACTGTTTACGCCTCCGGCAGCTCCCACATCCGCGCGCTGGAAAGTGCCACCATTCATGCTTCGGGCAACTGCACGGTAGAGGCGGCCTCACTCACCGGCTGCACGGTCTATCTCTCCGAAAGGGCCCAGATTGTGGGCAAAACGGGCAACGCCCGGATCATTCAAAACTAGCCGTATACCCGTCTAAAGCTGTCTCTCGTTACGCAGCCAGTCAACCACCGGCGCCTGCGCCGAGCCCGGCTCGGGGACATTGTCCTTGACCAGATAGGCCGGGGCAATGCCAGTATTCAATTCTTGATAGCGCTGCAATTGCACAAAGCCGGGCAACTGTTCGGAGGTCAGCTGCAATATCTTTAGCTGTGGATTGACCTGCTGCAAGGCGACCAGGTCGGAAGACTTCATCGTACCGCGAGCGATGGTGAGCAATTTGAGCGAAGGCAAGCGCTTCAAACAATCAGCCAGAGAGCCGTCCTTGACGTGCAGATAGATGGCGTCCAATCGCGTCAACTGCTTGAGCGCAGTAAGTCTCTGCAGATCGACCGCCTCCATTTTAGTATGCGACAGATCGAGAAACTTCAGACTTGGCAACTCAGCTATATATTGATAGTCGCGGGGGCTCAGTTTATTGTCGGCGAGATTGAGATAGAGAAGATTTTTTGAGCCGCTCAGTTTTTGCAAAACCGGGCTGAGATTGTTGCAATTACTCAAATTTAGCTGCTTGAGCCGGGGCCAGAAGGAGGCCCGGGCCAGCTGGGCACCGTCGATGCTGGTGCCCGAGGCAAAGAAAAGAGTAAGATTCAAGCGACTCAAATCAGGCATGATTTTGTCGGTCAGCTGCGGACTGCGGTTCATAAATAAACGCGTTATCCCCGGCAGTCGCGGTACGACCATCTTGAACAGCTCATCACTGGGAGCCATATCCGAGAGAAACAAACCGCTTATTTCACCAGGTCGAAACTTCTCAAAAAACTGCGGCATTTTGACTGAGGTCAGCTTGGGCGCAATCGTAATCGGCGCGCCTTTGAGAAAGCGCACCTTGCCCTCGGTGCTGGAATAGCTCTCGCGCGTCGTAGCAACATAGGCCAGGAACTCGTTTTGACTTGGTTTGGGAAAATCGAATTCGACATACTGCTTGCCGCCGTCATTGACGATACGCGAGAAATATTTCGCCGTAGTCAAAGAAGGCAGCTTCACATGTTCGAGGTCCGGCGGCACATTGCTCTCCAGGAGAAGATCATTGCTTGAGGCTTTTTGCGCCGGAACAGAAACGGGACTGAGAGATGTGGGCGACTGTTTCACAGCTAAAGCAGCCGGAGGAGCGGCAGCCGGTTTGGCCTGCGGGCGGAAGAAAAAGAAAGCGCCGGCGGCCGCTGCGATCGTAAGGACGGCGCCGCCCAGAGCCAGAGCTTTAGCCCGTGACGAAATGCCCGCAGCAGCCCCGGTAAAGGAGCCTGTATCATCCGACTGGGACGGAGCCGTCTGTGCCGGATCCGAAAAGACCGGCTGTTTACCCGAGGCACTCAAATCCTTAACGGTTCTTCTGGCATCGCCGGTGGTGCCAGGGCGCGATGGGGAAATTTCGGCGGCTCGAGCAGGAGCGGCGGGTGTGCCCAGCGGTTTACCGTCAAGAATGTTTCGCAAATCGAGGGCCACCTGGTCCATGCTCTGGTAGCGGTCCATGGGTGCCTTAGCCAGCATGCGAGCAACGAGCGCTTCCAGCTCTTCACTATAGACCCGGCCGTCTCCCTTACTGGCGAGAGTGGGAGCATCTTTTTGAAAGTGCATCATCATCGTGTCTGTGGCACTGCGCCCGAGGAATGGCAGTCTGCCGGTCAGGGTCTGAAAGAGCGAACAACCCAGAGAATAAACATCGGAGCGGGCATCGATTTTCTGAGCGCTGGCCTGCTCGGGGCTCATATAACTGGGACTGCCGCAGACATCTCCGACCGCCGTCAGTTTCTGCGCATCGGGCTTGAGTTCCTCGGCAAATTTGACGATACCGAAGTCGACCACTTTTATACGGGCGCCGCGTACATCCGGTGCATCGAGCACGACAAAGTTAGCCGGTTTGACGTCGCGGTGGAGAATACCCTTTTTGTGGGCATAGCTCAGCCCGGCGCAGACCTCAATATACATAGAAAGCACAACATCGACCGGCGGTGGCCCGAGGGCGTCAACTTTCTCCAGCAAATTTTCACCGCTGAGCAAATCCATGACATAGAAAGGCAGCCGCCCATCGTGCAGGCCAAAATTGTAGACAGCGATGATGTTGGGATGATTGAGCTTAGCAATTGCCTGCGCCTCGTTCTGAAAGCGCAGGACATTCATTTCGGAAATCTGATTGCCGGTCAAAATTTTCAGCGCGTACTCGGCACTCATCGAAACGTGCCTGACCTTGTAGACCATCCCCATTGCCCCGCGACCGAGGAAATCCAGGACTTCATAGCTGCCGCCGATTATTTCACCCTGCTCAAAAAATCCCGCCGGTCGAGCCTGCGGCGCGGCCTGATTGTCCACAGCAAAGCTCTGCGCATCCTGAGTGCCCGAGAGAGGCCCGTTATGTGAATCTGAAGACTGCATCGGACTACCATCTGCCGGGGCAACAAGGAGCTACAGATCAATTGTAACCCGCAGGTGAGTGTCCCCACGAAGGGGATGAAAAAATCCCCCGGACAGGCACAGACCGCCGACTTGCGTAAAATCACCAGAGACAGAGCCGGGCCCGGCGCCTATTATCACTAGACCCTGTAGTCAACCCCCCTGACACTGCATGCGTTTCGCTTATAACCTCGGGAAAGCAAAACCATGAGCTTCGACAGATCATTCAATAGAGCGTCCGAAAAAGATTTAGATAACAGCCAGGACAGCCTGCTTTCCGAGGTCTTGCACCTGGGTCTGGCGCAACAGCGCCCGGAAGCGGCCTCCGACCAGCAGCACTGGAGCGTTCGGTCCAACGAGATCGGCATGACCGGCACAGGCGGCGCCATCGAGCGCGCGGCCCTGGTGACGGGTCAGGGCCTGCTCAAAAGCGGCGGCGGCATGGTGGAAACGGTCCGGCAGGAAGGCGTCGCCGGTCTGGCGATAACGGCGGTCGAATCAGCGGCGGTCGGCCTGGGTCTGAAACTGGTTTTGAACAATGCGGCACCGGTGGCGAAAATTGCCACCCTGGCCCTGGGCACCCTCTTTGTCGCTCAAACCGCACCAAAGTACTACCAGGCCTATTCCGGCGCCCTCGAGGCCCGCAGCTGGGAAGATATGGACCACGCCTCCTCCACCTTTGGCCGGGCCACCGGTGAACTTATGGTCAACACCCTTGTCGGTGCAGGCGGCTATAAGCTGGGTTCCGGCATAGTGAACAAATTTGCGGCCAGGCCGGCGCTCTCATCTGGCGCCCTTGAAGCCACAACGCCGGAGGCACCCACGCCACCGGCCAGTCTGCTGGAAAACGCCGGTCCAAAAAGAGGCACCAACGTCTTCGAATCTCTATCGGCTCACGATCAAATGCACGGGCCAATAGAGCAACTCAGCCGGACCGTCCTGAACAATCATCAAAATTTGATCGCACGCATAGATCAGCTCGGAGACCAGCTTCCACGCATTGCCTTTCACGGCCCGACGGGCAAGAGAGCGGCAATTATCGACAGCTATTACGGTCTGGGCGATGCTGGCGTAGCCGCCGACAAAAACATCTTTATCGCCTCGCCCAAAACGATTTCAACCGATGCCGAGCTGCGCCTGGCCGACATGGCAAACAGCCACAGCAAAGCCAATTCCTATCGCCATCCAGGACAGCCTCTGTACGCCTTTGATATGACCGGCACGATTGATCGCGATTTTATGACCAAGCGCCTGACCGAAACCAAGTCCTCGGTCGGTGCACCATTTATGGTGGCACTGGATAGTTATGAGGCCAACATGCCGCTCTCGAGAATGAGCCTGTTGAAAAAGATACCCACAGCCCAAGCCGAATACGTCCAGCCGGATCCCACTGCTCCAGGCTATCAGGAGCGCGTCAAAGAACTGAGTGCCCTGCACATCCAATCGGCCATTGATGCTGTGCTTGCCGCCGTTGAGGCGAAACTAAAACTTCCCGCTCATTTTCACGAGGTCTGAGAAAGTTTCCCAGATAACTGAGAACTTGCCGCCGGAGGCACCCTGGGTGGTGCGGGGCAAATGCTCAATGGGCAGCTCGATAACTTTGAAGCCGGCTCTTTCAGCGCGAATGCAAAGCTCAGCATCAACGAAAGGTGTATACGACTGAAGCGTAATGCGGTCAAGAATTTCTCTGCGGAAAAGCTTGATGGAATTGACGTCTTTATGGCGGTGACCATAGAACGTGCGTAGCATCAGGTTGTAAACCTTGGACTGCATCTTGCGTCTGGGCGGATCATTGCGATTGACGCGCAGACCAATGACGAAATCATGGGTTTTGAGGCCCTGCGCCATGGCCAGGAGTTCCTTGGGGGCGTACTGATAATCGCCGGGGAGCGAGAAGATAAACTCTTTGGTGCCGGCCAGATAGAGCTCACGAATGGTGTAGCCGAAGCCTTTGTTTACCGGGTGATTTATAAGTTTGACCCGGGGATTGAT
>JAFEAV010000031.1 GCA_018266215.1 Cyanobacteria bacterium SZAS LIN-3 | reverse complement strand
TCCTCGGCATCGCCTGGGGCGGACCTACAATGATCATGGGCTTCATGCACATGGCCGCTGGCTCGCACGACGCAATGAAGAAGGTCCTGTTCGGAGCTGCTGGTGTAACTGGTGGTCTCGCCACCCCCGGTTGTATCAACTGGCTCGTTGCATCGGCCCGCGACGCTGCTCTCTTCAACTAACAGCTTTTCCCCGCCAACGCCAGCCAGAGACCTCCCGCAAGGGGGGTTTTTGGTATTCAGGGGTATACTAATTGTTTTCCGGTTGAGTAAAACAATTGCCAGAGCAGCGCCCAGATAGAGATCCAATTAGCGAGCAGCTTAAGCTGTCGGGCTTTACCCGAGCCAATCAGGACCGGCTTGAAAAGGGCAGCGCTCTCATCTGCGGTGCGGGCACGGTGGCGCAAGTGGTGGCATTGAATCTGCTCAATGTCGGGTTCGGCTCCATCAAAATCGTCGCCACCGAACTATCCAGACTGAACGCTCTTTCGTCCATACTGGCTGCTTCCGCTCCTGGTCTAAGTACTGAACTGAGCTTTGAATTGATCGATAATTATCCTCTGGGCGATGAAAATCGCTCGGCGGCTCTTCTGAAAAATTGTCAGATTGTTGTGGACGGGCTTGGCTCCTGGGGCGAAAAGCTGGAGTTGAGCGATATGTGCATGCAGTATCGCCGGCCTCTGGTGCATGCCGGCGGCGGCGGATTGCGCTATCAGCTCTTCAGCATGGTGCCCGGCCGTTCGGCCTGTCTGCGCTGCCTCCTGGCGATGGTCGATATGGAAGATTTCACCCGTATCCGCAAGGAAGAGGGATCGCTCTATGCCATGGATAGTTTTGTCGCCTCTTATCTGGCCCTGGAAGTGATCAAGCTGGTTGGCCGAGTCGGTGCCAGCCAGGGCAATGAGCTTTTCAAGATCGACGGCCTGTCCGGGGAGATGGAAGTATTGCGCGGCATGGACGCCAATGAAGATTGCCCCGATTGCGGCAACCTGAGAGCCGGTCCGTAAATTTTCGACCGGCCCTAATCGAGTGAATCCGGCTCCGCCGCCGGGACACTGGCCTGCTTCAGTGCGGCAAGTATTGTCACAGAGCGATCATGGTAGCGATTTTTGATCAGTGTCTCAATTATTTCCCACTGGCGACTTGTGTCTCGCACCGCCAGTTCGCGGGCTGTTTTGAAATAGGTGGAGTTAGCCAGGGCCACTTTCCCCTGATCCGCCGATTCCTTGGGCTGGGAAGCCGGACCGTAAGGGATGAAGCCGTTTTGCTTCTGGGTAACGTTCATTCTATTCCAGTCGGCCAGGTCTATGCTGTACGGGTCAAAGGCGCCTTTGCCGAATTTGCCGGCCATTTTTTCCGATTCCACTTCCACATAGTTGGAGCGACTGTAAAAGTCCTGGACTGCAAATAAAAGCTCGCCGAAATGCTTGAGGCAGTGGTAACGACTGGCTGGGGAGACATCCGCATCGGCGGCGTAATTGAGGACTTTTTTCTGTTCCCGGTCGACAAAGAGGACGACATTTTTCAAACTGGGACCGCCAAACAGCTTGCTCTCGCCCTCGGCCTTGTCCCGGGCCTGGGCCTCCAGACTCTTGATGATCAAATCAAGATTGGTGCTGTTGAGTGTCGAGGAGAGCGCTTCGCGCACGATTTTGCCGTGCAATGATTGACCGTCGCTGTCGCGCGATGTAAATGCCCTTGCGCTCTCGGGGGCGCCGTGCCAGCCCAGGCCCGCCAGGCAAGCGGCGGTGAGGAGCAGGCCATGATTGTGTCGGGTCGTTCTTTTCACTTACCGATTTTACATCCTGTTTTCTTGCTCAACCTTTCTGGTCGGTGTATATCTGATGCAAATATTGCCAGACCGGGTGTCTTTACTATAGTGCGAATTAATTCACTGTGCTTGCCTTACTGGCCTGGGTTTCTTGGCCAGGTCTGCTGCTGGGGCCATTAACGGCTCTTTTTCAATACGAAATACGTGCTATATCTACTTTGTCAAATTGAGGTCCATATGTCGATGTCGTCTACCTGTCAGTCTTCTCAGGCGGAAATTCCCGGCCACGATGAGAGGCTGAGCGATCTCACCTTTGTTGCCTTCGACGTTGAGACCACCGGCCTTTCGCCGATTGCCTGCCGTATAGTCGAGCTCTGCGCCGTCAAATTTTCGCTGGACGGCACAATCAGTGAGACCTTTTCTACCCTGATAGACCCCGGTCATCCAATCCCGGCCGAGGTATCGGCTCTGCACGGCATCACCGACGAGATGGTCGCCGGCGCGCCCGGTCCGCAGGAGGCGCTGGAGAAATTTTTTGCCTGGTTGGGCGGCGCCAGACCGGTGTTGATGGCTCATAACGCCAGCTTTGACGTGGAATTTATCAAGGTCGAAGCCCTGCGCTGCGGCTTGCCGATACCGCAAAATCTTGTACTGGATACGCTCTATATGGCTCAGGTACTGGTTTCGGACTGCGCCAACTATAAGCTCAAGACCCTCAGTGAACATTTCGGCTTTGGAGGCTCTCTCTATCACCGCGCCCTTGATGACAGTATTTATGTGGAGAAATTATTCCGCAAACTTCTGGATATCTGCGGCCATTCCACCGTTGCTCAGCTCCATTCAACAGGCTCGGTTGCTGTATTTGGGGTGTCCTTGCAAGAAAACGGACGGGAGCGCTTGAGCCCGCCCGCCTTGAAAACGCTGGGTCTGCTGGAAGAAGCAATTGGCGGGGAAAGCCGCGTGCGCATTACCTATCAGAGTGAATTTAAGAGCACTCGAGTGGTCATGCCTAAAGCGGTGATTGAAAGTCGCGGCAGTGTCTATCTCAATGCCTTCTGTCTCAAGTCCCAGGCTGACCGGACCTTTCGCGTTGATAAAATTGTCGAAGCGGTAGTGGTTTCCCAGAAATGATCCGGCGTCGCCTTTTAGCTGCAATAGTTTTACTGGGCCTGGCTGAAGGCCAGTGGCTGGTTACCGGTCCGGCTCAGGCGGCGCCCTTCTTTTTGAAAAAACCGCTCAATGTGCAGAAAAAAGCTAAGCAGGCGGCGGAAAACGATGAGGATCTGAAGCGTGAGGCGGCGGCCCAGGCTCAGGAACGCGCCCGGGCCCGCAAGAACGCAGCGGCTGGGGTGAAAAATACCGGGGAAGAGGCGGAAATAACCGATGAGGCCCTGGACCTTGGACCTTCGAAGCAGAGCGTGACACCAAAGCCTGATCCGCAGCTGGAAAAAGCCTTCGACACCATAAAAGAAGACAAAAACAAAGAGATTGAGCGCCACACAAAACTGGGCGATATGTTCTTCAATCGGCATGATTACACCAATTCACTGATTGAGTTTGAGATTGTGCTGAAGTCGGATCCCGAGAATTTCAAGGCTCACTATATGCTGGGCAAAATTCTCATGGGTATGGCCGATTACTCTGAAGCTTTGAAAGAATTCGACAAGATGCTCGCCATCCGTTCCACCACCGGAGACGGGCACTTCATGCGGGCGGAAGCACTGCGCATGTTGTCCCGTTATGAAGAAGCGAAACATGAATACAGTCAGTCTTTGAAAATCGACAGCGGCAATGCTCTGGCGCATGCCTATCTGGCCGAGTGTTATCGCATGATGGGTCAGCCGCGTCAGGCTGTGATGGAATGCAAGGTAGCCTCCAAGTTGAACAAAGAGCTTGTGATACCGCATTTGATACTGGCGCAGTGTTACGCCGCCGACCGGTTACCCAATGAAGCTATTGAGGAGTATCGCAAGGCGATTGAGCTTAACCCCAAGGATGCCATTGTCCATGCGCGTTACGGACTGGCTCTGGGCAAGATGAACCGCTGGCAGCCGGCGGTGAGCGAGCTCATGACCGCCTGTGATCTTGACCCTGATTATTCGGAAGGACATGTAGGTCTGTCCTGGGCACTGGCTTCCACCAAGCGCATGAACGAGGCTTTGAAGGAAGCAAGACAGGCCGTCAGCCTGGCCCCTAACGATCCTGATACGCACGCCAATCTGGCCTGGGTCTATTGCAAAAACGGTGACCATCACGCAGCCGTCACCGAGTACAGGCTGGCTGTTCAGATCGATTCTAAAAATGCCCAGTTGCACAAAGCACTGGCAATGGAGCTGAAAGACGCCGGTGATAATACCGGGGCAATCGCCGAATTGCTCACCTGTCGCCAGATGCTGCCCACCGACTATGAAGTGAAGCTGGCGTTGCAGACCCTGGCGCCAAGCAAACGTAAAAGCAACTGACTATTTCTTGCTGCTGCCCGGCTTGATGGCCGTGCCGCCGGCCTGGCACATGGGGCAGACGCTGCTTTCAAACGTCTGAATGTCGAGGGTGATGAGTTTGATGAAGGGCAGATCAAACTGGGCTTTGCCGCCGCTGCGATCAATGATTGCCGCAACCGCTACAGGTGCGGCTCCCATGGATTTTACAAGCTCAACAACGCGTTTGGCGGAGCCACCGGTGGTGGTGACGTCCTCGACGACCAGGACGCGTTCTCCCGGGGCCAGTTCGACACCGCGGCGGATGGCAAAATTGATGCCGTCTTCCGCCCGCTCGGCGAAGACCGCGCGCACCTGGGAGCCGTTCTCGGCTGCCAGCAAATTATTTAGAGCGATGGCGACGAACACTTCCAGATGCACCGCCCCCAGTGCCGGGCCGACTACCACCTGGGGCTTGATGCCGGCGGCGACGATCTTCTCCGCCAGTTCGGCCGCCAGTTTCTGACCGTATTCCGGATATTGCAAGACTCGCTGGCACTGCATATATTCACTCGAATGCAGTCCACTTGATAACAAGAAGTGGCCGCTTTGCCAGGCGCTTACCGATTTGAGCAGTTCTTCCACAGTGGCCATGCTTTTCTTCCTTTTCATGTTGCTTGGTCAAATTATAGGGGGCATTTGGGCAAGATCTGGTAGGCAAGACCCTCTCTCACGGTAAAATATGCCAATCGCTTCATACAGGAATCCTCAAGGTCATGAAACCATTAATCGGCATCAATCTAGATATCAAGCCGGGTCCGCCCGAAGAAGCCAAAATCCAGACGACCTACACCGACGCCATTGTCAAAAGCGGCGGCATCCCGGTGCTCCTGCCGCCCATGCCGGCCGAGGATCTGGCTTATGTGATGCAGCGCCTGGATGGAGTAATGCTCATCGGCGGCCTCGATTATTGCCCCAGTCTATATAAAGAAGCGCCCGACGCCACGGTAGAGCTGACCAGCGGCCGCCGTCAGGAATTTGACCTGAATATTTTGCGCGAAACATTGAAGCAGGCGAACATGCCTCTGCTTGGCGTCTGTGCCGGCGCTCAGCTGCTCAATATCGAGCTGGGCGGCTCCCTGGTGCAGGACATCAAGACGTCCTTCAGCGACTCCTCGGTCGAGCACTCCAGCGTCGATGGCTGGAAGACCGGCTACAACAAGCATGATGTGATTTTGAGTAAAGATTCGGTCATCGCCGGTGTTTATGGCCGCGAAAGATTTGCCGTGCCCACCTCGCACCACCAGAGCGTCAAGGACCTGGGTCGTGGGCTGAAAGTCACTGCCCTGGCCGATGACGGCGTTATTGAAGCAATTGAGCTTGAGAACAGCGCTTTTGTGGTTGGTGTGCAGTGGCATCCCGAGCGCGATTACGAGACAAATAAGCCGCTCTTTGACCGATTGATTTCCGCCGCCCGAGAAAGGCGCGGTGCAACGCCCGCTGCTTCGGGCGTTCAAAACAGTGCCCAGATGCCCGGAGGCGGTCGAAAATAGTGCCGGATAAAAGTGCAGGCGGTCGCAAGGTCCTCATCACCGGCGGTGCCGGATTTATCGCCGGTCATCTGACCGAGCGCCTTCTAGAGGCCGGGGACAGCGTCTTCGTCCTTGATAATTTCAACGATTTTTATAATCCCCAGGTCAAAAGAGGCAATGTGGCCGGCTTCCTCAAGCACCCGGCTTACACCCTGGTGGAAGGCGACCTGCGCGATGACAAAGCCATGGATATGCTTTTCAGCCATGGTCCTTTTGATGTTGTCGTGCACCTGGCGGCCATGGCCGGGGTGCGTCCGTCGCTCGTTAACCCCGCCCTCTATATGGATGTGAATGTCAACGGCAGTCAGAAGCTGATTGACCGCATTTTGCCGCACGCCGATCGCACCAGGCTGGTTTTCGGCTCCTCCAGTTCGGTTTACGGTGCCCGTTCCGGCGAGTCGTTCAAAGAAACCGACCGCGTGGACCAGCCGCTCTCCCCCTACGCCGCCAGCAAAGCCGCCAATGAATTGCAGTGTTACGCCGCCCATCACACCCGTGGTCTGCAGGTCGTCTGTCTGCGCTTCTTCACCGTTTTTGGACCGCGTCAGCGCCCGGATCTGGCTATTCACAAATTCTGTCACCTGATTGATCAGGGCAAGACTGTTGAGCTCTTTGGCGACGGCAGCAGCAAGCGTGACTACACCTTTGTCGGGGACATAGTGGCGGGTATTCGCTCGGCCATGACCTATGACTTTGGCGGTTATGACATCATCAACCTCGGTCGTGGTGAGCCTGTGGTGCTGCTCGATATGGTGCGCTCCCTGGAGAAGCACCTGGGTAAGACGGCTAATATCGTGCACAAAGAAATGCAAATCGGCGATGTGCCCTACACCTATGCCGACATTGATCACGCCCGGGCCGTACTTGGTTACAATCCTGCAACCTCTTTTGATCAGGGTGTTAAGGCGTTTGTTGACTGGTATACGAGCACCAGGGCGCTTGTTTGAGCGGACTTTGCCGCCGTAACAATCAATCTACCTCTTGAAATTTGCTTGACACGTACAGGCGCGGCTTCGGATAATCTAGATATATGGCATGGTAGCTTAGTTGGTAGAGCAGGCGACTCATAACCGCCAGGTCGCGGGTTCGATTCCCGCCTGTGCCATTTTTTTAAACCGAGAAATCTATACGAGCAACTGGAACAGCAGTTAAGGCGCTCGGTATTTTTCCACGTCGCCAAATTTGAAGAATTCGCGGCCGCCCTTGTCGGACGTGAGAATGCTGGCCGCTTCGTTGACAACCCGGCGTTTGGAACCGGCCGGATAACGCAGGATGCCGCTGCCGTCGAGGGAGTAAATAGCGTCCAGAAGCGCCTTGTCGTAACCCTGGTTGCCGGAGGAGACAACGATTCTGGCGTCGAGCACGCGGCGGTCATTGCTCACCTTGACCCAGAAAGTAGCCTTGGTACCCAGGGGGATATTGGGCGAAAGTATGACTTTGCCGCGCTGGGGATCGAAGTGCGGCACCATGTTTTCGGGACTGTTGACGATTTCCTGCACGCCCGACTGGATGGCCCAGAGGAGGCGGTTGTGCCATTTGTCCCATTCCACCGAAAGCATCTGGTCGTCGGCGTCGGGGTCTTCCGATTGCAGCTGGTCCTGGGTCAGGGTGGCCTTGAGCGGCGCGCTGCCGTCCTGACTGGCGGAGCCGCGCAGCGGGCCGGAATCATCGGTCTGGCCCCGCATGCCCTGCAGGTCGCCGCCGCCGGAGTCATCGGCCTCGCCCTTGAGCGTATTGTCGTCGGCCCGTGCCTTGAGCTTCTTGGGTTTGACTACCGGCACGGCCATGGGCACTTCCGGGTTAAAAACAGGCTCGGGGGGCGCCACGCCGGTTTCTTCCACATTGCCTTTGAGCGGTTCATCGGCCACCGCCGGGCCGGCCCCGACTAGCGGGCAGCTGAGGGCTAGAATGGGCGCCAGGCTTAGAAGCCAGGGGGCGAGTCGATTTTTGGAGTGTAACCTGGACCTGAAAGTGCTCAATTTACGTGCCTGTGGTATGCCTGCTGCCTGTCTG
The DNA here is from genome assembly GCA_018266215.1 of Cyanobacteria bacterium SZAS LIN-3. Classification (GTDB taxonomy): domain Bacteria; phylum Cyanobacteriota; class Vampirovibrionia; order Obscuribacterales; family Obscuribacteraceae; genus REEB67. The sequence continues at coordinate 59,317 of JAFEAV010000031.1, read as the reverse complement.
GAAAAACGCTGCTAACATAGCTTAATTCTCCTATTTTTCTCCGGCAATTGCCACATTCAGGATAGCCATGACATTTGAAGATAGTGTGGAGAAGAGTCTGTCGGACTGTCTGGTCGCCGCCCGGGGGCGCGAACAGGTCACGGGCCTCAATCCCTCTGAAGACGAGCCTGAAGCAATCTTTGACGGCGTCAGCTTGATCCTGGGTCTGTCCGGCGGTACCGATTCTACTGCGCTCTTGCTTGCTCTGGTGGCTTTGCGTGAGAAAATGCTGCGGCGCAGGCAGGAAGGCCTTGCCGTTAGCGGGCTGGTTCTCGAGCTTTCGGCCTGTCATGTCAATCATCATCTGCGCGGTGCCGAGTCCGCCGCCGATGAGCAATTTTGCCGCGAACTCTGTCAGCAGCTGGCCGTGCCGATTTATACGGTGGATCTGGAGGATGTGGGCGAGTCGGAAGCCCAGCTGCGCAGCGCGCGCTATGAGGCACTGATCAAGCTGGCCAAGCAGGTCAGCGCACCATATATAGTGACAGCCCATAATCTTGATGACCAGGTGGAGACCCTGCTCTTTCGCCTGGTGCGCGGTACTGCCCTGCGCGGTCTGGCCGGCATGGCCGCGGCCAGGCCTATGGAAGCGTCTCTCTGGCCCATTTTGTTGCGACCTCTCCTGTCCACCAGTCGGCGTGAGATTGAGGAGTATCTGGAGGAAAAGGGCATCAGCGCTCGCTTTGACAGCAGCAACAGCGACAGCAAATACAGTCGCAATTTTCTGCGGGCGCAGATTATGGGACCTTTAAAGGAGCGCTTCCCCGGTGTTCTCACTAATATTGAGCATTTCCGTCGCACCATTGAGTCGGAAAACGACTACATGGCCGACTGTGCCCTGCAGCTCTATCAGCGGGCGCTGGGACGGGGAAATCGGCTCCTGATAAGCGTTCTGGAAGGAGAGCATGAGGCTTTGATCGGCCGGGTAATCGCTACCTATATGGAGGCAGCCGGCATTATGCCTTCGTTCCAGCGTGTGCGCCGCTGCCTGGAGCTGATGCGTCAGGCGAGTGCCTCCCGGGACCGGTATTTTTCCGCGAGACTTAGCTTGGGTGAAAATCAGGAATTGCTTGTGGACAAAGATAGTATTTTGCTTAAGCCTCAATATGAACTTGAGGCTACCGACGACGAATATCTCGGGCGCTTCCAGGCTATGTCGCCAGTCCCGGTGAAGCTGCCCAGACCTGGCCGTTCTTCGGCCTTGACGCTGGTACCCTGGCTCAATTTTGCTTTCTCTCTTGAAGAAGCCGCTTCTCTTGACCCCGAGCGGCTTGCCGGCCTGGAGCGCAGTCGCAGTTCGTTTGCCGTCCCGGTGAGGCTGTCCGACATCGACTGTGAGCAGCTGGTTTTCCGCCCCCGGCGTCCCGGGGATCGTCTGCATCCGGCCGGTATGGCCGCTTCGGTGCGCTTGAAGCAATACCTGCATGCTAACAAAACTTTATTTGCCGGCGCTCGCAGCTTATTGCCCGCGCTCAATGAAATCCTTGCTCTGCGGCTGTTTCCAGTCCTGGCTGATAGCCAAGAGGTCCTCTGGGTACCCGGCTTTGGCCTCTCCGAAAAAATCCGCAGCGGGGGCAAAAGCCGGTCCGGCGCCCCCACGCACCTGATCTCACTTGTGCCTATCAGCCACGACGAGCCCGGTCCGAGGCCGGAGATTTTTGGCGGGGGGATCGATGCCGGCACTTGCTAATATGGATTTGGGCGACTCTTAGTCGCTACTCTCCACAACCCGGGACCAAATGGCTAGAGGCCGCTTCAGCTGGGAACTTGGACTGAGAGAGTGATATAATTCCTTGATTGGCATTCCGGAGCGTTGACATGAAGAAGTACGGAACAACTTGGGCCGTTTTCATCTTACTAATGGTTCTTGTGGTATTTGCAGTCTCACTGGCCAACATGGGCCACAAAGACGAGCCTTATACCTATTCGCGATTGATGAATCTCTTGCACGAAGGCAAGGCCAGCGAGATTCAACAGGTGACATTCACCAATGGCGAAAACACAGTAATGGTGAAACTGAACGCAGATGAAAGCAGCGGTGGTGCACCGCGCGAGAAAACTGTGATTGTGCCCGCAGAAGGCAAAGAAGATCTGCTCAAAGAGCTGAATGCAGCAAAGGTCAAAATCGACTCCAAGGATGTTGATCGATCTGGTGTCTGGTTCAGCATGCTTTCGACATTCTTCCTGCCGATTTTGATATTGGTCGGCATTCTGTTTATGTTCAGAAGCGCTCAGTCCGGTGGTAATCAGGCCATGAGTTTTGGCCGCAGCCGCGCCAAGTTGATGATCGACAACAAAGTCAAAGTCAGCTTCAGTGACGTGGCTGGTATCGATGAAGCCAAACAGGAATTGCAAGAAATTGTCGACTTCCTCAAGAGTCCTGAAAAGTTTCAGGCACTTGGTGCTCGCATCCCTCGCGGTGTGCTGCTTGTCGGCTCCCCCGGTACCGGTAAGACCCTGCTGGCCAAGGCCGTAGCCGGTGAAGCCGGTGTGCCTTTCTTCAGCATCTCCGGTTCGGACTTTGTGGAAATGTTTGTCGGCGTCGGCGCCTCACGTGTACGTGATTTGTTCGAGCAAGCCAAAAAACAAGCTCCCTGTATTGTCTTCGTCGACGAAATCGACGCCGTGGGCAGACAGCGTGGAGCCGGTCTCGGTGGCGGACACGACGAGCGCGAACAGACACTTAACCAGTTGCTGGTTGAGATGGACGGCTTTGAAGGGACTACGGGCATTATTGTTATTGCCGCCACAAACCGCCCCGATATTCTCGATTCCGCCCTCCTTCGTCCGGGCCGCTTCGACCGTCAGGTCGTAATCGACAGACCGGATGTCGGCGGACGCGAGCAGATCCTCACGGTGCACAGTCGTGGTAAGCCGCTTGCCAAAGACGTTGATTTGAAAGTACTGGCTCGCCGCACACCCGGATTTACCGGAGCGGATCTCTCAAACCTGATCAATGAAGCGGCTTTGATTGCCGCTCGAGCCGATAAGCGCGAAATTGAGATGCGTGATCTGGAACTGGCTATCGATAAAGTGATTGCCGGACCGGAGAAGAAAACCCGCATCATCTCTCAAAAAGAAAAAGAGTGCACCGCCTACCACGAAGTGGGCCACGCTCTCATGTGCATCCTTTTGCCCAACGCTTATCCTCTGCACAAAGTCACCATCATCCCCCGCGGATTCGCCCTGGGTCTGACAATGTCATATCCCGAGGAAGACATTCTTTCGCAAACCAAGTCGCAGCTGATCGACCAGATTGGTATGTGTCTCGGTGGAAGAGTGGCTGAGGAAGTGGTTTTTGGTGAAGTGACGACCGGCGCTCAGAACGACCTGGAAAAGAGCACAAGTCTTGCCCGTCGTATGATGACCGAGTTCGGCATGAGCGATAAGCTCGGACCGATGACCTTCGGTAAGCGCAATGATCATGTATTCCTCGGTCGTGACTTCGGTCATGAGCGTGATTACAGTGAAAATATTGCCCAGCTGATCGATCAGGAAGTTTCGGATCTGGTGAGCAGTCAGTACAACCGGGTCAAGGAAGCGATCATGAGTCACCGTCCGCATATGGACGCGATTGTGAAAGAGCTTCTGGAAAAAGAAACCCTGGACAGAAAAGAAGTTGATGCCATCATGGATGAAGTCAACCGTAAACTGGCTGCCGGCGAAAGCCTCACAGACACTGATACCAAGCCGCCTTCGGGTTACACCATGGGCGACGGTACCACTATCAATATCGGACCGGAAGGCGAAGCTGCTCCCTGTGATTCAGCCAGCCCCAGCGATAAAGACAATGGTCCCAAGCCGGAATTTAAGCCTAAGTTCGCCTAGTGCTTGAGTCAGCTAAGCTAAACAAAAGAGCCCGGACCTTAAGTCCGGGCTCTTTCAGTTTGTAGGTCTTACGACCGGCTTGTCTCTTGGACTAGGACGAAGCGGCAGCAGCTGCTGTGGACAGAGCGTTGAGCTGGCTTACGACGGCCGAGAAGGCTTTGGAGATTGCCGAACTCAATGCACCCTGGGTGATCGAGAACACAACGGCTACAAGGATGGCTACGAAGGCCAAGATTGCGCCGTATTCGGTAATACCCTGACCTGATTCGTCACTGACAAATTTTTGGGCAATTGCTTGCATGCTGAGATCCTCAAGGAGAAAGTGGACACTGAATGAGGGACTGCCCTCAGCTTTGACAATACCCCACTTGGCCCCCTGCGTACAATTGACCAAACCCCTTACACGAATTAGTGTAGGGCTATACTCTCATACTAACCGGATGGTAAGAATTGAGCCTGGTGGGCCTTGCATCCTGCGGCAGTGACTGATAACTGGACCCACCGGTCGTATATCTTTCTTAATCAGATATTACTAAGCCGTCCTGATTCTGTTCGGTCCGTTAATCAAAATTGGCTTGTTGCTTCATTAGAGCAAGCTTAAAAGTTTTGCTTCAGCAAAGCCAAGGGTGGGCCGCGCGTGATACTCTAAGCCTCTCCAGAGCGGCTTCCAAGGCCGCTTGGTATTTGGATTATTCGCATATTTACATCACTTGATCTCGGAGGGTCTTACCGTGGCCGTCGTGCAAGAAAAAGAACTACTCTGCAAGGATTTCCTTGCCAAGCCCAAGAAGCTGCTTATCGACGGAAAATTCGTTGATGCTGTTTCGGGCAAGACCTTTGAAACCATCAACCCTGCTACCGAAGAAGTGCTTGCGAAAGTACCCGAAGGTGGCAAAGAGGATGTGGACAAAGCCGTCAAAGCCGCTCGCCGCGCACTTGATGGCCCCTGGGGCAAGATGGCGACAAACGAGCGCGCTCGTTTGATCTATAAACTGGCCGAATTGATTGAGAAGCACGCCGATGAACTGGCCCAGCTTGAGACCCTCGACAATGGTAAGCCCATCACCGAATCGCGCTATGTAGACGTCGCTCAGACCGCTGAGACCTACCGCTATTACGCTGGTTGGGCCACCAAGCTGGAAGGCGAAACAATCAACGCCAATTCCAATTTCTTCACCTACACCCTGCGCGAGCCGGTTGGTGTTGTTGGACAGATTATCCCCTGGAACTTCCCCATGCTCATGCAAGCATGGAAGTGGGGCCCAGCTCTGGCTTGCGGCAATACAGTCGTACTCAAGCCCGCTGAACAAACCCCTCTTACCGCTCTGCGCATTGGCGAACTGGCTATGGAAGCCGGTTTCCCCGATGGCGTTGTGAACATCATCACAGGCTTCGGCCCGGATTCGGCTGGTGAAGCGATCTCCAATCACATGGACATCGATAAAGTAGCCTTCACCGGTGAAGAAGCAACCGGACGCATAATCGTCAAAGCTTCGGCCGGCAACCTCAAGCGTGTTTCGCTCGAACTGGGAGGCAAAGCGCCTAACATCGTATTTGCCGACGCTGATATCGATGCCGCCGTTAAGGGCGCCATCACCGGTATCTTCTTCAACCAGGGCCAGGTTTGCTGCGCCGGATCCAGACTCTTCCTGGAAAAATCAATCCACGACGAGTTTATGTCCAAGCTCACCGACCGCATTGCCAAAATGCGTCAGGGCCACGGTCTTGATGAAGGCACTCAGATTGGACCGCAGGTCAGCAAAGAACAGCAACAGCGCATCCTCAGCTATATCGACATCGCCAAGAAAGAAGGCGCCAGCCTCGCTTGCGGTGGTGCTGCACCGTCCGAACACAAGAAGGGCTACTTCGTGCAGCCTACAGTGTTCACCGGCGTCAACAACGATATGCGCATCGCCAAGGAAGAGGTCTTCGGACCGGTTCTGGCAGTTATCCCCTTCACCGGTATGGATGAAGTGGCAGAAGCCGCCAACAAGACCACCTTCGGTCTTTCCGGCGCCGTCTGGACCAGAGACGTTAAGAAGGCCCATAAGTTTGCCGCCCGCATCAAGGCCGGCACAATCTGGGTCAACTGCTACAACGTATTCGATCCGGCCGTGCCCTTCGGCGGCTACAAGATGAGCGGTTACGGACGTGAACTCGGTAAGCATTCTATCGAGCTCTATTCCAACATCAAATCAGTCTGGATGAACTTGATGGACTAGGCCCTCAGTAGGCCTCAGACCATCACCATTCATTTAGATCCAAAAAACAACGAGAGAAGCCGACTTTACCCAGGTCGGCTTCTCTTATAATCTGTATGTGGCCTGTCCACCCGGCGAGAGGTTTGACCCAAATGAGCAGCGGCGATAATGACGATAAAGAATCGTCCCAGCCCAGGGCCGAAGACTTCAGCCCCCCAAAAGATTCGCTTGGCAGAGCTGCGGGGCCGGACATTCTTGAGTTGATCGTCAAATTTGAGCTTCTTGGACCGCATAGCGAAGCCGTTATCCAAAAATTGCGCGCCGAAGTCGAGGCCCCCAGTGAACGCCTCCTGGCCGGAGCCCTGGTCGAGCGAGGCTATCTTAGCGAAGAAGAGATGGAGTCCATGGTACTGGCGCGTTACCTTCTGGCCTGCGGGAAAATCACGATGACTCAGCTGGAGCTGGTCATGGATGAAATTAAGGACACGCGCGCGCCCTTATGGGTCTCTCTTGTGGCCAAGGGCTGGCTTAAAATGGGAGATGTCGTCTGACTTGTAGGATTTGTATGACTGCCCCCCGTTTTTTATCGCTGACACTTGTCGCCTTTTTTATTGCCACCATATCCGGAGGCTACTGCAAAGCTATGAGTGCGGCGGAAAGTGACGCGGGTAAATCATCTCCCACCCTGGCTATCGCCGATATCCACGGTATGGAAAGTCTTTCGGCCTTTCAGTTGAAGTCGTCCCCGGCAGCCGCCCTGCATCATTATCATTTTGTCCTGACCGCCGGCACTGGTACCGGCACTGGTACCGACACTGGTACCGGTACCGATATTGATTTGCTGACATTTCCCGCGCGCAGCTCATTGAAGCTTGCCGCACATTTGAGTCCCAAGACGGCACCGACCACCAGGCAGGCCCTTGAAGCCGGTGCCCTGGCCGCGGTCAACGGCGGTTACTTCAATCTCTCCGACGGCGAGAGTGCCAGTTATGTTGTCGTCAATGGAGCCATGGTTGCCGATCCGACTAGAAATAAGGCCCTCACCGGCAACCCTAAATTGCAGCCATTTTTGAAAAATATTTTTGACCGCTCCGAGCTGAGAGTGATGCAAGACTCCCGTGGTCAGATGCATTATGGGGTGGCTGCTCATGGGACTGCCCTGCCCCAGGATCTGAAGCTGGTTGATTCGCTGCAGGGCGGGCCCCGTCTTTTGCCGGAGTTGACGGCGGAGCAGGAGGCCTTTGTCAGGCATGAGCCTTCCGGTGAGACGACGGATTCAATCGGTGTGATGCGCACAGCCGCGCGCACGGCTGTCGGTCTGACCGATGATGGGCAGGTGCTGGTGATATCTGTGGCTGGCAAAAAGCAAAGTGAATTTTCCGCTGGTGTTGATCTGGCCACACTGGCTAAATTGTTGAAAAATCTTGGTGCCACTGAGGCCATAAATTTTGACGGCGGCACATCGACGACCATGATCTTAAAAACTGGGCCTGCACAGACGAAGAAGGCCTCCGCCGACGGCGGCTTTAAAATGCTTGTCGGTCGCACGCCGGAGACCCTGGTCAAGTCTACACTCTGTATTGTAGAGAGCAAAAAGTGAACGACGGCGAAAACACGACCAGATCCGTTGACACTCTGATCGGCACCAAGCTGGGCGGCCAGTACACCGTCACGTCCTTGATCGGTACCGGCGGCATGGGCAGCGTTTATCGCGCGCATCAGGACATGATGGACCGCGATGTGGCCATTAAGTTTTTGCCTCAGGAGCTGACCGAAGACGAAAACAATGTGCAGAGACTGGCTCGGGAGGCCAAGGCGCTCGGTCGTCTCAGTCATCCCAATATTGTCACCACTTATGATTTTGGTTTCAGCGACAAGAAAGAACCATATCTGGTGCTGGAACTTGTCGATGGCGGCAGTCTCGACAAAGAGTTGAAAACACTGGGTTATATCCCCTTTGGCGCCAGCGTGCCCATCTTTTTACAACTGGCTGATGCCATGAAATATGCGCACACCAACGGCGTTGTGCACCGTGACCTGAAGCCGCACAACATAATGATCATCCGCAAGGACGGCAAAACTACGGCCAAGATTTTAGACTTCGGCATTGCTCAGCTGGAGAGTGAAACCCAGAAACTGACCAGGGTTGGTGAGATCTGGGGCAGTCCGTATTATATGAGTCCGGAGCAGTGCAGTGGTGAAGAAGTTGACCACCGCTCCGATATTTACAGTCTGGGAGTGGTGATGTACCGCACCTTGAGTGGGCAGTTGCCGCATAAGGGCGATAATTTTACCGACACTGTAAATAAGAAACTGACTCAACCGGCGCCGTTTTTTGCCATGCTCAAACTGCCTGAGTCCCAGGCTGTGCCCCAGGATCTGGAAGAGATCGTGATGAAGTGTTTGCGCCGCAAGCCATCTGAGCGCTTCCAGTCGATGGCCGAGCTGAAAGATGCGCTCACTATTTTTGAAAAGGCCCATGCCCTGGATTTGCCCACGGTGCCGCCTTCAGCCCGGGGGAAAGGGAAGCTGGGCGGCAATAGCGGCAAATATCACAACAGTGGTGTCCACAGACAAGGTGGTGACCCTTCTCGTCTGATACTACCGCTGGTGGCGGTCATCGCCGTCGTCACCGTGGCCGCGCTGGGACTTTTCCTGGGCATGACCTTGCAGTCGCGTAAGGATAAAGTAGCCCCGGTCGTGACTGACAGTAAGCCAACCGTTAAGCCGGCAGTCAGTCCTGAGGTAAAGGAAGTCGGCACCTACGCCGCCGGTGAAGTGCCGGGCATCCACGCCGTTCCCGTGCCGCTTGGGCCGACGGATGAGAGTAAGAAAAAATCGGAAGACAGCATAGCGAAGCAGAAACTCAGTGCTAAAAAGATAAAGCTGGATCCTTCGCTGCTCGATAGCCCCAACGTTCAGAAGGTTGAAGTTGAGCGGGTCGACACCAGAGTGGAACGACCCGGGCCTGTAAAACGGGTGATCAAAGCTATAAAAAATGCCGTGGCCGAGCATCGCGAAAAGACCGAACAGCGGCGAGCGGAAAAAGCGGCGAAGCGAGCCCAGCAAGCTGAAGCAAAGGCGGATCCGGCTGCAAGAGAGTCCTCGGGAAGCGACTCTTCCATCTATAAACCACGCTACAGACCTAACGACAGCAATGAGTTTTACCGGCGCTTCGGCGGCGCGCGGGATTAGGAAGCATAAGAATAGTGCCAGCGACAATTATCGCTGGCACTAAAAGATCCGGATTTTGAAAGGGGCTTATCGCTAAGGTGCTTAGCGCATACCCTTGCCCGCCTTGCGGCGGATTTTGCCAAGTTCGACGGCTCTGAGACGGGCCGTTGCTTTGGACAGAGCCAGCTCGGTAACCGAAACATCGATATTTTCGGCGCGTTGCGTGGTCATTGCTGTGGCGCGTTCCTTGGCTTGATGCGCTCTTGCTTCGTCGATTTCGTGGTGCAGTTCGGCGACGTCGGAGAGCACTACTGTTTCTTTCTGTCCGACTTCGAGGATGCCGCCGAGTACGGCTGCGATGTGTTCCTCACCGCTCGCGACGTAGCGCAGGACATCAACACCGAGTGAGGTTACGAGTGGTTCGTGACCTGGAAGAATCGTCAGCTCACCGTCGTTGGCCACGGCAGTGACCTGTTCGACTGGTTCGTCAAAAACGACCCGCTCCGGTGTGATTATTTTGAGATTGAAAGTGGCCATGACCTTAACCCTATCTATTTACTTGATTTAGTTACTTGTTTCTTTTTGCCGTTTCTGGCGGCGCTCGCGCCGGTCAGGTGGCGGGTGGCGGTGTGGGTGATTATTTCATCAATCAGACCGTACTCCAGAGCTTCAGAGGTTGAGAGATAGAAATCGCGCTCGATATCTTTGCGGATTCTTTCCTTGCTCTGACCTGAAGATCTATGCAGAAGCTCAATTTGCGCTTCTCTGAAGCGCCTGCCTTGAACGGCTTGAATCTCCAGATTGGTGATGTCACCTTCGGCTTCCCAGAGAGTCTGGTGAAACATCAACGTGGCAAATTCATAGGCCGAACGAACACCGGTGCCTGAGGCCAGGATTTCACAAGCCCCGGACAACGCGTGTCCGAGGCAGATTGTGTTAACCGGCGCACTGATCGCGTGCATGACGGCGATGATGCCGTCTGCGTTGTATCCGTTTCCACCGGAGGAATTTATATATAAATTGATCGGCTTCTTCGGATCGCGTTCATTCAATTTGAGGATGCGCTTGATCGTCGGCAGGGCCACTTCATTTTCCAGTCGACCGAAAACAAAGATGTCTCTGGTCGTGGCCAGGGGTGTCACTGCGGGCGCTTTTGGCGCACCTTCTTGTTCAGGCTGGTGCTTCTTTTTCATTAGCCCTGCATTTCTTTGGCTTGAGCGATAACTTCTTCGATGCCGCCGGCCATGTAGAAGGCGCCTTCGGGAAGTTCGTCGAATTCACCGGAGAGAATGCGTTTGAAGCCTTCCACTGTATCTTTGAGCTTCACATATTTGCCCTTACGACCGGTGAAGTTTTCAGCTACGGTGAATGGCTGGGACATGAAGCGCTGGATCTTTCTGGCTCTTGTAACGGTCAGTTTATCTTCGGCGGAGAGTTCGTCCATACCGAGGATGGCGATGATGTCCTGAAGGTCTTTGTAACGCTGCAGACATTGCTGTACGCCGCGGGCGACTTCGTAGTGCTCTTCACCGACGATTTCCGCTTTGAGAGCGGTCGAGGTGGAAGCAAGCGGGTCAACAGCGGGATAGATACCGAGTTCGGCAATCTGACGCGAAAGAACTGTTGTAGCGTCAAGGTGACCGAAGGTGGTAGCGGGAGCGGGGTCGGTCAAGTCGTCGGCCGGTACGTATACAGCTTGTACAGAGGTAATGGAGCCGTTCTTGGTCGATGTAATACGTTCCTGCAGCTGGCCCATTTCGCCGGCCAGAGTCGGTTGATATCCTACGGCTGATGGCATACGGCCAAGCAGAGCGGATACTTCAGAACCGGCCTGGGTGAAACGGAAGATGTTGTCGATGAAGAGGAGAACGTCTTGTTTCGACACATCGCGGAAGTATTCGGCAACTGTGAGGGCCGAGAGAGCAACGCGCATACGGGCGCCGGGCGGCTCGTTCATCTGGCCGTAGACCAGGGCTACTTTGTCCAGTACGCAACCGTCGGCTGTAGTTGAATCTTTCATTTCATGGTAGAGGTCGTTGCCCTCACGTGTGCGTTCGCCGACGCCGCCGAATACCGAGTAACCGCCGTGTTGGCTGGCTATGTTGTTGATAAGTTCCATGATGATAACGGTCTTGCCTACGCCGGCTCCACCGAAGAGACCAATCTTGCCGCCTTTTACGTAAGGAGCGAGAAGGTCAACAACCTTGATACCGGTTTCGAAAATAACCGTGTCTGTCTGCAGGTCGGTGAGTTCGGGACAGGGTCTGTGGATGGGCCAGTAGTCGTCGGCTTTGATCGGTTCGCCTTCGTCCACTACTTCGCCGAGCACATTAACAATGCGACCCAGAGTGCCTTTGCCCACGGGCACAGCAATCGGTTTGCCGGTGTTGTTGGCAATCATGCCGCGAGTCATACCGTCGGTGGTGCTCATCGAAACTGAGCGCACCCGGTTGTCACCGAGCATCTGCTGAACTTCGCAAACTACTTTGATTTGATCACCGGACGGATTTTCTCCGACGACTTCGATAGCGTTATAAATTTCAGGTAGGTGGCCGCTTTGAAACTCAACGTCTACAACCGGTCCGATTACCTGAACTACTTGACCTTGGGTCTTTTCTAGTACTGCGCTCATTTGTTCTCCACTAAGTACATGCGCCTGCCCCATTCGTTCTAAAGGGAGGGCAAGTGATCTCGGGACTTTATCAAGAGCACTGGCAACCGCCGGTTGCCGTGGTCTTGAAGACCTGTCCCACGTCTACCTTGTAAGGATAGACGGTGTCCTTCAATAAGGCGCTCTCGTTTATGATAGTTTTCGTTATTTATTGTTTGGATTTGGTTATCGGCTGGAGTACTGGCCCAGAGGATTGGTTTGGCGGCTAACGATGTAAACGATGAGGTTGCCAGGAGATTCTGGGTGGACCTGGCACGGCTCCTGGGCTTTGTGCTGTTCGGTGCCCTGGGCTTCATGTTGGTTGAGAAATGGGACTTTCTCGACGCGCTCTTCATGACTGTGATCACGCTGACGACAGTCGGTTATGGCGAAACACATCCTCTGGATGCGGCCGGCAAAATCTACACAATTGTTCTCATTCTGTCCGGTGCCGGCGTGGTCCTTTACGTCATATCGGACATGGTAGAGATTTTTTTAAGACTCAATCTCGGGGCACGGCATATGAAAAATAAGATTGCCAAATACGTTGGGCATTACGTTGTCTGCGGCTACGGCCGGACCGGCCAGGAAGTGATCAAGCACTTTAAGGAAAATAAAGTCGATTTTGTGGTCATAGAGCAGGACCCGGAGCGTTGCAAACTGGCCGTTACCGACGGTTGCATGGTCGTCCAGGGTGACGCTACGACTGATGAAACCCTGATGGAGGCGCAGTTACAGACCGCAAGGGGCATTGTTTGCGCCCTGCCCGATGATAGTGCCAACACCTTCATTGCCCTGTCCGCCAAGGGTTTGAATGAATCAATGAAGATTGTTTGCCGGGCCGCCAATCCGGGATCGGAAGCCAAGATGCGCCGAGCCGGCGCTCATATGGTCATTTCGCCATATACGATTTGCGGCAAGCGTATGGCCGCAGCTGTTACACATCCGCTTGTAACCGAGTTTTTGGACTTTGTTATGCACACTCCCGAACACGATTTGCGCATTGAGCAAATCAGTCTCTTCAAAAGCTCTAATCTCATTGGTACGACCCTTAAAGAAGCAAACATTAAGCAGACTTCGGGGGCCATGATACTTGCCGTCAGTCAAAGTGGTAAGCTGATATCCAATCCATCCCCGGAACTGGTATTTCAGGAGGGGGATGACTTAATAGCTCTTGGAACTGAGCAACAACTCACAAAACTGGTCGGACTCGCAGGCGCTCGATCTTAGAGAGGTAAAAATGAGCAACGAAGCCAACACTCAAGAAGGCGATATAGCCGTCATCACCCTGGAGGGTGAAGATGGGCATTCATACGATTGTGAGCTGCTCGATCGTTTTGTTTTTGAGGATAAGGAATACGCACTCCTTTTGAAGATCGCTGAAGAAGGCGCCGAGACTGAACTGGAAGAAGAAGATCAGACTCTCGTCATCATGCGCTTCTTCCAGCGCGGCAATGATTTTGTTTTCCAGACCATCGACTCCGATGAAGAATTCGACAAAGTGGTTAAGTACGTCGAAGACAGAGTGGAAGCCGAGCGCGCTGCTATGGACGCCGGCGAATAATTCACAAACTATTCAAGCATTGAAAGGGCCCGGGTATATCCGGGCCTTTTTCGCTCTGCATGAGGCTTTTTGCACCTATAATTGGTGCTTCCGCTTCCCTTTGCTCGCTGCTTACTCAAGACCTTTTTATCCGTGACCCGAATACGCAGTCAATTTTTGTGCGCCGTCTTGTGTTTTGGCACCGGTCTGCTGGCGTGTCTCTTGCAGTTTTCTCTGAGCGACGGGCGCGGTGAGACCAATCTTGCTCTGGTCTTTGATTCCGGGCACTATCAGGAGACGGCCAATTTGATTCGCCGTGCCGTGGCCGAGCATCGCGTGGGCTCCGAACTGATGGCCAATCTCAATCTGGATGGACCTGTCCTGCCTGGTCTGGGGGCTCTTTCGATAGCCGCCTTCGGTCGGGCTTTTTCGCTGGCCGATTGGCGCTGTCTTCTGGGGGTGCAATATATTTTGCATGGTCTGGGCGCGGCATTGATTTGTTTGTTGCTCAACGAAATCTGTCCCGGTTCGAGGAAATGCGCACTGACTGCCGGTCTTGTCTGGGCCTTCAATCCTGTGGCCGTGCTTGCTGGGCAGAGGTTTCTGGCTGAAAATCTTGCCGCCGATCTGGTGCTGCTTCTGCTGCTCCTGTCTTGCCGGGCCCTTGAGCGCGTCGTTCGCCTGCGCTTTTTACTCTGGTTGGGCACGGGGTTGTGCGCCGGCGCTATTTTGTTTGTTAAAACCGGACTGGCTCCGGCTGTCGCTCTTGTCCTTGTACTGGCGCTTGTGTATTCCATTGGAGACCGGCAATCTGTACGCTGGAATCAGCTGCTGGCAATGCTCCTGGCCTGGATAATCGGTCTTTCTGCTTTTGTTTTGCCCTGGGCGATATTGACCGCCTCGGTCGGCAAGATGGAGCTTTTCCCGCAGCGGGCCCCCGTTTTAAATCTTTTCGTCGGCTGGAATTTTGAAAATGACGGACTGTCCACTTTACCGGTTGCCCCCTATCCGTCGTTTTTGCAAAAAGAGTATGAGCATTCGGGATCGCCAGCCCAGGCCGTTTTAAAGCTATGGTTGCATGAGCCCGTTGCCTCCCTCAAATTGACGGCAAAGAAAATTGTCAGACTCTACTCACTGCCCTGGAATGATTTCAGACGTAGCTGTCTTTTTTTGTCACCACTGATGATGCAGTTTTTGCACCTCACTGTCCTGGCTATTGCCCTGTGCGGTTTCTTTGCTCTGGTAGTGGGCCGTAGAGGCCCGAGGGCTGTTTGGTTTTCGCTTGTCCTCTTTGCCGGACATTTTATTTTTGTGCTTTTTGAGGCTGTTCCGCGCTATGCCTTTTCTTCCTACGCTCTTTTGTTTTTAGCGGCCATCTGGTATCTGCGACTCGTCTGGGTTAAGGCCAGGGGCGACGGGGAGGAGCAATTTTTGACGAAGGCTGCCTCAGCCGCGGCAAGACAGCGCCTGGCCTTTCATTATGCGCGCATTATTGTTCCAGCCGCGGCCGTTGCCCTTTTCTGTATTGTCCTGTGCCGCCTGGGTGTATCGAGTGAATGGCAGAGCCGCCTTGATGCCGGTGCTCAGGCCGAGCGGTTATTTGACTGGCCTGATGCCGCACCGGGCCAGGGCGCTTTTGTGCTTATCGACGGCACCAGACAAATTGCCGACTGCCGCCTGACAGTCAATGGACAGGAGGTGCAGGGAAGGCCTGTGAGCCTGACCAGTCTCTTTCCCGAGCGTCTGGAGGGACTGGTGTTTGCGCGCCAGGTGGTTGCCTTCATGGGCCGCTCGGATGCGGATTTGAGACAGTGGTGGGTAATGGCTCTTCCCCCCGACATTGCCATCAAGGCCAGATCCAATTCCATAAAGCTTACGGCGCCAACGTCCGGCTCCATCAAGTTGGCCGGAGAATACAGTGGCGCTGCGCTCTCGCGCCCCGGATATTTGTATTACAGCCCGGGCAAGATCTGGACCAGCAACGATTCGTTTGAATGGCGCGAGGGGCGTGCTTTCAGCGATAGGGCTTTGAGCGGTCAATCCTTGCTCAATGGTCAGCCGCTGAAACAGAAAGGCAACTGGCGCCTGTTTCTGGTGGCCGGTGAAAGTCGCGATCTGGGCCGACTGCTGCAGAGCGGCGCGGTCAATTGAAGCACCGGCCCGAGGGCTCCCAAGTAAAAGCCCCCGCTTTTGGCGGGGGCTTCTGTGTCTTGTCCCTGGGGGCAGTCAGCTAAGCGCGGAGACTATGGTCCGCAGCTGGAGTACTGGCTCGACTGACTCGATGAGGATTGCTTCTTGCCATAAACAAATTGATTGATCTGACGATCGTTTTTCTTGTGGTTATGGTGACTGCGACCCGAGTTGGTCAGGGTGATGGGCAGCACGATGGCACAGGTGACAACGGCTACGACTGCTGATACCAGGAGTACTTTGCCGAAGGGGAAATCGCTGCTGCTTGTTTGCTTGACCTTGGTGGTTGCGGCAACCTTGATGCAGGTAGGTTCGAAGGTGAGGTGCGGCTTGTCGCCCAGGCTCGATGTGAATTTGAAAACACGAGCCGAGTGGACGTCAGCTACTTCATTCATGGGGATGCTGCGACGGGCGCAGGTGATGGCGCTGGCGGTGACTTCGCTGATAGCGCCCGAGACCTTGGTGCCGTCGGTCATTTTGACATACTCGTCGCAGCTGGTGCTGTCGAGGGCCGAGAGACCGGGGCCGCCGTCGAAGTAGACATTACCCTTGACCGTGTTGCCGGTCTGGGTGGTTTTGAAAATTTTGCCCTGCAGTTGACTCTGCTTGGGACCATTTGGGCCTTTGCCCTGGATTTCAATCGTGGTTGCCGTCATGACGGCAAGACCTTCGGTCAGGAGCAGAGCTCCCACTTTGTTGACGGGAGCTTGGCCCGCGATGGCGTCACCGCTGTACGACACCTGGGCTGTGGCCGCGGTGTAGCACGTCATCTGGAACGCCATTAGTAAAGATAGACAGATAGCAAGGAATCGCACAACTACCCCCATAATTTTCGAGACACTTACTGAGCTTACAATCCGACCCGGCGAGGGTCAATGACCCCAAGGGCTGCTTGACAAGCGGTCCTTGCACCCAACATTTCTACCTATGGTACAAAATCAAGTCTACGATTAAGTTGCCTCCGCTTGGAAAGCTCTGACCGCGACTCGGTTTGCGTTAAAAATTAATGCGCCGGGCGGGGAACAAAAATATATGCGCCCTTTACTTCTACCCCTTGCGATCAGCCACTGATCACGGTTTTTTCATACCGTTAACAATAGTGGGTGCCGATAATAAAATTGCGCCGCTCGCTCAAAAAGACCGATGTTGGTTGCCTTCATTTTCCGGTCTTGCACCGCCGCACCCTGATCAGCACCTATCGGGGCTAAGTCCCATTGGCTCGATCATCAGCTAGCCCCTTCATCAGATAGAATGTAATCCTGTCTTATTTGCCCCTCCCGGTCCTCCGGGGGGCCCTAATTTACAGCAAGCGGCAGTTGTAAATGGATTCCTGTTTTACCCTTTGTTCGGGACTGAAGCGTCAATGAGAACCACCATCACCAAATTTCTCGTCCGCAAGCTCAGCGCTGTAGCGCTTATGCTGCCTCTGGTCTTGTCCTCCGTAGCACCTGTGCTGGCGCAGGATGTGCCGGTGCCGGTCAATCAGCTGACGACATTGCGACAGGCCCTGAAGAGCAATCAAGTCAAACTCAAGGTCCAGGGTGACGGGATCAACACTACCAAACTGAGCTTGCAGGTAACTAACACCAGCGGCCAACCCATTAAGGTCGTAATCCCTCAAAACGAAGTCCTGCACCCAAACTCGCTGTCGGTGCAGACGATGCTCATTAATCAGGACATCGTGCTCTCCATTGCCGCCGGCGAAACCGCCATTTGCAATCTGAAAACCGTTTGTGCCTCGCCCAAGACTGTGCCACCACCCCCGGCGGCACAGGAAGGTCTGAATTTTGAAGTGGGTGATTACAAAAACGCCCAGCTCTGGAGCCAGATTGCCGCAATCATCGCTGCCGGTAAGGAACTCGAGACCGTCGGTGCTTTCGGCACCTTGCTTATGCCCTCTAAAGAGGCGATGGCCAAACTTGTAGATGAAGAAGTCCAGAGCGAAGTCAAAAGACGAATTGAAAAATACCTGAGCGACAATCCGACGCAAAACAAGGAGCAGGCTGAGGCCGCGGTGCAGCAGGAGATGGAGTCTATAAAGATTCTGGCCGAGCGCACTGTCAGTCGCCGTGAGCGCCATAAGCGCGCCGAGCAGATCACGCAGCTGGCTATCTGGCGCATGCTCGGGATCAATTCCGGCAAGCCCCAGGACTCCGTCACCCAGAGCACCCTGGAATCGGACATTATTAAAGAGCTGACGGAACAAATTAAGCGGGATAAGACTTTGATCGCCAAACTGGGCGGAACGGTCGATAAAAACGGCAATTTCGTCCCCAGCGATAAACAGAAGCAGGCCCTCGATGAAAGAACATCGGCCATTTTTGACGTCGTTGACCTGACTGTAAGACGCAGTAGTGAAGCCGGTTTGACCGGTATCGCCACTTTGCCTAAAGACGACACCTGCGACACTTTTTGCAGCGTTGGAGAGCGTGCTTTTGCTCAGGGAGACTTTGCCGAAGCGCAGGAACTCCTCAGCTCGGCCGTGGCCGAAGCGGAAAAATTCGGCGAGGCCGATGCCCGTCTCTCGCGCGCTCTCAACAGTCTTGGCCTCTGTTATCTGGATATGACTCGTTATGATGTGGCCCAGGAAAATCTGGACCGGGCCCTCAAGCTTCGGGAAAAGGTCAACGGTGCCGACTCCAAAGAAGTGGCCGAGGTCGACAACAATCTTGGTCTGCTGAAACAACTTACGGCCCAGTATCCGCCTGCCAATCAGCTATTCACCACAGCCATCGCTATCTTTGAAAAGACCGTGGGTAAGA
Source organism: Cyanobacteria bacterium SZAS LIN-3 (assembly GCA_018266215.1). Taxonomy (GTDB): domain Bacteria; phylum Cyanobacteriota; class Vampirovibrionia; order Obscuribacterales; family Obscuribacteraceae; genus REEB67. Next base: position 40,930 of record JAFEAV010000031.1, on the reverse strand, counting down.
CCAGTGATTCGGTTGCCGGCGGTCTCAATAATCTGGGTAAAAATCTCTGTCTGGAAAACAAGGCCGATGAAGGCAGCGCATCGCTGAAACGTGCTCTGGCACTGGCAATTATCAATTGCCCCAGTGATGTTAAAGGAAATAAATTGTATACGCCTTTCGTGGCTGAAGTGGAGACTAATCTGGCCGAAGCCTACAGTCAAATGGGCAAAAATGATGAGGCTGCAACCCTCTATCAGAAGGCTCTTTCCACCGACGTCAAGGCCCTCAGCGGCGATCACCCCTTTATCGCCAAGATTCTCGACGGTCTGGCCTATGTTACCGGCAAGCAGGGACAGACAGCCGAATCGGAGACCTTCAAGAAGCAGGCCGATGAGATCAGAGAGCGTGTGCTGGGTCAGGAAAATCTGGAACTGGCTTCTCTGCCTCTGAGCACGGCAGCCTTTGGTCGTTTGTGGGATTATGTCGAAGGCAAGAAAGGCATCAAGGCCAGCGTTGCGGTTGTAAAAGCCGGCTCCGGTCTGACGATGTCGCGTGATACCACTCTCGTCAATCGACCGATAAAGGACAAATGGGCTCTGGTTATCGGCATCAGCCAGTTTAAGGACAAGTCAATAAATTTGCAGTACGCCGCCAAAGACGCCTCCGACTTTGCCGACTACCTGGTACATGAAGCAAATTTTGCGCCCGACCATGTACGTCTGCTCACTAACGAGAAGGCCACACGGACCGAGATCATGTCCCAGCTCGGTGATAACTGGCTGCCCCGAGTGGCCAATCCCGACGATCTGGTGCTGATTTTCTTCTCCTCGCACGGCAGTCCGACAAACATGGACGTAGGCAGCATCAATTATTTGGTGGCCTATGACACCGATAAGACAAAACTTTTTGCCACCGGCATCCAGTTGCAGGAGTTTGCCGATCTGATCAAAAAGCGCATCAACTCACAGCGTGTTGTACTGGTCATGGACGCCTGCCACAGTGGAGCTGCCGTCGGAGCAAAAGGTCTCTTCCGCGATCTGGGCGTGGATGCCACACAGGTGGCTCAGGGCTCAGGCCAGATGGTTATATGCTCAAGCGGCGCCAATCAATCCTCGTGGGAGTCGGCTCGCTACAAAAACGGTGTCTTCACCCACTATCTGCTGGAAGGTCTGCGCAAGGACGGCAATAAGGCAAAGCTGGCTACTGTGTTTGACTTCATGAAAGCTAAGGTCGGCGAAGAAGTGCAGATGGACCGTCATGGCGCCAGGCAGACTCCGGCACTGCAAAGCAAGTGGCAGGGCAATGATCTGGTTATCAGCGTCAAGCCCGCCGAGCCCCGCCCCGGTATCGCCGATGGTGACCCGAATGTTCCCCGAGGCGGTATACCGACGGCCAGCTCCGGCAAGTCAGTGGGCGGTGCGGTCACCCCCGTTAAGCCGTCCAACGCCAAACCCTCAACTGCTAAGCCTGCAAACGCTAAGCCTGCGGTCAAGGCCAACGTTTCGGCTAAACCGAAATCCTGATTCAGGGCTCCTGCAGCTCATAGACGTCGGACAGAGTCAGGTGGCTGTGCTGCAAAACTTTGTAGTGCCCTTCAAGCGCCGCCTGGAATTCTTCATAAACCTCGCGCATGCGGTGCCAACCTGGAGCGGCTTCGCGGGTGATGATCCACAGTCTCTGGCCGGGTTTTGGCGGCGGGACCAGCTCCAGGTTGACCAGGAGACCGCTCTGGTTTTCGGCGCGGTTTACCTGCAGGTCTGAGATGCGGTTTTTGCCTTTGTAGTAGTAGCCGAGCAAATATTTGGAGTGGTAATTCCAGACGATGATTTCATCGCCGGACTTTTCGTGCTCGCCGATGAAGGCTGCTATCTCTCTCCAGTCCTCATGGACTGGATGCTGGAAGAAGTGGCCGATGAAAGTGCCCATGCCCAGAATATAGACAGCGCCAAGAGTCAGACCTATGACTCGTTTGCGCTGGTAAATTTCCGACCAGGCATAGCCCAGAATCAAATAAACAAAGGGCGCTGTGAACATTGAATAGCGCGTGATAAAGAGCGGCGGCCTGAAGTTGGAATAGATAAACAGGGCTGTGAGCGGCAAAAATCCCCAGAGGGCAAGCCAGAGTATGTATTTTTCGCGCCGACATAGCGCCAGTCCAAAGGCTAAAACCAGGGGGAAAAGCATGACGTATAAGTCGGCGAATAATCCATACATTGGCGGCCCGCCGCTCTCTTGCAGAGGTGTGGCACTGGCTGTGAAATTGATAAGCAGGGTCAGGTAGTCGAGCAGATTTGGATTGTCCAGGGTGCTGCGCCAGGAATCATAGGGGGAACTCTGGGCCTTTAGCAGTATCAGCAGAAATGGCGTCCAGCACAGTGCGACGGCGGCAGCGCAGACGGCCATGAGGGGCAAAAGCGAGTGCCCGCCCCCGGCCTTGCGTGCTGCACGGGTTTGAAAAACGGCAAAGAGCAAATCCACTGCAAGCAGTACTGCCGTGAGCGGCAGGGTCAAGACCATGAGCAGACGGGCCAGGGCCCAGGTAATGACGGCCGGTTTGCTTCCGCCGGCAAACGCTTTGAGCAGGGCAATTGTCCCACCCAGGACAAAGAAAGTGCCCAGCGTGTACATCCGCACCTGCTGGCTGTAGTGAATTTCCATCGGCGACAGGGCCATTATCAGGGCCGCCGCCAGAGCCACTCTCGGTCCGCCGGCCAGTTTGCCCAGGGAGTAAATCAGGCCGATGTTGGCGCTGCCGAATATTACCGAAAATGTCCGCAGCCAACCATCCCCGCTGCCCAGCATGTGCCAGAGGTTGAGAAGCCAGAAGTAGAGCGGCCTGCTGGCGTCGAATTGCATCAGCTCCGGGTCACCAGTACCGGTGGCAACCAGGACACTATAAACTTCGTCGACAAACAAGCCGTGGTCGTTCAGGTGATATAGCCGCAATGCCAGGCCGGCCACTATGACTGCCGTAAGTATCAAGCATTGTTTGGACAATTTGAGGTGGGCCCTTTGAAATTACAACGCGGGGCCTCCAATGATAGCAGGCGCCGCCCCCTGTGGGCGTCCCAACTTCGATTTAGAACGGGCTGTAAGGATTGTAATAGTCCCGCTCGTCCGCTTAGCCAATGCCGGGGCAAAGAGCGAATAAGCCCCTGCATTGGCTAAGCTTCCACAACTATGTAAATGGATACCTGGTCTGTGGGGCTACCGATTGCTTGATACTAGAGAGCAAAAGTGACAGACGGGTACCCGGAGTCGGGGTGCGAATATTATTCAGGCCGGGAGCGTCAGGACGAAGCAGTCATCGCTGTCTGTGGTCAGGACCTGCAGGCTGCCCCGGTGGGCCTGGACGATGGCCCGGCATAGGGCCAGGTGCAGCGGGCTGTAGTCCGTGTCCTCGCCCAGGGTCACCAGGCCGTAACCTTCCCGGCAAGTATCCTTGACCAGTTGTGGCAGTCTGGCCCCTGTCGCATCTATTTTCAAGCGCAGCAATTTTTCACCGCCCTGTTCCGCAGCCGTCAATTGTGCGGCGACGTGCACAACGCGCTCTGCGCTTGTGCTGCTGAAGTAGCGTTGCAGGACTATCAGGTAGGTAATTACGGCTGTCAGATGAGCCTTATCGACGACTATTGCCACTTCCGGGTCGGCGGAATACTGGTCGAAGAGCAGCCGGCAGCCGGGATTGTTTTTGCACACACTATCTAAAAGCGCTGTCCAACGGTGACTGGATTTTTCCAGGATATCCTGACCAGCTTCCAGTTTGCCCAGGGTCATGAAATCGTTTATGAGCGCGATAAGTCCTTTTACTGTTGTTTCCGATTTTTGAAATACCGGTGCGACCGAGGGCTCGCAATCGGCTCCAATCATCGTCAAAGTACCGAAGAGCGCCGTCAGAGGTGAGCGCAGGTCGTGGGTAATCATGGAGATAAAGTCTCGCTTTGCCTGCTCGATTTCCATGCGGTAGGAAACGTCCCTGAAACAGGCCAGATATTTTTCGCCTGAGTGCAGGGTGAAATTGGTTATATCGAGCTCTATCGGCAGCACGCTCTTGTCGGCGCGGCACAGGCCTACGTTCACTGTTCTGCTGGAAGCTGCTTTTAGCAGTTGCGCAAATTTTTCATGGTGTGTTTCTTCGGGCCCTGAATTGACGAATAAATCCGCCAGGCTGCGACCGACCATGTCTGCTGCCTCGTACTGGCTGAGACCTGATGCCGCTCTGTTGGCCGATTCTATCCGCCCACTGCCGTCTGTGCTGACCACCGCCATCGGCAAATTGTCTATTAATCGACGCAGCCCGGCCTCGCTCTGCGCTATTAAATTCTCCATTCTTTTGCGTTCGCTGACGTCATGAGCTACCAGCACAATGGTGCTGTCGTCCCCGGCCCTGGCTGACCAGGACAAATCGAGTCGACGCCCGTCCGGTAGCTCGACCTGATTTTGAAAGCGAGTGGGCTTCTTTTCCGCTTCTTTGAGAGCCCTGTAGGTGTCACCGGTGGTAGTGTCATTAAATAAGGAGAGGAAGCGCCGGCCGATCAAATCCCCCGGGGTATAGCCCAGCACCGCGCTGCTTTTATCAGGAATCGTTTGGATTGAACCTTCCCTGTTTATGGAGCAGATCAGAGCCGAGCTGTTCTCCAAAATGACTGCTTCCTTTGTTTTGCCTGCCTCCAGATTGCCGACCAGTTTGCGAAAGGCTTGGTCGAGTGCGGATATTTCATCGTTGCCGCCCGGCGGCGGCAGGAGAGGTTTGTTGCCGGCGTAGTTTTTCATGTTTTTTGAAACTACCGACAATCTTGCCAGCATGCCGCGAATGAAAAACATGTAGAGCAGCAGTGCCACCAGGGCGTTGACGATGAAACCTGCTATCAGCGCGGCATAGAGCAGGGTGCCGGATGCTTTAGTCAGGGAAGCGTCATTGCTCTCTTCAATCGCTTTATATTTATCGTTCAGCCTTTCAACTCTATCCGTTATGGCCAGGGATGATTTGAACAATCCGGCGGCATGCGCGCGGTAGACGTAGCTTTCCTCTCGTTGATAGGTTGTAATCAGCTGACGAGCCTGCTTCAGGCACTGCTCTACGTTTTTTTCCAGGGCGGCGAGGTCCTGATCGGCTTCGCCTGTTTCAGTCAGGGCCTGTTTGACTGCGGCGAATGCACCGGGCAGGCGGGAGAAAATCTCGGTGTAACGAGCAAGTGGGTCGACGGCATGCAGCTGATCGACAATGGCGGTTGTGCTCGATTGCATGACCGAGGAAAAGCCTGCCAGAGCCGCTACCGCCCGGCGCGCCTGGGTCGTTCTGGCAAGCTGCTGCTGGGTTTGATCGAGCAGATTCGTGAGCATGAGCAGATAGCCGCCCTCCAGCGCCAGTACTAACAGGAGCAGAAGCATTGCCTTGATGGTCAGTGGGCTGGCCGGATTTTTCATTCTTTCGGTACGGCGCCCCCCTGAGCCGGCAGGCGAAACCAGAAACGACTGCCCGGCCCGTCGTTGCCTGCCACGCCGATAGAGCCGCCGTGGCCCTCGATGATAGTTTTGCAGATAGCCAGTCCCAGACCCGTGCCCTTATGCTGGTCCTGGGCGCTGGCCTGCTGGTAGGGTTCAAATATGGCCTGGCGCTTGTCTTCGGGCACGCCCCGGCCGCAGTCTGAAATGGTCACTTCTACAAAATCTTGATCCTCTCTCCTGGCGGCGGTCAGTTTGACCGTACCGCGCGAGGGCGAAAATTTTATGGCGTTGGAGAGTAAGTTGATGACGACTTGAATCAGTCTTTCTCTGTCGGCCATTACCCAGCAACTTTCTCTTGTGCCGCTCAATTCAATGCTGATGCCCTGTGCCTGCGCGTATTCTCCCAGGGCGGCGACGGCAGAGTCGAGTACATCGCGCAGATCCGTGCGCTTCAGCTCACCGATTATTTTGCCCGGACGCAAGGTCTCAACATTGATCAGACTATCTATTAGCTGTAGCAATCTGTCGGCATTGCTGACGATTCGTTTGATTCTTGTCTCGTTTGTCGCCACAGCATCTTTGTGCGAAATGAGCAGCTCCGCCATATCGCGGCGTACCGCGGCCAGGGGCGAGCCGAGTTTTTCTCGCAGGAGCTCTACAAAGTCACGTTTGAGATTTTCCAGCCGCACTCTTTCTCGTACGTCTTCGGCTATCACTATGCGGTCGGCCAGTTGATTGTCGTGCTTGCGCTCAAGATATTGCACCGTTATCTCGGCGGCGATACGCTCACCGCCCGCGCCCCGGATAAGGGCACGCATTGCCGGACGGCCTTCGGCCTGAGCCAGGATGCTGCCGCGCTCCAGGCTATGGTTTTCGATAATTTGCTCGATAGCAATGTTGCCCGGCCCTTTCGCCAGTTGTTGCGGGTCGGCCAGGGCGGCAATTTTCTTATTGAAAGATCTGACCCTGTCTTCGCGATCGACTACGAGTATGCCCAGCGGCAGATTTTTCAACAAGGCGCTGACCTGTTCCTGCGACTGCCTGAGCTGGTTTTCCCTCTCCTTTGCCTGGCTGATATTTTCGACAAAACAAATGATCGACTGTTCCTGGGGTGCGAAGTAGCCGGTCCAGTGTGTGTCGATCAAGCGGCCGGAGCTATGCTTGATACGCGTGTCGATGGTCATTACACTGTCGCCATCAGCATTCTTTGACCTGGCGTCGGCGGCGTAATTTTGCAGGCTCCTGAGGAACGTATCGGCGCTCTCGCTCTCCAGAAGCTGGCTGATATTGCTGCCGACAAGGCTTTCTCGGGGGTGGCCCCATTGCAGTGCCGAGGCGTCATTGATTGTTTCGATGCGACCTTTGCTGTTAAGGGTGCAAATCACATCAAAGGCACCGTTTATTAGAAGCTCTTCGCGGGCGCCGGCTTCGGCAATGTCGCTCAGCATTTGTTTGAATGAGCGCTCGATTTCTCCCAGCTCATCTGCTTCTCCTTCGACACTGACGACTTGTCTGTCGATATTGCTGGCCAGTTTTTGAATGCGCCTGACGACGTTGCTGATGAAGAGAAAGCCAAATATCAGCGCTCCGGCAAAGTTTAATAAGGCGGCGATCAGCACAATCGACTTCAATTTGCCCAGGTCGCCTGCCGTCTCGCTGCCGCTCAAGCTGCTTGCTCTGCTGCTTCTGTAGCTGATTGCCAGTTGATTGTATTTTTCCAGCAGGTCTTTTTGAAAGGTCATGACCGCGGGCGTCAGACCGGCGCGTTTGAGGGCCGCACTGTTATCGGAGTAGGCCATATCCTTGCGGTAGACATCGTCCATGGCCCGCAAAAATTTGCGCTGTTCGGCCAGGAGTGCCCCGGCTTCGGCATCATCCCGGGCCAGTATGGCCAGGTCTTCAAAGTCCTGGGCCATGCTGCGGCGCAGGCCGGATTCATCAATGGCGATGCCGGTCGATTGCTCCAGTTCGGAGGCACTCATGCTCAGATAGGTGGCCAGTCTCTGGCTGGCGTTGGCGATGCGGCTGCTTGTCTCTATCACCGCCAGATTGTGCTGTTCTTGCCGCAGACGGGCTCTCGTTTTCACCAGCTCGGCGGCAATCAAGCCGACGAAGGACAGCTCACAGACCAGGATCAGGACGATTATGACAAGTCCTTTTCTGGCGATGCCTGGCCTGAGAATCATTGGTGTTAGCCCGAGGCTTTGAAAGTGTGGTATATCTTGGACCGAACTATATCATTTCATTTTACTGTCGTCGCTAGATTTTATATCGTCCATGACAAAGATACTGCTGGCTGAAGATGATGTCGCCCTCGGCGAGACCGTGGTGGAGTGGTTGCAACGCGACAAGTACTTTGTCGATTGGGAGCGCGACGGCGCTATGGCTCTGGATATGCTCATGGCATATGAGTACGATGTCGTTTTGCTGGACTGGCAATTGCCCGGGATGGAAGGGCCGCAGATCTGCCGCCAGTACCGCGGCAGGGGCGGCGTCGCTCCGATTCTATTTCTCACCGACCGGGGCACGGTCAGCGATAAGGAGGTCGGATTTGACTCCGGTGCCGATGATTATTTGCCCAAGCCCTTTGATTTGAAGGAGTTGTCTTTGCGGGTACGGGCCCTGCTCAGGCGCCATCCGATTGTCGCTCAGACGTCTTTGCGAGCCGGTCCTTTTGAGCTGAAGCAAAAGGAGCATGAATTTTTTCGTGAGGGGAAGTTGATCAAACTTTCGCCCACCGAATTTGCCCTGATGGAATTTTTGATGAAAAATGAGGACACCGTATTCAGTGCCGATGCCATCTTAGATCGGGTCTGGCCGGGCTCCTCCGAGCGCTCCGCCGATACGCTCAAGACATTCATCAAACGCCTGCGCGAAAAAATCGACGGCGACGACAAAGAGTCGACAATAAAAAACGTCTACGGTGTCGGCTACAAATTTAAAACCTGACCGATTAATTGCCGCTGCTGGTGATCAAAAGCGGCACGGGCTTGCTCGCCTTGGGATGCTTCATTATGTCCAGGGCCAGGGCATCGACTATGTTTTGCAGGGGAGCGCGGCTGTGAAATTTGCGCTCGGTCATCAGGGCGTGCGACCACATGCCGTCTTCACCGGTGCCGGTGGCATAGATTGTTGAGTAGCGAGCGCCCAGGTGGATGGTGAAGAGCGTAGCTTGTTTCTCGAATTCGCCCCAGGAGTTGAGCTCAAGTTTTTCCAGGATCATTGAGCCCGGTTCCTGAGCCGAATCGGGTGTTTCGACCACGGGCATGGGCTTGTTCAAAGTGTCGTGGATGTGCTTTTTCCAGTGGAAAATGTCGTGGCATTCAAACATGCTCAGAGGTTCGACTTCGACAAAAAAGCCGGAGTCTGTTTCGGCCATTTTGGGCACGATAAGCCGTTGTTTGGGGCCCCAGAGATAGATTTTTATCATGCTCATGACGTAATTTCCCGTTGAATCTATTGCTTCTTGCTGTGGCCCAGGGGCTTCATCGTGGGGAAGGCGATGACATCGCGTATGGAGGCGCTGTCAGTCAGCAGCATCACCAGGCGATCGATGCCGATGCCGATGCCCATGGTGGGCGGCATGCCATATTCCATAGCCATGATGAAATCGAGATCGAGGGGCATGGCTTCATCGTCGCCGGCCGCTTTTTTGCGGGCCTGCTCTTCCAGTCTCGCTCTTTGATCCTGGGGATCGGTCAACTCGCTGTATCCGTTTGCCAGCTCGCGGCCGTACATAAAGAGCTCGAAGCGTTCCACTTCACCGGCGTTTGTGCGGTGAGCTTTGGTCAGAGGTGAAACCTCGACCGGATAATCGATGATGAAGGTTGGCTGCTGCAGCATGTGCTCGGCCTTTTCCTCAAAAATTGTGTTGATGATTGCGCCCCGGGTCTCGGCCTTTTCCACATGCACGCCCAGCTCGGCGGCGACTCGTTTGGCCTCGTCCAGGTCCTTAATCTCGTCCATGTCCAGACCGGTCGCTTCGCGGATGGCGTCGACCATGCGCAGGCGGCGGAAGGGTTTTTCAAAAGAAATTTCTACACCCTGATAGGTAAATTCCGCTGTGCCCAGCACATTTTTAGCCACATAGCGTAGCATCTCTTCTGTGAAGGTCATCAGGTCGTTGTAGTCGCCGTAAGCGCAGTACATTTCGAGCATCGTAAACTCGGGATTGTGCCTGGTGCTTATGCCTTCATTTCTAAAAATGCGGCCGATTTCGTAGACCCTTTCCATGCCGCCGATGATCATGCGCTTGAGATGCAGCTCGGTGGCGATGCGCAGATAAAGCTCAAGGTCCAGGGCATTGTGGTGTGTGATAAACGGACGCGCGTCGGCACCACCGGCTTCTACTTGCAGAGTGGGAGTTTCCACTTCAAAGTAGCCGTGGCTGTCGAGGAAATTGCGCATGTGGCGAATGGTGAGCGAGCGCTTTTTGAAAGTTTCGCGCACCGAGGGGTTCATGATCATGTCGACATAGCGGTGGCGGTAGCGCGCTTCTACGTCTTTGAAGCCTTCCCAGCTGTCGGGCAGGGGCAGAAGTGATTTGCACAGCACCGTGTAGTCGGTTACTTTGATCGATAGCTCGCCGGTTTTGGTGCGACGGATAGTGCCGACGGCGCCGATGAAATCGCCCTTGTCCAGCAATTTCAGTCGTTTGAGTTTGTCGGCGTCAAGATTTTGTTTGTGGCAGAAAAGCTGGATTTTGCCGCTGTCGTCATGCAGGTCGACAAACATCCAGGTATTGCGCTCGTTCATGACGCGGCCGCAGACCATGACCTGGTCCTCGGTCTCGACATCGGCCGCCAGATCCTTGTAGAGTTCCTGCAATTCTCTGGCTTTATGAGTGCGGTCGAAGCGATAAGGATAAGGGTTTATGCCCTCGTCCTTGAGCGCCTGCAATTTTCGCAGTCGGTCCGCCACCAATTTGGAAGCATCATCATCCGCCTGTTGCTGCGCCACTTTTTGACCTCCAGAGCTGACAGTCATGTCCTCGACCTCTTGATTTGTCGCAATTATAGATTTCGAATCTACTATTTTAGTATCACCGGTGCTTATCCCGGCGGCTCCTACCTAAAAAGCCCTAATTTTGTTACTGAAACCGGCTTCACCAGCCAGCTTGGTCGGCGTGATATACTCCATCGTTGAAATAGAGTGTACTCGGGCTTCCGAGCGGAATTTACAGCGGTGGATATGCCCTGTATATCCGCCCTCGAAAGGCCCCGGTCTTGTAAACGATTAGGGCTTGGCCCGACAGGTAAACGAGGTAGTTGCAGGTGAGTCAATCAGGTGGTCCGGGTCCCGGTGGGCCAGGCGAAAGAATAGTCAGCGTTGAGTTGCGCGATGAAATGCGCAAGTCCTTCATTGCCTATGCCATGTCGGTCATCGTTTCAAGAGCTATTCCCGATGTCAGAGACGGTCTCAAGCCCGTTCACAGGCGCATCATTTTCGGCATGTATGAGCTCGGTCTCGAGCCCAATGAGAAGTTCAAGAAATCGGCCAGAGTCGTCGGCGACGTAATGGGTAAATATCACCCCCACGGTGACTCCGCCATTTACGAAGCCCTGGTGCGTATGGCGCAGCCCAGCGCCAGCCGCTATGTCCTGGTCAATGGTCACGGTAATTTCGGCGACCTCGACAACCCCGCAGCGGCCATGCGTTACACCGAGTGTAAGTTGACGCCCATGGCCATGGATACCCTGGCCGACATTCAGGCTGAGACCATCGATATGCGTCCCAGCTTCGATGAAAGCAACAAGGAACCCACGGTTCTGCCCTCCCGCGTTCCCATCCTGCTGCTCAACGGCTCTTCCGGTATCGCCGTGGGTATGGCCACAAACATACCTCCTCACAACCTGACCGAAGTCATCGACGGCACGATCGCCAAGATCGACGACCCCAGTCTCAGTTCGCTTGATTTGATGAAGTGGATCAAGGGACCGGATTTCCCATCGGGCGGCATCATTATGGGCACCGACGGCATTGTCGAAGCCTATACCACCGGTCGCGGCTCCATCCCTGTGCGCGGGGAAGCCGTCATTGACCAGATTCCCGGCTCCGGCGGCCGTCAGTCTCGGCAGGCCATCGTAGTCACATCCCTACCTTATCTAGTCGGTCCTGAAGCCTTCACCAAGCGTGTAGCCGATCTGGTCCGGGAAGAAAAACTGACCGGTATCTCCGACGTAAATGATGAAACCGACCGCAGCGGATTGCGGGTAGTCATAGAACTCAAGCGTGACGCCAACGCTCCGGTTGTCCTCAACAACCTCTACAAGCACACGCAATTGCAGGGTTCATTCCCGGTCAATACCCTGGCTCTGGTCAAGAACCAGCCGGTAACTCTCAAGCTCGAAGACATGCTGCAGGAGTTTATCGACCACCGCATCGACGTTGTCACCAGACGTACGCGCTACTTCCTGCGTAAGGCCGAAGACCGCGCCCACATCCTCGAAGGTTTGCTCAAGGCAATGAGCAAAATCGACGAGGTGATCAAGATCATCCGCGCCGCTCAGACAACTGAAGAAGCGCGCACTAACTTGATCTCCAAGATTCAAATCGATGAAATTCAAGCTAACGCCATTCTGGAAATGCAATTGCGTCGCTTGACCGGATTGGAACGCGGCAAGGTAGAAAACGAGCATGCCGAATTGCTCGTCAAAATCGCCGACTACAAGGCCATTCTCGCTGACCGTCAGCGCGTCCTCGATATCATCAAGGGCGAGTTGATAGAAATCCGCGACGGATATAAGGATATCGACGGCAAGAAAGATGCCCGTCGCACCCGCATCGAAGGCGGCGCTGAAGGCTCCGAGCTTTCCGCCAAAGACCTGACTCCCAATGACGATGTCGCCATCTTCATCACCAAGCAGGACTATATCAAGCGTATTTCGCTCGATACTTTCCGCCGTCAGAGACGCAATACAAGAGGTGTCTCCGGGGTCAAGACCAGAGATGAGGACGACCTGCAGCACTTCTTCGTCGCTAAGATGCATGATCGGTTGCTGGTTTTCACCAACCGTGGTCAGGTCTATCCGCTTGAAGTAATGGATCTGCCCGAAGGCGGCAGAACCGCACGTGGTCTGGCGCTGGTCAACCTGCTGCAGATTGCACCGAACGAAACTGTGACGACGGTTATCCCCGTATCCAGTTTCGATCCGGACAGCTATTTGATTATGCTCACCCACGAAGCGTACATCAAGAAAGTACAGATGTCGGACTTCGCCAACATTCGGCGCAGCGGCATTATCGCCATCACCCTCAACGACGGCGATCAACTGGGCTGGGTCAGACCGAGCTACGGCAAATCCGATGTCATCATCGGTACCGGCGACGGTATGTGCATACGCTACAGCGAAGAAGAGCTCAGACCACTGGGTCGGACTGCGCGCGGCGTGAGAGCCATTACCCTGAGAGAAGGCGATAAGATCGTCGGCTTTGACGCTATCGAAAATGAAGAGGACGGATTCGTGCTGGTCGTCACCAATGACGGCTTCGGCAAACGCGTTCGTATCTCTGAATTCAGACAGCAGGGCCGTGGCGGCATAGGCTTGATCGGTACGAAGTTCAAGAATGCTCAGTCGCGACTGGCTAATTTGAGAGTTGTGCACCTGGGTGAAGAGATGATGATTGCCACCGCCAATGGTGTGGTTGTGCGTCAGAAAATCGATGACATCTCCCTGCAAGGTCGTATGGCCACCGGTGTCAGATTGCAGCAACTGGGTGAAGATGATTGGGTCGTATCGGTTACTCCGATTGTCGAGCCGACCACTGGTCACGCCGCAGACAATGCCGCCGCCGATGCGGCAGCGGATGCAGCTGATGCCGCCGAAGATGATCAGGATTCCGAAGCCACCTAGGCCTGAATCCACAATCGAACAGACTGAAAAGCCTCGCTCCCGGAGCGAGGCTTTTGAATCTTGTAACGTCTTGAGGGGTTGAAGCGGATGGTCAGGACTGATGTCGGGCTACGGATAGCCGATCATCTCGAGACATCTGTCCACGGACATGCCTGTCTGTTTGCACTTTGAGACACACCAGTTTATGGACATCTGTTTGGCCAGGGCTATATTGCCGGCGGAAGTCGGTCTGCCGCTGAATACTTTCCCCAGCAGGCCCTCAAGCTCCGGCTGATAGGTCTGGAGACTGGGCGGTAGACTGAGGACGAAGCCGCCGCTTTCCGATACGGATAGAAGCGTAAGCAGGCCGTCGTCGGCCATGGTTGTGGTCGATGGTCTTGGTAGTTGGGTTGTTATGGTCATAATTCGTGTCACCGGTGGCTATGAAGGTTTCAACTCGCTCTAATCGAAGACTTCTACAGCGGTTTCTGAGAGGCTCCTGGAAGATATGCTATGTATCATAACGTTACATGAGCATTTTTTACAAGTCGCTAGACCCCTCATCTAATGAGCTTTTGCCATTGAGGGTGGGGAAAATCCCCTTGGATTGTGTCGAAATTCGGCGAACCCCATACGGCGCTGGGGGAAGCCTCTAAGGCCCCGCTGCTTTGTTAAGGCTGCGCCTCTAAAGCCTTTCCTGCCATCGACAGGTCTGGTTGTTTCCACTTAACAAAGGTCTTTTTCAGGATGCTAAATCGTTAGAGTCCTCTTGGCAACGGGCATAAGGTATGAACTAGCTCGTGATTGGGGAGCGCAATTGGCATGAGGAAAGAAAAACAGGAGTCCTCCAGGGTAGACCTATTGAAAGAGATTGAGACGGATAGCGAGATATTGCAGGTAAGGAGAGTCGTCGCCGGCAATCCAAACACTCCCAAGCAAGTACTGCTGCGGCTTGGGGAAGACGGATGCGAGGCGATCAGGCGTGCTGTGGCCGAAAACCCAAAGACGCCTGTTGATCTATTGAAGCGGCTGGCTTTTGATAGCCACCCCGAAGTCAGACTGGCTGTGGCGGAAAATGCACATACACCGAAAGATACTCTGTCTCTATTGGCAAACGATGAAAACGCTGATGTTCGCTATGGCGTGGCGGAAAATCCGCATATGCCGGAGCACATCCTCGTTACTTTAGCGCGCGACGAAAATCCCTATGTTCGTTGTCGGGCGCTCAAGACTTTGCAAATGCTGGCGCCGGACATGCAGAGCCGGCTCAGGCTTTTGCTTGGTCCACCGCAAGAGCGTTTGCTCGGTACCTGATAAATAGAAGAGCCGCCTTGAATGAGGCGGCTCTTTTGATAGTTGCTGTCTTTTCTGTTTCTGTCGCAGGCTTAGCGGGAAGGTTCTTCTTCGCGCAGGACGTAACCTTCACCACGAACTGTTTGAATCAGTCTCTTTGAAGTGGCGTCTTCGAGCTTGGAGCGCAGATAACGGATATAGACTTCGATGACGTTTGATTCGCCGATGAAGTCATAACCCCACACTTTGTCGAAAATGAACTCGCGGGACAGTACTTGCTCTGGATATTGCATGAACAATCTGAGCAGATCAAATTCTTTGGCTCTCAAATCCAGCTGACGTTCGCCGCGTTTGACGACACGGTTGAGCTGGTCCATCCACAGGTCGGCATATGTAAGAATGCCTTCCAGCGGCTTTCTCCGCATGACTGCCCGGATACGGGCAAGCAGTTCTTCGGTGGCGAAAGGCTTGGTCAGATAGTCGTCAGCACCGCTGTCGAGGCCGCTGACGCGGTCGCCAACGCCGTCTTTTGCTGTGAGCATGATGACCGGCACTTTGGACATGCTGCGCAGGCGTTTGCACACTTCTATACCGTCAAGACCGGGCAACATCACGTCAAGCAGGACGAGATCCGGCTGGTCTTTCTTGAAAAGATCAAGACCTTGATTGCCATCGTGAGCTACGGAAACTTGATAACCTTCATACCCTAGCTCTAGCTCGATGAGACGCGCAATATTGACGTCGTCTTCAATGATCAGGATTTTCAACGGACATACCTCACATGCAACTCCCACGGTTAATATTAACCCCCGTTCAATATGTCATGATCTAATGTTTTTGTCCAACAATTTTAGATTCGTTACATGTAAGGGCGAAAGGCAAGCAGGGCCTGACATTTGCCTGTCCGTGGTAGTAATGAAATAGGTCCATCTCGGCAAAAAACTCTTTGAAAAAATCAGCCGGTTCGCAATCGAAAAAAAAGACAAAGAATAGGGCCAAGGTGGCAGCGGGCAGTCCCGGCGCCGCGCCTGGCACCGTTGTGGCCGAGTCCGGCTACTCGTCAGGTGCTGATAAAAAGGTCGCCCGGGTCGGCCCTGTCAATGATCTTTTTCTATTTGATTCAAAATCCCTCTCTCAATTGGCAGTGGGCTCTTCAGTGGTGATTGCCACACTCTTGTCTATTCCCGACGGAGTTGCGCTCATTCCCAGTGCCACTTCAATCGTGAGCTGGGGCCTGCATATAATCGGTAACTGGGTGATCGGTGCTGTTCTCTGGTTTGTCGGCTTTGGCGCGCTGGTGCATGTCTTGCGCCTGATATCACGGGGAGTGATAGCCTCTGACATCGGTCTGAAACTTTCACGCTTTGACCGGGTCGTCAATTGGTCCGACATTCAATCTATATCTTTAGAACCCAATCCTTTTTTTACGCGCATTTTTTCTCTCAAAGTGCCGGCCCGAAAGCTCACCGTTTACTTCCGATTTACCGCAAAGAACAAGCTTCTTGCCAATGTTCTTTTTCCTAATTTCATACCATCTTTTTTCTTTGACAAAGAGACCTTTGATGCCCTGGTGAAAGCGATATTTGACAAGAGTCAAATTTTGCCCTCCTCACGCCTGCCGGATCATTTAGATGATGACTACAGCGTTTTTGCCTTTCGACCGGAGCAACTCGGTACCGTTCGCCGCACCTGCCGCTGGCAGGCCAGGCAAAGGGTGTTTGTCACCTGCATCATTGCCCTCAGTCTGGTGACTTTTCTGGGTCGAAAGGCGGCGGTGCATTACTCTTTCAATTCCGGTCTGAAAGCCTATCGCGAAGGTCGCATTGATAAAGCCCATGAGTTTTACGACCTGTCTCTAAAATTCGATCCCACTTTTGCCGCCGCCTGGAATGCCCTGGGGCAGTGCGATTTTCGTCAGGCTGAGACTCAATTGAAGGATTTTTCCGCGGCGCGAAAAGACTGGACGATTGCCCTTTTGTGCAAACCTGATTTTGTCGAGCCAAAACTCAATCTGGCCCGGCTGGCCATTTATCAGAGGAAATTTTTGGAAGCGGCTGATCATATAGAAAGAGCAATGAGTTTTGATGCGCAGAATACTCTTGCTCTGCTTGATAAAGCCGAGATAGATGTGCGTCGCGGCAAGCCTGCTGAGGGGCTGAAGCTGGCAAGGCTGGTAGTGAGTCAGACCTCAAGCAAGCCCGGTGTCGGTCAAAATGAGGAGCTGGCATTTTTAGCGCACTGCGTTATTGCCCAGGGCAAGCTGGATCTCGGTGATATCGCCGGCGCAGCACTTGAACTGAAGGGCTTTTCCGATGATCCTGCCGACTATAACAGCGGTCAGAATATTACCTACATGTACATAGTCAAGTCACGCATCTTCGCCGCCCAGAAGCTTTATGGTGATGCTCAGAAAATGGCTGTCAGTGCGGTTCATCGTCAACCCCGCAATGAAGAAGCCCTGGCCCAGGCGGCACTTGTGGAAGTAGAGCTGGGCAACTATGCTCAGGCTGAAGACTATCTGGCCCGGGCCCGCGCCCTGTTGGTGCCGGATCCATGGCTGTCCATCGCCTATGGTCGACAGATGATCAAAGTCGGCAATTTGCCGCAGGCCCTGCGCGCTTATGCCGATGCCCTGGTTGTGCCTGACGAGAATCAGGATGCATTTGCACTGGCCTCTGTCTATACGGAGCTGAAGGCCGCCCGTGCCGCTAACGGCGAGCTGGAGGCAAAAATCCCTCAGTTTTTTGCCGAGATTGATCGCGTTGTCAACGAGGCCAGGATGCGAGCCCTCAAGATCAACAGTCAAGTTTTTACTGATAGCGAAAGGCCGGCGAATTGATATGGAAACGATAATTTCCGGTTTGTTTGTTTTTTGTCTTGCCGCCGCTGCGGCTATTATCGGTTTGCTTTTGCTCAAGAAATACGTTGACTTGAGCAGCCTCGCTAATCATCAGGAACTTGTCCAGGCGACGCTTTCGATCGTCGGGACACTTTATGCCGTCTTGCTTGGATTTCTTGTGGCCGGGGCCGTGACCTTTCACGAAAATGCAGAGGCACGTGTTTTGCTGGAAGCTAATTCACTGTGTGATGTCTTCCGCTTTGCTCGCGGTCTGCCGGATCCCGAACGCAGTGTCATTCGCAATACCTGTCGCGCTTACAATCAGGCTGTGCTCGATACCGAATGGCAGCAACTCGACAAAGCCAAGGGCAGTCCCCAGGCCTGGACAAGTTATTTCAAATTGTGGGAAGAAATCCTGGCCGTGCCCAATACGACGCAACAGGGCAGCAATATTCAAACCAGTCTGATGAACGCCGTGCAGAATCTGGGCGAGAGCAGGCGCACTCGCATTACCATGATGAAACACGAATTGCCGCCCCTGGTCTGGGTTGTGGTGCTGACCGGCTCAGCTATTCTTATTGGATTGATGTATCTGCTTATGGGCGAAAAGAACGTCATTCACTCGATTTTGATTGCCATCGTTACCGGTGTCCTCTGTCTCAATACCCTTTTGCTCTATGTCTACAGTCGGCCCTTCAATGGTGCGATGAAAGTCAGACCCGACGCTTTCGTGGTAAATCAGGACATGTTTAAGCAGTCGGATACTCCCGCGACCTATGATGAAATTTTCGGCAAAGCCAGGGCTTCAACACCTTAGTTGTTTATCGATTACAAGATTTATTCTTGATTCAAGCCCTTGATTGAGATTTTCTTCTGCCATTACCTAGTCCCACCAGAAGGTGATGGTTCCGGTTTGTCTCAAAGCGGTAGCGAATTCCCGCACTCGCACTGCATTCTCTTCATAAGAATCGGGATGCAGCACATCCAGGTCGGGGCAGAACATCAAGGCTTCGGCGCAGAGCACCCGAATATCGCCTGGTAATCTCCTGAACTTCACCGTGACACTATCGCTGGTGGCGTCATCGATGTGCACGTCGTAGAGCTTGTCCCAGGTCTCAAGCTGTTGCAGGATGGCGTCCGTGCCCAATCCATAATTAGGAGCACAGGTGCCCTCGGTCCTCACTCGCACAAATTTATCGCTCTTTTCCGACGGCGAAAGCTCAGTCAAAAGTGCCTGTGTGACCTTCAGCTCAAGTTGCTGCTGCTCCGGCCAGAGCCTTTCAAAGCGTCCTTCCCCGGCCTTGCGAATCGTCTCCGTGCCCGCCCAGTCGCGCCAGGCGTCTAATTCGGTCAAGCGCTCCCAGGAAAAGGGCTTCAGGGTAAGTTTGGGCGGGATATCAAAACCCTGCTTCTCCATGTATTTCTGCGCGCTTACTTTGTCATCGAAAGAGACATGAATATTGTACGTTTGCAATTCGGTCAGACTGTAACCGCGCTCGAATGCATAGTCCTTCAGATCGTGACCTTCGCCGCTCCACTGCCATCCGGCGAAGCGAAAGACCATCCCTGACACAGCCGGTTCGCTCTCCGGCAGCGGTTTGCCCTCAAAATATTTGCGCACTTGCGCCACTCTTTCATCGACGTCGAAGAGTTCGTTTTGACCGACCATAAAAGACGGTATCTGCACCCTGCCGCTGCGCGCTTCCGTGGCTATTCGATTCATCTCCGCCCGCAGGTATTGTTCGAATTCCTTTATCTTGTCGTGATATTCGAGCCGTCGTTTCTCCAACTCCATCTGGTTTTCGATAAACTCCAGATCTTCTTTTTCGGCCGGTTTCTCCAGCAGGGCGATCCATGAATCGATAAGCTCCAGCGCCTCCGGATTGTTGTCGGCCAGTTTTCTCAGACTGGCGATTTGTTCCAGCTTGGCTTCGCCGGTCCAGCAATATTTGCGTGGATTTTCTTTGCGGTAGCGTCCTTTTCTCGTTGCCACAACCATCGCTGTAGCCGTGGGGACGGCACTTTCGTTAAACTCAACCAGGGCTGCAATTGACTGGGCGCGCAGGTGCTCGACGACATCTCTGTCGAAGCCAAGCTTCCGTACTAGATTGTCCTCGTCTTCAGTCAAGGGCATGGTGTGATTTCCTTTTCTCCTATGCTAACATTCACGCCCTGGTAGAGGATTAAGCGTTGCCTACGAGAAGTTACTACGGCGGTACACCGGTTTTTGCGCCGGACCGCTCCAGCCCTATCTGGCACTTCTCATCCGATGAGGAACTGCGCCTGCCGTTCCCGGCCGAATTCGAATTCTCCTATATAGATTTGTTGGGGCAAGTAGTTATTGTTGCGCCCTTTCAGTCTGCCCGCAGTTTTTCCAGCGGGCGGGCGATGGTTTGTCATTATCCCTCCAGGGAAGAGAACGGCAAGCACTACGCTCTGGTCGTGCCGAATTTGCATCGGCGCTGGAAAATGATTGACACTTTTGCCAATGTACTTGGTCGCGCGGACTGTGATTTTATTGCCCCCTTTAATGATGCAAAGCACACTGTGGCGAGGCGGGGCAAGGATTCATTCCTGCTCGATCGCAACGGGGCAGTCGTGGCAACATACGCCGGGATCCAGGCCGTCAGCGCCGCCGCCGGTCGCATTGTGACAAACAGCGGGCGTGGACAGCAGCCTTTCGGCCTGATTGACTACAACGGTGATAAGGTTTGCAAGCAAAACTTTGATTCTGTCGGTTTGTTTTGCGATGGACTGGCGGCCGCTCAGAGCCCGAAATTCGTCAACTCCGCAAGAGAGCGAAGTTTGATTCTCTCCCGCTGGGGTTTTATTTCTAAGGATGGTGAACTGGCAATCGAAGACCATTACCAGGGTGCGAGTCCTTTCAGCCACGGCCATGCCTCCGTCAAATCGGGTGAGTTGTGGGGACTCATAGATACTGAGGGCAAGGTCGTCATAGATTTCAAATATGACCATCTGGGACAGTTCGACGCGGGTACCGGTCTGCTTCCTTTTCGCCGGGGCGAGCACTGCGGTTTTATAAATCTCTCCGGCGAAGAAGCAATTACGCCTCGTTTCCTGGCTGTTAAACAATTTTCCCAGGGTCTGGCGCCTGCCAGCCTGGATGGTTTGCGCTGGGGCTATATCAACAGATCCGGCCAATTTGAAATTGACCCTGTCTTTCAGATGGCTTTCCCATTTAGCGATGAGCGGGGGCTTGTCTGTCGTGATGTGAGCGGCGAGGAAGAGCGGCGGCCTGTGGACACAGGCAATCCCACGCATCTTGTGCGCAAAGCCCGGGCTCTGCGCGAAAATTATAAGTACGATGAGGCGCGCGCCCTGTTCGATAAAATAGTGAAGACCGCACCGGGCACGCTGGCGGCAAAGCAGGCGGCAGTCTTCAGCAAGACTGACTTGCCCACGAAGGCGCCACCGGATGTAGTGGCGCTATATGCTGCCGCCATTATTGAATCGACTGCCTATAAATTTGCCCAGGCTGAGCCGAAGTTGATGGAGTGCATTGAAAAAGAACCGGATTTTGAACCGGCGTATGGCGCGCTTGCTTCGCTCTATATTCGCAGCCAGAGACCAGCTGAGGCCCGGCGTATTTTGATTACTGCGATAGCCAGAAATTCCAATTATGCACGGGCTTACGATTTTCTCGCTATCGCTCATGGTTTGTTGGGCGATAACGGTGCTGCAGAAAGAGCACTCGCGGATTTATTCAAGCTCAATCCCTATTACAAGCTTGAACAGTAGCCCATAAAATTCCAGTTTTTATAGCAGGTTGTTGTTCGTTGCCCAGTCTATTTCTTGCTTGAGGGCGACGCGCACTTCGGTCGCCGGGGCAAAGCCGGTGGCGCTTACAAACTTGTCGACCGAGCAGGTTGTTTCTGTTGCCAGCTTTTCCACTTGTTCGGGGGTGACCGCCACTTTGCCGGGCATCAGTGCCGCAGCGGCTTTCAAACCGAGCTTGAGCATACCTTCGGGGACGGACGGGAATTTCTTGCTCACATTCAAACCGGCGGCGATGCTGTCAACGAGATCGCGCATTGATTCTGCCTTGGGATTGGCA
Source organism: Cyanobacteria bacterium SZAS LIN-3 (assembly GCA_018266215.1). Taxonomy (GTDB): domain Bacteria; phylum Cyanobacteriota; class Vampirovibrionia; order Obscuribacterales; family Obscuribacteraceae; genus REEB67. Next base: position 19,464 of record JAFEAV010000031.1, on the reverse strand, counting down.
ATGTTGAAGACGTGGTGTCCTTCCGGCAAGCGCTCGATACAGAGCCTGATGGCCTGAGCCAGGTCGTTCGAGCAGATAAGACTCTTTGGTGTCTGACCGCCGCCGACGTGCACATACTTTTCCTCTTTGATCTGTTTGATCAAAGAGAGCATATTGCCCCGGTCCCCTTCGCCAAAAACAAGTGATGGACGCAGTATGACTACCCTCGGGATTTTACCGGCGAGACTGGCCAGGTACTGTTCGCTCGTAGACTTTGATACCGCATATGGTGTCTTGGCCGCCAGGGGGCCTTCTTCCGGTATATTGCTGAAAGGACCTTTGCCGTAGACGGCCGAGGTGCTCAAGAAAACCAGGGTATGCACTTTATTGGCGATGCAGGCCTCGGCCAGCTGATGCGTGGCGCGTACGTTGACGACTTCGTATTCCTGATAGGTGGCCGATTCTTTGTGCACAAGCCCGGCTGCATGTACCACAAAATCGCAATCTTTGGTGAGCGCGCGCATCTCTTGATCGCCCACGCGGGTGAAGTCGGCGGCTTCCATTTCCACCAGTGTCAGATCAACTGACTGGCTGATGGCCTTGCGCGCTTCCAGTCGGTCGCGTACCTGGGTGCGAATAAGACATTTTCTTGTTGCCAGAAGGTTTGACAAGACCGCCCGGCCGATCATGCCGCTTCCGCCAGTGACCAGTACTTTTTTCAAACCATTGCTTTGAGCCATTTGATACCAGATGCCTTTTAAATACCCTGAAAAATTCTATCCGCGTTGTTTGGGATTGATCTACTATTTGCCCCGTACTGGCACCGATTCTACACTCTGTTATTAAAAATCTAAATCGGTCCTGTAAAGAAGCTGGGAGGGGTTCAAGGAGGCAATTTCCGGCCTTTCCCCGCTGACTGGTCGGCGTCCGGGGGCGATTTTGTCTCACTCGACGGCAATTCCTTCTCTTGAAATGCTCCCCGGGCAACATTGATCAAGATGAAGAGGAGGGCGCGGCTCCAGATGGCAGCATACACCAGCAGGTTGAAAGGTGGCCAATATCTTTTGGCATGGTGTTTTCGGTAAAAAACTTCCATACCCTTGTGCAGGTTGATGGTCGTGCCTACGGGGCGTTTGCGCGATGAAGCGCCGTGGATGTGGTAAACCACGGCCGCCGGTACATAGACCACCGAGTAGCCGGCTTCCTTGACCCGCCAACACCAGTCGATGTCCTCGCCAAACATGAAGATGTCTTCATCGAGAAGTCCTATCTGGTCGACCACTTGGCTTCGGACCATCATGCAGGAGCCGGACAAGGCGTCGACCTCCAGAAGCTCATCCGGATCGGCGAAGGTCATGTTGTATTTGGCGATGGCTTCGTTCTTTGGGAAAAGGTGGCTGAGATAGGTGAGGCGGTAAAAGGAAGCCATGACCGAGGGGAAGGCCCTGCGGCAGGCCAGCTGCAAAGTACCGTCGGCATTTAACACCTTGGGGCCGCAGGCTCCGGCCTTTGGATTGTCGTCGAGATATTTGGCCAGGGTGGAAACAGCGTCTCCGACTACCTTGGCATCAGGATTGAGGAGCAGGACATAGCGGCCGTGGCAGAGCGGAATGGCCTGGTTGACCGCTTTGGAGAAGCCTTTATTGTCGGCGTTTTCGATGAGCTTTACATCGGGATAGCGCTCTTTCAGCATGGGCACTGACTCGTCGCCCGAGTTGTTATCCACGACTATGGTTTCGAAACGGCTGAATTGCTGGTCTGCCTTGAGGCTATCCAGGCAGTCCGCCAGAAGCTTCGGCGTTTTCCAGTTGACAATGATTATCGAGACATAGGCGGCATAATCCTTGCTCAGGTCGTGTGCGCTATTCTCAGTCCGGGTCATTTCTATGGGCATGCCTGCAGTTTTGTAGTTGATTATCGGCTTGGTTACAGCGTGTTGAGCGGTCTGAATTTGCCGAAGGCCTCTTTGAGAGTACCGCTGATTTCACCGACGGTGGCATATGACTCGACGGCCTCGCAAATGTACGGAATGAGATTATCTTTGCCCTTAGCGGCTTTTAGCAATTTCTCGCGACACTCTGCGACCTTCTGATTGTCGCGGGTTTCGCGTAATTTTTTCAGCTTCGCCACCTGTTTCTCTTCCAGTGATGGATCGATGCGCTGCACCTGAATGGCCTCACCATCAGCATTTTGAGCGTCGATGAAAGAATTGACGCCGACTACGAGCTTGGCTTTGCTTTCCACGTCCTGGTGATATTGATAGGCCGAGTCCTGGATTTCTTTTTGAATGAAACCGCTTTCCACAGCCTGAATAGCGCCGCCCAGTTCCTCGATTTTTTTGAGGTATTCGACGACGGCGGCTTCGGTTTTACTGGTCAGTGATTCGATGTAATACGAACCGCCGCAGGGATCAGCGACGCTGCCCACGCCGGTTTCAAAGGCCAGGATTTGCTGCGTGCGCAGGGCGGTCAGGGCCGAGGCTTCGGTGGGCAGGGCAATGGCTTCGTCTTTGGCATTGGTGTGCAGTGACTGGCAGCCACCGAGAGCGGCAGCCAGAGCCTCTATTGTCGTGCGCACAATATTGTTGTCCGGCTGCTGCAGAGTCAGACTTGAGCCTGCCGTTTGCACATGGAAGCGCAAGCTGAGCGATTTCGGATTCTTAGCGTTGAATCGCTCTTTCATTATTTTCGCCCAGAGTCTGCGCGCGGCGCGGAATTTGGCGATTTCTTCAAAGAGATCCATCTGGGCGACAAAGAAGAAGCTCAACTGGGGCGCGAAAGCGTCTACGTCCAGGCCGCAGGCCAGTGCTGCTTCCACATAAGCGATGGCGTTGGCGAAGGTGAATGCCAGCTCTTGAACGGCTGTGGCCCCGGCTTCTCGGATGTGGTAGCCGCTGATGGAAATGGTGTTCCACTTGGGCATGTCGGCGGCGCAAAAGGCGAAGATGTCCGTGATCAGGCGCATCGAGCCCTGCGGCGGAAAAATGTAGGTGTTGCGCGCCTCGTATTCTTTGAGGATGTCATTTTGGATGGTGCCTGAGAGCAGCTTGGCCGGCACGCCTTGCTTGATGCCCACCGCCCGGTACATGGCCAGCAATATGGCCGAGGTGGCGTTGATAGTCATTGAGGTCGAGACTTTGCCCAGGTCGATGTCGCGGAAGAGTCTCTCCATATCGTCCAGGGCATCGATTGAGACACCGGTGCGGCCGACTTCTCCCAGCGCCATGGCGTCGTCGGAGTCGAGCCCCATCTGGGTTGGCAGGTCAAAAGCGACTGAAAGGCCGGTTTGGCCGTTAGCTAAGAGATATCTAAAGCGTTTGTTGGTCTCGTCGGCGTTCCCGAAGCCCGCATATTGGCGCATCGTCCAGAAGCGGCTGCGGTACATGTCGGCGTAGATGCCGCGTGTGAACGGGTACTGACCGGGTTGGCCGAGATTTGCGTCGTTGTCAAAGTCGGCCAGGTCGGTCGGTCCGTAGAAGTATTTGTTATTCATGTAGGTAGCCGTGAGTTGGGCGGGTCAGCCTTATAATAAAACTTCGCATTTTTCCATATTATTGTAAGGGAGGACTTCGCCTCGTGAAGTACTGTGAGAACATCCTTGAAACAATAGGCCACACGCCTCTTGTGAAGCTCCAAAAAGTAACGAAGGGGCTCAAACCCACGGTACTGGCCAAGGTCGAGGTTTTTAACCCCGGCGGGTCCATCAAAGACCGCCCCTCTCTTAAAATGATCGAGGAAGCTGAGAAAGCCGGCCTGCTCAAGCCCGGCGGCACCTTGATCGAGCCCACCTCCGGCAATACCGGTACGGGACTGGCTCAAATTGCCGCGGTCAAAGGCTATCGCTGCATTCTTGTCTGTCCTGACAAGGTCGCTCCTGAAAAAATCAATTTGCTCAAGGCCTATGGCGCCGAAGTTGTCATCGTGCCTTCGACCGTTTCGGCCGGTTCCCCCGAGAGCTATTATTCGGTGGCTAATCGCTTGACCATGGAAATCCCCGGCGCTTTCCAGCCCAATCAATTTGCCAATCCTAATAATCCCCTGGCTCACTACGAGTCGACCGGTCCTGAAATCTGGGAAGCTACCGAAGGGAAAGTTACCTGTGTTGTCGCCGGTGTCGGAACCGGTGGCACCATATCCGGTACTGCGCGTTATCTCAAAGAAAAGAATCCATCTATAAAGATCGTCGGCGCTGATCCGGAAGGCAGCATCTATTCCGGCGATACCCCAGGCTCCTACAAGGTCGAGGGCATCGGCGAGGATTTCATTCCCAAGAGCGCCGATATGAAAATTGTCGACCATTTTGAGCGCGTTTCGGACAAGGAATCCTTTCTCATGACCCGGCGTCTTGCCCGCGAAGAAGGCCTGCTCGTAGGCGGTTCCTGCGGTACCGCCACGGTCGCCGCTCTGCGTGTGGCCGAGACCATGGGACCCGATGACGTCATAGTCGTCATTCTTCCCGATGGCGGTCGCGGTTATATCAGCAAGATTTATTCCGATGAGTGGATGCGTGAGTTTGGCTTCTTGCCCTCGCCCGGTCTCAGCTTCTATGCCAAAGACCTGCTTGACCATAAGGTCAGCCATGACAAAGTGCCGGTGATGATCACAATCAAGCCCGATGACACTGTCAAAGACGCAATCGAACTGATGAACCGTTATCAGATCGACCAGTTGCCTGTCGTCACCGAGTCCGGCCAGAACGTCGGCCATATCAATGACCTGGTGGCCATGCAAGTGGTCTATGAACGTAAAAAGCCTGACCAGATAAAAATCAGCTCGGTTATGGGCAGACCCTTCCCGCAACTGGATGTGATGAGTGAGATCGACAGTCTCTATCGTCAATTCAAGCTGGGCACCAATATGGTCATCTTGACCAAGGACGACAAAGCCTGCGGCGTTCTGACAAAGTTTGACATTGTCGCCCATCTGCAGGCGGCGGCTTCCACCGAGCATATCGCGGAACCGTCCATCTCCAAGGAAAAGAGCAAGGAAAAGAACGCAAAAATTTCCGTTTAAATCACAATCAATACGACACCGTTGAAGAAAAATCTGAAGGATAAGTGGCCATGAAATTTTCAACCAGAGCGATACATGCGGGGCAGGAACCGGATCCCACCACAGGCGCCGTTTGCACTCCGATTTATCAAACCTCTACCTATGTTCAGGAAGGTCTGAATAAGCACAAAGGTTTTGAATACGCTCGTACGCAAAACCCCACCCGGGACGCGTTGGAAGCATGTCTGGCTTCGATGGAAGGCGCCACTTATGGTCTCTGCTTCGGTTCCGGTCTGGCGGCCGAAGGCTGCATCATGCATTTGCTTTCGGCCGGCGACCATGTGATTTGCGGGGATGACGTTTATGGCGGTACTTACCGTCTGTTTGAAAAAGTGTGGAAGCGTTATGGTTTGACCTTCACCTTTGTCGATGCTTCGGACCCTAAAAAGGTGGAAGCCGCGATTCAGGAAAACACAAAGTTGATCTGGGTGGAAACACCGACCAACCCGCTTCTGAGATTGTGCGACATCAAGGCTATCGCCGCTATCGGCAAGGCCAAAAAATTGATCACTGTCGTGGACAATACTTTTGCCAGCCCCTATCTGCAAAATCCAATTGCACTGGGTGCCGACATTGTTGTTCATTCGGTGACGAAGTATCTCGGCGGCCACAGTGATGTCGTCGGTGGTGCGGTGCTGACTTCGCGTGATGACCTCTATGAAACTCTCAAGTTTCACCAGAACGCTGTTGGTGCCGTGCCCGGACCCTTTGATTGTTTCCTGGTGTTGCGTGGAGTCAAGACTCTGGCCGTGCGTATGGAAGCGCATCAAAAAAATGCTATGGCTATCGCTCAGTATCTGGAAAAACATCCCGCTGTTGAGAAGGTCATGTATCCCGGCTTGACGACGCATCCTCAGCATGCTCTGGCCAAGGAGCAGATGAACGGTTTTGGCGGCATGGTCAGCTTCGTGCTCAAGGGCGGACTGGAAAGCGCCAGACAGTTCCTGGGTACTACCAAGTTGTTTGCTCTGGCCGAAAGCCTGGGCGGTGTGGAATCGCTGGTCTGCCATCCGGTCTCCATGACGCACGGTTCTATTCCAAAAGCGGAGCGTGATGCCCGGGGCGTTGTCGATGCTCTGGTCCGTCTGTCTGTCGGCATCGAAGATATCGATGATCTGCTCGCCGATCTGGAAGCCGGGCTGGCCAAGGTATCCATTCTCGCTGGAGCCAAGTCCAAGTAAGCTGGAAGCCCGGAAGTCCGTCAATCCAACGAGAACGAGGCAGGAGACTGCGTGCAAACATTCATTAGCTGTTTATTGACCGGTATTTCCTGCCGGGCATTAGTGCTGGTGGCTTTGCTCGCCGCTTGCTTTACGTCCTTTCTGTCTGGCGCCGGTCCTTCTCTGGCCCAGGAAGAAAATTCCTTCGCCACCCTGGAGAAGGGCCTGGTGCGGGATGAAGAGGTACACGATCAGGCCTGCTGTGACCGGGGCATCTACAGCAAAAGTTTTGACCGCTGGATCCAGGCTTACATAAATGGTCGTGATGCCGAGGCCCTGAAGGAATGGTCCGGGGTTTTGCAGGCGGCGAAAGGGGCCAAGAGTTTGACCCGTCTTGCCAGTTGCGCTTGCACCCGACTTGATTTTCTCGACGGTGCCGATTCGGACAAACTCGACAAAAGAGGCGGGCTTTTGCCGGCGGTTAAGGCGATGTACGATTCGACGGTGAAGTTGCTAGGGAAGGATACGTTCCAGGCGGCCTCCATTGCTCACTATCTCAGCGATAAGTACCGGGGCAGTGGTCAATATGCTCTAAGTGTTCTTTATGCAAAAGAAGATGTGCGCTCGCGTGAAGTTGATCGCGGCGGCAATGATTATCTGCTCTGGCCTTCGCTCATGGACCTGGCCGACAAAGAATTGCTGGCCAGGGATTACGTCAATTGCAAGGCGCACACCGAGCGGGCTCTTGCCCTGGGGATCAAAATCCATTCTGTGCCGGCTCAGTATCGCTGCCGGGCGATGTTGACCAAGCTGAAATCAATGGGCGTCGCTAAATAGTTTTTTTACGAGTCTCTATTGATCAGGTCTTGAATAGTGTCGCGCAGCTGCTCGGCCATTTTATGCCTGACTGCGTGCGGGTTGACCAGGTATTCGTCCAGGTATTGACTGAGGTCTATCGGTTCGGCGATGCGCAGGTAGACATTTCTTCGGGCTAACTGTTTCGGGCGCTTGATGCGGTAGAGTTCGCGTTCCAGTTTGAGCACCATTTCGGCCATGCGGTCTTCGCTCGGCTTGGTCTCCACGTATTGTGGTTGCCAGCTGACCAGTTGCTCCACTTCGGTGAGGGCGGCCAGTTCGGCTTTTATTTCTTTTTCTTCGTCGGGGCTGAGATTGCCCTCCAGCTTTTCGCGCAGATGGGCGCCTACCTGCCAGGCTTGATCGATGGTGCGGGCCTGGCTGTTGTAGGAGGAGGTATTTTTTTCCTCCACCTGCTCCAGTATTGTTCTCCTTGCATGCTCGATGCGCACGGTCAATTTAGCCAGACGATCGGCGTCGGGGGAAATATGATAGGCCGCTTCTTCCTGGGCCAGAAGTTTGGCTTGCAGCAATCTCAGCCGCTTGCTCAATTCATGGCCACTGCGATCCTGGTGCAGAGTGCGCTCCATTTTCTCCACGCGCTTTTGCAAAATGTTTTTGATTGGCTCGGCGTAACGGTATTTTATGGAGATTGGCAGAATGTACGAAGTCCAGACGGGATCGCTTTTTCTGCGTTCGATGATGGCCTGCATGCCTATATCAATGGCGCCGCTATGAAAAGGTTGCAGGGATTCGTTGAGATAAAAAATCTCACCTTCCGGAAAGATCACCAGGGCGTCGCGACCGCCGGATACTACATCGATGGCATAGCGCTTGGCGGCGGTATCATGGCCGCCGCGTTCGACTGAAAAGTAACCGATGCCCTGCAAGCCTATGCCGGCAAGACCGTAGATTTCGTTGAAGGCTTCGCGGTTGCACATGAGCAAAAAGCGCTTCATGGAACGCCGCGACAGATCGAGACACAGTCTCGGGTCCATTTCATCGGCATGGTTTGGCGTGATAACAAGTCCGGTGCCTTCGGGCAGACGACGAAGAATTTCCAGTTCCTTTTCGTCGATGTGCAATTTGTTGTTGCGATCGAGGTCCAGTTTTATTAGTGTCTGCGCAAGCTTCAATAGCCAGGGAGATGGCCTGGCCGGTCTGAAACTGGCGGAGCCTTTCGGGCTCGGTTGATTATTCGTTGAGGCCAAGGCCAAGTTTTTTCCGCAGCTGTTTCTTTTCCTGTGCTTCCTGTCGATACTTTTTGCCCAGGTCCGGTTTGGCCGTCTGGTCCGAATAATCAGCCAGGGCGTTGAGGCATTCGATCAAGAGTTTGATCCCCCGGCCATTTTTCTCTGATGCTTTTTTCTCTTCCCCATAGGGTTTGAGCAGATTGTAGGCGGTAGTGAGTTCGGTGTCCGCTTCCCTGAAGAAGCTGCGATCGCGGTCGAACTGTCCGATGCGCAACCAGGCTTTGGCCTCGTCCAGCTCGTCGACAGTGCCGCGGTTGTTTGTCCTGGCCTGGCAGTAAATCTCCAGAGACTTTTTGAAAAGCGGTCGGGCTTCGGTGAATTCATCCTGGTTGACATGGCTTTCGGCCAGATCGAGATTGAGGGCGGCAAGCTGCGGATCATCATCGCCGACCAGTTTTGAATACGTATCAATAGTGCGGGTCAGCAGTGTTTCCTGATGGTCGTAATCGCCCACGGCTCCCAGGCGGCTGGCGGTGTCGCGTATGCCGTTGATCAGGGCCGAGAGGCGCAGCTCCAGTTCTTTTTCACCGATGCGCGAAATGCCCTTGTTTTTGTTGCTGAGCAGATCGTTTATGCCCTGCACTGCTTGAAGGGAAAGGTCGAAGTCGTGGTGCGCTCTCAGGCTTGTCACCCTGGTCATCTTGTTGATGATGTCGGATTGTTTTTCAAACTGATTGGAAGCTGTGTACAGTGTCAGCTCCGAGCGATAGACATTCATCAGGCGGCCGTAGTTGTCACCGAATTTGGCCGCTATATCCTGGGCTTTGAGCAATTCGTTTTCGGCTTCTGTGAATTGTTTCTGGTTGACCAGATTGTCACCACGGGTGAGGTGGTAGGTGTACATCCAGCGGTCGATTTGGTGGCCGCGGTCAGTGGCAGGGCCGTCCCAGATGAACATCACCCAGGTACCCAGGCCCACCGTAGAGAGGATGGCAACGGCCACGGCCAGCCCGGCCGGCAGCCGCCATTTTGACGAGGCTGAGGCTTTTGCCGGGGAATTTTTGCTGTGTTCAACTTTTGCCGCACCGGTCCCTCCGCCGGTGCGCACTTCCAGATTGACGCTGGGATTGTTGGCGCGCGAACCAGTCGCGGATGATCTCGGCATTGGTTCTTTGAAGACGTCTTCATAGAAGGCAGCCACACTGTCATATCTGTCCGCAGGCTTTTTGGCCAGGCACTTCAGTACCGCTTTTTCCAGTTCTTCGGAGACAACGGCATTGGGGGCCATTTCCTTGAAGGGCGGCGGCGCTTCCTTGAGGTGCTTGTGCATGGTATCAATGGCGGTGGCGCCAGCCAGGGGCCTGCGGCCGGTCAGGACTTCGTACATGACGCAGCCCAGGCTGTAAAGATCGGAGCGGGCGTCCAGCGGCTTACCCGAGCACTGCTCCGGACTCATGTAGAGCGGGCTGCCGAAGACTTCCCCCGTGCGCGTGAGATGCTGAGCTTCTTCGCCCGGGGCTTCGGTAATTTTGGCGATGCCGAAATCAACCAGTTTGACGACAAAAGTATCGTCTTCTTCCGGGCAGAGGAAAAGGTTGCTGGGCTTGAGGTCGCGGTGAATCACACCTTTAGAGTGGGCATGGTCCAGCCCTCTGCAGGCCTGGCGGAAAATTTCCAGGGCCTGAACTTCAGGCAGGAGAGTTTCACGGTCTAGGATGCTGGAGAGATCTTCTCCTTCCAGGTAGTCCATGACCAGGTAGGCTTTGCCATCATCGGTGATACCAAAGTCCTGCACGCCGACAACGTTCGGGTGGTTTAGGTTGCTGGCCGCTTTGGCTTCATATTGAAAGCGCTGAAACATTGAAGCGTCGGCGATCAAGTAGGGATGCAGCAGTTTGACCGCGGCTATGCGCCCCATGTACTTGTGCTTGGCTTTGTAGATTGTGCTCATGCCGCCGACGCCGAGCACCGAAAGGAGTTCGTATTTGTCGGCGATAACCGTGCCGATAAATGGATCGGTCATGAGCGGCATAAGCTGACCTCCGTCATCGGGACAGGATGCCCGATCGTCGGAGTATTCTTTCTTACAGGTTAGACAGACTTTCCGCAAAGGTTGAACGCCGCCAACTAATGAGCTTCCGGGACGTTCCGGTTAGCTTCGGTGTAGTCATAGGTTATCCTAATTTTCCCTATTAAGGAAGGGGGCCCTTCGCCGTCCACCACCACCGCTCTAGCGCCTGACAAATGGCCAGAGAACGCCGACGATCATGATGGCGGCATTGACCAGATGTTGACCGTTCAGATAGCTGCTGTATGCCTCTTCGCCGGTGCTGGATGTGGCTGACATGGCGGCGATCGCTATATCGCGAAAGGGGCCCAGTGCCAGTCCGAGCAGAAGGCCGATAATTGCCGTGGCCATCACTTTCGGTCCCTGTTTGTAGGAGGCGACCCTGTGCATGCCCTTGCCCAGGGCAAACCAGATGGCAAATTGAATAAAGTATCCGTAAAAACCAAAGGGCATCTCCGGCACTGCCCGTGCGAGAAAACCGTAGCCGACGCCGAGAGCGACCATGGCCAGCCCGAGGCGAATGATCACCGCCGGTGATGTTTTTAGAACGTGGCTGGTGAAGCGGCTGGCGCACTTTTTGCAGCGGTTGCCGACGGCGCACTGGACAAAACATTTCGGACAGACTTGTCCGTCGCAGTCCACGCATTTGAGCGCGGAATCTCCACACGTATGAGTTACCGAAATCTTTTCCAAGGCCAACCCCACCAATTTGCCCGACGCTCCATTTCCTCTGTCGCTTATACCCGCTGACCCTTACGCCGGTCCGCGCTCGAGATTAAAATAACCCTGCACTTTTAAGGATTAGGATGGTTCTGGCCATACTTTTGATCGCCAGCCACCCAATCACCCATTTAAGGAGAGCGATTTTGCCCGACATTACTAAAGTGAGTTTTCTCGGCATGGGCATCATGGGTTCGGCCATGGCTTTCAATCTGCTGAAAAACGGCCAGACCGCTGCCGTCTGGAATCGCAGTCAGTCAAGAGCCTCACTGGCCGAGCTGGCCGGCGCCGGAGCTGCGGTCAAGGCCGGGCTGGAAGACTGCGTTGCCGACGCAGATATTGTATTTACCTGCCTGGGCGACGAACAGGATGTCATTTCTCGCCTTACCGGCCCCACCGATTCGGTCCTGGCCTTTGCCAGAAAAGGGGCCCTGGTAGTAGATTTCAGCACTATCGGACCGGCCGCCGCGCGCACCGTTAACGCCAGTCTGGCCGCCGCCGGGCTGCGCTTCCTCGATGCTCCGGTAACCGGCGGCGATGTGGGGGCAAAGAACGGCACCCTGACCATAATGGTGGGTGGGGCGGAGGCTGACTTTGCCGAGGCGCTGCCTTTTCTGGAAATGATGGGCAAAAATATACGCTATTGCGGACCCTCCGGTGCCGGCCAGGCGCTCAAGCTCTGTAATCAGGTGCTGTGTGCTGTCAATATGGTGTCTGTGTGCGAGGCTTTCGCTCTGGCAGATCGACTGGACCTCGACCGCAATCTGGTTGTCGATGTTTTGCAGAGCGGCGCCGGCGGCTCCTGGGCCCTTGCCAATCTGGGTAAACGGATTTTGCAGGACGACCTCAAGCCGGCGTTCTCCCTGAGAAATATGCTTAAAGACCTGCGCCTGGTTTTTGATTCGATAAATCTTGACGACGATGATATATCTAATCGGCAATCTCTGCCGGGGACGGCTCTTTCGGTCGAGCTCTTTGGTGCCGTGGCCGCCGAAAACGAACAGGCTCCTGATGCCTTTGGTACGCAAGCCATGATTCGTGCCTATGACCAACAAAAAGCAAAGAATCTCACCGCTTCCGGCTTCGCAAATACTTCCGAAGAATTAAGTAAAAGATGAGTACAGAAGCCACTTCAAGTTGGTAGCATGTGAGGTCTATAGAGTTTTGGCTGCCGGTTCGCCGTGGACTGCTGCCGCCCCTATGTATCTCTGCATAATTCAGGACCCTGAGAGGAAATATCAATGTCTCAAACAGCTACAGCGACCGCTCCTACCGTAATGGATACGGCTTTGCTGGATGAAGTAGTTCATTGGGTAAAGACCTTGACTTCGGTTGGCGTTTCCCCCGACACTGCTGTCAAAGTCACCACCGAACTCCTTCTGGCCGCCAGCGCCCAGGCCGACGGTGAAGAATTTGGTGAAGAAGAATACGAAGAATTCGAAGAAGAATAAATCGACGAATTAGCTTATATAACGGGGCTTCTCGCTGGGCGGGGAGCCCTGTTTTTTTTGTCCTGTCTGGGTTTCTGGGTTGGTAAGAGCGCCGCAGGGGCAAAATGCATCTAATAGGTAGAAACCCGAACCGATATCGGTTGAGGTTTTTGCAGCCCGATACCCGTATATAAGCCCGAAAGAAGACCCACAAATTTGGCAATGCCGGACGAAAAGGCCAATCTCACTTTAGTAGCACAGTCCCTTTCGCAAACTGGGGGGCGCAAGCTCAGCTATCGGGCCCGCACCTCCACCCTGGCTCTGGCCTTTATTATGGCCCTGTCGCCGGTCTGGCTATTGTGGGCCTCGGGGGCGGCCATCAGCCTGATTTATTCCATATTGAGCAATATGAGAGCAGGTAAGGAGATTCCCGAGTTTTACGATGTCATGGCCGCCTTCTACGTCGTTCTGATTGCTGTGGGCGCCTTTGCCGTCTATGTTTGCAGTGATACGAAGCTGGTTTTTGATGGCCAGACTCTGAAGTTGCCGGCTCGCTTTCTTTTTGAATTGCGGGGGCGGCTGCGCCGGCCGTGGAGCTCCTTGAAAATGGTGGATTTCCGTGACCGGGACGGCAGCCATAAACGGCCTCAGAATCTTGCTCTCGTTTTTGAAGGTGGGGCCAGCGTGCCTCTTTCGATTTCGGGCATGAAGCGTGAGGACGTGAAGGAGCTGATTCAGGCCGTGCAGCTATTTGCTCCTGAGGCCCAATTTTTCCCACCTCTGGCCGAGCTCGAACTCGACCTGGGCAGTGGTTTCGATGCCGGCCTGACGGCTTTGCATCCGTCTTTTACTCAACTCTGGGAAGATGAGCTGGCCGGGCGCTTCGGCTCGACCATCTTTGTACCGCTGGAACCCTCAGCCAGGCTGCAGGAAGGCGGCATTAAAGTCCTGGGGCAGTTGTGTTTTGGCGGCTTGTCCGCCGTTTATCTGGCTGAACGCAAAGACGGCCGACAGGTGATTCTCAAGGAAGCTGTGTTGCCCCTGGGCTGTGAGGAAAGTTTGAGAGAAAAAGCGCTGGCCATGTTTGCGCGGGAAGCTTCCATCCTGGCTACTCTCAAGCAAGAGCGCATCGCGTCGGTGCTGGATTATTTCGTCGAAAACAGCAGGCACTATATTGTGCTTGAGCACATTGAAGGTATTGATCTGCGCCGCTTTGTCCGGGACCAGGGCTCGCAGCCGCCGGAGGTGGCTCTGCGCTGGCTGGGCGAGATGGCCGACATCCTGGCGTACTTACATGAGCATGAACCGCCGGTGGTGCACCGCGATGTCACTCCCGATAATATCGTGCTGGCTCGGGATGGGCATCTCAGTTTGATTGATTTTGGTGCCGCCAACAATCTCGTCGGTACCGCCACCGGCACTCTGGTAGGCAAGCAATCGTACATTTCACCTGAACAATTTCGGGGCAAGGCCTGTGAGCAGAGTGATTTGTATTCTCTGGGCGCCACAATTTATTTCGTACTCACCGGCCAGGATCCTGAGCCGCTCAGTCGGCTGACGCCGGAGCCTCCTGATCAGCTGAGCGAGGCCGGCCGCCCTCTATTTTTTGCACTGGCGCGTCTGGTCGAAAATTTGACGGAGCAGGATGTGGAGTCGCGGGTGAAAAGCTGTGCTGAGCTGAAGAAACAAATTGAGGCGGTGCGGGAGCCCTTGCCGATGCGGGGCGATTCTTGATGGAAGAAGAGGCCGCCGTAACCAATTTCAGTCCCGCCGCGGCTTTCTCCGGTGAGCAGCCTCCCTCCACTGAACAGGCGATGCTGGCTAAGTCGCGGGCCGATCGCGCCTGGAATGAGTTTAAGTCCATTCTCTACACGCAGATGGAGTTGGAGAATAGTTTGTTCGCCGGTCCCGGGCATGCGGAGTTGCAGCGGACACTGGGTAATTTTCGTCTCTTCAGATCGGTGAAGCAGTCATCATCTGTGCTCTCTACTTTGCTCAAGCTCAATTTGATGCTCAGCGCCATCGTCGTTTTCTTCTTCACTTTTCAGATTGCCTCCACCGGCGATAAGCTCTTTGAGACATTTCTCGACATGGTTACGGTGGGTCGCTTCCTGCCGGCGGTGATACTGGCGACGGTGGCGCTGGCTTTTCTGGCCGGACTTCTCTGGTTGTCGCAAAGGCCCAAGCGGCTGAAGGTTTTCCCTCATATGCTGGTCTTGCGAACGGACCTCAATGAAACTTTCTTTTCTGAATTGATAATCCCCTGGCAGACAGTGGAGCGTGTGCGTCTGATCCATCGCAAACTTGTCGGCTCGAACGAGCTGGAAACAAATGTCGAGATCGGAACGGCTCTGGGGGTCAAGCATCACATTCCCATTGATGATCTATTGATTGATAATTCGGAGGCCGCTTTTATCAATGCTGTGCGCACCTGGGCGCCCTGGGCTGCGAAGGAGCTCACATTTGAGCGCGGTGCCGGGCAGGTGGAACGCGATAAGGGCGCCAGGCTGACTGAGCTGTGGCTGCATCAGTTCAGTACCAGCGACGTGCGCAAGGAAAGCGGCATGCTTGTTGCCGGCACTACCCTGGCCGGAGCAAGGTCTTACACTGTGCTGGGAGTACTGGGCGGCGGCGGTCAGGGCAATACATATCTGGCGGCCGTGACCGAACCCACAAGCGCTGATGAGGAGCGGGAAGTTGTTTTAAAAGAATACATCATGCCCATCTACCGCGGCTCGGAGGTGCTGGCCAGCCTCACTAAGAAACTGGCTGAGGAGGCCAATCTTCTGGCCCGTCTTGATCATCCCAGTGTGGTGAAAGTGTCGGATCACTTTGTTGCCGATTACCGCGGCTATCTGGTGCTGGAGTATGTGGAAGGTCGTTCGCTCAAGCAACTGGTAGCCGATGAAGGCCCGCAGCCGGAGAGCTTCGTCATGGATGTGGCCGGGCGTTTGCTGGACGTGCTCAAATACATGCACTCATTTGAACCGCCGATTGTGCATCGGGATCTCAGTCCCGACAATATCATGCTCTCAAATTTGGGCGAAATCAAAGTCGTGGATTTTAACGTGGCCAGGCAGCTGGAGGGCTCGGCCGGAGGCACTGTTGTGGGCAAACATGCCTATATCCCGCCGGAACAATTCAGGGGCAAGCCGGCCCCGGCCAGCGATATCTATGCCCTGGGCGGCACCCTCCATTTTCTTTTGACCGGTCAAGACCCTGAGCCCTTAACGGTTTCCAGACCTCGGGCCGTGAATAAGAACATTTCCGTCGCCGTCGATGACTTTATCGCCCGGGCTACGGCCCTGGAGCTGACGGGGCGCTATGCCAGTGCAGAGGAGATGGCCGCTGGCTTGCCAAGGGGTGCCTGAGGCACCTTATTAGTGAAATATTTGGACTCAATGGTAAATATTGCTCGGTTTTGGTTGTGATCGCGGGCCGGTGGCCCGACAATAGAGATTGCCCAGCTGATTGCAGGTTAAGCGGTGATATTTTTGAGCAGACTGCAGCAAGTCAAAGTTTTTATGGCCGTTCTTTCGGCCGGATGCGCCCTTACTCTGGCAGCATGTTCGGCCGGTCCGCGCAGTGCTGCTCCCGCCGCCGATAACGGTCCTTCCGGTAACCAGCTCTCGGTGCAGGGTTCGGATACGATGGCCAAGTTGGTGGAGAACTGGGCCGCCGACTATCAGAAGGCTCATCCGCAGAGCAAGATAGCTGTGCAGTCCGGTGATACCGGCAGTGGTATCAAGGCTCTGGTGGCGCGGCGTATAAACGTAGCCGCCGCTTCTCGCGAATTGACGCCGGAAGAAAACATGCAGGCCCATGACGCCGGTGTCAGACTGATGCGATTGATGGTGGCCAGGGATGCTGTGGCGGTTATTGTCAGCCCTGCTAATCCTGTCGACTCGGTCACCCTCGATGATCTCAAGGCGATTTATTCGGGCAAGCTGGCCAACTGGTCGCAGATAAAAGGGAAGGCCGCCGCCCAGGCGAATTTTCCGATAGTGGCCCTGGGGCGTGAGATAACGAGCGGCACGGGGGCCTTTTTACGCGAGCAGGTGTTGCACGGCGAGGAGTTTGGCTCCAACGTAAAACTGTTGTCCTCCGCCTCCGATGTTGTTGATACAGTCGAGAAGCAAAAAGGTGCGGTGGGATTCATCGGTATTTCCCAGGCCGAGGAAGCCGGAAAAAAGGTGAAGGTGGTCACGGTTAGACTCAATGCCGCCGCCGACGATGACGCCAAGGAAGACACTATAAACGGTGTAGACTACCCGCTTTCCCGCCCACTCTACATGTACTGCGATGTTAATGCCGGTGAATTGACCAAGTCATTTATCGAATTTTGCAAATCGGCCGAAGGCCAAAAATCTGTGAAAAAGCTGGGCTTCCTGCCGCTTTTCTAATTTGGAGACCGATGGTGGAATTTCTCAAAGCTCTGGCCGAAAAGGTTCTGATATTTGATGGTGCTATGGGTAGCTCCATCCATACTTATGACCTTTCGCTGGACGATTATGAGGGCTGCGAAAATTGCACCGACATTTTGCCTGCCACCAGACCTGATGTCATTGCCGAGATCCACGAATCGTTTTTGAAAGTGGGTTGCGATGTCATCGAAACCGACTCTTTCGGTGGATCGCCGGTTGTGCTGGCCGAATTTGGCCTGGCCGAGCGTGCCTACGAGCTCAATTTTAAGGCGGCTAAGCTGGCCCGCGAAGTGGCCGAGGCCTACTCCGGTGCCGGTCAAAAACGCTATGTATCGGGCTCCATCGGACCGACGACCAAATTGCCCTCGCTGGGACATATCACCTTCGCCGACATGAAGGACGCCTATTATGAACAGGTGCGCGGCCTCGTTGATGGCGGCGTCGATGTACTGCAATTTGAGACCGGCCAGGATTTGCTGCAGGCCAAGGCGGCGGTGGTCGCCATGCTCGATTATTTCAAGAAAATTGGGCGCAAATTACCGATCATCACCCAGGTTACCCTCGAGGCCCCGCCCATAGGCACAATGCTTGTCGGCACCGATATCTCCGCGGCTCTGGCTACACTGATGGCCTTTCCCGTTGACGTAATCGGTATCAACTGCGCTACCGGCCCGCGTGAAATGCTCGACGCCGTTCATTATCTTTGTCAGAATTCGCCGCGGGCGGTCTCGGTTTTGCCTAACGCCGGACTGCCGGAAAACGTCAACGGGCAGACCGTATATAAGCTCACGCCCGATGAGCTGGCGACCTCTCTTGATTATTTCGCCAGGGAGCAGGGCGTAAATATTGTCGGCGGTTGCTGCGGCACCACTCCGGCGCATCTGGCCAGGGTTGTTGAAAAACTCGGCAACCTGGCACCGAAGCGGCGGGAGGCGCGCTACAACCCAGCTGTTGCAAGCATTTACACCTCGGTGGCCCTGGACATTGATCAGCCGCCTTTGATAGTGGGCGAGCGCACCAACACCAACGGCAGTAAGAAATTTAAAGAGCTGCTGCAAAAGAGTGATCTGGACGGTATGGTCTCGATGGCCCGTGAGCAGGAGCGTGAAGGCGCCCATATTCTGGACGTGTGCACAGCCTATGTCGGTCGCGATGAAGTGGCTGACATGGGTGCCTTTGTCAGACGTCTCAATACCGAATTGCAAATCCCGATGATGCTGGATTCAACTGAATATCCGGTGCTGGAGATGGCTCTGCAGTTGACGGCCGGCAAGGCCATTGTCAATTCCATTAATCTGGAAGACGGTGTCGATAAGATGCTGGCTAAGGCCGCCATGATCAAAAGGTACGGTGCTTCGGCGGTAGCTCTGACTATTGACGAAAGCGGCATGGCCAAGGATGCCGAGAAGAAACTGGAGGTGGCCAGGCGCATCTATGACCTGGCCCTCAGCGTTGGCCTCGAACCCTACGATCTGATTTTTGATGCTCTCACTTTTACACTTTCGACCGGCAACGAGGACGATCGCAAGCTCGGCCTGGAGACGCTCAAAGGCATAGAGCTGATCAAGAAACATCTGCCCGGAGTAAAGACTATTCTCGGGGTGAGCAATATTTCCTTCGGATTCGATCCCAAGATTCGCCGTATTTTGAACAGCGTATTTTTGCATTATGCCGTTGAATCCGGCCTTGATATGGCCATCGTCAATGCTCAGAAAATTTTGCCGCTCTATAAAATCGATGAAGAGGAGCGCGAATATCATCGCAAATTGATTTTTGATGAGCGCACGGAGGATTATGATCCGCTTTTTGCCCTGCTGGATCTCTACAAGGATCGCAAGGGCAAAGGTGGTGAGACTAAGGTCAAGAAAGCCAATGTTTCGGTTGAAGAAGTGCTCAAACAGCGCGTCATAGACGGCGAGCGTGTGGGTATGGAAGCCGATCTCGATAAGGCTCTGGAGAAGTATAAGCCGCTGGAAATTATCAACACTTTGTTGCTCGACGGCATGCGCGTGGTTGGTGAATTGTTCGGATCCGGTAAGATGCAGCTGCCTTTTGTTCTGCAGTCCGCCGAGACGATGAAGGCGGCTGTCGCCTATCTCGAGCCGATGATGGAAAAGGTTGAGGGCTCGACCCGGGGCACCATGGTGCTGGCTACTGTCAAAGGTGACGTGCACGATATCGGTAAAAATCTGGTGGACATTATTTTGACTAATAATGGCTACCGTGTGATCAATCTGGGCATCAAGCAACCGATAGACAACATAATCAATGCCGCGCTGGAGCACAAGGCCGACTGCATTGGCATGAGCGGTCTTCTGGTCAAATCGACTGTGATCATGAAGGAGAATCTCGATATTCTCAATCAGCGAGATATTGCTCTGCCTGTGATTCTGGGGGGAGCGGCCCTCACCCGTCGCTATGTGGAAGATGATTGCCGCCGGGTATACAAAGGCCAGCTCTTCTACGGACAGGATGCTTTTGACGACCTGCACATCATGGAGGCTATTGCGTCCGGGGATGAAGCGCAAATCAGCAAGATGCTCGGCAATGTACCGCCGGAATTTGCCTATGTCGGCGACGATGA
>JAFEAV010000030.1 GCA_018266215.1 Cyanobacteria bacterium SZAS LIN-3 | reverse complement strand
TTTGCGAAGCACAGGGATACTTATATGCTTCATTGCTGGCTATTGCAAACATTGGCGATATGTTGGGACACAGCCAAATTGGTGCCTATTTGAGACTAAAGGCAAAAACACTCAAAGTAAATTTTATCAACGATTTTTGGTTACCGGCTGAACAGTTTCTAGCCCTGGCCCTGGACTTTGAGGGACGACAAGTTAAGGCGATTGCCTCTAATGCAGGACATTGCATTTGGACTGGGATATTAGACGGAGCAAAAGCAGAGAAAGTAGTAGACCGCTTGCTGTCCGAGGACATGGACACAGGGTGGGGTCTTCGAACTTTGTCTAGCACTGCCTTGACTTACAGCCCGATGAGTTATCACAACGGCTCTGTCTGGCCGCACGACAACGCAATAATCATGGATGGTATGAGAAAGATTGGACGTATTCGTGATGCTCATCAACTTATGAGTTCGCTAATAGATGTCGCTCAACACCAACAGGATTTCAGGCTGCCGGAGTTGTTCTGTGGTTTTGAACGCAGTGATTGGAGTAGACCTATCGACTATCCGGTTTCTTGTTCGCCGCAAGCCTGGTCCGCCGGAAGCATTTTCCAAATGATCGGTTCATGTCTGAACTTCCAACCGGATGCTACTAAAAACGTCTTGCGAATCATAGACCCATCCCTGCCGCCATGGATGGAGCAGGTGACTGTTCGCAATTTGAAAGTTGGGAAGAGCTCCCTGGACATTGCCTTCAATGTCGCTAACGGGCAGACTTTCTGTCAAATATTGAGAAAAGCAGGCGACCTACGGGTGATCATTGAAACCTAAGACTCCAGATGAGGAACGGGAATGCGTATAGCACAATTAGCCCCATTATCAGAGAGAGTGCCACCCAACCAATATGGGGGATCTGAACTCGTTGTCAGCTTGCTTACAGAGGAGTTGGTAAAGCGAGGTCATGAAGTCACACTGTTTGCCAGTGCTGATTCAATCACAGCCGGCCGCCTGATTCCATGCGCACCCACTGGACTGCGCCAGGCCGTGGATATTTCACCAACTCGCTGGCCCGCTTATCAGTTAAAGGCCTTGCTGGCGCTCGAAAGTATGCAGAAACAATTCGACATAGTGCACAGCCACATGGGCTACAGCGCCTTACCCTTTTTACGGAACCTAAACTGCGTTCATTTAAGTACCAACCATAATCCCGTTAAGAGCTATTGTTCAGATATCTATCTAAAGTTTCGAAATTTTCCGTTTGTTGCCATAAGCGATGCCTATCGAAGATTGAATCTTCCGCAGGAGCTCAACTACGTTTCGACCATTTACAATGGTATCGACATTGGTACCACTGCTGATTTAACAAAGCAACAACGTTACCTTTTGTTCCTGGGGCGAATTTGCTCCGACAAGGGCACTGTCGAGGCAATCGAAATTGCGTGCAAGCTAAGATTACCCATAATCCTGGCAGGGAAAGTAGATGACAATGATCGCACTTACTTCGATAATTTTGTTAGACCTCGCTTGACCGACTCGACGGTTGTCTATGTCGGGGAGGTTTCTACTCCCGCGAAAGCAAAACTTTATGCGGGTGCCATCGCAACAATCTGCCCGATAAAATTTGACGAACCATTTGGCTTGGTTTTTGCTGAATCTTTGGCAGCAGGAACGCCTGTAATGGCTTTCAAACGAGGAGCAGCCGCCGAAGTCGTAACTGACGGCAAAACGGGAATTTTAGGAGATACTGTGGATGAACTGGTCGGTCGCTTTAGCGAGCTTCAAGGGATAACCAGAAAGGCATGTCGAGATTCTGCCAAAGCTCGGTTCAGTAAAGAACGAATGGCTAATGAGTATGAGGCACTCTATCATCAACTAGTGCTCAAAGGTCTGGATAAGGGCTGCATAGCATAATGAGTGAATTGTCGCGCACCAGAATTTCGCCGAAGTCAGTGGACGAATTGATTTCACTGTTAGCCTCTCGTCAGGTCTTCCTATTTCTAGATCGTGATGGCACGCTTGTTCCTATTACCGACAATCCCAAAGATGCTTTGCTTCCTTCTGCTACGGTTGGACTACTAAATGAACTGAGTGTTCGAATCTCAAAACGCATTTCCATCGTTAGTGCACGCGGCCTAGCAACTCTAGCGATGGATCTCAATCCTGCTGATTTCATTTTAGCCGGAAATTATGGACTTGAAATCAGCTTTCCTTCGGGCCAAACCTTCTTGCACCCCGCAGCGCAGGAGGCACGCGCTGTGCTTCTAGACATAAGGAGTGATTTAGAAAAGATTGCCGCACATGATCCAAGGCTGCTCATGGATGACCATCAGTATTCATTTTGCCTTCACTACCACAGAGTTCCGCCGGCAGAACAGGCTAGTGTACATCTCATTATCAAAGAGCTAGAGCGAAAGTATCGTTCTTTACAGTTTAAGACACTTCCTACAAGTTACGAGATAGGGCCTTCGATTGAATGGAGTAAAGCCCATGCCCTTGAAAAAATAATTGAGCACTGTTCGCCGGCTACTTCAGACGTTTTGTATTTAGCTTTTGGTGATTCGCCGGCTGACGAGCCAATGTTTAAATGGGTCAATGACCGTGGTGGCATGAGCTTCAAAGTGGGAGAAGAAAATTCCAGTCATGCTCTCGGTTCATTTGGCAGTCCGTCTGCCGTAATTTCATTCCTGCAACAAATCTTGCCACTGCAGCAAGTCTCCGGAGATCAAGATGCGACGAAGCAGACCGCCAGGAATCTCCAGCCATGAATGTCCGCAATCAATGAGAAATCACCCGGATACGCTATCGGCATCTAATCATCACCAGCCCACTTTGCAGCAAAATGGCCGGCTTCGACTCCGCGCTTTCTTGCTTCTTCCGCACCGGCTTGGTCACCGCGGCAAAGCATGACGTCACGCAAGTTGTACCACGGATTGGGAAAGTCAGGTGCAATTTCTATCGCCCTGCGAAAGGCAGCTTCAGCCTCATTCTTATTGCCTTGACAGCTCAAAATGACACCCAAATTATTCCAAGCTTTTGGAGCGGCAGGATCGTAAGCAATAATGCTGCGATAAATCTCCTCAGCACGAGCATAATTTCCCATATCCTCAAAAATACGACCCAATGTGTTCCACGCTTTGTTGGACATGGGTGCATGTTCCACACTCTTCTGCAAAGCCGCAATGGCAGTATCTCGTTCCCCTCTACCTCTAGCTAACAGGCCGACCGTATACCAAAGTTCTGCGTCAAAACGAGCCAGTTCAGCGGCTCTTACATATGCAGAAAAGCACGCTCCATCTTGGGCCAGTTCGAGAGCCTGAGCCCAGGCTTTCCAACATTCAGCACTTTCTGGAGCCAATTCCACGGCTGCACGGATCGCCACCAGAGCGTCGCTGAAATATTTGGCAGCCTTGAGAGCCTCACCTAAATTAAGATATCCATGATAGTCTCCCGGATTGAGGGAAATAAGCTTTTCAAATGCGGTAATTGCCAACTGCTTTTGGCCCGTCCGCATATAAAGATTAGCCAGATTGAGCCAGGCTTGAACATTTTCGTTGTCGTGTTTAATTACTTTCTTGAGCAGATTGACCGCCCCTCTCAAATCACCGGAACGGGCCAGCAGCTGACTCAGCCGAACCTGTATAGACAAGTCGGCAGGGGACTGCTTTGCCGCCAATTTGAGCCGGTCAATCAGAGCATTGAGCTCTTTCTCGGTAAAAAATTCAGTGTCGGTGGAAGCAACACTCTTGTCAGCATGAACGGGATTGCTCCTTCTCAAGCGAAGATCTCGAAGATTGAAGTTTGCGTTTGCATAGTCGGGCTTTAAATTAATCGCCTCACAAAACGCCGTCTCAGCCTTATCGTAATTCCCAAGCAGAGCTAACATGACGCCGCAACTGTTCCAGTACTCATAGTTATCCGGCTGTAACTTTAGAGCCGACTCGTACGCTAAGAAAGCCTCCTGTATCCTTTGACTTCTCTCCAGGGCTTCCCCGAGATGATTCCACCAGCCCGCGTTTTCTGGATGCTGCTTAATGGCCCTGGCAAACAGGACTAAAGCCTCCTCATATCGACCAGAGCGAAGCAATTCAGCTCCAATGAGATTGATAGAT
The DNA here is from genome assembly GCA_018266215.1 of Cyanobacteria bacterium SZAS LIN-3. Taxonomy (GTDB): domain Bacteria; phylum Cyanobacteriota; class Vampirovibrionia; order Obscuribacterales; family Obscuribacteraceae; genus REEB67. Next base: position 63,113 of record JAFEAV010000030.1, on the reverse strand, counting down.
GTAGCGGACATCCCGTTTTCGCTCACAATATCACCTCAAAAATTCCCGCAATTTAACAGGAAAATATTATTGCTAAACCAGACACAACCGCAGTCTCTGAGCGGCCGACGATGCCGCACCATAACATTCCGAGTAAGATTTTGTCGAGGCCAATAATACTCTGCACTGGGTATGGTTTCTCAAAAGAGCCTGGTGACCAATCTTCTTGAGCATTGGCGGTATAAGAAAATCACTGGCTTCCGGTCCGCGTCCAGAAACCACCACCACCTGAGGGGCTAATAAATTAATGCAATTGAATTGGATCTGATTAAACGGACAACATCGTCATTGTTATCGTTGCCGCATTTCGGCAAAACTCTTACTCACGGCCACTTTAGCTCTCCTGGCCTTAACCCTTTACGCAGCTACGAGGAGATCTGCAAGTGATTGAGCGTGACACGAGCCCGCCATTGAACGTAAGGATTAGGATCTCGCTCAAGAACCTTAAGCAAGCACTTCGGCAGGTTATGATTTTCGGCCATACAGAACCGCACGTCGTCACTGGGATCTATGACCAGCTTGAGCAGTAGACTTAGAGGTGTTTGCGGATTCATTGCCACAGCGGAACGCACGTTTGAGCTGGGATCATCACCTAAGGCTTCCAAAATTTCCAGAGTTACCACCTTGCGATCGGCAACCCTGCGCCTCACGTTTTCATCCTCATGCTGCGAAAGCTTCTGGAGTTCCAGGCCAGGTATTTCCTGCGAGCCGGCCATCAAATAGCTTCTTGTTAAAATCATCATCACTCCTTTGAGAACAGCCCTCTGGGCTAGGCGCCCCTGCAGTGCTGCTTCAACTGTTACTATTATATCACATTTAATTCGTTTGACAAACGAACTAAATTGGTTTGCCCTACGATTCGCTTAGCAAAGCAGTTGAAGCTCACACCTGCGACTAAAATAGAACATTGCCGGACTCAAGCTCTATCAATTGCAGGCTTTCTTCGGTCAGGAGCCCTTCTTTGACGAGCTGTCTCAGGCAATCCCTCTCCAGATCAGCGACTTTTCTCGCAAGAGCTTCGTCTTCAACGGCCTTAATGGAAACATCCTCAAGATGAAGGTCCTCTATACGCTTAACGAGAGCAGTTTCCTCTCTTTCCAGCTTTCCGTTGAATTCTTCGAACGAAGCTGCCGACACGGCACCACTGCTGAATTGGCTGCCTAGAAACGTCAGTGAACGTTTCTTCGCTATTAACTGGGCTTTCAGTCGCCGGTACTGTTCGCGCCTTGGGTCACTGGGGTTCATCTTGAGCAGCTTTACCAGAGGCTGAATAGTCAACCCCGGCACAAGCAGAGTAAATAACACAACGCCGAATGTCGTGATTGTGATCATCTCTCTGTAGACAAAAGTACCGGGTAAACTTAATGCCAGTGCCATACATACAGATCCACGCAGCGCCCCCCAGAAGAGCATATGTCTCCATTTCCAGGGTATTTTGTGGCTCTTACCGCCAATGAACGGGCACAACCCGTAAACGACAACCAGGCGAGCAATCAGGACCAGGAAAATGCCAACTCCTATTTGAACTCCGTATTTGACGAGCAAATCAAATTTGATTTGCAGTCCGATCAGAAGGAATATCAAAGAATTGACAAGAAAAGCTGTGTATTCCCAGAAAGAATTCACCGCCATACGCGTACCAGCCGACATGCCCGTGCGGCTGCCATAGTTGCCAATTACAACACCGGCTGCCACCACGCTTAGTACTGCCGATACATGAAGTTGCTCTGCCAGGAGATATGAGCCATATGCAAGAATTGTCGTGAGTGTTATTTCCAGCAAATGATCATCAAAAAGCCTGGTTACCATTGATGCAGCGTATCCGAGAATGGCTCCAATAGCGCAACCACCCAGGACTACCACCAGGAAGCTACCAGCCGTGGCCGTGACGGAAAAAGACGCCCCGGCTAGAACAATCGCCAGGACCAGTTTGAAGAGCACTACCGCTGTGCCGTCGTTGAACAGACTTTCTCCCTCCAGAAGCATAGTGAGCCCGCTGTCCATACCAAGCTTGCGGAATAGGGCCAGTACCGAAATAGGGTCGGTAGCCGCAATCATGGCACCGAACAGGAAGGCCGGGCCCAGGGCTACATTTGCCAGATAGTGCATCCCGAAAGCAACAATAACGGTATTAATCACAACTCCAACTGTTGCCAGCACCGTGATCGGCATCCAACTCTCTCGGAGCTCTGCAAGCTGAATGTTCCATGAGGCTTCAAACAAGACGGCCGGCAGAAAAATCAGCAAAATCAGATCTGGAGTTAATTCTACAGGCGGAAGGAAGTGGCACACTCCAATAATTAGCCCGACAATTACCAGTGCGATCGAATAGGGCAGCTTGACCCATTTCACCGACATAGCTACCGTTGCTGTAACAATAAGCAAAACAACAAAAATATCAATGTGGATAGCTTCAGGCATAGGATGTAGCGGTTTCCAGGTTAGTCAAAGTGTCTCAATGCGCTGCAAAAAGAAGGCAATTAGCCATCACATAGACCAGGAGTATCGCCATGGCATCTCCGGCCAGAAATAGAAACTTTTTCTCGGATCTATAGGTCAATCCAATTATTACTATCGCCATTGCTATAACGGCCGTCAGAGCCGTCAAAACGTTAATTTGAGAAACAGAGCGAAGAAGGGGTGCCTTCAAATAACAGAAATCAATAATCGCAAGAATAACCACATTGAATAAGTTGCTGCCAAGCAAATTAGCCACGGCCATATCAAATGCGCCGATGCGAGCGGCAGCGACGGACACAGTGATTTCAGGCAACGAAGTGGTAATGGCAATAAAGGAGGACCCGATAAAGCTCTCCCCCCAGCCAGTCGCCTTTGCAATTTTCTCGCCGATTTCCGGTAAATAGCAGGCCGCAACAACAATCATCAGGGAGTACAGAGTAAAAAACAAGACCGACTTGCGCAGAGTTGCCCCTGGTTGCTCAGCTTCAGCTAACTCTCCAGCAAATTCTTTGACTCGTGTTTTCTCATATGCGTAAATCAGCTTCATAGCAATCAAATAGACAATGATAAATACAATGCTGAGTGGATCAATCGAGTTAATTGCGGTCAAAACAGGTAAATGCTTGCCAAACAGGATATCGACGGCGGCGAAGCAGACAAGCACAATGCCGAATCCCGCGGATAACATATGTCCTTGATGCACCATTTGCGATACCGGTCTGCCACGGGAGAGAAGGTCCAGCCCGGCTATCACGAGCATGTTGAACATGCAGCTACCTAAAGTCCCGCTCACCGCCATGTCCGGCAAATCGTTTAACGTGACAGCTGAAACTCCTGTTACCAGCTCCGGCAGGGACGTAATTGTGGCTAATAGCACCAGTCCGACCCAGTTGCGACCGAGACCGGTTTTGTCGGCTATGACGTCGCCATGAAGCGTCAGTTTCGTCCCGGCAAACATAATTACGGCGGCACAAAGGGCAAATTCCATCCAGATGTTGAACATCAACCGTACACCACATTCCCAACTTCACTTGTTACGACAACCGAGGTGCCGCTGAGCTCAGCGACACCTCTCAGGGTATCAGTAGATGCGGGATTAGTGACCCTTCTTGACACTCTTTTTGGAAGTACTTTTCTTGACCTGTTTCGTCTCTTGCTCAGTCGTTTCGGTTTTTGCTGCGCCATCGGCCGCCGCGGTATCATTTCCTGTCGCAGTCGTATCCGTAATAGCCGCATCAGTACCAGTAGCTGTGGATGTCTCTGTCGAGGCGGACGTAGTAGTGCTGGTCGTCGAAGCCGCTTCCGGCTTAGAGCATCCGGCCACACACGAGATTACTATCAGAGCTGCCAGTGTATTTAGTGAAAAACGCATTTACTCTCCTGGTTGTTTATTCTTACTATTGAATCTTCCGACTGGACCAGTGGGCTCAAAAAGCAGAAATCCGCATTCAAAGCCAACTACCTTACCGTTCAAATCCCCATTTTTTTTTACAAATTGGTGATTCTCACGTTAGGCCGGAGCCTGGACGCTGACAACAGGAAGGAGACGAATCCATACTCTAATCAAGAGAATCACCAGTGGACGATGCTATACCAAAGTTCTTGCGGATTGCTTGCCAAATGGACTTTGCAACCCCGGTGTAGATTCAAAAGCAAAGCGGCAACCACCTAAACGGCCGAGGGGAAAACCACCTTAAATCTTGACCCCGTACCGTTGTCCCCAGCCTCAACCAAAATTCGAGCGCCGTGATGATTTGCGACATCACGTACGATGGCCAGACCCAGACCAGAGCCGTCCGCTGAGGCGCCTTCAACTCGGTAAAAACGCTCAAATATACGGTCCCTGTCCTTCACTGGTATACCGCAACCCGTATCCCTCACATCCAGGGTTACATTTTCCTTTGACACGTCTAGACCGACGATGACCTTACCGCCACTTGGCGTGTACTTAATTGCATTATCGACCAGATTGCCGACAAGTTCATGGATGCCGATACGATCTCCAGTAATAAGTGCCGACTTCTCAGATGGACCAAAACCAATATCAATATTCTTCCGGATCGCCTGATTAATGTGCTGTTCCACAACATCAGAAGCAACGAAATTAAGATCGATCATCTCGTCGGTGGCGATTGTTCGCGTCGCAGAATCATTTCTAGCAAGCACCAACAATTGAGAAATCAGATGAGATGTTCTGTCCAGCCCTTTGTCGATTTGCTCCATCATATTTCGCATCTCATCCAGGGTACGCGTCTTAACGCCCAAACTGGAATACGTTTTGAGACCAGCTAGCGGAGTTCTAAGTTGATGAGAAGCGTTAGCAATGAAGCGTTGCTTGGTTTGTGCATCTTCGCGAAGAATCTCGAGCAATCCATTGATGGCCTTTACAAGCGGATAAGTCTCTTCCGGGGAAATAGCATCGCTTATGCTGCTCAGATCGCCAGGTGTACGAGCGGAAATAGCGGCCTGCAGTTGCTTCAGAGGCTGCAAGCCGGCACTAATACCAAACCAGACAGCCGAGGCTCCAAGGATAGCCATTAACAATTGCGGCAAAATGATAGTCACCAGGATCGACTGCGAAAGCTGTCGTCGGCTGAGCATAGTCTCTGCCACCTGAATAATGACTTCCTCGTTTAGTCCTTCCGCCACCGTACTTAGCTGAACGATCCGCAGATCATCGCCGCCAACTCGAACAGTATTGAAAATCGGACGCCCGTTAGAGAGGCTTGGTAGAGGCCTCGGAAGACATTCATCACCAGACAACCGTTCACCCTTTGAACTCAGTACCTGATAGTAAAACCTATCAGTATTGTCGTGACGTAAGATGGCCTGAGCCGCCGGCGGCAAATCGACAACTACTCTTCCGCCCTTTATGCGAACTCTAGCCGCAACGGAATCAGCAGAGTTTACAAGCTCTCGGTCGAAAGCCTCACCCGCGAATTTGAGTGCCAGACAATATCCACCGACTGAACTGATCAGCCACACCGTGCCAAGAAGGATCGACAGCCAGAGCACAAGCCCCTTACGAATTGACCGTCTCATTCAAACACTTCCAGCAGATACCCAAAGCCATGAATTGTCCTGATCTTAACTTCGGTCCCTTCAAGCTTTCGCCGCAATCTATGAATAACTATCTCTATCGCATTTTCGCTCGGCTCTTCTTCCCAGGTTGCCACATGCTCGACAATGAGACGCTTGCCGACAAGCTTGCCAGCTCGTTTTAACAGCAACTCCAGAACAGCGACTTCTCTCTGCGTAAACTCGGCCAACTCGTCGTTTATGAACACCTCTCTTGTATTCACCACAAATTTAATCGGCCCATGGTCAATCTCCATACGATTGCCCCAGACGCTCTTTCTCAACAGAGCACGTATTCGCGCCTCCAATTCGCCAAAATCAAAGGGTTTGATCAAATAATCATTAGCGCCCAGATCCAACCCGGCGATTCTGTCCGATACGGCATCTCGAGCAGTGATAACAATTACCGGAACGGGGTTACCGGCCGCTCTCAACTGCTTCAATACCCGGCTACCATCGATTTCGGGTAACCCCAAATCGAGCACCAGCAGATCGTAAGTCGACAACTCAAGCGCGTTGGCCGCTTCCGTGCCGGTCCTGACCGAATCGACACTATAGCCTTGCGACTCCAGTCCCAAGCGCAGCGCATTCGCAAAAAAATCATCGTCTTCCGCAAGTAATAGTCGCATATGCCGATCGTGATCCTCAAGCAAAGCCTAATAGTAAGTTCTTGCAATTTCCTGTCAAAAGCTTCCGTCTTTTCGGCGAAACCCAACATGAAATTGTTCTTACCAGCCCGGTCAATTCAACCAATTGCTTGAAAAGGCAATGCTCATCTGTCCTTAGGCGAAATTGCAATCACCAGGCGTCGGAGTCCATAGCAAATGCCACCCGCGACGGTACTCCCGAGAATGAAAATGACAAATAGTTCTCCCTTGTTTGCCGACTTAAAGTCGTTTAAAAGATCGGGCAAACACAAACTTGGAGCTACTTGCTGAAGGACGTGGACATGCAGCAGGCAAACAACCGCAATAAATAATTGCATCCCGGAAGCGATGCACCAAATTAGCGGATCCTTGCCAAATGATATGTTTATTCTGCTGGTTGACTGGCCAGTGAGAATGCCGTAACCGACCAGCGCAGCCAAAATTGAGCCAATCAACAGGGAACCATTGTCGCCAGTACTCATCTTCAACTCCTAGCCGTCCGACATTGTACCGTCACCAGATGAGGGAAGCAACGACTACGACTTCCTTGATTCGTGGCCATTTCCAGGGAAACTCACAACAATCGCAGTGCCGCGTCCGCTGCTACCCGATTTTATCTGGACTACCGCTCCATGCGCGATCGCTACTTCTCTTACAATTGCAAGCCCCAACCCAGTCCCCGGCTTATCTGTTCCCGCGCCACGATAGAATCGCTCAAAGACCTTTTCTCGTTCATGCTCAGGAATACCGCATCCGCTGTCCTCAACAGTCAGCAATGTCTTGTTGGCATCATGAACAGTCTGCACTATGACTTTAATTTTGCCGCCTGGATCCGAGTATAGAATGCTGTTTTCAACAAGATTGGAAATTAGCTCCTCAAGGCCATTGCGATCGCCGTAGACCACTGCGGGCTCCGACGGCGCGAGAAATTCAAATTCTATTTTCTTGCGGATCGCTTCAGGAACATGCGCAGCAGTGACTTCTGAGGCCACCGCACTCAGTTCAATCTGTACAAGCGGCCTCTCTATCGCGGCACCTGGTTCGGACCGCGCCAACACTAATAGTCGATTGACCAGGCGGCTCATTCTATTAATCGCGGCTTCCAGCTCAGCCAATACATCTTGCACATCAGGTTCTTTAACCATCTTGCGAGCAAGGTCGCAATATGTCGTGACTACAGCCAGTGGAGTCCTCAGCTGATGCGCTGCATTTGAAGTAAAACGCTTTTGCAGCTCCAAATCATTTTCGAGTTGCTTGAAAAGTCTATTTAAGGCCGTGATCAGAGAAATGATTTCTACGGGCTCATCAGCATTCAAAGGGCTAAGATCTCCTGCTGCTCGCGCCTGCACAGCCATCTCAACTTTGGCTAATGGGCGCAAACCCCGTCCGACACCAATCCAGACGGCCGCGGCACCGCAAATGATAATAGCCATTTGTGCCAGAAAAATACTGATGGAAATTTGATTAGCCAGCTCCTTACGAGTATTTCGGGTTTCCGCAGCCTGAATAAAGACGTGCCCAAAAATCGAATCCGGTGTCGGAACTTTTTGAGTAACCACTCGCAATTCGCGCCCTTTGAATTCAATAGTGCGAAAGATTGGTTCATCCTCGTCTTTGCTCACAATCGCCTGGGGACTTGCCTCGGTGGGTATCGCCGCACCACTGGCATTATCGATCAGGTTAGACGGCACCGGCAGCAACTTGTCGCCGGAGATCACCTTGCCATCGGGTGAAATCACCTGAAAATAGAAGTCATCCTGATAGTTATGCTTAAGAATAGCCAATGCAGCCGGCGGCAAATCCACAGTCAACTTATCGCCGTTGGTCTTGATCCGAGCAATTACAGAGTCGGCCGAATTGGAAAGCTGTTTATCATAAATGCCTCGGGCCAGGGCCAAACCCAGAAAATAAGAAGCCACTGTGCTGACCAATGCCAGGGTCAACAGAGGCACTAAAAGCCACATTAATAAGTGATGCTTGATCGATTTCTTCCACTGCCTACTCAATGATGAACCCCAAACCTTTTACGGTTTGTATCAAGCAGCCCGAATGGTCAATCTTTTTCCGCAACCGGTGAATAACAATATCCAACGCATTGCTCGACATGTCGCGCTCCAGGGAGGCGAGATGTTCAATCAAGTCGTTCTTGAACACGACTCTGCCTCTCCTCTGAAGCATGAGCTCCAACACAAGATACTCACGCGCCGACAGATCAAGAGGCTGATCGTCAATGGAGAATTTGTTCGTCAGCGTGTCCAGTGAAAGCGTACCAACCCTAATTGTGACCTGGTTAGCCCATTTCTCCTTGCGCAACAGTGCCCTTATTCTTGCCTCCAACTCACCAACATTGAAGGGTTTGCAAAGATAGTCATTAGCTCCGCGGTCAAGACCCAAAATCCGGTCTTCCGGTGTGTCGCGTGCCGTCAAAATGAGAACTGGCAGCGATTTTCCCTCCCGGCGCAGATTCTCCAGTACAGTCAGACCGTCTCTCTGAGGCAGGCCAATGTCGAGAATAAGCAAGTCGTAAACGTTGCTGAAAACTGCAGCCTCTGCATCTATTCCGTTCTTCGCACTGTCAACCTTGTGACCACCATGCCGCAGGGTCCTGGACAAACCATCCGCCAGGAATTGATCATCTTCTGCAAGCAATATGTAGGCCATGAAGTCAGTCACTCGCGATTAGTTGATACCTCAGAGAATTTTCGCTCCTGCAAACGCCCTCCTCCAGGATGATTGTAAACCGTTTCAAGAACCATTATCAGCGCATGGAACAATTAACTGCAAGCCCTCTCAGGTATAGACCCTCCCTGCCGCTCCAGTATTCCCTTCGCCTGAGTCAACCGGCAATGCTGCTCAAACGTCTCCCACCAGCGGGCCAAAGAATTCGAAACTAGAGACTCCTTCATTATTTGGGTTCGGGTGTATTTTTCGCTTTCACTCATCGTCAGACAGCGGGCAATGGAGCAGGCAAAAGCATCAGGGTCGAGCGGGTCAAGCTCGACACAGCCACGACCAAGCTCATGAAAGGCTCCCGCTCCCCTTGAGAGTCCCAGGACTCCCGGCCGAACCTTCTGACAAGCAACGTACTCCTTGGCGGTCAAATTCAATCCGTCTCGAATGGGACTCACGAGCATTACAGAGGCCTTGCTGTATAGATTGGCCAACTCTCCCCCCGTCCGCGGCACATCGGTCCAAACAAGAGGCTGCCAGCCTCCCACAGCTCTGGTAGAGTTGAGAGCAGTGAAACGCTCATGACAAATTTGCCAGTAACGATCAAATTCGGGCAGCCCCTGCCTGGATCGTGTCCCAAGCTGGAGGAAGGAAACTTTTTGTTGCCATTCAGGGAATTTTTCAAAGAATCGGTCTATCGCATCAAACCGTTCAGCAACACCCTTTGTATAATCTGTGCGATCGACACTCAAGATCATTGGAATTCCCGGCGGTGTCGGAATCTCCTGGCGCAGACTTCTCAGATTCGCAAGGCAGCTCCAGTGATCGCTATCTATTCCCAGGGGGGCACTGACAAACTTTGTAGAATGAGTTCTATATGTTGATTTATCAAAAAAGTTGATCGTGTGATCCGAGTTCAGGACTTTGAATTGCGGCATGTGGTGGTGGACGAAACGAAAGAAATTTTCCCGATATTCGTCTGTATGGAATCCGACGACTTTCGCATGAAGTAGTCCAGTAGCCACTTCCGTCATGGCCTCTACATGCTCCGGTCTGACAGACTTCGGCCAGGGAATGTGCCAGAAAACAAAGCAGTCTAAAGAATGCTTCAACAGGTTTGGCATCAGCGCAAACTGATAGTCGTTCACGAAAATGCCGCTTCGATTATCCTTTTCTACAGACCTCAGCCTGAAGGCTATGCCAGAATTAAAGGCCTTGTAGCTGAGTCTCTCTTCTTCAGTATAATGGGCGAATTCGGGCAGATCATGTAAGACAGGCCAGAGAAAATTATTGCAATATCTATAATGGTTTTCTATCAGCGTAGTTTCAAGGACATAGTTTGTATCTTCTCCCTGTGCACTTTTGCAAATCAGGCTTTCTCCTTCAATGAACCACCATTCACTTGAGCTGTTCTCCTGCTCAAATATCTGCGTTACTGCGCTGGCAACCCCTCCTGGAGCGCTCGGACCGCGGTATGAAAGAATTTGCATGATGCACCTCAGTTAGAAAGGCACTGTCGCGCTAATGCTCGACGCCTTTCGAAGACTCTGAAATCATCATAGGTGGCGCATTTTTCAAACGCGTTTCGGCGAACAAGGAGATATTCGCGTTTCATTCGCGTTTCATTTACGGCAAAAAGAAGGCGCGGTGCCGACAGAGTCCTTCTTCAGAATAATCGAGGAAACTGTTAAAATAACGCTCTGCCCCTTAACGAAAGAATCGGTACAACTCAAAATTATGCTCGCCCCCACAAAGACCATTGCACTTAGCCTGGCCACAATCATTGTCTGCCTGCCTGCCGTAGCGGCGGACTCGCTCCCGGAAAAATTCAAAAAGATCGAACAGCAGAGTGGTGGCACCCTCGGTGCGTCAGTACTGCATCTGGAATCTGGACAGACGATGCAATACAACCCTGACACGAGATTTCCCACTGCCAGCGTGGTCAAATTAGTCGAGGCCATCGCATTTTTGAAACTTGTCGACAAAGGGCAGTACAAACTAAACGAAAAGATCCATCTGTCGGCAAAAGACATTTTTCCCGTCGCGCACAGCCCGTTGATAGCAAACTTTCCGCCTGCCGGTTTAGACGTCACCTATGACGATCTGCTCAAGCAATCGATCTGCCAGAGTGATACCACCGCCGATGCGATATTGCTGGATAGAGCAGGCGGTCCGCAAGCCGTACAGGCAGTTATGAATGAAGCTGGCTGTCCCGACATACACGTAAAAAATACTGAATGCCAGCTTATTCTCGACTATAGCGGAGTCAAGGAAAAAGTAACCGAGTGGTGGAATAAGGACAAAATTGCCAAACTGGTAGCGGCCGTTCCAAAGAAGGAAAAGAGTCTGGCCGCGAAAAGGTTTATCGAAAATCCGGAAAACGACATGACACCCGCGGCCATAACCGACATGCTGACGAAGTTGTATCGAGGCAAGCTCCTGAAGCCCGAAACCACAGAGCACTTGCTGAAAGTAATGGAGCAGACGGCTACCGGCCCCAAACGCCTCAAAGGCGATTTGCCTGTTGGTACAGTTGTGGCCCACAAAACGGGCACCTGGGACAGCACCGACGGTATCAATGCCGCGACCAACGACGCCGGGATAATTACCCTGCCGGGCGGAGCCGGTCACTTGAGCATCGCGGTTTTTGTCAAAAACTCCACGCGACCTGCGGCAGCCCGCGAAAAGGCGATTGCTGCATTTTCAAAGTTAGCCTATGACCACTGGTCGCCACCTGAGCCAAAGACTAAGGAACAATAGGGCCTTTTCGGCCTATCAGCGGACGGGCCTGTTGACTGCAGGCCGGGTCGGTGCCACCCTGGTTGATTGGCCCGCGCCCGAGGCACTACTTTCATGAGCCAGAGGGCTGTCAGTCGGATTCAAAACATGCTTGGTGCGGCGCTGCTCCCAGGTCCCCTCACGGCCGGTATATTTCTGGATGATTTGATAGTACAGATGACCGGTATCATCCAACCAGTTTTCAGAAGGTCTGTGCATCATCTGGTCTTCGTAGGCAAAGCCCGTGCAATCGACACCATCGATCTTCTTTGTACCCAGTGGTTTTGCGCCGATGCCGTCAAGATACTCTCGGGTAGTGGTATCGCAAGATATCGGCATAGTCATGCTGGAGGCATTGCCCGCACCGTCCACAGTTTTAGAAAAATACGTTTTGCCGTCAAAATAAGTGTGCAGCTCGCCCTTCTGCACGGGGAAACCTGGAATAGTCGCCGTGGTCGAATACCAGGCTTCGTACTTCTCGGAATTCCCCGCCAGAGCCGCCTGCGACAGCCCGAGGCAAAGTATGGAAGCCAAAACAGAATTTACAAACCGCATATATCAAACTCCTATTCAAAAATCGGTCGCGCTGCAGGGTCTCCAATCATTACAAATAACATATGGTTTCTCTCATCCACCGCGTCCTTGTCAGCCAGCTCCTGATCGCTCAGGATAAAGCTCTGCGGTGCTAGTTTTGTGTCGGCAAAAATTGCATTCATCACCTGCTGGTAGCTCTGGCCGACCGGCTCGCCTTTCATCAAAGACTCAAAGACCACAAAAAGCTCGGGGAAGCCACTGTTTTTGTGCATGTGCCCCCAGAATACCTGTGCACCATTGGCGATGGCACGCATAGCCAGAGACTCTGGACGTCGGCCATTGGAATCGGCCACAAGGTCAGATGCAGGAGGAGTGCATGAGAAGCACGAACCGCAAAGTACCACGTCGTCTTTCATCGGTATATTGCGATAGGCATTCACATCAACGCTGCAAGACATGCCGGTTTTACCGTGGCCAAACATCAGGAGCAGCCGGGAGGCAGCCAGAGCGCCGGCCACTTCCGGCGGGAATTGCTGGATAGGCGGACCGCTCTGTTGAATCGTTCCGAGCGTCCCAATCTTAGGAAAAACCGCGGGCTTAGCTGGGGCACTATTGGTGCGTACTATAAGCCCGGGGCACTCCAGCCCCAGCCCTCTAAACAAATCTTCCATAATCGCTGCTTTTTCCACCGAGCGCATACCGCCGCTGTTTGGGTCAGTGTACTGAGCCAGTACCAGAGGATGCACATCCCGCAAGCGCAAAGGCTGATCTTTTATCGCACGATCTACAAGCGCAGCAAGTCCGTTACTATCGGCAGCAACAAGAAATGATGGATAAACATTGAGCCGACCATTACCCACACGCAGTAGTAATTGCCAGATGGCCAGCAGGCCGTTTTCACTGAAGTTCTCAGTCCTTGGCGCCAGCGCTACATATTTAGGATTGGCTGCACGCAGCTTTTCTATCAGCGCAGCCCGCTCGCCCTGCGTTTGATAAAGGTTGCGAAAGTTTTTGAGCTGAATGATCGTGCCGGAGTGAAACCGGGCGAGTTTTTCAAGACTCTTCAAAGCAACGGGATCAGTTTGGTCAGTTACTATGACATAGGCGTTGCCGCTGGGAACTACATGCACAGGCTTAAAAGCAAACGATTTATTTCCTCTATCCCTGGGCGCAACTTCCGCTATAGAAGATACGCGTGCGATACCGTGGCGCCGGAATGCCGCGTCGGTCGCATCCTCAAGGGAAAGGCCGAGAGCAGGCAGGCCATGTGAAACCGCAAGCAACGAGCCCAGAGTCGATATCACCGAAGTTGTAAGAAGCTTTTTCATCAGTCCCCCTGGCAGCCGAGCTCACTTTTGATTGCTCAAATCTTACACCCTGCCCCCCTTTTCCACCGCTGTCACAATACAGCCACAATAGCGAAACAATAGCGTAACGCTGATTTCTTACTGTTGCAGCACATTCCGCCCGCCCACCCCTGAATGGAGCCGCACTATGTTAGAAAACCAAAACGATCGCATTTGCCCCCAGACAAGCGGCGATCAATCCGCTAACCGGTCACTGATCGATATGGCTGACCCCCATGAGCAACGCGCATATCAAACTGCCCGATGCACTGACGCCAACGGTGGAGGAACGTCTCAGGATTCAGGTTTCCTCCAATTCAACGACCCATTTACCAGGCCAGAACATCACCACCACGGCCATCACCACCACAGACATCACGAGCATTCAAACTACTCAGATCACAAAACCGCTACTGATCATCTTACTAATTCACTCTCTTCAAGCGATCTCGACAAAATGTCAATTCAGCAGCTGGAAGCACTGGCAGCGCAGCTTGTCCAAGCATTGGAGAAACAAATCGGCGGTCTGCAATCGCCAACGACCGATACTGCATACGGTGCAGACGTTCCCACAACAAAACCAACGGTTGAGCCCATCCCGGACCAAACGAAAGCAACACCGGCAGAACAGCCCAGCACCGCGCCTGTGGATCAACCTGTTACGAATACAGTCGACCAGCCGACACGGCCTCCGGTTGATCAGCCGACAACCGGCACTACTACGGCAGAGACAGGTAAGCTCGACGCCGTCATGTCCCAGAGTCCTAACGCGACCGGTCCCATAGCTTTCGATGCCACCGTCAACAATGCCAGCGTTGTAGGATTCGTTGGTCCAACTGCCGGAGCAACGGTAGACCGCAGCGCCCAGGTAGAATTTAAGGACATGAAATCCTACGTCCATCTCAAAACCGGTGGTTGGCTACAGATCGAAGACCAGAGCAAGAGCGAAATAATCGGCGGCAACTGGAAGGACGACATGAAGGGCGAAAGCAAGAACATGACAGTAAGGAACGCCCCGAATGACGCCACCATGGATGCTCCACCCGCCGGCTATATTGATCACTTCTGGCTGCATGACGGCGGCGGCACGATCGACCCCAGCAAAGTTGACGGATTCTTCTCGACCGCGGAAGCCAGAGCCAGCGTGCCCAATTCAGGTCTGTCGGCAAGTCTCGGCGTCGACTGGTTCAAAACTGACGGTACCAGTGACGGACGTTTTGGTACGGGAAAAGCTCTGACCGATCAGTGGCAACCTCTGTATCACTCTACACTTGATCGTCAAACATTGGCGAACGATCCCCCGCCCGGGATATCGGCAACCACCACAGACAGTCCGGCCGCGACAGTGACAAAATCCCCATCAGATAGTTCAACGATTGCACAATCAGGCACAGCGACAACTTCCGCCAAGCTAATCAATCTCTTTCCCCAATCCGACGCCCAGTGGCAGCAAATTATCAATGACGCACCAACCGGCAGCATAATCGTTTCAGAATCTGCCGCTGATGTTAATCCCAAATACGACATGCCGTTTGACACTATCGATCCGGCGCTCAAACAACACATTTCTGACGCCGCGGCAGCCGGCATGAAACCGCTCGGTTATGTAGGCACGGCAAACGGCACCAAGCCCTTAGAAGTTGCCAAAGCCGAAATCGACTCCTGGTACAAAAACGCCGACGTCCAGGGGATCTATGTGGGCAACTCCGGCAAGGCGGACGATAGCGGGTACGCCACCGACACAGCCTCCAAGGCGTACTTCATAGAACTCGGCAATTACATCAAAGCAAAGGGAGGCATGGCCGTCATTAATGGCTCAGGCACTCCGGTGCAAGATTATGCGGACATTTATGATGTGCAGGGAACAGTCGAAGGTTCAATTCAGGATTATGGAAAATACCCGGAAGCAGCCTGGCAAGCCAACTACTCCGCCGACCACTTCTCAGCGGTGCTCGGGGGCGTGCCACTGTCGGACTTGAAGCGAGTAGAACGCGAAGTCATGGCGAAAAACAACGGATACATAGCCATTGCCGACAGCTATCCCAATCCCATGACCACTGAATACTGGAATGCTGAAATACAGGGCCTGCAACAATCATAGTGACAGTGGGGGCCAATCTCAAAATTAATCACTTCATCGGACAGCTCTAATTTACCCGGACGGCAAACCTTATATTATTGTCGGCCGGATCGAAAAGGGGGAGCAATCCTGATGCGTAAGAAAAACATGGCAACCAGATCTCTTTACATGGCCCGTAAAAAGGGCATGCTTCTTGTTTTTGGGATGGCCTGCTCTCTGCCAATGCTGCCTGCCGTCGCGTTGCCCAATATGCCCAGCCATATGCCTGTAGCCCACTCGGCGCCCGCAGCCTGGCCCACTCATTCAGGATCGTTTTACAGCACCCCACATACCGCCACCCCGGTAGTTAATAGCGTCTCAACCCAGGCCACGGGTCACGCCGTCCCCTTGTTGCATATGTTCGGCCATACCGCTCACAGCCAGGTGCACGCGAGCGTCATGGCCGCCAGTGCGGGCAATCACAAAGGCGGTCCGGACTTCAACCTCACATCGGCGCAGCAAAACTTTCTTGCCGGCAACCTTGGCAATTTCGGCACCCTGACGATTGACGTGGGCGGTCAGCAGGAAATTGTTTCCCTCAAGACACGTCTGACCGCAGCCGAGGTCGTAGCGGCCGAACAAGTGCTGACAACAGGCTCGCAATCGATACAAATTAATAGTCGCGGCCAGGCCGTTGGAGGCGTATTTAATCTGACCGGCAATCTGCTTTCGGCTATCGATCACGCCGCCGGAGGAGCTATCGGTTCGCTCACGGTTTCAAGGGGCGTTCAGGTCATCGACACAGTCGGCAACCTCTCCCTCGCTGGTCGCTTCGTCAATTTCGGCACGTTCCAGACTGCCTCGGATGCTGTGGGCGCAACTGACACCATCAGCGCCGGCAGGATCGTCAATGCCGCCGGGGGCACAATCGAATCCTACAACGGCGGTGGTGGCTTATTTGGTGCAGCACTGGCACTGGCCGCCACCGAGAGCATTACAAACAGCGGCACCATCAGTAATGCCTCCAACATAACAATGTCCGCACCGGTTGTGTACAACGTCAGCAGCCAGGGCTCGGTACCGACAATCAGCGCATTGCAATCGGTCAATATCGTCACACCGGATCTGGTCAACCAGGGATTGATTGCCGCTCTCAACGGCAATGTCAATCTGTCCAGTGCCGGAGCCTTCAATATGACGGGTACGGGCGGCACCATCCAGGCCAACAACGGCAACATCAACATCAAGAGCAGTGACGCCGACGTAAATTTGCTGGGCGGAGACTTCCTCTCACAACAGCTCAACATCTGCGCCGGCAGCGGTGACATCAATGCCGCGGTTGGCAACACTACCGGGCAGGTAAACACATCAGCCTACAATGAACACTTCTTCGCTGATGGTGCCGCTCTAAATCTTGGCCAGAACAGCATTATTGCTGATCCGACTTTCACAAGCACCGGCGATATCAATCTGTCATCATCATTATCAGTATTCGCCGTCGGCGAGTCGATCGCCCTGCTTGCAGCGGGCAATATCACAAGCACGGCAGCAGGCGTCACTGTTGATACGGCAGGCGGCGGTGGAAACATCACAATGGTAGCCGGAGCAACAATAAAACCCGCCATTACAAGTCTGCCGCCAACAGGAGTTAAGCAGACGATTGCCGTTTCCGCCGGAAACGGGGGCATATGATTTTTCGAAGAGCGGCACCGGATCGACGACCATTGATTCCGGCAGCGGAAGTTTCAGCGGCGGCAATGTCACATTGATTGCCTACGGCACGTCGAAAACCCCCGGGACCATAAATGTCCCCTCGGTTGCGAGCGGTGGCCCATCCGGTACGACCAACGGCAACATACTTATGATCGCACCGGACGGCATTACTTCCGGCGGCAGCATCAGCTCTGTCGGCAACGGCACGGGCGGCACAATCACCCTGGCCGCCGCTACACCGACCGGCTCCGTGAGTTTTGATACGCATGGTGTCGCCAGCGGCACATTTAAGGCCGGCGCAGCGACCACAGCTACAGTTTCGGTTACGACAGTCAGGACAAACGGAGCAGATATTTCAATTACCGGCGGCTCGGCAGTCCTGGGCGGCAAAGCGGGCGACATTATAGACTCATCGAACACCCACGCAGGCGGCAGCGGTGGCAATATTTCGGTAGTTGTTGCCAACAAAGCTATGCCCATGGCCGGAACAATAACTTTGAACGGATCAATTCAAAGCTTCGGCTTCGCTGGGAATCCAGGCGTTGACGGAGCGGCCTCCGGGCAGGCCGGTCTTACAGGTCAGGCCGGGGGCAATGGAGGCAATGTCACGTTCAGTGCGTCCGGCGATATCACCGGCAATGCCGCCGGTTCGATTACAACAGTAGGAGCAAATGGCGGCACTGGTGGTAATGGAGTACTGGGTGCGACCGGGGCTGCAGGAGGTGCCGGTGGGGCCGGCGGCAGTGGAGGCAAGGGTGGCAATATCTCCATCACAACAACCAATGGCGGCATCAGCTTCACCAATAGCATCCTTACACAAGGTGCAGCTGGAGGCAATGGCGGCACAGCCAAAGACGGCGGCGCAGGCGGCGTCGGAAAAACCTCTGGTGGTGCCGGTGGAGCTGGCGGTGCAGGTGGCATAGGTGGTGCAGCAGGTAACATCACCATCTCCAGCTCAAATGCGCCGGTAGCCATGAATGGGATGCGCAGTCTCGGCGGCAACGGAGGAGGGGGCACAGCCGGCGGTAACGGCGGCGCCGCCGCCGCGGGAGGCACCGGTGGAAATGGCGGTGCAGGCGGCAAGAGCGGAGCCGGCGCCAATGGCGGATTGATAAAGGTCACAAGTCCATCCAAGATCACTTTGGGTGGAATAGTGGAGTCCTTCGGCGGCGACTCGGGTAGCGCCGGCGTCACTGTCGCCACAGGCGGCAATGGCGGCAGCGGGGACAAAGGAGGCAACGGCGGTGCCGGCGGCGCCGGTACGGTCGGAGGAAACGCAGGCGCAATCAACGTGATCTGCAAGACATCCAATAATGTCCCAATTATAATCTTCAAGGGTGCCATAATCGAAGCCATTGGAGGAGCTGGCGGTTTCGGCTCGAAAGGCGGCGACGGCAATACGGCCAGCGCCGGCGCCGGTGGCAACGGTGGTGCGGGCGGAGCCGGTGGCGCCTCAGGAAATGCAGCCAATATAACTATCTCAGCGCTTGGTCCGAGCGCTACCCAGATCAACGGTGCCGGCTCCACAATTGCCTCGAACGCCAACAATGCCGGAACCGGCGGCGACGGCGGCAAAGGCGGCGCTGGCACTACAGCCGGTGGCAACGGCGGCGTCGGCGGCGCTGGGGGCGCAGTTGGTAAAACAGCCGGTGTGAGCATAAATGGTAAGTTTGCGATTCAATTTGACCTGGGTAACATAGACGCCGGAGCGGTAGACATCCTGCTCGGTAACACGGGAGCTGGTAATGGGGGCGCGGGCGGTGGCGGCGGCAACCCCACCACAGGCTCAGGCAAAGGCGGCTCTGGTGGCGCCGGCGGTGCTGGAGGCAAAGACAGCCCGGGTGGATTTATCACCATCAGCGGTCAGACAGCTCAGATAACGGTCAATAAGCTTACATCTTCCGCGGCCTTCGCCGGATTCGGTGGCGCCGGGGGAGACGCCAATCAGCTCCAGGGTGCTGCCACCGGTGGTAATGGCGGCAATGGCGGTAATGGCGGTGCCGGTGCTGTTGGCGGCAAGATTCAAGTAACGGGCGACCTGCAAGGTCCCGGCATCAGTTCGATATCCTTGATTCGTGCTGACGGCAGCACATCGAGCGGCACTGGAGGCGACGGCGGCAAGGGCGGTCTATCTCTGAGCGCAGTGGCCGGTAACGGCGGCAATGGTGGCAACGGCGGTGCGGCCGGTGCCGGCGGAACGGTCACCATCTCACTGGACGACTTCGGTCTGGGAAATCCTCTGACCATCGCCGCGGGCTCTGTCAACGCCACAGCATTCACAGGCACCGGCGGTAAAGGAGGCGACGGAGGTCAGTCAGGTCTGTCCGGAGGCACGGGCGGCAAAGGCGGCAACGGCGGTACAGCAGCGAGCGGTGGCTCATTTACCCTCAATGCAGCTAAATTGCCCACGGTACCTATCAACGGACCATCCACAGTCACCATAAATAACTTCGCAGCAACGGGTAGCGCTGTCACCAACGTGATCGCACCGGTCGGCGGCAAAGGCTACAGCGCCGCCGGCGGCAACGGTGGTGCCGCGGCTTCCTCTGGAAATGGCGGCAAAATCACCATTAATGATCAGGCAAACTCTGTCGTCGTCAACGGCCTCAACCTGGCCGGCGGCAAAAACGACAGTGTGGGCGGCGCTGGCGGTGATGGCGGTTCGGGATTCGGCAAGACAGCCGGCTTCAATGCCGGAGCGGGCGGTGCCGGCGGCAAAACGGGCACCGGCGGTACACTCACAATTACGGCCAAGAGCGCGACTGCAGGCTCAGTATTGGCTGACAATGTCGATGTCTCCGGCGGCGACAACAACGGCAACGCCGGCAACGGCGGTACCGGTGGACAGTCGTTCGACGCCAAAGGCGGCACCGGGGGCAATGCCGGCAACGACCAGGCGAGTGGCAATGGCGGCAAAATCATCATCACGGCGACAACATCATTTGCCGGATCCAATTTGTTTGCCGACGGCGGCTCCAGCAACGGAGGACCGGGTAATGGCGGCAGTGGAGGAAAAGCCACGGGGACAGGTACCGGCGGCGCAGCCGGCAAAGGTGGTGCAGGCAGCACAGGCGGCAACGGCGGGTCGATCAGTATTACCTCAGGTACGACCCTCAACCTCGATCAGGGCGTCAAGCAAAATTCCACGGCTCTGGGTGGAATTGGGACTCAGGGCGGCAGCGGAGGCAATGGTGGCGCCAACACCGGAACTACGGCCGGTGGCGGTGGCGCCGGCGGTGCAGGCAATGCAGGCGGCAGTGGTGGCACTGGCGGTACCATTACATTGAAAGCCGGCGGCCTCGTCAACGCAACATCTCTGCATACTGACGGTGGCCAGATCGGCACGGGTGGATCCGGCGGTACAGGCGGTGACGTAACCGGGGGCTCGACCGGAGCCGGAGGCAACGGCGGCGCAGGAGGCGCGGGAGGCAAAGGCGGTAATGGTGGCGTCATTTCGATCACCACCTCTAACGCTAAAGTAACAGCTCAAAACATAACAGCTGACGGATTTGCGGCCGGTAGTTTTGGCAATGGCGGTACAGGTGGTACGGCCGGAGCCAACACCGTAGGCGGCAAGGGTCCCAGCGGCATCGGTGGCAATGCCGGCAACGCAGCCGCCAGTGCCAATGGCGGCAAGCTGACGATAACAACAAACAAGGGTGCTGATATAGCCATCACAGGCTCATTCGAGGCAATTGGCGGTGTCGGCGGCAACGGTGGAGACGGCGGAGCGCAGGCAAGCCTGGGCACCCCGATCAAAGCCGGCGGTAATGCCGGTAACGGCTCCAATGGCGGCAAAGGCGGACAGGTCACACTCAAGACAGATGGTGTGGGAAGTATAACGTCCGCCTCTACAATCCTCATTACCGGCGGCAACGGCGGTAATAAGGGCCTGCAAGTCACGGGAGGCAAAGCCGGTACACCAGGTAAGGGAGGTGCCGGCGGTACCTTCACCATAACTCCGGCCGGTCCAATCCCCGACAACAAAGCAGGTGCGAACGGCACTTAAGCCTTACGGCGCGGCGGGCAATTCAGTCCAGTACGATTGCTCGTCCTGGGTGTAGACCTTCGTCACTTCGATGAAGCAGTCCGCCGCACCGGTTGGGCACTCCTCAATGCATTTGCCGCAGCCCTGACAGACCGCGGCATCTACGCAGTAGCGGCCCATGATGGCTTTAATCGCCTTGATAGGACAGGCCAGCTCGCACGCCGAGCAGCCTATACAAATCTCAGGGTCCGTCACATGCTGCTGCATTGATACTAGGAGCTCCGACTTTCGGGCGGCGCAAATTCGAGACCGAGTTTGCGCAACTGCTCCAGTATTTCCTTCAGCCAGAGGTCACGCAAAACAGCGTTGTCGGAACGCTTCAGTCCAAACTTGCGGTGCCACTCATTGTGCAGCGACTGAGATGGACCGGCCGAGGTTTCGATCCGGGCAAACCAGTAATGCAAAGACAGATCAATCTGCTTCTTACTGGCCGGCAGCTTCACTCGCTGAGACAGCGCGGTCAGAGCAAGGTCGGCGTGCGAGGACTCAATAGCCAGGCAATCGGTAGCCAGGTCACGCAACGGTTTGAGACTGGCCTCGCTAAATTCTTTCAACATCAACTTGGCCATAACGGCAAGCAGATAAGTGAAGACGATCATGTCGTCAAAACTTTCCAGCGGATAGAGCAAAGCATTGAGACGCTTATCGGCTGATGAGCGGCTGAAGCCCAGGAAAGAATCGCGCGAAACACGGCTGTCAAAACAATGACCACTGACATAACGCTGACTGTTGAAGTTCAGTCCCGACAGCACAGCATAGGCGTCTTTGGCCATGCTCATCTTTTCGGTCACAAGACGACTGAGATCAATACGGTCCTGAATCGTCGGTCCTTTATTGATGAAAGGGACGAAACCGGCCGCCCCGGCCATTTGTGAATCGGCAAATTGCAAAATGATGCCGGTGGCAAGCTCTTTGTAGCGACCACTTGTCTCGGACCAGTTTTCTACGAGCGCACCACCTGCGATGCGCTCGATTAACTGATTGTCTTCATCCGTCAGCTGAGTGTTGAGTATGTGTGCGGTCATTTTTTAGCGCCACTCGCAACAGCTTCAGGCATTGAGGAGGCGTAGCCGACACGCATATCGTAGTTAGGCTGCACGTCTTTAGGCATATCAAGGCCGATCTCTTTGAGACGGCGCTCGACTATCTCCATGTATTCATCCTGAATCTCTTGAGCAGTTTTGACCTTGAGGCCCAGCTCAAAATAGCGGGCAAAGTGCTCGCTGTCGTCCGAGGGGCGACCGGCAAAGCCCAGACCTATTTGCATAAACTTAGGCACGGCTGCCTGCAAAAGTTTGCGACCTTCCTCGCCATCGAGTTCAATCACGCGCTTGGCGGCCCAAACTCCAAATGCCAGGTGTCCTTTTTCCTCAGCCCAGATCCGCTCGGACACTCGAGCCCAGGGCAAATATGAGGACTGGCGATATTGACCGAGGAAAGCCACGGCAGCGGGTGTTACCGCGGTACTGAACATCGCGACATCGGCCCAGGACTCAAACAAAGGAGCCCAATTTTCTTTGCGGAATCCGTTAATGACGCGGACTTTTTTGGGATCCGGATTATCGCGATTTTGCACCAGATGCTGGACGCGGGCATTAACATCAATGCCAAGCTCAGCCATCAGCTCCCAGCAATACCAGCCGTGACCCATTTCTTCCATGACCTTTTTAGCCAGTCTGTAGGCCTCTTCAGGTCTTGTCGCATACTTCATATTTTCTTCGACGCGCTGACCACCGGCAAACTCCGAATCAGCCTGGAAGGACAGCAGATCAAGCAACGCTGCTTTGTATTCTGCCGGCAGGGAATCCTTTGAATCATAAGTTTTCATGCGAAAGCCGCCTGTTAAACGAGTACTACATATATCTGAAATGTTGGCAGGGCGGCAAAAATTTCGTATCAGCCAAAGGTATAGTTTCTTTCCATAACGGCAACCCATGGCATCATCCGAAAGGATGATGCGGCACGCGGACAAGTCATCACGGCCTCACATGTGCCGACTGATGTAGTTATTGTTCTGCCTTTCGTTGTGCTGAAACCTGTCCCGATAAAAGCAGGGACAATCGTCCCGGCAGGCGCAGGCGCACTGACATTCACCCGGACCGCAATAACAATTGCAGACACCCATCACTACATGCATGTACAACCAGGCAGAAAGGCCTATAGCAATCGCGATGCCCCCAACTACTGCCAGCTCCATTTCTCTACCTCTTAGGCTTCTTCCCGCCGGCGATATTGAGGGCAACTGCCGCTTTGATCAGGGCTTTGAAGGCCGCAGCGTCAATTTCCTCACCCTCGTGAATATCTATGGCGCGCCGCACGTTGCCTTCCAGACTGGAATTAAAAAGCCCGGCGGGGTCTTTTAACACCGCGCCCTTAAAAAAGGTCAGCTTCACCACAGCCTTGTATGTCTCGCCGGTACAGATGCCGCCATCATGAGACCATACCGGAGTGCCCCGCCACTTCCACTCTTCCAGAACATCCGGATCGGCTTCCAAAATCAGGGAGCGCATTCTGGCAAGCGTCGCGCCTCGCCAGTCTCCCAGTTCAGCTATTTTTTCGCTGATCAGTTTGGAGGCGGCTTCGCCTGCTTTCTTTTCTTGATCCAGCATCTACCTGCCCTTTGCTGTCGTCGCCCCCCACAACACACATACCCAGGAAGGGGCCTATCCGATCGGTTGCACAAGTGTTTTGTCGGTCGCCAAACAGCTTGGCTTTGCCGCTCTAATAGGAGGGTACAGACGACCGGAGATTAAACCATGACTTACAACGATGACGCCGCGGCAGCCAAATGTGAAAACGACAAATCCGGCAGACTGGCCGGCACCGGAGCTGGCGTAATCGCCGGAGCTCAACTGGGAACAGTTTTGCTCCCCATACCAGTGGTAGGGACATTCACCGGTGCTCTCGTAGGTGGCCTTGTCGGCAACAAAATCGGCAAGCGCTTCGGTGGCGCCATCCTGGACAAGATGGATATCTCGGACCGTCCGTCAAACGGCGGCAAAGCCGACATGGCCAAGGACCTTGAACGCCTGCGGGAGCTTCACGACGCCGGCGTCCTGACGGACGAAGAATTCAAAGCAGCCAAGGCGAAATTGCTGGGCCTTTAGAAACCACCTGAGCCTGAGAGACAAACAAAACATACAATATATCATATATTACAAACAGGAATATATGATATGCTGTATATATGACACACTACCAAATAGAACCACTACTCGCACAACTGGTAAAGACCCGGAAAGCGAAGGGTCTCAGCCAGAGCCAAATAAGCAGCAAACTCGGCCATCCGCAGAGCTATATTTCTTCGATAGAAAACGGCAAACACGACTTACGGCTAAGTACATTTATAGAACTTGCACGCGTGCTGGAGCTCGAAGCAATCCTTGTGCCGCGTGACTTAAGTCCGGCTGTGAAACAAATGATTCGCGATTTTGAAGGCGAAGCCACATCTGACGAACGGGCATTTATACCAATCGGTGATGCCGATGGCTAACGCTAAGGAAATATACGGAAACAAGCTTGAGGTCTTTCTTCTAGACAGATTCATCGGAACCATCAGCATCGATCAAAATGAAAAGAGCTTTTTCGCCTTCGAGCCCGATTACATTGACGATCCGGAAAGACCGGTGCTCAGTCTCTTTTTTCGAAAAAAGGACGGCGGACTGATTGATACTGTTAAATCATACAGACAGAAAGTGCATCCTTTCTTTTCCAATTTGCTGCCGGAAGGAACCTTACGAGAATATCTTGCCACCAAACTCAACATCAATAAGGAAAGAGAATTCTACTTACTGGCGGCGCTTGGTTCAGATCTGCCGGGCGCAGTCATCATTAAACCGGCCGTAAAAAATTTGGCTGGTACCACGCAGAAGCTCGCGGAGCCTACTGACAAACAACAAAAGTATGTTCTAAAATTTTCTTTAGCCGGCGTTCAGCTTAAGTTTTCGGCCCTGATGAAAGCAGATGGCCGCCTGACGCTGCGCACTGCCGGCAGTGACGGTAACTACATCATAAAACTTCCATCAAATAGACATGCTCAACTGCCAGAAGCAGAATTCGCCGGCATGCAACTGGCCAAGTTGATGAAGATCGACACCGCCGAAGTCAACCTGATAAACACAGCCGCCATAACCGATATTCCAGCCGACATCGAAGCCATTAAAGGGCAAAGCCTTCTGGTCAAACGCTTCGATAGAAGCCCAAACGGTCGCATACACATCGAAGATTTTGCGCAGGTGTTTGGTCAGTTTCCGGCCGACAAATACGAAGGTGTCGCGTACCATGACTTGGCGCACGTAATCTGGATAATGACAGGAGAAGAAGGCCTTAAAGAGTACGTGCGCAGACTGGTTTTTACAATCGGCCTGGGAAATGCTGACATGCATCTCAAAAATTGGTCGCTAATATACAAAGATGGAAAAAATCCTCAGTTGTCGCCAGCCTATGACTTCGTTCCAACAATAGCGTTTCATCCGGATCAAAATCTGGGACTCAGCCTCGGCGGAGAGAAACAAATGACGAGAATCAATCTCGACAATTTTGCTCGCTTCTCGGCCAGAGCAGAAGTGTCTGCGAAATTTGTCAATCGAACAGTAATAGAAGCTATTGACCAGTTTCATACGGTATGGAGCGAGCATAACAAAACTCTGCCGTTCCCGCCGGCAGTTCGGAAAGTATTGAGCTCGCATATAAAGGAAGCAGCGCTGTTTAGAGTTCGCGGGACTTGAGAAAAGCCTTGAGGCTCCTACATCTTGTCCTTGTCTTCCTTCTGCTTCATCTTAGCGACTTTCTCGTTCAGCTTTTCGATTGTGTCGGTGAGCTTCTCGCGGTCTTTGGGAGTCAAATCGGTGGCCAGGCCCAGATAGTACTGGTACTGCTGCGCAGACTCGCTCAGAGTCGGCACCGAATCTTTAGGTCCCTTATCGAGGGCTTCGGCCAGGCCGTATCTGGCGTCGGCAAACATCGGATTAGCCTTCAGCGCTTCGCGATACTTCGCCATGGCACCATCCCACTGCTTCTTCTTCGCCAGTTCATTGGCGACGGCGGTGGCTTCCTTTGCCTGCTGCTTGAGCTGCGCTACTTGCTTCAGACCGCGCTGTCCGCGGTCGGGCGAACCGCCCTGCGAAAGCCCTCTGTTGTATGCATTCTGAGCCACATCAAGGGCCCGGACCATAACGGCAATATCAGCAACAGCATAAGTCTGTTTGGCATCAGTCTGATTTTGTACCACTATGTTGAGCTGCTCCACTGACTTCTGGAAATTGCCTGCTCCCATCGCTGCTTCTGCGTATGCAACACGATCGCCATCGTTTGTCGGCGCGGGCATGTTTGTAAAATCAACAGTCGCACCGGAAAGCGATGCCAGCTTCTCCTTGGCCAGACGCAATTCCATATCATTGGGATTGAGTTTGATGGCTTCGTCAAGAGCTTTGTTGGCCGCGTCATAATCGTTGGATTGCAACATCGCACCAACAGTCGCCTTCTGCGCTTTCAAATAAAGCGCCTGACTCAGGCCTTTGACCGCCGCATTGTCGTTGGCGCTCATTTCAAGAATCGTTCTGTAGCCCTTGATCGCTTCGTCGGCGCGTTCGAGCTGCAGATTGATATCAGCGATGCGCTGACGCAGGTTGATGTCGTAAGGAGACTGCGACAGTCCCGAACGCAGATCGGCAATGGCCAGCTCGAGGTCGCCTCGCTGCTGATGGATATCGGCCATAGCCAGATAGGGATCAGCATTTTCCGGTTTGATCAAAGTTGAAAGTTGATACTGTTGCAGTGCTGCCACCACATTACCCTGCTTAGCATAAGCATCACCCAGAGCCATTCTTGTCGGCCAGCTATTGGGAAATTGATAGAGAGATGTGTTGAGTTCTTTGATGGCATCATCCACTTGACCCTGCTTCAAAAGGGTGGCACCAAGACCATAGTGAGCGGTGGAGTTGGCGGAATTAAGATTGACGGCCTGGGTGAAAGAAGCGGCAGCTTCAGCCAGACTGTTTTGCTGTAGCTTGACGCTGCCAACACTGGAGAAAGCATACGAAAGCTGAGGATCAAAACGAGTGGCCGTATTGAGTTCATTGACCGCCTCGTCGAGCTTGCCTTCTTCCTTCAAGGCCTGACCGAGAGCCATGTGAGCTTCAGCATTGGCGGGTCCAAGCTGCACTGCTTTCTGAGCGTAGTCTTCGGCTTGCTTGAGAATAGAATCACGATTGGCAATAACTGTGCCGGAAGAAGACTGCAGGCGGTTTAGCGTGACGACCGATTTGCCGGCGTAAGCGCCGGGGTTGTTCGGATCAATTTTTATTACGCGGTCAAAAAGTGCATCGGCGGCATCGAGCTTAAATTGATTAGCAAGAGCCAGTCCAAGTCCGAGAGTTGCCTGACTGTCGGTGGGGTTGTTGACCAGTCCTTCGCGGAAGAGACCTTCGGCTTCGCTCCACTTGCCCTGCGACAAGAGTCTTTCGGCGGTAGCCATGTCCGATTTGACCCGGCCGCTAAGGACCGTCGTGCCGGCAGCAGGAGTCTGAGCCGCAGCACTGGGTTGAGTGCTGGGTACACCCGGCACCTGAGCGGAGCAATGACTGCCCGACACGATGCTTGCGAAAAGCATGTAACCAAACAACGACTTTGCCAATCTAACTGATTGCTTTGGCCTGGCTGATTTTTGCTCGATCATAACGGAAGGCTAGCTCCTGATGGTGGGACACTCAACAATGGGCCATAGCATACACCGATGGGCCGTCGGCAGATGACTACAAGACAACCGGGCGAAAGGGGCGACCATGAATGCCCAGCTGGAGCAGCTCTTCAGCGAACCGACGTCTATACATTCGTTAACTAAAAGCCCGTCCACGCGCCTCGGTCAATGGCATGCCGACTTTTCAAGAGCCACGCTTACCCGGGCGAAACTATGTACAAGCGATGAGAAATTGTTCGGAAGTCGGCGGGCGCAGGCCATCTTCACGCCCGGCAAAATATCGTTCGGTTAGAAACTCCGGCGAAACATGCCTTGCCTCGCGAAAACCGGCTTCAAGAGCCAGGTCCATCATTTCGGCCGGAGAGAAGAAGCTTATAAACGGCGTGCCGCTGGAGCGCGCACCTTCCTCCGAAGCAATGCGCCCGGGCCGCTCCGCAGGATCGGCAAGCTCTATCGGCAGCAGAAAAGTCATAGCCAGAGTCGAGCCGGAAGCCAGCCCGGCAACCTGCCGCAAAGTGGCCATGATAGCCTCTTTTGTCAGATACATGCTGACTCCTGTCGAAGTCACTACAGCAGGCTTACCGGGATCAAAACCAGCAGTCTTTAGCTCATCCCACCACGAACCACCGGCTTCAAAATCCACCGGCACAAGCCGCAACCAATCGGGGATACCGAAGCCCAGCTCAATCAATCGCTGTTTCTTCCAGGCCTGCGCACCCGGTATGTCCACTTCAAAAATAGTCAGGTCCAGACCATCGGCCGCCCGGCGTTGCGCAAATGTATCGAGCCCCGCTCCAAGAATGACATACTGCCCCACACCAAGGGCAGCCTGCTCCCGCACAAGGTCTTCAATGAAACGCGCCCGCGCAACGATTGAGGCACGGAATGATTTGGTAAATTGCGGCTCCATATCCCGACGACTGCGCCAGTCGGAATCGGGTGCCACCAACTGCAAACCAATTTCATCCTCAAGCACATGCGGCGGCGGATCGATCATGACATGCATGGCGCGCCACAATGCAACGCGTACCGCGGTATGCTCCGGTGCAATTTCGTATTTGTCGGTCATTTATTTGCCTCCGGCTCTTCCTGCTTAGCGTCCCTTTTTAGCCCTAATCGTGGTCAATGTGTCTTCGAGGCTAGAAATTAGTTGTGGGTTGTTAGAAAGATGTTTTTTACACAAGGGAATGGCCCGGACCAACGTTTCCTCCGCCCTCGTGTAGGCACCAGCGCGAAAATAAGCGGCGGCAAGCATCGATAAAGTACTCGCCATGGGTTTGGAGTCAGGCTGAGATGCTTCTACAATATCCAACGCTGATTGAAAATCCATCGACGCTTTGAGAAAGTTGCCAGCGTTCATTGATGAAGTACCGGATTCAATGGACTGGCGCCAGTTCATGGCCCAATTATCCCTGGCTTGAATAGCGGGCTTCGGCGATTTCGTCAAGGCGCCGCTGTAGATAGAGCCGGAATCGCTATCGGCAGTCCGAATTTGCTTAAGCATGGAAATGCGATGGTCATCGACTCCAAAATACGCAGTAATTTGTTGTATCGCTTGCCGCGCCATACTCTGAGCCTCCTCCAAACGACCACTCTTCTGGTACATTCCGGCCAGATTGCACATACAATCGACTTCGCTTCTGCGATCTGAATCTTTCTTTGCAAATTCAACGCCCTTCTTCCAGCTATCTTCGGCTTTACTCAATTTGTCTTGTTTGAAATAAGCCATTCCAAGATTTTCGAATATTGCGCAATAGCCCGGTGCACTTTCATCCATCTTAGAGCGTGCGTCAAGCAGAACATCTACGGCCTTACTCACTTGCCCCATAGCAACATACTCTTCACCCATATTATTGAGCAGCATTGCTACGAGATTATTTCTGCCACCGGAAGAGTCGGAGTCGGACTGGCTTTTCCAGTAATCGAGGGCAGATTGATAAGCCTTCAGACTATCTTCGTAGCGCTTTTGCCGGCGATAAACTTTACCGGCAACGGAATAGCAGCTGGCAAGTACCTGCTGATTGATGCCCTTGCGCAAATCGAGTTGCTTGGCTGAGGCCAGCGCAGTCTCAGCCTCTTTGGCTGCGTCATCAAGCCGCCCCTGCATCATCAGGTGGATTGCTTGCGACTGATGAGATTCGCCGATCGGTAATGCCTTGTCAGTCGAGCCCACCCCTGCAGTTGAATCGGACTGCTGCTCGATGATTGGCAATGTCATACTTTGCCCCATGGCAGGCAAGGCTGCAAACACGATGGTTGTGCTCAGCAAAACTCGACGCATTTCAACTCCCACGCATAGGAACTTCCGACACCAAGAGACCAATTCTACCGGGCCTCCGGAATCATGCCAATTGTCGCAAGCCATATCTCAACCAGGCGAGGCCATTTGCTCACGGGCAACTTCGACGGTCGCAAGCCGAAGGCATGACCGCCCTCCGCGTACAAGTGCATCTCCACCGGAACGCCGGCCTTCTTAAGCGCCCTGTAGTAAACAAGCGAATGCTCTACAGGATCGACGTGGTCATCTTCATTTTGCAGCAAAAACGTTGGTGGCGTCTGACGCGTCACCTGAATGTCCCGGTTCAACTCAAATTTTTCCCGGTCAATCCAGAGATGACCGGGATAAATTGGCACCGCGAAATCCGGACGACAACTGACCTTATCCACGCCGTCAACAGCTTTGTAGAGTCGATGATTAAAGCGCGTACTCACCGCTGCGGCCAGATGACCACCAGCGGAAAATCCAAGCACTCCAATCTTATGCGGATCGATGTGCCATTCAGCCGCGTGAAAGCGCACAAGACTCAGCGCCCGCTGTGCGTCTTCGAGCGCCTGCGGTGAGCCTTTCTTCGGATAGAGAATCTTGCTCGGCACTCGATACTTCAAGAGCACCGCAGTTATACCCTTCGACGTCAACCAGTCGCAGACCTCGGTCCCTTCAAGATCCATGGCCAGGATTTTGTAGCCTCCGCCGGGAAAGACAATCACTGCCGCGCCGGTATTCACACCTGTGGGCGAATAAACAGTAATTGTTGGACGCGTAACATTGCCCAGGCCTTCTTCAGGACTGAAAAATTCCGGTCCATGTGAAGGCAGCGCGTCGGGGGCTGCGCCCGGCCAGATGGGAATCTGCGTGTGACCCGGCGAGGGCTGCCAGACTGTATTGCCGGCGGCCGAAGCAGCACCAGCTGAATACACAAACACGCCGAAAATCAGAAACGTGGCTACATTCAACAAGTAGGAATGAACCAGTGAAAAGACCTTAATCAAAATTCTGAACCTTTACCCGTGAGAGCCCAGCCGCCAAAAATAATGTCTCGAAATCGATCGAACAGCTTTCAAGAATCGCACACGTTGACTTCTTAATGGTACCTTTTTGCGAATGTTTTCTTGACAGAGCTACTCTGGAAAATGCGCATTTCGAGTACTTTAACCTTAATCTTGCTGATGGCAGCTCTGAGCGCACTAACAAAGCCGGCTCAGGCAGAGCCTCTGACGCTCCGATCCGCGCAATACTCACAAGCGCCGCTGACAATTAAGGAAACTCAAGCTCTAGCACTCCGGAACAACCGCGACGTGCAGAGAGCGACAATTGAAATAAGTCGCCTCAAAGCCGCGAAACGCGCAGTGGAAGCGCAACGACTGCCGGCGGTCAACGGCCTGATCTTCACGGGCAAGCAGCTAAACGGGCAGAACAAGGGGAACCTCGCGCTTCTACCGGGAGTATTCCAACCGATAACCCAGCAGTACCGGCTGTCCTTGCAATTGAGTGAAGCAAATCTCGACCTGCAAATGGCTCAGCAAAAACTGCGCCTGGCGAAGCAATCCGCAGTAGCAGAAGCAAAGAAGACATATATGGCCATGGTGGCCATCACCAGTGAAATCGCGGCCCGAGAGCAGAATCTGGCCTTTCTAAACGAGCTGGAAAACTACACAGCGGCCGAGGTCAACAAAGGCGCGGCGCTCAAGGTAGATTTGATGGTAGTCCAGGCTCGCAAGGCAAAAGCCGAATATGAGCTGGATAAAGACCGCGACATTCTGGAAACAACCGGGCAAACTCTCAATCGACTGCTAGATAGACCGGTAAAAACGGCAATCGTCGTCAGGCAGGAGCAGAGTGGTAATCAAGACATAGACTCCGCAGAGGCGCTTAAACTGGCACTGGCCAATCGTCCGGAGATTGCACTGCTGCGCCTGGGCATCGCCAGATCGTCAAAAGAACGTCGAGTGGAAAACTCACGCTACATCCCCGATATCAGTTTCGGCGCCACGGCAATTTACTCGCGCAATCTTGACATATCGCTGCCGCGAAACTTCCTTTCAGTGGGATTTCTTGGCCTGTGGGAGCCCTGGGACTGGGGACGGAGATATCAAGTTGGCATGATGGCCGAACAAACCGGTCGCGAGAGAAAAGTCGAGCTTTCGGACCTGCAAGACAGAATATCAGTGGAAGTTGACAACGACAGAAGAGAAGTCGGGGTCGCACGCAAAGGGCTGACTGCAGCTCATCTCCTGGCTAAAAGTCAGGAAGAATTGCTGCGCATTACCACCCGCCGATACAAGGTCGGGGCAGCCGTAATCAAGGACCTGTCAGATGCACAGGCCTCATATATGGAGGCAGTCAGCGAATCGGCCCGCGCCGAATCAGCTCTTGCCAGCAGTGAGATTGAACTGGACCGCGCCATGGGAGTTGATTTTGACTGAAGAGATTATCACCGATGATCAATCGGAATCGAAAGAGCACCGCAGCTCATTCCTTGAAGAAGCTAGAAAGAAACTGCCCCTCGACCTGGTCCCCCTGGTCGTCCTGGTTATTGTCGTTGGCATCGTCATTCTGTTTGCCAATGACTGGAAGTTTTGGGACGGCCAAAATGCCGTTGAAGAAACGAACGACGCTTACATCAGGGCCGACATTACTCCACTGAGCACCAAAGTCTCCGGCACTGTCGCCAGAGTCCTGATCAACGATTTTGATCGAGTGCACAAAGGCCAGTTGCTGGTGGAGTTGCGCAACGATGACTACACGGCGGCCGAACGTCGCGCCAGGTTTGAGCACGACCAGGCCACCGCAAACACAGAAACAATCAAGCAACAGATGAAAGTGCAAGAGGACAAAATCGAAGAGGCGCGCATTTCGGTAAAGGTGCAAGATCAGGAGCAGACGCGCACGCATGCAGTGCTGGGGGCGACAGATTCAACACTGGAAATTGCTGAAGCCTTATTAGCAGAAGCGAAGGCATCAAAATTGCAAGCGCAGGCTAAATGTCGCGCCGACCAGGCTGTGCATTTGAAAGCTTCGCAGGAGCGCCAGAGACAGGAAGAACTCTTCAGCGCCGGGGCCGCCACACAACAGACCATCGAGCAAGTAGTCGCGGAGGAAGAACGCACCCGAGCGCAGGTCAGCGAGGACGAAGCCGAGATCACTAGACTTTCCAATTTGATCAAAGCGCGCGGGGGAGAAATAGCAAGACAAAAACACGAAGTCGTCGCCGCGCATGCACAAAATTCGCAATCAGACCTCAACATCGCCTCGCGCGATTCACAACTGAAAGCAGCGCAACGACAGCTCGACGTCCTCAAAGAGCAACTGAAGCAATCACAATTTCAAACACTGGCCAGCCAGGAGGCCTGGAATAAAGCAAAGGTCGAACTCGACTACACCAAAGTTTTTGCACCGGTGGACGGTACCTTGAGCGAAAGGCGGGTGCGCGCTGGTCAGCAGGTCAATGCAGGTACGCAGGTGGTGACCATTGTATCGGCGGTGCCATGGGTCATCGCCAGCTACAGAGAAACACAAACGCGCAGAATAGATGTGGGCGCGCGAGCGGAAGTAAGTGTCGATGCGCTAGGTGGCGCGAACCTAAAAGGCAAAGTGCAAGCCCTGTCACCGGCCAGTGAAGCGCAGTTTGCCTTGCTCCCGCCGGACAATCCTAGCGGCAACTTCACCAAGATCACCCAACGCGTACCTGTAAAGATCCAATTGGACGAGAATCAGAAATTTCTGGACCGCATCAAACCAGGAATGACAGTAATAGCAAAAGTCTGGACGCACTAAGTGACATCGCCCAATGTACCCATCGAAAAACCGATAGTTCCCAGGCACGCACTGGTGGGTATCGTCGCCGTATCGCTGGCGGCAGTCAATTCAACGATGGGCTCGGGTCTGATCACGGCCGGATTGGAAGACCTGCGCGGAGCCTGGAGCCTGGGCGTCGATGACGCTGCCTACATTACCACGGCTTTCAACGCCGGGCAGATGTTTATGGGGCCCGTATCTGTTTTACTGGCTGCTCGCTTCGGTCACAGACAAATACTGCTGGTTGCAGGTTTTATTTATGTAATAGTCTCGCTGATACTGCCATTGGTGCCCCATGTCGTAGCACCGATCCTGATTTTACTGGTGCTCGCCGGTCTCTCCTCAGGCACGTTCTACCCCCTTTGCCTCAGTTTCATATCGCGCAATCTGCCGGTCTCACTGGTGACATATGGCATCGCCGCCTACAATCTCGATCTGCTGGCGACGAATCATCTAACCCAGGCCCTCGAGGGCTTTTACATGGACCACGCAAGCTGGCACTGGCTCTTCTGGAATCAATCCCTTCTCAGCCTGCCAATGCTGCTCTGCGTTTATTACGGCATCCCACAAACGCCCAGAGAAC
The DNA here is from genome assembly GCA_018266215.1 of Cyanobacteria bacterium SZAS LIN-3. Lineage (GTDB taxonomy): Bacteria > Cyanobacteriota > Vampirovibrionia > Obscuribacterales > Obscuribacteraceae > REEB67. The sequence continues at coordinate 28,385 of JAFEAV010000030.1, read as the reverse complement.
AACTTCTCCCTCAGTTTAGTTGCGCAGACATAACTTACGTAGCAGGATCGCTCACTCTTTTCTATATCGCGCTGGACCAGGGGGAACGCCTGGACTGGTACAACAACGGGCTGATAAATGGATTATTTCTGGGCGGAGCGATACTCATGGCCGCAGCTATCATCCGCCGCTGGCGTCAACCGCATCCATACCTGGATTTTGGCTACTTGCGCCATCGAAACATTTTGCTTATGGGCCTGGTCATGATCTTTTTTCGCACGTTGCTCGTGCGAGTCGGATTTATAATTCCGACTTTCCTTGAAGTACTGCATCAGTACAGACAGACCGAAATTGGCGCGCTGTTTGCCTTATCGGTGGTCCCGTTTGCGATAGCTCTACCTGCTGTAGCCTTCATGATGCGCAAGTTTCGTGTACGAACGATACTGTGCATGGGATTCGCCATTATTGCAGTGATTAACTTCATAGATGCGCACGCGCTGAGTACATGGATGCGGTTTGAATTTGTGCCAACGCAAATGTTTGGCGCCTTCGGCATCTGTCTCGTAGCGATGGGCACTATATGCGGTATCGTTTTTGAAGGCAGGATGTCCGGCGCCTATAACAATCGCGCCGGAGCATATGCGCAGGGGGCATTTTTCCAGAGTGTCCGTCTCTTCGCATCGGTGGCGTCAGTCTCAGCGTTCCGGCGCTTCTTGCTCTTCAGGCAGCACTTCTGGCAGACCAAATTAGCATCCAGCCTGCAAACAGACTGGCCGGCAGCAGAGCGAAGTGCCGATCTGGGAGTGGCCCTCCAGCCGCAGGCTGCAGGCCCGCTGCAAGCACACGACGTCGGCTCAGCACTGATCGCAAAAGACGTTCAACAACAAGCATTTACTCTGGCTATTGACGATACATTCATGCTGCTGGCCTGGCTCAGCGTCATCGGGTTGCTAACGGTATCGATGATTGCGCGTATACCTTTGCCTGCCGACCTGCCGAGCGCAGATACGCCGGTGGAGGAAATCACCAGGCATCCGAAGAAGGGCAAGCAGCGGGCCAGTTGATGCACCCGTAAGACCAGCCCATCCAATCACTGCTACGCCGGCCAATCTTCCGGTATAATGCTCGCATAAGAGGAATAAAGGATTGACTTTGGCGACCGGCGAATTCGACTTCATTACTGCCTGGCTCGACCGCGCGCTGCCGGCTCATCGAGAGCAAAAGGATAGTAAGGCCGCGGTCACCTTAAACGAATCCCTTTTGAAAGCTCTAGCCCTGGTGGATCAGGATAAAGCGATGGAGGCCGATGCGGTCTTTAAGGAAGCTCTGGACCAAATCAGAACGAGCAAACAAATATCCATTGACGTATTGCCGACAATCGCGGATCTCAGTTTTGGATATGGTCGTCTACTTTTAAAAATGAAAGAGCATCGCGAAGGCCATGCACTTATCGACATTGCTCTGCGGCTCTACACGAGACTCTACGGAATAGAGGACGGACGCACCATTTTTTGCGCCGACAAAAAACGCGAGTTAGCACGAACAGCGAACAACCAGATAGAGATCGCTAACGTGCAATACTTTCTGCGTGCACACAACGTGTTAAATCGGTTGAAGAGCCTAAGACTGCTTCCCGACGCTGGTCCAACAGACTTCAATACGCCGATTGAAAAATCTACTGATTTATTTTCGGCAGCCGTTCGCGGAATGCCTGCAACATCACCAGATCAACAAATCATCGAAGTCGAAGATCGACACATCGTTCTTCTCGTGGGGGAATTATTCGCTGCCTGTGCGGAGGCCGAAGGACACACAAGCAGACTCGCAATCATCCCTGTGCAAGGCATGGCCAGCGACGGATACATTGAGATATTCGTCAAGGCTATGACAAACCCGGTGTTGAGAAAAGAGGTATCTGAAACGGATCAAGAGAAGTGGGGTGCCGTCAGTGTCGATGACCTCTGCGGACTAGTGAATAAAAGACTGAAACAGCTGCGGGCTAACGAGCAGTTTTATATTCTCGGGCGGCAATCAGATGAGGCGAGCTGCGTATATTTATTTTGTTCACCGGATCAAGTTGGAAGGCTAAAAGATTTGCTTCCTATAGGTGGCAAGGGAAAGAAAATATAGCAGGCACAGACCTTGACCAAGTCGGGGGCGCCGAAAGTCAGTTAATCATTTCCTACCGAAACCTTAATCAACTCTGCCGGCAAATCATTGGAATCAGGCTCTGAAAGCTGGTTGCATCCACCTACCACAAGATATTCACCAGCGGACACCTTAAACAACGCAGCGCCGAAACGCGGTTTGTTCAGATAGCCCAGGGGCGTGCAAGACCGCTGATTGACTCGAATGAGTTCAACGATAGAAGTATTTGGGTAGTCACCGCTGATGGCCAGAACAACATTCGGTGACATTTCACTCAAAGTAGCACCTTCTCTTCCAATAGTGGATCTGCCGATGGAAGAACAAGTACTGACCTTGAGGTCCAGAAGCTCAATCAAGGGTTCAAACCCGGCGCCTTTGGAATCCCATCCTCCAAAAATCACTATTCGCCCGTCGGTGAGCTTAAGCACAGAAGCAAGTCTTCTTGCTTTAGAAAGCGGAGGCAAAGGAAGAAATCTTTTAGTACGCTCTTGAAATAAGAAATTGTCCGCACTCGTTTCAGGCACCTCTCGATCAGACTTCGAATCAGATTGACCTCCGCTAAGCAACCAGGTGCCATCGCCCAGGTAAAAGCAATCCGCCTTCAATCCATTCGGAGCTTTTTCAATTTCCACAGGCCTCTTTCCAACTTCATCCTTCGGTAGTCTGCCCAGCAGCACGCCCTTGTATCGAACATTTCGAGAAGAGTCAATGAACACATCGCCTTTGCTTACTAACTGCGCGAATAAGTTAGGTGGCTTCGGCGGAGTCGCAGCTTTTACAAAGAACTCTGTTGCCCGAAATGACAGCGAGCAGGCACAAACGACCACGAAGACCATTCCGAGCATCTCGATCGCAATCCTTACTGGACGATTCATGGAGTATTCACTTACGCCTCAAAGCGGAATGTGTAACAGGGTAACCGTGTCGGAGCCCGCCTTCGTCAACGACATTTACAGAGCAATTCAGAAGTGCTCGCAATCGCAAAAGGACATCCATCGCAAAATCGTGACGTTTTATCGCTCTAATCTGGACCAAAACCTGCGAATCCTGACCAACCAAAACCACGATATCCTCGTCTTTGTTTTCGTCTAAGTTGAGTAATATCTCTGCGTCGGGAGCCCGATCCGGGTATGCAGGATTTGCAGAGCCGACGATGCGCACATGAAAATCACCATGCTCAGCAAAGAGTTCATAGATCTCTTTGCGCTTAGATAGAACATGTTGCGGCTCGATCATAAAATCATCCAACGGTCCCGGACCAGGGCGCCATGAACTACAATACTAGCAAGTAGTCGGCGAGAAGGGACAAATATGGGAACTTCACTAGCCAACTTGGCCGTCAAGGGCAAAACCAAAGACACCATCTGGAAGGATCTTAGCCTCAAGCTCTCACCGTAGCCGCCCGAAGGCGGCAGTTGCGGCGCGACAACTCCAGTCGACGAGCATCATGCTTTTTACTTCTCAGCTCCTGTGGATTTATTCAAAGAGTTCACAGGCTATATCTATTGTCGGTCGATTCTGGATGGGCAACCACCTGAAGGCCAGCTATTGGTAGCAATCTAATCAGCTCCAGACGTTTACGTCGCGAGTAAAAAATCTCGCGCACCCAGGAATTTTCGCGAAAACCGTGTTGTCAAATCAGGAGCGGTCACTCAAAGTCATGATGAGAACAAATTGGAGCACCTGTGATCGTACAGACACCGAACTACATGACGAACTGGCAGCGCATGCTGACAATGTCATTTGTCATGCAGATGATACTTTTCAGACTCGTCGTCAATCCGCAATTCCTAACCACCTACTTTCTCGAGTCGAACATTTCCGATGAAAATGCCTTACTGCTATGCGCCCCGTCAATGATTTCGCTTGAGGTCGTATGCGGCTTAGCACCGGGAACGAGCAAGGGGCAAGTGCTGGCGCTCTTAGGTGCGCCTCGCTTCAAGGAGAAAAAACTGAATTTTCCGGGTTGCCACCAGAGTCTCACCAAAGCCGATGAAGTGTGGTTCTACGAAATAGCACCTCATGCACTGGTCCTGGTGTGCTTCCAGGGCGATCACTGCTATTCAGCCAGAACCTTTGAAGGACGAGAAGATTTAGACTATACCGAATGGAAAGTTGGTCAAATCAAAACACGCGGCATCGGTATGACACAGAAAGAATTAGAAGCTTGGCTGGGAAATTGCTTTATCGAGAACCCTGAATTCGTGCGGATGGTCCTGACAGCAACCGGTAATCGACCTTCACCGAAGACGGCTTGGACTGACCACCCAGGAGATTTCTACACAAGCTCGGGCTCAGTTATAGTCCTTGAGATGCGCGAGGGTCGATGCATCTCAGCTACATCCTGTGTCGTTTTTCACTGATGCGAGCGCCTTCATCTCGGAAGCCGATTGAGCGAACATGCAGTTCAAGCAGACCCCATACCCTTTACCCGGGCTTCTTCCTTTAAATTACCAAACCAGTCAAGATACCAAGTCTCAAACGAAAGTTGGCGACCATCAGCATCTTTCAAGGGATGAATGCCATTGCCGTCCGCTCGATCATCCGCCCAAACGTAACCGGCCTGTTCTCCATTAACTACCAACCACAGTCGCAGCGCGCAGCCCTTATGACAGATAGGGATTGCACCGTTCATAATCGATGGCTCAAAATACTGCCGCTCAAATTCGTCAAGAAGAACCTCTTGCTCATCGCTATCCGGACCCTCTTCGGCAGCATCGGCTGGTTCGATATTCCAGGCGTCTCTATGTTTAAATGGCTGGCCAATATCTCCGACCAAAAATTCACTCCACACCTGCAATCGCTCACCACTGGAATCATCGTGCTGCCCAAAAGGGAAGACACCGTAATACGGTCCGGCACCACCGTTACCTATTTCGGTCAGGAAATACCGATAGTCTTGCGGCACAACTACAGCGTACTTGCGTTCAAAAGCGTCCAACGTGGCGCTTGCCAGCGGCGGATGCAGAACATACTGATGGAGCATCGCACCAAATAGACGCCGGGACTTATCGAGTTCGGACAATTCATGGAGCTGAGCCAAGACAAATTCTCTTGCAAGTTTCATAAATTCTGCTCCAAACCGTTTCGTCTAATATAATCGAGCATATGCGACACCGCTATCTTAACAAGCACAACGCCATTTGGCTCACTGTCGAGTTGGTAGTGCTGTGGGCATTAGCATCACCGCCAATGGCCAAGCCCTGGTACGACTCCTTGCTATTTCAGCCATGGCTCGCCGGCGGTGACAAAGCAATCGCCTCAATAGCCGGCGTCGCCAAAGAAGCGATAACGATACCGACAAAATCAGGAGCACAGCTCAGCGCCTGGTATTTTCCTGTCCCCGGCGCAAAGAAGACGCTTCTGATTTCCCACGGCAACGGAGGAACAATGGCCGAGCGAAAGGAGCTAATAGAAAGTTTCCTCCATTTAAATGTCTCAGTCATGATCTACGATTACGCAGGTTACGGCGCGAGCACAGGCAAACCGTCGCTCGATGAAATTCTGGAAGATGGCGACGCGGCCTATGATTATCTGGTGAAAGAGAAGAACATATCGCCTGCCGCAATTGTCCTGGTCGGCGAATCCATTGGATCTGGGGTAGCATGCCACACAGCCGCGCATAAAACATGTAACTCAATCATTCTGCTGGCACCATTCAGTTCACTCATGAAACTGGCAAAATTCAAACTACCCTGGCTAAATCTCTATCCACAAAACTGGTTTCCCTATGCAGACATCGACAACAAGACAGCATTGGCGCACTTCTCAAACCCAGTTCTAATTCTATACGGGCAGCAAGACTTAACCATACCGTCCGCTGAATCGAAAGACCTGGCCAAAGTCTGCAAAGAGTGCTACCTGGTTGAAATCCCCGGTCGTGGTCATCTCGTGTACTATCCACCCACACCGCAGTATGAAGAGGCCTTGAATAAATTCCTCATGGGAATAGCACCACTGAAGACGCCCACTGCAAAATCCAATTGAGTAATTGAATCCGTTGTAGGTTTGTTCCGACGAAACCACTCAATTGCTCTTATCAGCACTACAGTCCGCGGCCCCTAGTCGCCGCTCTCAACAACGTAACCCGTGCCGACGACGGTTTTTATAAATTCAACTTTGCCGATAGACGCGAGTTTCTGACGCAGCAGCCGCATCCAACTCCGCACAGAGTCAATGGACGTTTCAGTCTCCGAGGGCCAGACCGCCGTCAGCAATCTCTCGGCCGTAAATGGCTGATCCGGCCGACGCATCAAATATTCCAGCATCGCGGCCTCCTTCACTGTCAGCTGCACCTTCTTATCGCCAACCGACACCTGCCTGGACTCCGGATCCAAAGTTACATCTTGCACGGTCAATTGCTTAGCGGCAATAACCAGAGACCTTCGCATCACACTACTTATACGCGCATACACTTCGCGCACATCAAAAGGCTTGACGATATAGTCGTCGCCCCCGGCAAACAGAGCCTTCTCCTTATTCTCGATATCACCCTGACCTGTCAGGAAAATAATAAAACTGCGTCCCTGCCTTGCTCGATAAGCGGTGCATACATCCAATCCGGACATGCCCGGTAAGTTCCAGTCAAGCAAAATCACATCAAAATCAAAATACTCGAGCGCCTGAAGAGCGTCTTCACCACTCGTGACAATTTCCAGATTGACGGACTTGGTTAAAAACCATTCTTGAAGCTTCAGCCCGAGCTGTATGTCATCATCAACTAACAGTATTTTCGGCATTGACCACTCTTGAGACGGCAAGCAACATATTACCAGGCAGCCTCTGATGATGGTTTAATCTGTACGTGCGGTTAATCGCAAGATTCAAGAGGGCCGGTAAGAGAACCCTATGACAACCAGCTCTTCAAACAGCTCCCGCCTGGGGGTCGTGCCGAAAGCTTTGACATTTTTACTGGCGCCATTTGTCCTGAATGCCTGCCTGATTGTCGTTCTCAGCCAGGCCATTAACAGAAGCGACCATCTCATGGATTTGCGCCTGAACGAGTCTATCGTCCTGCAACAAACCAACTCTATGTTGATGCATCTAGCCGATGTACTGTCGGCCGGCATCGCCTATGCCGCAATGCATAAACCCAAAGATCTGGAAAAGGCAAATTACCATCTGGGCGAAATGAAAGTCGAGATAGAAAACATTCGTGCATTACCGCAGCACGATGACAACAACGAACTGCTTCAATCAATGGTCACGATTGTCGATAGGGGCGTCGCTTTTACGCAGAGTGCATCCAGTAATACGCAGATTAAGGGAAGTGATAATTTCGAGCAATTTCATGAACTAGATCATTTCAAAGCAGACATTATCCTGAAACACGATAAACTGCTGCGCCTCATCAGCCAAAAAGAGGCCTTACTCGAGAGCATCAGCAAGCAAGAAGCGGAAGCCGGGCAGCGCCTGCTCTTGATCGTACAAATTGGCTTCGTTGCAAATATCTTGTTTGCAGGACTGATGGCGGTTTCATTTTTTAAAGGTATAACAGTCCGGCTTTCCAGACTGATCGACAACGCCCACAAACTGCCCCTCAACGTACCAATCTCCGCCTGCGTCGGCGGCAACGATGAGTTGACCGATCTGGATGCCAGTCTCAATCAAGCCTCAGCCGAGCTGATAGAAACACGCGAATATCGAAAATCCATCATGAATATGATGGCGCACGATCTCCGCAGCCCACTCTCATCGTGCCGCATTGCTCTCGATCTGCTCGCCACCACACTCACTGGAAAAATCTCTGCATCCGGTGCCACCCAAATCACAAGAATGTCGAGCAGCCTCGATAGGTTGATCCGCCTGATTAACGACTTGCTCCTCATGGACAAGCTGGAAGAAGGGATGCTGGAGATAAATCTCAATCCGGAGAATATTAAAGCGGTGGCCTCGGACGCTATTGACGCCGTCGCACCGCTGGCGCATAAAAAGCAAATTACTCTAGTCAACGAAATCAAAAGGGGCTATGCCGTATTTGACCGCGAGCGAATCTTGCAGGTCCTCATAAATCTCCTGTCAAATGCAATCAAGTTTTCACCAGAGCGTTCCTCAATTGAAATTCAGTCAACAACAATGCACAACAAACTTATCGTCACAGTCTGCGATCACGGCGCGGGCATGACCCAGGCGGAAAGACGTAAGCTATTTCAAAAATTCTATCAAGCAAAAGGCGGCAAAGAAGCGGGTGGAAGCGGACTGGGCCTGGCTATTTGCAAGCTAATAATCGACTCCCACGGAGGCAATATCGGAGTGGACAGTACACCGGGCGAAGGGTCGAAATTCTGGTTTTCCATTCCCCTGGAAGCGGCAGCTTCTGAAGAATCGGAGACAGTCTGAAAATATGGCGCTAGTTAACTCTTACATATCAAAGTCTCGCCACTCGATCCTGCAAAAAGGTCTGGTAATAATCTTTGTGCCGCTGGCAACAAATCTAATCTGGCTCGGGGTTCTGACCAGAGCCCTTGAGCACAGCCAGATCCTCCTGGGCGAAGAGCGGCGCGAAGTGCGCATTCAGAGTGCTGCCAATCATTTCATGACCAGTTACGGCATCATGGCCGGCACCATGATCACATACTTATACAGCCCCCTCAAAGGATACAAGCGAGAAGCAAAAGTTGCCCTGGCCGATTGCATACACGACGCCGATGAGTTAATCACCATGACCAGGGATGACTCGGAGTTCGGCAAAATATTCACCGCTATGAGGGAAGGTCTTGGGCAGGAAACGACTCTGATAGAGACTCTGCCAAAAGGACGCAGCGTCTCGAATGCCTTTGAGTTAATTGGCACAGTCAAATCCATCCGACAATTTGTGGACAAAAGCGAGACGCGAATGCAATGCATCGCCAATTATGTGGCCTTGATGGAAAAGAAACTAGCCACAACAGAGCGCACCATTTTGGAAGCTCGGCGGTCGGTAGCCATGACTGTCGTGGCCGGCATTATCGCTAATCTGCTGCTGTCTGCCATAGTTATAGCTGTCTTTGCCAGAGACCTGGCCGCAAGGCTAAAAATACTGACAGAAAATGCGCGCCTTCTACCGCTGCATAAGCCTCTCGTGAGCGTGGTCGGCGGCAACGATGAATTATCAACATTGGACCAGGTCTTGCACAACGTCAATGAGCAACTTACGGCCGCACGAGATTACCGATCGAGCTTGATGCAAATGATGGCCCACGATCTGCGCAGTCCGTTAATGGCCTGCGGGGCCAGTCTGCAATTATTGCGTCGCAGTGACGCGGAGATTTTGGACCCAAACAGCAACAGGCAAATCGACTCCATCGAAGGTGGCATGGCGAAGCTTGTCGACCTAATAGATGACCTGCTGGTCATGGAAAGCCTTGAACATAGCGCTCTTGTGCTTAATAAAAGCAAGGTGAAAATCGATCAGCTAATCGAATCGGCGATCGACAGCATCAGGTACAATGCCTCGGTAAAAGACATTACGATTACCGTCCAGGCTCAATCCGAAACTCTAGAAATCGACAAACTTCGAATCAGCCAGGTCCTGCTCAATCTGATCTCAAACGCCATAAAATTTTCCCCAAAGGGCTCGACAGTGAAGGTCGAGGGCATCCGCGTCGGCGATCAATTTCGTATCTCTGTAACCGATAGCGGAGTAGGTATCGATGAAATGGCGAAGAAGCGCATTTTCGAGAAGTTTTACCAGACAGCCGCCGGAGTAGAGGCCGGCGGCTCCGGGATCGGGCTGGCGATAGCCAAGCTGATCGTAGAAGCTCACGGTGGAACCATCTCCTGCGACAGCCAATCAGGCGGGGGGTCAGTGTTTTGGTTTACCATAGGCGTTACCAATTTCGAAGGAGAGCGGATTCTCTAAGGTCTGGCATCACCTGGTCGGGCCGTTGTGACGTTAGAAACAGTGTTTGTTTGGTCATTTATGGCATTAGAGATACTGTTGGGTGAACCAGTAGTGCTAGAGCTGTCGCCGGATGGGCCGCTCAGGTTAGAACTATCGCCGAGCGGCGAAAACGAACCGGAGTTCGCAGCGTTGCTGCCTGTATTAGGACCCATATCCAACTGGAGATCGGGCAATGTTCCGTTATTAGTAAGAGCTTTGCTGGCTTCAGCGCGGTCGGCGCTAGTGGGTCCGGTGGTGGCACGATTACCGAGCAGGTCGCTGGCCTGGTTTCTCAAATTGTTCTCGGACTGCTCGATATTCTCGGACCGCAAATTTTCATTCGATTCAATTTTCATTACTTCGTCCTCATTGGGGTGGCTGGCGAACGATTGCAATGTACGACCGAGGGCATGAAATCGAAATGAAATGCCAGAAGGGCCACAGGTTCACAAAAGCAATTACTTAGTGTCACCATAACCTTAAAGGTGCTAAAACCTCATTGGTCGCTCATTTGATACAGGTATCCCAATGTTCAACGGTAACCATGATTACACGGCAAAAGATCAGCTAAAAGACGGAACTGCGGTCATCGTACGCGCCATCAGGGCCAGCGACAAAGACCAGTTACAAGAAATCATGAAGGACGTCAGCGCGGAGTCGCGATATTTTCGATTCTTCGGCGCCAAGAAGCTTCTGTCCGAACAAGAACTCAAATACTTTACAGAAATTGACTTCAACAGCCACATTGGCCTGCTTGTCAGTCTTTGCGACGGCAGCGATGCGCCTATAGCCGTCGGGCGCTACATTACGCTGGCCCAGGCCGCTGAAGAGGCCAGTGCCGAGCTGGCCATGCTCGTCCGTGAGCACTATCAGGGGCAAGGCATTGGCCGCATGCTCCTCAACCACCTGGCGCACATTGCCGTTACAAAAGGTGTCTCTGAGTTTGTTTGTTACATCATGTCCGAAAACAGCAAGATGATAAATATGCTGCGACATTCGGATTATCCGGTAAGTCAGCAACCGGAAGCGAACAGTGTCGTGAAACTCAGCGTCGATTTGATGCCGCGATCGGCATGATGCCATAGGCAGTGAGATAATAAGCGGCCAGGTTACAATTGACCGGACCTTATTGTTGAACCGCTCATTGGAGTAATTATGGGTGCTTGGGGCTGCAGCAGCTTTGAAAATGACGGGGCGTTGGACTGGCTCGATCAATTCCAGCAGAAAAAAAGCATCAAGCTGCTGGAGCGAAAAATTGCAACATACAATAAAGCCCCAGAAACCGCAGATGAAGTCATTGCCTGTGCAGAAATAGTAGCGGCGCTCAACGGATATCCGGGCGACGACCTGCCAGCGGATCTAGAGGAGTGGAGCGAAAAGCAGCGCTCAAAAATGCCACCACAACTCGCGCACGACGCCGCAATGGTCGTCGCTTCAATCCTGCAAAACTCCGAACTCAACGATCTCTGGGCCGAGAGTCCAGACTATCAGCAGTGGATTGATACCCAGCAAAATCTTATCGAAAGGCTCAATAAAAAGCCGCCCGAAAGCGGGGCAGCAAAAGTACGAAAAGCACCGCTCATCACGCTGACTGACAGCACGACCGGACGCACCTTAAACTTGCGAACCAACCAAAAATTGCCGGATCTCAACACCGCGGTGCCGGCGCTCGGTCCGGTCAGCCACGTGCAGCTGGAGCTGGGGCAAGACATTCTTCCCTCGGAATTTCAGACAATCTCAGACTGGCTTAAAACCAGACCTGACATATCGCTCAACTTGACGGATCATCAACGCAAATCATCCTTTCGACTCGATCCGGCCAACCTCAAATACTTCTCGTGGGCGCGCAACCTGGACTTACAGACAGAGACAGCGCCGTCGCTGGAAGCACTGACAAAGTTTGACCAATTACAAGAGCTGCGCCTCAGGCTGATCAAGGCCGTTCATCCACTCGAAGCACTGAGTAATCACGCGCAGCTAAGAGATTTAGATCTCTATTGTATCGATTCCAAAAACCTGATTGAAGATATACAAGTCCTGAATACGCTGAGAAATCGCAAAAACCTGTCCATTACAGAGCATGCGTTCATGAAGGATCTGCACAAGCCCGATGCAACTGCTACTGCGGATCTCGACCTTTCTTCGCTCAGCAGCCTCCGACAGCTTTCTCTTAACGGTATCGCCCTCCGCAGTGTGGCGGTGCCCCAGGAACTCCTCAAGATTGAACTAAAACCAGGCAACGAAGAGTGCCGTCTTAGAATGCCCGAAGCCATGCCGCATTTGCTCTGGCTGTCAGCAGAGGCCCAGGCAATCAGAGATCAATTGCCTAAATTGAAAGGCTGCAAGACTTTGATGTATCTCTCCCTCCGCAATGTCAAAGCAAGCGTTGACTTGAGCCTGCTTTCAAAACTTCCGGATCTCCAATGTCTTTCCATTACGCTTGAGGGAGGCATGATGCCTGACTTGTCGGCCTTTCACAATTTGCGATTCCTCAGCGTCTTCAACCTTCAAGGAAGCGATGTCATTCAAAAAATCTCGGCAGCACCAAGACTGGAAGCGGCGACGCTCGGTTGGGGCGAGCCAGGAAAAGTTAATGAAGTCGAACTCGATGCAGCTCAGTTCGACCACTTCCGCGACCATCCGACTCTAAAGTCCTTGCATGTTTCGGCAATGACAGGCGGTGGGCAGCTGAACACTGCATTGGCGGAACGCCTCAGGCTCAGCAGCAGCCTTGAGGATGGAGAAGCCATGCGCAAACCGTTTATGGCCGAAATCAGTCGCATTACTGACGAATAGATCAGTGCAGCGGTCTGAACAATGACGGATCAGCCGAAGGCCCATCATTGGCTCCCCAAAGACTTAGACCGGGGAAATGCTTTCTTATCTTAGCCAGTTCAGCTTTTGAGTACTGCCCCGGATTAACCTTGAGCATGTTAAATCCAGGAGGCGTCAACTTGCACAAACCATCGGCTGTAATACTGGTGAGACAGACATCGATTGATTGCAACTTCTTCAGTCGGTTGAGGTGCACTATGCAATCATCGTTGAGCTTCTTATTCTCACCAATGCGAATACGCACAAGATTGGGCACATTTGTTAGATAAGCGATATCGGAGTTTTCAAGGCGACAACGCCGCAGATCGAGTACTCTCAGGCTGTCGCTGTGTAGATTCTTTAGGACACCGGGTGTTAGTAAATTGCTGTTCAAGTCTAAAAACTCCAGGTGCTTCAAGTTATTCAGAAGCGCTATATTGGCGGCCCTGCAATTGGAATGCCCCACGCTTAGAAACTTCATCCTCGGCAATCGCGCCGCCACCGCAATAGCTCCGTCACCGACCTCGGTAGCATCCAGGCCAAGTCGCTCCACCTCAGTAAACCGGGCACAGTGTGCGATGCCGGCGTCATTCAGTTCGGTGCCGTCAAAGACAAAGCCTCGCACTCCGGCCACAGGAAATTGATCCATCAAATCCGGCTGCATACTGAGAGCGCCGGAAGCTTGGAACATCAAACCGTCACCAATGGGCACAGTGAGATTAGCTCGAGCAACACGCGAACCACTGAGGGAAACTTCCTGCATACCTCCATGTTCGGCCCAATTTACGTGGCCGACCCAGCCATATATTGTGTTACCAGGCAATTTGAAAGTCGCCACAGGATTGCCGCTGCTTGTGCTTTTACGGGGCTCGTCTCCTCTGGCATCAACCATGAAGCTGAGAGCGATGGACCCGACAAGCAGAGCAACTATTGATTTAAATCGTAGGGATAACAAGCCAACAAATTTCCTCTGGTTCGTATTCTACAGGAAATGCTCCCTACAGATAGCTCCTCTGCCATTCTTGGCAGAGGAGCCACTTGCAAATGCAGAACGGAACCAATTTTGAGGAGTTTTAGTGCGCCGTGCCGCCTTTACCACCGACGCCTTTTGCGCCGCGGGGATACCAGTTGTCGCTCAAAACCGCAATGATCGGGTAATGGCGCAATCGGATAATGATATCCGATTGCCTTAGCCTGGCCCATTGTTGGTCAGGTTAAATCGCATACCCAGTCTGTACTTTACAACAGGGATATTAGCTCTCTATTTCCGCGCCTGCCGAATCCAGTCATACCAGGCTTCTAGCCCGGCACCGGTCGTAGCGGAAATCTCGAATATTTTGATGGTCGGATTGACCGAAAGCGCGTACTTTTTGCAGGCCTCCAGATCAAAATTCAAATGAGGAAGCAGGTCCATCTTATTGAGCAGCAGCACCTCTGCCGCGCGAAACATGTGCGGGTATTTGACAGGCTTGTCCTCGCCTTCGGTGATAGAAAGAATCGCCACCTTACACTGCTCACCAAGATCAAAAAGCGCCGGGCAAACCAGGTTGCCAACGTTTTCAATAAACAAGACAGAATCACGCGCAGGTGCTAATTGCTTCATTCCAGTGGCGAGCATCTGCGCGTCAAGGTGACAGCCGGCTCCGGTGTTTATCTGGACAACTTTAGCGCCTGTCTTTTGAATACGATCTGCGTCATTGAGTGTAGCCTGGTCACCTTCAATCACAGAGATATCAAATTCTTCCTTGAGGTCTTTAATGGTGCGTTCAACCAAAGCCGTTTTGCCTGCTCCCGGCGAAGCCACAAGATTGAGAGCCAGGACATTCGCGCCCTCAAACCAACCGCGATTGCGTTCGGCCAGTTTGTCATTCTTGGCCAGGATCTGCTCTTCCAGTGTGATGACTTTAGAAGCCCTGGGCGCGTGCTCATGGTCAGGGTGGTGGTCGTGTGAATGTTCGTGGGAATGATCGTGAGGATGTTCACGGGAGTGTTCATGATGATGGTGCTCATGATCGTGACTGTGGTGATGATCGTGGCTATGCGAATGCTCTTGGGCCATCGGCTCGTTCTCCAGTGAAACAGATTTCCCGGTCTGCAAATTCACTACTTTCGGTGTGGCATTATCGGAACACCCACATGTAGTACACATCACTCCACCTCCATTTCCTTTATTTTCAATTCTTGCCCGGCCAGACAAGTAATGCTAAGACTGCCACAACTGCAGATGCCTGCCAGAAGAGTAAGGGGCATCTCCTCTCCACACACATTGCACTTGCCGCGTCCTTCAATTTCATCAATTTCCAGAACCGCGCCCTCAATACACGTGCCTTTGGCACACAGATCAAAACAAAAGCGAATGGCTTCCGGTTCAATCGCCGACAACTTACCAATCTCCAGTTTTACGCGGCTGACCTTTTGGTCGCCGGCCTTTTCGCCAACGATAGCAACAATATTCTGGGTAATGCCTAACTCATGCACTAGCATATCCTCGGCAATTGATCACCGACGAGCATGTCGACGATGCGTTCACCGCCAAAGGAAGTCTTTAATATGACTGTCTCCTCGGGTGACGCTGAGACTTCTCCAATGATGGCACTGTCAACTCCGGCTTCGTGCGCACGCATTGCCGCCAGAACCGCCGCGGCCTGTTCCTTCGCCACAACCACCACGACCTTGCCTTCATTAGCCAGATACAAGGGATCCAATCCCAAAATCTCACACATGCCTCGCACCTCTGTGCGAACAGGAATTGCAGTCTCCTGAAGTTTTATACAAACACGACTACTGATGGCAAACTCATTTAGAACGGATGCTACACCGCCCCTGGTGGCATCTCGCATGCAATGAACTTCCGGACAAACTTTCAGCAAAGCTTGAATCAAATGATTCAAAGGCTGACAATCGCTATGTATGTCATTTTCGATAGCCAGGTCTCCGCGCGCACCAACAATGGCCGCACCATGGTCGCCTATGTAGCCGTTAATAAGTACGACGTCGCCAGGTTTAGCGTTAAAAGAGCTTACGTTATAGGCCTGGGGGATGACACCTACTCCGGCCGTATTGATAAACACTTTATCGGCGGCGCCGCGGTCGACGACTTTGGTATCACCGGTGACGATAGTTACTCCTGCAGCATCGGCAGCAGCCTTCATCGAGGTCACAATGCGGCGCAAATCTTCAACGGACAGACCTTCTTCTATTATCATGCCGCAAGTGAGATATAGAGGTATAGCCCCGCCCACCGCCAGATCGTTGACTGTCCCACAGACGGCCAGCTTGCCAATATCGCCACCGTTAAAAAATATCGGGTCGACCACATAGGAGTCTGTAGTCATAGCCAGACGATTACCGAGCGCGGTCAAAGCAGACAGATCGATTCTGGCCTGGTCTTCCAGCATTGCCAGCTGCGGATTGTCAAAGCTTTTCAAAAAGACATCTTCAATCAAATCACGCATGGCCTTGCCGCCACTGCCGTGCGACATATTGATTGTCTCAGCCCGGAGTACACCCGTGCGCTTTCTCATACCCGGCACGGAAGAAGGCGAGGTCATGTCAGAGCCTCCTCCATCTTTTCCTTCTCGGCTTTAAGCGCCATGAGTTCGGGCAAATTGCCAAAATTATAGTACGCGGCGCAGGCCCCTTCTGAGGAAACCATCAGCGCTCCCATCGGAGTCTCAGGTGTGCAAGATGTGCCAAAAACTTTGCACTGCCAGGGCTTGATCACGCCTTTCAAAACTTCGCCGCACTGACACGATTTGGGATCGGCAATTTTGATATTAGGTACTGGAAATTTACGCTCGGCATCGAAGCGAGCATAGTCATCTTTTATACGAATGCCAGAATGATCAATAGAACCAAGACCGCGCCATTCAAAAAACTCACGCAGCTCAAACACTTTTGCCATGGCCTCAAGCGCCGGCGAATTGCCGTCGCGCTGCACGACCCTGGCATATTGATTTTCAACAACACAGCGGCCTTCGGCTATTTGTTTTATCAAGAGCCAGATCGACTGCAAAATATCGAGGGGTTCAAATCCGGTTATGACAATCGGCTTTTTGTATTTCTCGGCGACGAAATGAAAAGGTTGCTCACCCACAACCATACTGACGTGGCCGGGCGCGACGAAACCGTCCAATTGCATCCCGGGTGAATCAAGAATTGCTTTGATAGTCGGCACGGTCGTGATGTGATTGCAAAAGAGTGAGAAATTTTCCAGACCATCCGCCTCAGCCTGGAGCACAGTGAGGGCAGTACTGGGCATGGTGGTCTCAAAGCCCAGGGCAAAGAAAATCACCTCACGGTCGGGATGCTTGTGCGCCAGGTGCAGGGCATCCAGCGGTGAATAGACCATACGCACATCAGCGCCATCGGCCTTGGCCTGAAGCAAACTCTTTTTAGAACCGGGCACCCGCATAGCGTCACCAAATGTGGTGAATATCACTTCTTTGCGCTCGGCCAGTGAAACACAGTCATCGACTCGCCCCATAGGCAGCACACAAACAGGACAGCCAGGGCCGTGCACAAGTTCAATGCACCGGGGCAGCAACTGTTCAATGCCATAGCGAAAAATGGTGTGCGTATGTCCGCCGCAAAATTCCATAATCTGGATCGGCCGCTGAGTGGCAAATGGTATTTCCAGGACTAATTTATTGATCTCTTCGATCAATGTCTTTGCCAGTGCGGGATCTCTGAATTCGTCAACAAATTTCATTGATTGCCCTCCTGCCCCGTCAAGCCGCGGTAATCCGCCAGCAATGTGTGCACCAGGTCCCAGAGTATGTGATACGACGCGACATGCACTTCCTGCACGCGATGGATGGAATCTGTTTTTACAACCAGACAATGATCGACCACACCGGAAGACAGCATAGCGCCACCATCACCACCGGTCATACCGATAGTTGTGAGGCCAAGCTTTTTGGCAGTGCGAAAAGCCTGGAGCAGATTCTTAGAATTGCCGCTGGTCGAAAATCCAATCAGTCCATCGCCCTCTCGTCCGAGCGCTTCTATCTGCCTACTGAAAATCGCATCGACGCCGACGTCATTTGCTACGGCACTGATCATGGCAGTATCGGTAGTCAGACTGATGCAGGGCAAAGATGGCCTACCGGCCGTAACAGGGTGCTGAAATTCGACGGCAAAATGCATGGCGTCACAACTCGACCCGCCATTTCCCATGGTAAACATTGTGCGCTTCGCCCGGTAAACAGCGGCGACCGCCGTAGCGGCATCAATCAGAGCCTGAGCGTTGTCGGCAAAGAATCGCTCCTTTTCAGCAATACTCTGGGCGGCTTTTCGTTGGATAGACTCCAGCAGAGATGCATTTTCGGCCAGCGGCTCTTTGCCCTTCCCATGAAGGAAAGGATAAAGCGCTTCCAATCGCTTGCCTGTATCACTCATGGCTGGGAACCGCCGACCGAGACATTGACTCGATTTCCTTTTGCGCCTCACCCAGTTCTATCAACAATTCGAGAGTCTTGCGGGCTTCCTCTTCATCGATGCGACTCATGGCAAAGCCCACATGCACAAGCACCCAGTCACCGACGCAAGAGGCCACAGGGTGTTCATCGTTGACGATGCAGGCAATGTTGACCTGCCGCTTGACGCCCGAGACATCAACCTTGGCAAGCTTCTTTTGCTCGTCGATTATTTCAACTATTTGCCCAGGTATGCCAAGACACATGGCTCCGCTCCTTGTCTTTGAGAATCTGCGATGCCGCACCGACGACCACCTGACCAAGCGCAATGCCCCCATCGTTGGCCGGCACCTGCTGATGCGTCAGTACTTTGAATCCCTCGGCTGAGAGTCGGGATTGTACCAACTCCAGCAGGATTTTGTTCTGAAATACGCCACCGGAGAGCGCGACGGTGTTCATCCAGCGCTCGCCATTGATGGTACAGAGTTTGAGGACCATGTGGACTATTGCCTTCGCCAGCCCCTTGTGGAAGCGCGCAGCAATAATGCCCTTATCGGTGTGCAGGTAAAGATCGCCAAGCACGGCCTGCCATACGGATAAAGGTTCAATATAGGGAATACCCTTGCCGCCGAGGCGGGGGACAGTAAAGGGATAAGCCAGCTCCTCGGTCTCGTTGAGCAATGTATTCATATCCACCGCCGCCTCCAGCTCGATAGCGGCCTGGCCTTCGTAACTCGCCTGCTCACGGCAGATGCCGACAGCGGCGGCGACGGCGTCAAACAAGCGACCACAGGACGAGGAAAGCGGTGCATTGGTCCCTGATTTGAGCATACTCTCGAAGGTAGCCAGCGGTTTGGATTCAAAAAACCGGGTCAGTTCCAGCTCCTCAAAATTCATCTTATACGACGGCCAGCCCATCTCAGCCATGATATGCGCGTAAGTATTGCGCCACGGTTCATACATTGCCTTGCTGCCACCGAGAAGCGCTACCGGCTTGAAGGTGCCCAGTCGCTCAAAGCTTGTGTAATCAGCCAGGAGAAATTCGCCACCCCAGATGGTGCCATCGGCACCATAGCCCAGGCCATCCAGAGCCACACCCAGTAACGGTCCGGCATGAAGAGACCAGAGATTGTCGGCCAGCACGGCCGCGATGTGGGCATGATGATGCTGCACTTCAACGAGCGGCAGATTTTTGTCTTGCGCCATGCGGCGTCCCAGCTTGCTGGACAAATATTCAGGATGCAGATCAACGACTATAGCGGAGGGCTGGTGCTTGAAACTGTTTGAATACAGCTCGAGATTGTGTTGATAATCAGCGTAAGTTCTGGCGTCTTCCAGATCACCAATATGCTGTGAAATAATCGCACGGGCATTTTTCGCAAGACAAAAAGTGCTCTTCAGTTCTCCGCCCATAGCAAGAACATCCGGAGCCTCCTCAAAACCCTCAGGGAAATTGACAGGCACTGGGGTAGCCCCACGGGCGCGACGCAAGAACATAGGCCGTTCAGAGACAACGCGCACAACAGAATCATCGAGCCGATTTACTATGTCTCGATCATGCAGCAAAAAGTAATCGGCTATTGACGACAATCGCTCTTTGGCGTCTTCGTTGCTGATGCATTGAGGCTCATGAGAAAGGTTGCCGGAGGTAAGCACGATTGGGACAGCCAGGCGCTTAAGCAGGAGATGATGAAGGGGCGTATAGGGCAGCATAAAGCCAAGAGTTTTCTGACCGGGCGCCACCGATTCAGCAACAGCCTTGGTACTCTTGCAATCAGCCAGTCTATCCAGCACCACTATTGGTGCCGCATGAGACTGCAGCTGCTTGCGTTCAATTTCACTCACCGCACAATGCTGCTCCACCACAGTCAGATCGCGGGCCATTAGAGCGAAAGGTTTGTGATAACGATTCTTACGGCGGCGCAACTCGGCTACAGCAGCTTCATTGGTAGCATCGCAGGCGAGGTGAAATCCACCGATCCCTTTAATCGCGAGGATCTCGCCACGCTGGATGAGGGTTGCCGCAGCATCGACAAAATCCAGCTGACTGAGGCTATCGACACATATTGCGCGGCCGTCGGTACGTTCCAACCAGGCGCGCGGTCCACAGGCGTGGCAGGCATTGGGCTGGGCATGGAAACGCCTGTCATCGGGGTCTTCGTACTCAGCCTGACACTGCGCGCACATCTTGAAGCCGGACATGCTGGTAGCGGATCGATCATATGGAATGGACTTGATGATGGAGAGGCGGGGTCCGCAGTGCGTGCAGTTGGTAAACGGATAGCGGAAGCGACGGCTGAAAGGACTGAAGGAATCGTCCAGACAGGCTTCACAGGTCGCCGCATCCGGGCTGATTTGCGTATCGGCCCTGTTACCAGTGCTTTTGGTAATGGAAAAACCCTGGGGAATTTCATCGTCAGACAGTAATGAAGATGCAGCCAAAACGACGTGCTCGATTTTTTCAATCGTCGCCAGGGGTGGACAGTTATCATAGATAGCCTGCACAAAACGAACCAATCCGGCCTCGTCGGCCCAGGCTTCGATGAGCACCCCTTCGCCGTCGTTGAGCACCGAGCCTCTTATGCCGTGCTCATTGGCGACCTTATAAACAGTCGGGCGGAAGCCCACACCCTGCACCGTGCCGCGCACACGAATGGACCAGCCAACCAGCTTATTAGTATCAATTCCGGAATCTATAGTCATAGAGCCAGTTTCCAAATTGACACCCGGTTATTGCCGGAGTCAGCCATAACGACCAATGAATCCACAGCCTGCACGCCGTATGGCCAGCAAAGACTATCGGCGGCTGCCGGTTGCCAGCGATTATCACCTTTCTCGTGGAAGTCATTCTGCCCGAAAAGCGCCGAAGCATCGTCCTGCTTCAAACCACCATCGCGCCAGGCAAGCATGCGTGAGTTTGCAGTATCGGCAACGATCAGCCAGTCGCCACTGGAAGTAATACCATAGGGCATATTGAGAGTATTGCAGCGTGGCCAGTAAAATGCCTGGTTAAAATCCACATTAGTGGAATCCGCCTGACCAATGACGCCATCGGCCGGAGCAGCACTTGCCTCCGGGCATTTTGCCCAGACGAGAATTCTGTTATTGCCTGCATCACTGACGCAAAATCTTTCCTTCCAGAAGGTCATGGAATGCGGCCAGCGCATGCTCATGGCGGACGGATCGGCGCCGGCGTTTTCATCGCGGGTGGCAAAGTCGTTCTGCCCTAAAACAAGGTCAGCTTTCTGACCGTTTTCCGTAAGGGGTTTGCTCCAGATGAGCACTCGCCGGTTACCGGTATCGGCGACAAAGAGTTTACCGGCACGGTAGTAGACTCCGTAGGGCCAGTGAAGGGTTTCGGCCCCGGGATGATCGGCGCCCCGGTTGGCCTGCCCGGTTGTGAAATCATCCTGACCCAGGACGATATCGGCCGGGACGTTAGTGCTGCGCGGCACCTTATGCCAGATAAGGATGCGATGGTTCCAGGCATCGGCCACGGCAAGGCCGCCTTCCAAAGCACAAATACCAGTGGGCACATTGACTGTGGTCGGCCCAACTTCAGCCTTGCCGTTGCGCCCCTCCGAGTTAAAATCCAGCTGCCCGATTACCCAATCAGCCGGAGCGCGGTCCCTGGACGGCAACTTATTCCAGCCCAACAGACGGTGATGCCCGGTGTCGCAAACCCAGAGAGGGCCATCGGCGGAGGTCAAACAAGCACCGCGGGGCCCAAAGCAAGTCTCAGCACTGGGGATGATAGATTCTGAGATCAAGGCCGGCACGCGCTCATTGCCCAGCACGACGAGCGGCGCAGGGTTAACCAATTGGTGAAAGGTCGGCTTTCGAGCGGAGGAAACTCGCAGTCCCGCTTCGGGAGATACTTTCAGGCTGACCCGTTTGGACGTCACGAAAAGCTTACCTCCACACGATTATCGACGACGCGCACGGCGTGGGTATGCAGCTGCACTTCGGGCACAGTTATGCATTCACCACTTTTCAAAACATATTCAAAGGCATGGTAGGGACATTTCAGGACGCCGTCTTTGACTTCGCCCATATCAAGCGCCATGCCCAGATGAGCGCAGGCGTTCTGATAGCAAACAATATTACTGTCCAGCCTTACAAGTATGACCGATTCGCCGGATATTTCGCGCACGACCAGCTCATTGTCCGGCAGCTCATCAAAGTTAGCGACAAATATCCACTGTTTCTCCTGCCCCCGAGCAAAAGGACTGATGAAATTAATAGGCATATCAGCAGCGGTGGCGCAGATGCCCTTGGCTTTTTCAATCACCGTTATTTCAGGGCAGTGTTCTTTAATAGCTTTTTCTACCCCTTCACTCAGGGTCAATTCCGAAGCAGGACAACCGCTGCAGGCGCCGATAAGCCGCACCACAGCCTTAGACGGAGGCTCAACCGCCACTAGCTCGACATTGCCCCCGTGCCCCTGAAGCATCGGACGCACCGAATCCAGCGCCTGCTCAATGCGTTCCTGCAGCGAGGGCTTGATCAACTCATGGTGCCGGAGCACCGAATAAACCACCTCGTCGGCGGTTAACTCCTTAAGTGAACTCAAAGCCTCGGGATTTTTCTTCAACCCCCGTATAACTCTTGCTAGCGCTTCCTTATTCAGGTCGTCAATCGCCTTTCTCAGAGCGCGCACAGTCATGCGCTGCTGCTCATCCCAATTAGAAACAATAGACTCGAGTGACTCGATATCCTTCAGCAATTTTTCAAGGGTGACTTCTTCAGCGGCCGAATTGCTTACTGGCATACTCATCCCTGCTGGACCTAAGCGTATTTAAGATCTTTGAACAGCCAGGGCTGGAGAGCACCGGCCACGATGCTGGCGATCGGAATAGCCACATAAAGGGGCAAGCCCACTTTGGCCAGAACGATGAGAAGCACTGCGGCAACCGCGTTGCCTATGAGCGTACGTTTAACGACCGAGGGGAAATCGCGGAAGAGCTTTCCCCGGAGAAACAACTTTAGCGCGTCTAGAAATGCATCAAACATGGCGGTCTCCTAAATAAACTTGAGGACAATCAGTCCAACGAGAATGCCAGGCACGGCAGCCACCGCACCGAAGACACTGCCCATCATCAAAGCCAGCTCGTTGCCGATATCCTTACCGGCGAGCTTGAGCGCGCTCAAAGACCCGGCCCCACCCCCGCAAAGCAACGACGCAGCAAGCCAGACTGCCCCTGTAGTAAAGTCGATTTGATTTGAACTAAGACTTTGCCCAAATGATTCCATATGCCCCTCCCCACCTATACAGGCGAATCGCCAAACTTGTCTTGCCCACGATGCGAACGCTTATCACCAAGCTCCTTTTCAATCTCCGCCAGCACTTCGCCAAGCACGGCAACCTTGCCCATGTCGCCATAGGCGGCAAAGATGCGCTCAGCATCTCGGTATAGTTGTCGGGCCTGGACAAGGCGCCCCTCGTTGCCCCGCTCCGGATGCTCGACATCATCGGGCAAATTGCGCAGACAATTGGCCTTGTTCGCTATCGTCGTAGCATAAGGAAGCGGAGTAGTTTGTTCGGTGCGCACCTTGAGAGCCTCATCGTAAGCTTCAAGTGCCCTCAGATTATTCTCCACCGCATGACTGGAAGAAACATACTGCAATGCGTTGCCGAGATTGTTTTGCAACATGGCATACTCACTCGGACTGTCCTCAATGGTAATCACTTCCAGGGCGGCCTCAAAAGATTGAACGGCAAGGGCCTCTCGCATCTTGCCCCGCTCATCGGACATAGGCATGGAGAGAAATGCCGTGGCCAAATTATTGTGAATGATGGCATATTCGGCAGGAAAGGCGTCCCGGGTGAAGGTGCGCAAAGCTTGCTGGTAGATGGAGATGGCATCGGTGATTTTCGCCCGGTGAGCCTGAGACAGAGTCTGAAGCACAAGTGCGAGATTCATCTGCGCCTCAGCAATCTCTTCCTTGATGCCCTCTTCATTCAAAATAGTGAGAGCTGCTTCCAACTCATCGCGAGCTTGAAGTAAATACCCCACCTCCTCACTTGGCACCATCTGTAGTGCCGTCGCTTTGCGGGCGCGGATGCGAGCACCAAGAAGCCGCTCATCCTCCGGGCAAAGCTCGAGAGCGCGGTCATAGAGAAATATCGCGTCAATCAATTGCTCCGGGGACTTGGGGCGCTGCTGCAAACCCATGGCAATTTCCACGAGCATTTCCACTTTTTCCGTGACGGTTGCCGTACCGTCATCCAGCGCAGCAAGCGCCTGCTCGTACTGATGATGGGCCAGTTGCTTGCTCAAATCATGCTCCAATTACGCCGCGAAGAAGAAGCTCCTACTTTGTTAACAATAGCATCCTCACACAAGAGACAGGAGGAGATCGAATGAATGGCCAGACGTGGGCGACATGAAAAATTCACCCCACGGTTAAAGTTGACCATTCGCTATTGTTAACCTTCCAGAAAGCAAGGATTCCCATAATTAAATCTGGACTTTTGCTTACCTGCAAGCATTTGCCTGCGAATCAAAAGGTGGAACAATAGAATCAGTTGCAAACCTAACCAGGAGAAGCATGGATGGCAAACCTATTGTGGCTACAGGGTGGTGCGTGTTCCGGCAACACCATGTCTTTTCTAAACGCAGAGGAACCAAGCGCCTGCGATCTGGTCACGGACTTCGGCATCAATATTCTCTGGCATCCGTCGCTGGGTGTTGAGTTGGGCAACAATCTGCAACAGCTTTTAAAGGACTGCGTGTCGGGCAAAATCAAGCTCGACATTTTTGTTTTTGAAGGAACCGTGGTCAACGCTCCCGATGGCACCGGCACCTGGAATCGCTTCGCCGGGCGACCGATGAAGGAATGGGTGAAGGAGCTGTCTGCGGCCGCTGATTTC
The DNA here is from genome assembly GCA_018266215.1 of Cyanobacteria bacterium SZAS LIN-3. GTDB lineage: Bacteria > Cyanobacteriota > Vampirovibrionia > Obscuribacterales > Obscuribacteraceae > REEB67. The sequence continues at coordinate 3,292 of JAFEAV010000030.1, read as the reverse complement.
GTTGTAGCCATAGGTGACTGCGCAACTTGGGGCGGCATCCCGGCGATGGCACCAAACCCGTCAGATTCTCAGGGGCTGCAGTTTTTGAAAAAAACCAAGGGCGGTTCGCTGGGCAAAGATTTCAAAGGAAAATCCGGCCTGCCGGTTATTAACATCCCGGGCTGCCCAGCGCACCCGGACTGGGTAACCCAAATATTGGTAGCGGTGGCGACCGGCCGAGCCGGCGATCTTACCCTGGATGAATATCAGAGACCAAAGACATTTTTCCAGAGCTTCACGCAGACCGGCTGCACTCGCAACATGCACTTTGCCTACAAGGTCTCCATGACCCAGTTTGGCCAGCGCAACGGCTGTCTGTTTTATGATCTCGGCTGCCGTGGTCCTATGACTCATTCTCCCTGCAATAGAATTCTCTGGAACAGACAATCTTCCAAGACCCGCGCCGGCATGCCATGCATGGGTTGCACCGAACCGGAATTTCCGTTTCATGACCTTGCGCCCGGCACTGTCTTCAAAACACAGACAGTTATGGGCGTGCCAAAGGAACTGCCGACCGGGGTGGACAAAAACTCGTACATCAAATATACGGGTGCTGCCAAGGCCGCTGCTCCGAAATGGGCGGAAGAAGATATGTTTGTAGTTTGATCTACTGAAAGTCATGAGGAATTGAAAAATGGCGGGAACGACGCAGACTCTGGACATATCCCCCGTAGGACGTGTCGAAGGCGACCTCGACGTGCGCGTCGACATTCAAGACGGGGTGGTAGTCAACGCCTGGACACAGGCGGAATTGTTTCGCGGATTTGAGGTAATCCTGCGGGGCAAGGATCCGCAAGCCGGACTGGTGGTGACTCCACGAGCATGCGGCATCTGTGGTGCTTCGCACCTCACCTGCGCCGCCTGGGCGCTCGACACTGCGTGGGGCACCGATGTCCCGCGCAACGCCATACTCGCCCGCAACATCGGTCAGCTGTCGGAGAGCTTGCAGAGTCTGCCCCGTCACCACTACGGGCTCTTCATGATTGACATGGTCAATAAAAACTACAAAGAGAGCAAGTTTTACGAGGAAGCTGTCCGACGCTACTCGCCGTTCACAGGCGTCAACTACGAGATCGGAGTAACTCTCTCCGCGCGCCCGGTTGAGATTTATGCACTCTTCGGGGGGCAATGGCCGCATTCCAGCTACATGGTACCCGGTGGCGTAATGTGCGCCCCGACCCTGACCGATGTGACCAGATCCTGGGGAATACTTGAACATTTCCGCACCAACTGGATAGAAAATGTCTGGCTCGGATGCTCAATGGAACGCTATGAAGAAATTCGCACGTACGAGGATTTCCTCAACTGGCTGGACGAAAAACCGGAGCATGCAAACTCTGACCTGGGTATGTTCTGGCGCATGGGTATGGATACCGGATTGGACAAATATGGTGTTGGCTGCGGGCGCTACGTCACCTGGGGCTATCTACCAAACGAAGACAAATATCAAAAGCCAACGATCCAGGGTCGCAATGCAGCAATGCGCATGCCCAGCGGTATCTACGTGGCAGAAAGTGATATTCACAAATTGATGGAGCAGGGCTTCTGTCGTGAAGATATGGAGCATGCCTGGTACGACGAAAAGGGACCGACCCACCCATTCGACCGTGTCACAAAACCCATCTCCAAAAACACGCCGGATTTTGACGGTAAATATTCATGGGCCACAGCGGTATCTCACCAGGACTTCGGGCGCCTTGAAGCAGGGCCCCTGGCACGCCAACTGGTCTATGGCGGCAAACACATGGAGAGCTGGCAACACCAGGACCCGCTGGTACTCGATATGTATAAAAAGATGGGCGGCGCCAGTGTACTCCTGCGACACTTCGCACGAATGCACGAATTCAAAGCTATCTATCGCAATATCGAACATTGCCTGCGCGAGTTCAAACTGAATGATCCCTGGTACATCAAACCAAAAGAAAAGGACGGCCAGGGCTGGGGTGCCACAGAAGCGATTCGCGGAGCGCTTTGCCACTGGATCGACGTCAAAGACGGCAAAATTAAGAACTATCAGATCATTGCTCCTACGACATGGAACGTTGGCCCCAGAAGTGCCGCTGGAGCAAGAGGACCAATAGAAGAAGCTCTGGTAGGTACACCGATCAAGGACCCGACAGATCCGGTTGAAGTCGGCCATGTTGCGCGCTCCTATGACTCTTGCCTGGTCTGCACGGTGCATGCGCATGACGCCAAGACGGGAGCGGAACTGGCTCGATTCAGGACCGCCTGAACTTACGCGCGGTGAGTGCGGACGACGACAAAGAGTTATTGGACCGGATTTCAAACATGTTGAAGTCCGGTCTAAAAACGCATACTGAGCCGGTTCCCGAGTCCAATACCCAGTTTGACGCCATTGTCGCCGAACTGGCCGAAATCGATGCATCCGATGTCGAAAAAAAATTAGTCGTGGCCGGTTACTTAGATCATCCTGTAGAAGACATGCGCTGCCTCGAATGCATTTACTACCTCAATCACCGCAAATGGTGCAACCTGCCGGAAATCAATCTGCCGGCCGAGCCTGAATGGTGGTGCCGACTATGGCGGATTTAAGGCCGACACTGACTATCATAGGCTGCGGCAACTCCAATCGCTGCGATGATGGCGTTGGTGTTTACGTCGTCCAGCAATTGAAGACAAAATTGCCAAATGCGGCAGACATAAACGTGCGTATCTTCGACGCTGGAACCGGCGGCATGGAAGTCATGTTCCAGGCGCGTGGTACGAAAGCACTGATTATTATCGATGCCAACAGAAGCGAGTCGGAGCCTGGAGCAATATTTGAGGTACCGGGGGAGGTGCTGGAGAATTGTCACAAACCAACCTTCGGCCTGCACGACTTTCGCTGGGATCACGCCCTCTACGCAGGGAAGCAGATATTCAAAGAGGATTTCCCAAAAGATATTCAAGTTTTTCTGATTGAAGCTGCCAAGTTGGAGTTTGGCCTGGAGCTGAGTGATACTGTAAAGGCATCGGCGGATGTGGTTGTGGAAAAGATACTCAATCGAGTAGAGAATAGCAGGGTAATTGCCGAGGCCTAAGTTATGGCGGAAGTCGTCTCAATAAAGAACGGAAATTTATATGTAGGGCATGAGCTCTACCAGAAATTTTTCGCCGGCATTGAAACTATCGCCTTGTTGAAACGCGACACGGGATTCCTGGTGATGCCCGTATTTAGCCAGGCAAGCGGCGGTCGACTGCTCAAAATGCGCAACTCAGCGGGTGACCGGGTCGTGACCGCCACAGACTTTCT